>JBDHLC010000023.1:0-67423 GCA_039586075.1 Gemmatimonadota bacterium | reverse complement strand
CTCCTGGGCGACCCGGACCGCCCCGCGTTCGGCGCGTCCCTGCGGGTGCGGTTGCCGTAGCGCGACGCCCGGGCCACTCTGCGCCCCCATGACTCGCTCATCCCTTCACCGAAGCGCGGGGTTCGCCGCCGCCCTGCTCGTGGCGTCCGGTCTCGCCCCGGGCCGGATCCGGGCGCAGACCCGGCTCCCTCAGGACTCCACCGTGGTCCGCGGCACGCTCGATGACCCGGAGGCCTACCCACGGCCCAGCGGCTGGGCCGTCCGCACGGAGGCGCCCCCCCGGCTGGACGGGCGGCTCGACGACGAGGCCTGGGACGACGCGCCGGTCTTCACCGACTTCGTCCAGTCCCAGCCGGCGCCCGGAGCGCTGGCCACCCAGAGGAGCGAGGTGCGGGTCGTCTACGACCAGGAGTACCTGTACGTCGGGGCGATGCTCTTCGACTCCCGGGCCGGCGAATACGTGGTACAGAGCCTGGAACGCGACTTTCCGTCTCTGTCCACGCGGGACGCGGACATCTTCGGCCTGACGCTGGACACGTTCCTGGACCGCCGGAACTCCTACCAGACCTTCAACGATTCCCGGAACACCGACTTCGGTTTCGACGCGCCGGCGGAGGTCCGCACCCTCTTCCACGACGACGGGTGGAGCGTGGAGGTGCGCATCCCCTGGAGTGGTCTTCGCTACGACGCCTCGAGGCCGGTCCAGGAGTGGGGGCTCAACTTCCTCCGCCGTGTGCGACGCATCAACGAGGATTCCTACTGGGCGCCCCTGGAGCGGCGGGACCCCCTCCACCGCATGTCCAAGGCCGGCACGCTGCGGGGCCTGCGCGACCTCCCCTCCAGCGGGGCCGTCTGGGTGAAGCCCTACGGCCTGGTGGCGGCCGAGGACCGGGAGGACCCCGGCGGCCGAGACGGTCGGTGGGACGTGGGAGGGGACGTGAAGTACGGCCTCACTCCGGGACTCACCCTGGACCTGACGGCGAACACGGACTTCAGTCAGGTCGAGGTGGACCAGGAGCGGGTGAACCTCACCCGCTTCCCCCTCTTCTTTCCGGAACAACGCGACTTCTTCGTGGAGAATTCGGGCTCTTTCACCTTCGGCGACCAGACCGAGCGCAACTACCGCATGGGGGCCTCCCTGAGGGACTTCACCCTCTTCCACTCCCGGGCCATCGGACTCCAGGAGGGCCAGCCCGTTCCCATCCTCGGTGGAGGCCGGGTCAGCGGCAGCGTGGGCCCCTGGGAGCTGGGGCTGTTGGACATGCGAACCGACGCCCTGGATGGCCTCCCGGGCGAGAACTTCGCCGTGGCCCGGGTCCGCCGGGAGGTAGCCGACGGCTCCGACTTGGGCGCCATCTTCATCGACCGGTCGTCGGTAGGCGGCACCGCTGGCACGGACAATCGGAGCTACGGGGTGGACGCCAATCTCAGCCTCTGGGGCCCCCTTCGGCTGAACGCGTACTGGGCCGCCACCGAGACGCCCGATGCCACCGGCAACAAGACGGCCGCCCGTCTGGGAGCCGCCTACCGGGACCGGAACTGGAACGTATCGGCCCTCTGGCGGCGCATCGGGGACGACTTCAATCCGGGAGTCGGGTTCGTACGCCGGACCGATGTGGAGCACCTCTACGGAACGGTGGGGATCCTTCGGCAGACCCCCGTGTCCGCCATTCAGGAGATGGAGCCGTACGTGGAGGTGGACCACTTCACGGACCTGGACGGCACCCTGGTTACCCGGCGGCTCCTGGGTGGCCTGAACGTGACCTTCCTGGACGGTGCCACCGTGCAGGCCACGGTGGCGGATCGCTTCGAGCGGGTGGACGAGGAGTTCTCAGCCGGGGGCCGAACGGTGACGGCGGGAGACTACGACTTCCGCGAGGGGTCGCTCCGTTTCCAGTCCTCGGCGGGCCGGCCCTTATCCGGGAGCGTGAGCCTCGGGGGCGGGAGCTTCTTCGACGGGGACCGCCGGTCCCTGGGGACGAGCTTTCGCTGGCTGGTGAGCCCGCGCCTGGCGATCCAGGGATCCGCCGACTACAACCACATCGAGCTGCCCTCGGGGAGCACCAACTCCTCCGTCTACGCCGGCCGCGTCAAATACGGATTCTCCACCCGTGCCTTCGGGGCGCTGAACGTGCAGTACAACGGGGTGACCGAGCAGATGGTCACGTACGCTCGTTTCAACGTCATCCACGGCCCCCTGTCCGACTTCTTCCTGGTTCTCGTCGAACGGCGACAGCTGGGGACGGGAGGCGGGGTGCTGGACCGTGCGGTCACCGCCAAGGTGACTCGGCTCCTGTCGTTCTGAGGCCGCCGCGATCCTGCGAATCGAACCACTCTCCAAGGAGATCTCCATGCTGAAGACCCTCATGAGGCTGACCCTCCCCGTCCTCGTCGCTCTCTTCTCCACATCGTGCACGGCCCCTTCTGCGGACAACGGGAGCGGCACGGAGTCCGAGGGCGCCCCAGTGGACGCCGCCGCGGAGCGAGCCGCCGTGGACGCGATCCTCTCGGAGTTCCACAGGCTCGCCTCGCAAGGCGACTTCGGTCCCTACTTCGAGCTGTTCACCGACGACGCGGTCTTCATGGGCACCGACGCCACCGAGCGATGGAGCGTCGAGGACTTCAGGGGCTACGCCTCGGCGTCCGACGGATGGACCTACGACATGACGGAGCGCCACATCTTTCTGGACGCCGAAGCCAACACGGCGTGGTTCGACGAGCGCCTGGTGAACGCACGCTACGGAGAGACCCGGGGAACCGGGGTCCTGGTGCGGACGGCCGGGGGCTGGAAGATCACCCAGTACAACCTTACGATCCCGGTACCGAACGAACTGGCACTGGAGTTCGTGGAGCGCATCCGCGAACGCGGAACTGGAAATGACTGATACAGGCAACTGGCGGGACCGGCTGGTGCTCATTACCGGCGGCGCAGGGTTCATTGGCTCCAATCTCGCCCAGCGGCTCATCGACGACGGGGCCCGCGTGCGCGTGCTCGACAACTTCTCCACCGGACGGAGATCCAACCTGAAGGGCCGGCCTGTGGAGCTCGTCGAGGGCTCGGTCACCGACCTCGACACCTGCATGGCGGCCTGCGACGGCGTGGAGATCGTCTTCCACGAGGCCGCCCTTCCCTCCGTCTCCCGGAGCGTCGCGGATCCGCTGGGCAGTCACGCCGCGGCAGCCACCGGGACCCTGAACGTGCTTTGGGCGGCCAAGGAGAGCGGAGCGAACCGGGTCATCTACGCCGCTTCGAGCTCGGCCTATGGCGACACGCCGACGTTGCCCAAGCACGAGGCGATGCCCACGTCCCCCCGGTCACCGTACGCGGTGGCTAAGCTCGCCGGCGAGATGTACTGCCGGGCGTTCGCCGACGTGTACGGATTCACCGCCGTGGCGCTCCGCTACTTCAACATCTTCGGGCCCAACCAGGATCCGCGGTCTCCCTACGGCGCGGTGATTCCCATCTTCATTCAGGCCGCGCTGGATGGGGTGGTCCCGCGCATCGAGGGCGACGGCGGTCAGACCCGGGACTTCACCTACATCGAGAACGCGGTCTCGGCGAATCTGAAGGCGGCGACCGCCGACGCGGCGAACGTGGCCGGTCGGACCTTCAATGTCGGCGCTGGACAGCGCATCTCCGTGCTGGACCTGTGGACGCTCATCAAGAAGCTCACCGGTACCGATGTCGATGCGGTCCACGTGGATCCCCGTCCAGGAGACGTCCGAGACTCCCTCGCCGACATCAGCGCCGGGGTGGCGGCCTACGGCTACGAGGTGACCGTAGGGCTCGAAGAGGGGCTTCGCCGGACCATCGAGCATCTGAAGCACGCTGACGGCTAGAATCCGGCCCGCGCCGGGCCCGGTGATCCCACTCACCCGGCCCGGCCACGCTCCCTATTCGGCCCGGAGCGCTCCCACCGGATCGGCTCGCGCCGCCTTCCGCGCCGGGAGGTACACGGCCAGCGCCGCCACACCCACCAACAACAGGGGCACCAGCCCGAACGCGAAGGGATCCAGGGCGCTCACGTTGTAGAGCATCCCCTGGACCAGCCGCGCCGCGCCGAACGCGCCCACCAGCCCGATGGCGGCGCCCACCACCGCGAGGCGGAGCCCTTCGCGCAGGACCATGCGCTCCACCTCGCCCCGCGCGGCGCCGAGAGCGACGCGGATCCCCAGTTCCCGCCGCCGCTGGGACACGGAGTAGGCCATGACCCCGTAGATCCCCACGGCCGCCAGGGTGAGGCCGAGGAGGCCGAACAACCCGAGGACGATGCCGCCCAGCCGGGACGGCAGGAGCGCCATCCCCATGTGGTTCTCCATGGTCCTCAGGTCGTAGACCGGCATGTCCGGGTCGATGCCCCGGACCACGCTCCGGATGCGGCCCAGCACGGCCTGGGGATCGGAGGGCGTCCGCGCCACGAGGGTCGTGCCCGAGTAGAAACGCTGCCGCTTGGGAATGAACATGAACTCCGTGGGGTTCTCGCCCAGGCGCTGGTACTTCCCGGTCTCCACCACCCCCACCACCTCCCACTCCTGGCCGGCGGTCTCCACCACCTTGCCGATGGCCGACTCGCCGGGCCAGAAGCGCTCCGCGAAGCGCTGGTTCACCACCAGGACCGGCGCCGCGTTCTCGTCGTCGCCGCGCCGCAGGGAGCGGCCCTCCACGAAGCGCACGCCCATGGCCTCGAAGTAGCCCTCGGTCACGTAGGTATAGGAGATGGAGCGACGCTCGTTCTCGGTGAACTCGTACCCCGGGATCCCGATTCCCCGGTCGGAGTTGCTCAGGCCCAGGGGCAGCCACGACGCGAAGCCCACCTCCGTCACCTCGGGCAGCGCCGCCACTTCCTCCATGAGCCGATCGAGGATCTGCCGGGCCTCGGCCTCTTCGTAGCCCAGGAGTCCGGGATCCACCGCCGCAGTTACGAGGTTGGACGGATCGTCGAAGCCCGGGTCGATCTGGGCGGCTCCCTGGAGGCTGCGCAGGAAGAGCCCGGAGCTGATGAGGAGCAGCAGGGACAGGGCCATCTGGAAGACCACCAGTCCCGACGACAGGCGCGAGCGCCGGGAGCCGGCTGAGGCGTCTCCCTTCACCTCGGTCATGGTGTCGGGCTTCGTGGCCTGGAGGGCGGGAACCATGCCGAACAGGATCCCGGCCAACACGGAAATGGCGGTAGTGAAGACCAGCACCGTCCGGTCCAGCTCGATGTAGAAGGCGAAGGGACCGTCCATGGGAGGCCGGAAGGCGTTGAGCGCCCCGGTGGCGAACCACGCCAGGACCAGCCCGGCTCCCCCGGCCAGCAGGGCGAAGACGATGCTCTCCGTGAGCAGCTGTTGGACGATCCGCCCCCGGCCGGCTCCCAGGCTGAGCCTCAGGGCCATCTCCTTGCGACGGTCCTGGGCACGCGCCAGGAAGAGGTTGGCGACGTTCACACAGGCGATGAGGAGCAGGAGCCCCACCACCGCCATCATCACCGCGCTCATCCCCATGCTCGCGGTGGCGAAGCTGGGATGGATGCCCGCCTCGGACTGGAGCACGAGCTTGTTGCCGAGCTGGTCGTCGTACTGGTCTAGATACTCTTCCCGGAGTTGGACCAGCAGGGCGTCCATGGCCTGCTGGGCCTGCTCTACCGTCCGCCCGTCCCGAAGCCGGCCCACCATGTTGAAGGAGTTGTTCCCGCGAGCTTCCAGCAGATCGGAGCCCGGCATGACCTCACGCTGCATCATGACGGGCACGTAGAAGGGAGCCTCGGCGAAGCTCGCCGGCCCCCGGAAGCCGGGTGGGCTCACGCCGACGACTTCGAACGGGTGACCGTTGATGTCGATGGTGCGCCCCAGGACCCCTGGGTCCCCCCCGAACCGCCCCTGCCAGAATCCGTATCCCAGGATGGTCACCGCGTGGGCGCCGGGGCCCCGGTCCTCCTCGCCGGGAATGAAGGCGCGACCCAGCAGGGGCTGCACGCCGTACGTCTGGAAGAGATTCGCGCTGACGATGAGAGGCATGACGCGCTCCGTCTGCCCATCCGCGGAAAGCGCCACGGGCGCGAAGGTCCAGATGGCGACGTCCTCGTAGACGTCCCCCGTCCGGTCCCGCACGTCCTGGAAGTGGGGAATGGAGTTGGATCCGTACTCGATCCCGCCCCACACCCGATACATCTGCACCAGCTCCTCCGGCGCGTCGGCCCCCGGCAGGGGGCGGAGAAGGATGGCGTGGATCGCCGAAAAGGTGGTGGCGTTGAGCCCGATCCCCAGGGCGAGGGTGCCCACCGCGGCCAGGGTGAAGACCGGATTCTTGACCAGCATCCGGGCCGTGTATCGCAGATCCTGCAGAAGATTTCCCATGATTCGCTCCCTTCGTCCCTGTCCGTCCCTGCGCCTGCGCATTCGTTCAGCCCACTGGCGCGCCATGGGGACCGAGCGCACGAAGTCCCCCAGCAGAAACCACACCAGCCGGATCCCACCCCACGCACCGGAGAACCGCGCTTCCCTCCGGCGATCATCGAAGACCTGGATCAGGTCTGCCTCGAACCGCTCCCGGAAGCCCGCGGGGTACAGGCGGAGGAGTCCCAGATAGAGCGCACGGACCAGGTCCCGCGGCTCTCCGCCGCCCCCGTCCCCTCCCGGTCCCCGCGTTGGGTCTCCCCGGCCGTGCATCACGCGCCCAGCCGGCTCCTGGCCACCCGGGCGGCGCGCAGGAGACGCTCGGACTCCGCCCGAAGGGCCGCCGTCCCGAGGGGCGTCATCCGGTAGTAGCGGCGCCGCTCGGCGTGCACTCCGTCCTCGCCTGGATTCTCGGCCTCCACGATGAGGCCCGCCTCCTGCATCCGGGACAGGGAGCCGTAGAGCGTCCCCGGTCCCATGACGATCCGCCCCTCCGTGAGCTCCTCCACTTCCTGGGCCACCGCGTACCCGTGCCGAGGCCCCTCCGCCAGCGCCACCAACACGTGGAAGACGGTGGAAGTCAGGGGGAGGACATCGTTCAGGCGGGCCTCGTCGGGCATGCGCTCGTCTCCGGGTTCGTGCCGCTCCGCGGTGCACGTGGTTATACATCCGTTACGGTTATACATCCACGACGGATGTATCAACCTGCACCCCGACGGATCAAGGGACCGACGGGGATACCATCGATTACGGATGTATGGAGATCCCGGTTTCAGTCAGGGGCCACGGCGCGGGAAGGAAGCCGTGGCGGCGGCGAGGGAAGGGAGCCGTAGCTGGGCCTCGCGGACCCCGCAGAAGGCGGGCGTGCCGCACCGCCGCTGGGCCGTCTCCTACCCCACCGTGGCCCAACACTCGATCTCGACCCGCGCGTCCAGCGCCAGGCCGTCCGCTCCCAGTGCGCTCCGGGCCGGCTTCGGCCCGGGGAAGTAGGTGGCGTACACCTCGTTCATGGCCGGCCACTCCGACATCTCCTCGATCATGACCGTGCACTTCACCACCCGGTCCATGGACGAGCCGTATCGCTCCAGGACGGCCTTGATGTTCTCCAGGGTCTGGCGGGTCTCGCCCTGGATCCCGCCCTCCACGAGCTGGGTCGTTCCCGGCACGTTCCCCACCTGCCCGGACAGGTACAGCATGTCCCCCACCCGCACCGCCTCGCTGAACGGGAAGCCCATGGCCTCCTGCTCCGGCGTGGTCAGGTGCTCCACCAGGGGCTGATCGGTGGACCGGGTCGCAAGGTCCGCCTCCTCCCTGGACTCCAGGGTGCAGCCCGCCAGGCCCAACGCGCAGACGGCGAACAGAAGTGTGGTTCGGCGAAGCATGATCAACCTCCCTTGTGTGCCAGGGCACGTCGGATGAGTACGTCGGAGGACTCCACGTCCCCCTCGGCCAGGACCGCCCGCACCGCCGCGTCGGCGTCCGCGAAGCTGTAGCCCAGCGCCACCAGCGCGGCCACGGCCTCCTGAACCCCCGGCGCGCCTCCAACACCCGGGGCACCGGTGGGAGCCAGGGAGAGGTCGGCCACCTTGTCCGCCAGCTCCAGGGCGAGGCGTTCCGCGGTCTTCTTCCCGATTCCACTCACCTGACGCAGAGCCGTGACGTCCTTCTCCACCAGGGCTCGGGCCAGGCGCTCGGCGGTGTAGGTGGAGAGCATGGCCAGCGCCACCCGCGGTCCCACCCCGGAGGCGGTGAGAAGTCGCTGGAAGAGCGTGCGCTCCCCCCCGTCCAGGAATCCGTAGAGCGCCACCGAGTCCTCCCGCACGACCTGGACCGTGCGCATCTCGACGGGTTGGCCCTCGGCGGGCAGCCGCTCCAGCACCGTGGTGGGCACCTCCAGCTCGTACACCACCCCACCGCTGGTCTCGATCTCCACCGCGTCGGCGTCGCGGGAGAGGAGCGTCCCTCGTAGGCGTGAGATCATGGAGTGGGAAGTCCGAGGAGGAGGTGGAGGTGCGTGGGTGCGTATCGCACCCGGGCGACGGGCGCCCGGGCCGGGCGCGGGCGTCCCGAAACGCGGGCGCCCCGCCCGAACGCCGCTCCCCTCACCGGGGGAACGCCCCGATCATACAGTGACAGAGCGCCGCCGCCACCCCGTCCGCAGCGTCGTGGGGTGAGGGCGGCTCCCTCAGGCGCAGCTGCTGCTGGACCATGAACGCCACCTGCTCCTTGGTGGCCTTCCCCGTTCCCGCCACGGCCTTCTTGATCTCGGGAGCGGTGTACTCCGCCACGGGAACCTCTCCCCGCATGACGGCCACCAGGATGGCTCCCCGGGCGTGTCCCAGGGTGAGGGCGCTCCTGGGGTTCTTCCCCTGGTAGACGTCCTCCACCGCGGCCACGTGGGGACGGTGCCGGTCCAGGAGCGCCTCGATCCCGTCGTACACCTCCCGGATGCGCTCGGGGAGGCTGCGGCTCGGGGAGGTTCGGATTACACCGCACTCCACGAGCGTCACGCGCCCGTCGGTGGACCGGGAGACCACCCCGTACCCCGTGACGGCGGTACCCGGGTCGATCCCCAGGATCACGCGATCGGAGGCGCTCGAGAGGTTCCTGCGGGGGGGGTCGGCGGAAGGCATCGGTGCAAGCTAGAGGGATCGCCGAAGGGGGACCAGCGGCCGGTGGCGGGGACGCGGCGCTACCCCCAATTTCCGCCGTATCCCATCTCCGTACTCCATGGAAAGGATCGCCCCGTGTCCGCTCTCCGCGTCGGTCCCGCTCGCCGCGTGTTCTCCCGCCCGCTGCCCCTCCTGTTGGGGGCCTTCCTGGTCGCCCCGCCCGCCGCTGCGCAGGACGGCGGACGCCCGGTGACGTGGGTCGACATCATGCAGGTCCGGCAGGTGGAGCAGCCCTCCATCTCCGCCGATGGCCGGTGGGTGGCCCTGACGGCGGCCCCGGATCGCGGCGACCCCCAGGTGGTGGTGCGGCGGGTCGACGACGACACGCGCTACCTGGTCCCGTTGGCGAGCCACCCGGTGATCTCGCCGGACAGTCGTTGGGTGGCCATGCGGCTGAACCCGTCCCTGGAGGAGCAGGAAAGGCTGTCCGGAGACGAGCCGCCGCGCCGGGGGATGGCTCTCCTCTCCACGGCCGACGGGCAGATCATGGAGTTCGAGGACGTGGCCGCCTTCGAGTTCGACGAGGACGGGTCGCACATGGTCTTCCACCACTTCCCGCCCCGGGACACCGACGAGGGGGACGACGCTCCGGGTGGCGGGGACCGCGACGGCCGTGGCGAGGCGGATCGCGATGGGGGAGCTCCCTTGGTTATCCAGGGCCTGGTGGACGGAGGCGTGCGGCGCATCCCCGGGGTACGGGACTTCGCGCTGGAGCCCGGGGGCCGAGTCATCGCCTACAGTCAGTCTCAGGCCGGGCCCGGAACGTCCGGACTGTACGTGACGCCGGTGGACGTCCGGCCCGAAGCGCCCATGGACGCCATCCACCAGGACCCCGACGGGCACTACGGGTCCCTCACCTGGCGGGAGGACGCGGCGCGGCCCGAGCTCGCCTTCGTCCAGGCCCGTGAGAACGACGACGGCGAAGCCGGTGCGGGTGCGGTCCTGCAGTGGGACGGCGGTGGGCCGGATGTCCTGGTGGCGGCGGAGGACGCGCCGGATGGCTGGTTCGTCCCCGCGGACGCACCGCTCCGGTGGAGCGACGACGGGGCCAGCCTGTTCTTCGGATGGCGCCCCCTGTGGGAGGGGGAGGCGGAGCGGCTCAGTGGATCGGCTTCCGGCGGCGCCGGTGCGGAGGAGGCCCGGTCCGGAGAGGAGGGCGAGGCCGGGGAGGCCGCGTTCGACGCCTACGACATGGAGTCGATCCTGGCGGACCGGGGCGTGGACGTCTGGCACTGGCTGGATCCCTTCATCATGCCCCAGCAGAAGGTCATGTGGCCCCGGGAGAAGGACCGGACCTACTGGGCCGTCCATCACCTGGGAGCCGATGTCCGGTCCGGTGGCGGCAGGGATCTGCCCCGGGCGGGAAGCACGGTCCGGTTGGCGGACCCGGACCTGCCCACCCTGGAGATCCCGGAGAACGGGACCGTGGCGCTGGCCCGCTCCGATGTCCCGTACCGGGTGGAGCGCACCTGGGTAGGTGGCCAGTCCGACGCCTACGTGGTGGACCTCCACACCGGCGACCGGACGCTGGTGACGGAACGCCTCCGCGGCGAGATCGAGCTCTCCCCCGGTGGGGAGTTCGTGGTCTACTGGAAGGACGGCGCGTACCACCTGTACGGCGTGGCGGACGGCGTGACCCGCAATCTCACCGCCGGCTTCCCAGTACCCATGGCCGACGAGGATCACGACTACCCGGAGCCGGCCCCGGGATACGGGGTGGCCGGGTGGATGGAGGAGGACCGGGCCGTCCTGCTCTACGACAAGTACGACCTCTGGCGTGTCCCGACCCGAGGGGGGGAGGCCCAGGCGCTCACCGGCGGGGCGGGTCGCGAGGCGCAGCGGATCTTCCGGATCGTCGAGATCGAGGACGATCCCGACCCGTACACGGAGCGAGCGCCGATCCTCCTCTCGTCCTACCACGACCTGAGGAAGAACGACGGCTTCTACCGGATCCGGTCCGACCGGTCCGGGGTCCAGCGGCTCCTGGAGGAAGACCGGGGATTCGACTTCGTCGCGAAGGCCGAGGACGCCGACCGCGTGCTCTTCACTCGGGAGTCCTACGACGAGTTTCCCGACCTCTGGGTCGCCGGCGCCGACTTCTCCTCGCCGCGGAAGGTCACCGACCTGAACCCCCAGCTGGCCGAGTTCGCGTGGGGAAGCGCGGAGCTGGTGGAGTACCGCAGTGACGACGGACGACCGCTCCAGGGCGTCGTCATCCGGCCCGGGAACTACCAGGAAGGTCGCCGCTACCCGGTGCTGGTCTACTACTACCGGTTCATGTCCCAGCGCCTGCACGAGTTCAACGACCCGTCGGTGAACCACCGTCCGTCCTTCCCGGTCTACGCCTCGGACGGCTACGTGGTCTTCCTTCCCGACGTCCGCTTCGAGGTGGGCCGGCCGGGTCTCGCCTCCACCAAGAGCGTGGTCCCCGGGGTCCAGCACCTCATCGACATGGGTCTGGCCGACCCGGATGGGATCGCCCTGCACGGACACTCCTGGAGTGGGTACCAGACCGCCTTCATGGTGACCCAGACGGACATCTTCGCCACCGCGGTGGCGGGAGCGCCGGTGGGGAACATGACCAGCGCGTACTCCGGGATCCGCCTGGGCTCGGGGGTGGCCCGTCAGTTCCAGTACGAGCAGGGGCAAAGCCGACTCAGCGGGAGCCTCTGGGAGGCCCGGGACGAGTACATCGACAACTCCCCCGTCTTCTTCGCGGACCGCATCAACACCCCCATGCTCATCCTGCACGGGGACGAGGACGACGCCGTGCCGTGGGAGCAGTCCATCGAGCTCTACCTGGCGATGCGGCGCCTGGGCAAGGAGACCGTCTTCCTGCAGTATCGCGGCGAGCCCCATCACCCCCAGGAGTACGCCAACAAGCTCGACTGGTCCATCAAGATGAAGGAGTGGATCGACCACTACACCAGGGGGACTCCCGCGCCTGCGTGGATCACGGAGGGAGTGCCCTACCGGGGGAACTAGTCGGCGCGGCCCTGCCGGAGGAAGACGCCTCAGGCCACGCCCGAGTGCCGAATCCCCACCAGAGTTCGGACCACGGGACGCATCAGCGCGCCCAGGGCGATCCCCACCAGGAGTCCGGTCCATCCGAGCCATCCCCCCGCCACCAGGGGGGTGGCGGCTACCACCAGCGCCGCGGCTCCCAAGGAGAAGGCGCCCAGGAGGAGGGTGGAGGCCAGGCTCCCACCCAGGACCCCTACCAGGAAGTAGAGGGTCACCATCCACCCCACGTTCAGCGCGGCGCGGAACGCCGGAGAGGCTCCCTCGAGGTTCATGAGGTAGCGCCAGGTCCCGGGTGGGGCGAACCCCAGGCGGCACCACTGGGCGTCGTCCACGCGCAGGCACAGGGACCCGTCCCGGCGCTCCGCCTCCAGACGCATGGTCTCCCCCACCGGCACCGGGGCCAGCGCGTCCCGCACCCGCACCTCCCGGAAGTCGAACGCCAGGGCGTTCCCTCGGTCCCGGAGACGCCAGACCAGGTCCTCCCGTTGCGCCCCCAGCAGGAGGATCTCCTGTTGGTGCTCGTCGTAGACGCTGAGGATCGGCGAGATGCTCCGCGTGGGCAGCCCCTTGGTCACTACGACCTCCAGCCGCACGCCCTCCTCCACCACCGGCCTGGGGTGCGCCGGGGGAAAGGCGCCCCGGGGAACGGGCTCCCCGTCGATCTCCGCGGAGAGAAGGTCGCCCCGGTACTGGGCCATGAAGCCCAGGTCCGGCGTCCACTGGCCGAAGTACCGGGCGTCGGTTCCCCTCGGGACCGCCATCCACCCGGCCAGCAGGAGGTACAGGACCGGAAGACCCACCGCCACGGCCCTGGCCCTGGCGGGAACGGCCCCGGCGAGCCAGCGCCCCAGCGCCAGGGAGGCCGCCGCGCCGATCCCGGCGCCCGTGGTATTCCAGACCAGGTCCCCCAGCGCGGGATTCCGCCCGGGAAGGGAGAGCTGCGCCGTCTCGATGGCGCCGGAGACCAGGAAGCCCGCCAGCAGCGAGAACCGCACGGCGCGCGAGGGACCCAGGACGAGGCCCAGGGGGAGGAAGAGGACCACGTTCAGGACCGCGTCCGCCGCCCCACGGTCACCGCAGAAGAGGCACAGGGAGGGGATCACCGGGGCCCCGAACCGCGGCGCCCGCCCCGCCGTGAGGGTGATGGCCGCCACGGCGCCGAGCCAGAGGATCCCCAGGACCAGCCGGAGTCCCCGACCGGGCCGCGCCTTTCCCGAGGGGGGCGTGGGGGAGGTCACTCCGATCCCACCAGCTCCCTGGCGGCCTCGCGGGCCTCGCGCATCACCTCGTCCTGGTCCACCACCTCCACCACGTGGTCGTGCATGAGCACCGCCCCGTCGCAGATGGTGGTGTGCACCACGCATCCGTGCGCCGCGTACACCAGGTCCGAGATCAGATCGTGCCCCGGCTGCGCCCAGGGTTCGGAAAGGTCCAACAGCACCAGGTCCGCGGGCTCCCCCTCCTCCACCCGGCCCGAACCGAGGTCGAAGGCCTCCGACGGATTCGTAGTCCCCAACGTGAACGCCTCCCGGGCCGGCAGCACGGTGGCGTCCTTGGCCCGGTGCTTTTGGACCAGGGCGGCGATCTTCATCTCCTCCAGGAGATCCAGGTTGTTGTTCGACCCCGCTCCGTCGGTGCCCAGCACCACCCGGACGCCGGCGGCCCGGGCCCCCGGATAGTCGAAGATGCCTCCCGTGGCCAGCTTCAGGTTGGCCGTGGGATTCGTCACCACCGTGGCACCTGCCTCGCCCAGGATCGCCAGCTCGTCGGGCTCCAGGTAGACGCCGTGGGCCACCACGAGATTGTCCGCCATCAGGCCGAGCCGGTCCAGCAGGACGGCGGGCCTCACCCCGTGCGCCGCCAGACACCCCTCTACCTCGTCCAGGGTCTCCGAGAGATGGGTGTGGAGCATGAGCCCGTGCTTCCGCGCCTGCTCACCCAGCCACTCCAGGTTCTTGGGCGAGACCGAGTAGATGGCGTGGGGCGCCACGGACCTGCGAATCCTGGGGTGGATGTCGCCGATCCGCTCGAGATCGTGCTCCACACTGGCCCTGAACCGACGCTCGGTAGCCGCGTCTCCGAGGTCGATGAAGACGGACCCCACGTGTGCGCGAAGGCCCATCTCCTCGACAGCCCGCTCCACGGAGGCGGCGTGCCAGTACATGTCGTTCAGGTAGGTGCTCCCGCTCCGGATCATCTCCAGGAGGGCCAGCCGCGTGCCCCGGTAGACGTGCTCGTCCGTCATCCGGGCCTCGGCGGGCCAGATGCGGGTCTGGAGCCACTCCATGAGGGGAAGGTCGTCCCCCCACCCCCGGAAGAGGGTCATGGCCGCGTGGGTGTGGCCGTTCTTGAAGGAGGGGGAGAGATGGAGCCCGGTGGCGTCGATGACCCGGTCCGCCTCCGGTGGGACCGCCGGCTTCTCCCGGGAGACGGTCTCAATGACCCCCTCCCGGATGAACACCCACGCTGGAGCGCGCTCCAGCATGGCGTTCTCGAGGTAGAGCGTGCTCACGCCTCCGCCAGGGTGGCTTCGTCGATGTCGGCGTTGGAGTGGACCTTCTGGACGTCGTCCAGGTCGTCCAGGGCATCCAGCAGGCGGAGAAGCTTGTCCGCGTCCTTCCCGGCGATGGCCACCTCGTTGCTGGGAATCCAGGACAGCTCCGCTTGGGAGACCTCCAGGCCGGCGCTCTTCAGGGCCTCCTGGACCTCGTGGAACGATGACACCGTGGTGGTGACCACGAACTCGTCCTCCTCCCGGGAAACGTCCTCCGCGCCCCCTTCGATGGCGGCTTCGAAGACGGACTCTTCACCGTACTGCCCCGCGTCCACGTAGATCTCGCCCTTCCGCTCGAACTGCCAGGCCACGCTCCCGCTGGTCCCGAGGCTTCCCCCGTGCTTCCCCAGGGCGTGCCGGATGTCCGCCACCGTCCGGTTCTGGTTGTCGGTGAGCGTCTCGATGTAGAGGGCGACGCCGCCGGGCCCGTACCCCTCGTACGCGATCTCCTCGTAGCTCACACCCTCCAGGTCGCCCGTGCCCTTGGCGATGGCCCGCTCGATGTTCTCGTTGGGCATGGAGGCGGCCTTTGCGGTGTCCACCGCGAGGCGCAGCCGGGGATTGAAGTCCGGGTTCCCCCCTCCTTCCCGGGCGGCCACCGTGATCTCCCTGATGAGCTTGGTGAATTGGGCCCCGCGCTTGGCGTCGTTCGCCGCCTTCTTGCGCTTGATCTTGGACCATTTGCTGTGGCCAGCCACTCTGCCTCCGAATCCGTCCTGGGTTCCTGCACTCCGAGAGGAGACAAAGCTATCGGAGAAGGCCGGGGAGGATCAATCGCCGGGCCCGCCCGGACACCCCGCTCCCGGGGCGCCCTCGGGTCCCGCGGCCGGATGGCGACCCTGGCCGTCAGAACGCATATTCCGGTATCGATCAGGCCGCCCGCCATCCGCCCCGACATCCTGTACCCGACGAACATCCCATGCCTCGCAAGCCCGAGTACAACCGGACCGAGCTCCTCGATCAGGCCGTTCGCGTCTTCTGGGAGAAGGGGTACTGGGACACGTCCATCTCCGACCTCGTGGAAGCTACCGGGGTTCAGCGGTACGGTCTGTACGCCTCCTTCGGGGACAAGCACGGACTCTTCCTGGAAGCGCTGGAGCGGTACCAGGAGACGGTCATCGGGGGGCTGGTGCGCGAGCTGGAGCGGCCGGGCGCGGCCCTCCCGGAGATCGATGAGTTCCTGGACCGACTGGCGCACATCGGCAAGACGCCCGGGGCCGCCCGCGGCTGCCTCATCTGCAATACCGCAGCGGAGCTGGGGGAGGACGATCCCCAGGTGGCCGCGCGGGTGGAGTCCTACACCCGGCGGATCCGCCGCGCCTTCCGCGGAGCCCTGGTCCGGGCCCGTTCCCTGGGGCAGGTGTCGGAGGAGCTGAACGCGGAGGACGCCTCGCGGTTCCTCACCGGGGTGGTCATCGGCGCCTCGGTGTACGCCCGCACCCCGGGTGGCCGGGATGCGGTGCAGCCCCTCCTACGGATGGCGGCCGGGGGCCTGACGAGGACATCAACCCCCGCCTAGGGCCCCGGACACCCCGGTCAGTGGGCCGCGGCGGCCTCCTCTTCCTCCTTCGTGGCAATGATCTTCTGCGCCTCCTGGTCCGGGACGAACTCGTACCCGATGAACCGTCGGGAGTGGTGCGCCCGCCCCTGGGTCATGGCACGAAGGGACGACGCGTACCGATAGAGTTCCGCCTCTGGAATCTGGGCCGTGATGGTGGCGCGTCCATCCGCCGAGTCCATCCCCATGACCCGACCGCGACGTTGGTTGATGTCGCCCATGACGTCCCCCAAGTACTCCTCGGGGGTGGTCACCTTCACCTCCATGACCGGCTCCAGCAGCTTCGGACCGCACTGGTTCGCTACCTGCCTGAAGGCGACGGAGCCCGCGATCTTGAAGGCGATATCCGACGAGTCCACCGAGTGGTAGGAGCCGTCGTAGACCTCGGCGGCGAAGTCCTGGACGGGGAAGCCCGCCAGGATTCCCTTCTCGGCCGCTTCCTGGATGCCCCGGTCGACCGAAGGAATGAACTTCCCGGGAATCACCCCCCCCTTGATCGAGTTGATGAACTCGTACCCATCCCCCCGCCCGAGCGGCTTGATGCGGATGTGGCAGTCTCCGAACTGGCCACGACCGCCGCTCTGCTTCTTGTGGCGTCCCTGCCCTTCCCCCGTCCGGGTGAGGGTCTCGCGGTAGGCGATACGGGGCTGCTCCGTCTCCACCTCCACGTTGTACTTCCGCTTGAGCCGCTCCAGCTGCACTTCCAGGTGGAGCTCACCCAGGCCCCGGGCGATGGTCTGGTGCAGCTCCCCGTCGAACTCCGCGTGGAAGGTGGGATCCTCTTCGTGGAGCTTCGGCAGGACCACGCCGAGCTTGTCCTCGTCGTTCCGGCTCTTCCCCTTCAGCGCCATGGCGATGTCCGGCTTCGGGAACCGGATGGGAGCCAGCTTCACCGGGAGCGACTTGTCGCACAGCGTGTCGTTGGTGTGCGTGTGCTTGAGCTTGGCAACCACGCCGATGTCGCCGGCATGGAGCCGGTCGACCTCGATGCGGTCCTTCCCCAGCGGAATGGAGAGGTGGCCCAGCTTCTCCATCGCCTCGTCGGAGGCGTTCACCACCTCGGCGCCGTTCTCGACGCTCCCCGAGAAGACGCGGAAGTAGGAGAGCTCCCCAACGTGGGGCTCGGTGGTGGTCTTGAAGACGAGAGCTGAGAAGGACTCGTCGTCACTCGGGTCCAGGTGGACCACGGCGTCGGTTCCCGGTCGCTCCGCCTCTTCCCCCCCGGTCTCCGACGGGTTCGGGAACAGCTCCACCATCTTCTTCAGCAGGGCTCGCGTCCCGTAGCAGGTCTTTCCGCTTCCGCAGAAGAGCGGGACGAACTCGCCGCGCGCCATCCCCAGCGCCATGGCCTCCAGGACCTCGGCCCGGGAGAGCTCGCCGCCCTCCAGGTAGTGCTCCAGGTACTTCTCGTCGGTGGTGGCCAGACGCTCCTGGAGCTCGGTCTCCCACTCGTTGAACCGGTCCGCCAGGTCCTCGGGGATGGGACCGTGGTCGTATTCTCCCGTGCGCGTGCCCTGCTTGTAGTGATGCGCGTGCTG
Source organism: Gemmatimonadota bacterium (assembly GCA_039586075.1). Classification (GTDB taxonomy): domain Bacteria; phylum Gemmatimonadota; class Gemmatimonadetes; order Longimicrobiales; family Gaopeijiaceae; genus Gaopeijia. The sequence goes on along the minus strand of JBDHLC010000023.1, from coordinate 49,699 downwards.
CGAGAAGAGGTTGATGATCCCGTGGAAGTCCTCGCCGGCTCCGATGGGCACCTCCACGGGAATGACCTTCTCCGTGAGGTGGTTCTTGATGTCCTGGAAGACCTTGTCGAAGTCGGCGTGCTCTTTGTCCATCATGGAGACGAAGATGATCCGGGGGATCCCACGCTCCTCGCAGTACTCCCAGACCTTCTCCGTTCCCACCTCGACGCCACTGGTTGCGCCCACGCAGATGACGGCGGCGTCCGCTACACGAACCGCCGCCAGGGTCTCACCCGTGAAGTCCAGGAATCCCGGCGTGTCCAGGAGGTTGATCTTGGTGTCCATCCACTCGGCGTAGGCGGGGGTGAGCTGGATGGAGATCCCGTGGGCCGCCTCTTCCGGGGTGTGCATGGTCATGGAATGACCGGAGGCGGGATCGTCGTGCTTTTTCGCGGTCCCCGACACCCAGCACAGTGCGTCGATGAGACTGCTCTTCCCCGAGCCTCCGTGGCCCAGAACGGCCACATTCCTGATCATCTCGGTGGTGTATTCCTTCGCCGACGACATGACGCCTCCAGTAGGAGATAGTTTTTCGGTTCAGTGGGAGGGGTCCCGGGACCATAGGTACCGGAAGGGGGGGCGGCAAGCAGGGGGGAACCCCCTTTGGGACGGGGGAGTTCTCCTACTGGAACGATTTGTTCGTCATCCTGTGGGCGAGCCATTGTATTCAGACCGGAGCCGACCCTCCACCCGCTTCTCCCCGACCTGAGCCGATCATGCCTGCCCAGCCCTCCCACTCCGCCCGGCAACGCCCTCACCGGAGCGCGGTTCTGGCCGCGGCCGCCCTCGTCCTGTGCACCGCCCTTCCGGGAGCCGCTCAGGGGATCTGGCCCGACCGCGCCGAGAACCTGCAGGTGCTCCCGGCCGACTTTCCTCCCGACCGTCTGCGCGCCGTCATGCGGGGGTTCTCCATGACGCTGGGCGTGCGCTGCTCGCACTGCCACGTGGGTGAGGAGGGGCAGCCCCTCTCCAGCTACGACTTCGTCTCGGACGCGAATCCCAACAAGGACCGCGCCCGGGCCATGTACCAGATGCTCGGAGACATCAACGACCACCTGGCCGCCATCGAACCGTCCGGTCCGGAGCGGGTGAACATGTGGTGTGGAACCTGTCACGCGGGAAAGCCCCGGCCCATGACCCTGGCCGAGACGCTCTCCGAGACGGCTGCGGCGACGGGCGGGGAGGGGGTGGTGGACCGCTTCATCGCGCTGCGGGAGGCCTTCTACGGGGGGAACCAGTACGACTTCAGGGCGCTGAACGTGGACGAGGTGGCCTCGGCGCTGCTGCTGCAGGGCGACACGGTGGCGGCGGAGGGCCTGCTGGCCCTCAACGTCGAGCACTATCCCGACTTCGCCATCGGGTACGAGAGCCTGGGGAACCTGGCGTGGACCCGCGGGGACCGGGACGCCGCCATCCGGTACCTGGAGCGGGCGCTGGCGCTGGCCTCCGACACCCCCTTCCTGCGGCAGCGGATCGAGGCGACCCTCCAGGAGATCCGTGGAGGCGAGAGCGGCCTCTACCGCTAGCCGGGCGCTCCGATACCCGTCGGTCCCTACTCCCCCTCGCCGAACGCCGCGTCGAAGGCGCCTTCCGCCGGAGGGAAGACCAGGGCGCGGAGGTACTCGCATGCCTCCTGGGCGCCGTGCTCCCGGTCCATCCCCGAGTCCTCCCATTCCACGGACAGGGGTCCGGCGTACCCGATCCGATTCAGGGCGCGGATGATCTCCTCGAAGAGGACGTTGCCCCGTCCCAGGGAGCGGAAGTCCCAGTTCCGGTCCACGTGACCGAACGGGAGGTGCCCGCCGAAGACGCCGGAGGCGGTGGGAAGGTCGGACCACCAGACGTCCTTCATGTGGGCGTGGTAGATGCGGCTCTCGAACCGGTGCAGGAAGCCCACGGTGTCCACGCCCTGGTACGCCAGGTGGGAGGGGTCGTAGTTGAAGCCGAACGCCTCACGGTAGCCCAACGCCTCCAGGGCCCTCTCGGCCGTGACGATATCGAAGGCGATCTCCGTGGGATGCACCTCCAGGGCGAAGCGGACACCGGCCTCGTCGTAGGCGTCCAGGATGGGATTCCACCGGCGCCCGAAATCCTGGAACCCCGCCTCCAGGGTCTCCTCCGGGACCGGCGGGAAGGAGTAGAGCAGGTGCCAGATGCCGCTCCCCGTGAAGCCGTTCACGACCCCCACCCCCAGGTTCGCGGCGGCTCGGGCGGTGGTCTTCATCTCTTCGGCGGCCCGCTCACGTACGCCCTCCGGCTCGCCGTCGCCCCAGACGTGGGGGGGGAGGATGGAGCGGTGACGTGCGTCGATGGGATCGCACACCGCCTGTCCCACCAGGTGGTTGGACACGGCCCACACCTTCAGCCCGTGGCGCGCCAGGAGGTCGTGGCGATCCTGACAGTAGGCCGGGTCCTCGGCGGCTCGGCGCACATCGAAGTGGTCGCCCCAGCAAGCCAGCTCCAGGCCGTCGTATCCCCAGGCGGCGGCCTTTTCCGCCAGGGTCTCCAGGGGGAGGTCCGCCCACTGTCCGGTGAAGAGGGTGATGGGTCTGGTCATTTGGATCGGGTCGGGGATGGAGTGGCTGGGGTCGGTGGCGGCCCGACCGGGACCGGGCGGCCGTTCAGGCGAGGCTCAAGATGCGCCCTGACCTCGGGTCGGGCCATCCCCGGGGGCGCCCACGGGAACCCGCAGGCGGTCCCATGTCCCTACCTTATAGGGAGGGGGGAGATAGCCGATGGAAGACGGATCCGGACGGTCGGCATCGGCCATCCCGGCCCCTTCGGGAAACCTCACATACGAGAGAGCACGATCATGGATGCGAAGGTCCTCTGGCGCGACGGTCTCACCTTCACCGGCTCCGCGGGCACGGGCTTCCAGGTCCCCCTGGGCGCCGGCTCCGCCGTAGGGGGGAAAGACGACGGCTTCCGTCCCATGGAGCTCATCGCCGTGGGGCTGGCCGGCTGCACCGCCATGGATGTCATTTCCATCATGCGGAAGAAGCGGCAGGAGGTGACCGGATTCGAGGTGAAGGTGGATGCCCACGCGGGCCGAGGAGCACCCCAAGGTCTTCACGGCGGCGGTCATCGAGTACGAGTTCACCGGCCACGACATCCAGGAGGCGGCCGTCCGGCGTTCCCTGGAGCTCTCGGCGAAGACCTACTGTCCGGCCCAGGCCATGCTCGGGAAGATCATGCCCATCCAGCTGAAGTACGCCATCTTCGAGGGGGACACCCCGGAGGACAGGGAGCTGGTTTTGGAGGGAAGCTGGGAACCGCAGGAGGAGGGCCTGGTCCGCTCGTAGCCCGGGGCTCGGCGTCCTCGACGGAGCGCGGGTGTGCCTCCCCCGCTCTCGCCCTCAAGGTCCGGCGCCGGGAGCCACCTCGCGGACCACCGTCCAGACCATCCCCTCTCGGGCCCGCCACCACCCCTCGAACACGCGGGCACCGGGCCCGGCCACCCGCAAGGGAGCCCAGGAGTACGCGTCGAGCTGGAGGATTCCTGTGTCGACGGTGACGGTCCGGGTGTCCAGCCGAAGCCCCTGCCCCAACGCCTTGAGGGCCGACTCCTTGGCGCTCCAGAGGAGGTTGGCCACCAGCGCTCGTCGGTCCGGGGGCGCCGCCACCACCACGGCGCGCTCTCCGTCGGTGAAGTAGTCGGCCACGAAGGCGTCACTTCGGGGCTCGATGGCCTCCAGGTCGCACCCCAACCCGGCGGTGCCCGCGCCCGCCACGGCGAAGCCCATCCCCCCCGAGTGACTGATGGAGAGCGCCGTTGGGCCGTCGGGCGCCGGATCCGAGTCGGACCCGGGCCCCAGCCGCGCCACCGGACGCCCATCCTCCTTCGCGAGGATCTCCAGATGGGGGAGCGACCGCCCCAGCAGCCCTCGCACGGCCTGCTTCGCCGCCCACCGGCCCAGGAGCCAGTCGGAGCGACGCTTCTCCACCCGCAGGCCCCCTAGCACCTCCCGCTCCGCAGGGGTCAGCCACCCCTCTCCGGCGGGGAGGGCCTCGGCGCGGACCCAGGCGAGGTGGAGACCGGAGAGGACCTCCCGGCCTCCACCCTCGGGAACGGTCACGCCTTCAGGGCATGGAAGGCCCCGGCGTCCACCGTCGTCGGCAGCGCGGAGGTGCGGTAGCCCTGGAGCAACAGGACCACCTCCCCATCCGCGTCGGCCACCTGGATGTCGAAGACGCCCTCTCCGGTGGTGCTCACCAGCGCGGTGGTCTGGGCCTCGACGCCGTTCATGGGCCGGAGGATCTCCATCCGGTCGAAGGCGTGGGGCAGCCCCATTCGCTCCGATTCGGCGATCTCCGCGAGCCCCGCTGTCTGGAAGGCCAACTCCACCAGGCGTGGTGCCGTCAGCGTCGGCTGCTCCTTGGGCGAGTGGTTCGGCGGCATGTCGTCGGCGAAGCGGCCCAACACCATCGAGTCCGCCCGCCAGGCATTCTTCAGGACCTGGTAGGCCGGACCGTGGAAGTAGGTGGCGTAGATGTCCGGTGCGTCCACGACCTCGGACGTCGATCCGGGGAGGTCGGCCCGGACCCCCTTGGAGGGGGCCTCCGGGGAGAGCCGTACCCGGCCGGTGAAGTGCACCGTCACATCGGGCTCCTCTCGCCCCACCAGCTGGCGGGCCCCCAGCAGGCGACAGTCTGCCACCAGGTCGTCGCCGTCCTGCCCGTACGTCACCGTGACGGTCACCGTCCGGGGCTCGTCCCGATAGAACTTGAAGGGGGCGTGGAAGGCGACGTCCTCGATGGCCGAGACGTATCGCTCCGGGAAGGGGACCCGGGCCGCCTCGGCCATGGCCTCCAATCCCATGACGCCCGGAAGCACCGCCGTGCCGTCGATGCGGTGATCCTCCAGGAAGGGCTGCTCGCCGGGGCTCAACGTGGTCTCCACCACGAGACCGTCGTGCAGTCGGAATCCCTTCACCGCGCCCGTCATGGGCCCGCGAGCCGCATCGCCCTCGTCCGGCACTCCCTCGGCCAGCGCGGTGCGCTCCGCGTCCTCCTGGAGCATGACGCCCAACGCCTGGGCCACCACCACTTCGCCGCGGGTCCCGGCGGTGAGCTCCCGGCGCACGATGGGAATCCCGGCCTCCGGGGGAAGCATGTCGATGCCCGCGGCCTTCATGATGCTGGGAATGGACCCCCGAGCCGCCATGCCGATGTCCCGCCAGGCCGTCCAGTCCAGTGACACGCCACGAGACTCCGGGTGGGTGCGACGCAGGTGCGAGACCGCCTTGCAGAGCAGGTCGTTGGCGGCGGCGTAGTCCACCTGCCCAGCGTTCCCGAAGCGGCCCGCGATGGAGCTGAACACCACTGCGGCGCCCAGGGGCGCCTCGCCCAGCCCCGCCAGGAGGTTGTACCACCCCTCGGTCTTCACGTCGAAGACGAGGTCGAACTCCTCCTGGCTCTTGCTGGGGATCGACCGGCTGATCTCCAGACCCGCGGCGTGAACCAGGACGTCCACGCGGCCATGAGCCTCCACCACCTCGGACATCACCGAGGCCACCGCGTCGGTGTCCCGCAGGTCCAGGCTCCGGTAGTGGACGCTCCCCCCCGCGGCCTCGATGGCCTGGATGGCCGCCACCGCCGACGCCTCCCGCTCCAGCCGGGCCATCTCCCGCTCCACCTGGACCGGGGTCACCCGCTCCCCTTCCGCCTGCATGCGCTGGAAGAGGTCCCGCTTGAGGCCGTCCGAATCCGACACCAGACGGGCCAGATCGGGATTGGCCGGATCCGGCTCGGGAGCCAGGTCCAGCAACCAGTAGGTGCCGGCGGCGGCCTGGGCCAGATCGGTGAGAATGGCCGAGACGATGGAGCCCGCGGCGCCCGTGACCACGTATACGGTGTCGGCACCCAGGGACTCCCCGGGCTCCACGGGGCGCTCTTCCAGCCCCACGGACCAGCGGGCGTCCCCGCCGTACCCGATCTCCACCGCCCCGGGATCCCGGAGGGTCTCGTCCAGGAAGACGCGGGCCAGGGCCGTGGTCTTCCGGGACGGAGCGAAGTCCAGCGCCTTCACCAGGGCGTCGGGACGCTCCCGGCCGAACGCCTTCGTGTACCCGACGACGGCACCGCCCAGCACATCGGTGGCGCCGGCCTCGTCGTATCCGTGGTACCCGCCCAGGCGCACCCCGGAGAGGAGGAAGGTGCCCGCGTCACCCATGCGGTCGTACAACGCCCGCATGACGGCGTGCAGGTTCTTCACCCTGCGGCGGATCGCCTCCCGGCGTTCCTCGGTGCCCGCGGTCTCCTCGTCCGTGACCCCGTCCAGGGCCGGAAGCCAGTACAGACCGGTGAGCGTGCCGGTGGCCGCGAAGGTCTCCACCTCCGCCACCAACGTCTCGGTGGGCTGCGTCGCATCGGCCAGAAGGACCTCCGCACCCTTCTTCTTCAGCAACTCCCCGAGCGCCGCACCGACTCCGCCCTGGTCCGGCACCACGATGACGCGGGAGCCGTCCCCGATCTCGATCCCCGTGGGCGGGAAGCGGTCCAAGGAAGGGCGCAGGCGCGGGACCGGCACCCGGCGTGGAATGCCCTGCGCCGCCTCCATGGAGCCGCGCACGCCCTGCGTCCCTTCGGCCGTCCCCGCGCCCGGGCCCGGTTCCCCTATCGGAGAGGAGGGCTCCGCCTCGGCAGCTCCCGCCGGGGCGCCGGACCCTCCTGCGCCGGGCCGGAGGTCGGGGCGCTTCTCGTAGACGAACTCGATGGCCCGGGCGAGGGTCGGGTAATCCCGCAACGCCAGGGTCTCGTCGCGCTCGATGTCGTAGGCCCCGCGGATGGCCGCGAACATCTCGGCCTGCTTGACCGTGTCGATCCCCAGGTCCGCCTCCAGGTCCAGGTCCAGCTCCAGCATGTCCTGCGGATAGCCGGTCTGTTCGGAGACGATCTCCAGGACCTTGTTCGCCACGGCGCTGTCGCCAGGTCCGGCGGATGGGACCGCCGGGTCGGCTGATCCCTCCAACGCCTCCGGGGCAGCCACAGCGGCCGCCACGGGCTCCGATGCAGCAGCGGGTGCCGCGCCCGGCTCCCCACCCACACTGCCCTCGGGCCGCTCCAGGTCGGGGCGCTTCTCGTAGACGAAGTCGATGGCCCGGGCGAGGGTCGGGTAATCCCGCAACGCCAGGTTGTCATCCCGCTCGATGTCGTACTCGCCCCGGATGGCGGCGAACATCTCCGCCTGCTTCACCGTGTCGATCCCCAGGTCGGCTTCCAGGTCCAGGTCCAGCTCCAGCATGTCCTGCGGGTAGCCGGTCTGCTCGGACACGATCTCCAGGACCTTGAGGGCCACGGGATCGGTGGCGGATGCGGGGGCAGGCACCGCGCCGGCCTGAGGGGTCGCTGGCACCGGCGAACCCACCGGCTGCAGGGCGGGCTCGCCCGCGGCCACACCCGCCGAGGGAGCGGGGCTGCCCGTGACGGGTGCACGCCCTTCCTCCTCCAGATCCGGTCTCTTCTCGAAGACGAACTCGATGGCGCGCGCCAACGTGGGGTAGTCCCGGAGCGCGAGATTGTCGTCCCGCTCGATGTCGTACTCGCCCCGGATGGCGGCGAACATCTCCGCCTGCTTCACCGTGTCGATCCCCAGGTCGGCTTCCAGGTCCAGGTCCAGCTCCAGCATGTCCGGGGGATACCCGGTCTGCTCGGACACCAGCTCCAGAACCCGCGTCGCCACCGGCCCCAGGCCGGACCCGGCGGAGGCCGCCGCGGGGGCGGGAGTCACCGGTGCCGGTGCAGGTGTCGCCGGTGCGGGTGCGCTGGCGGGGGCCGCCGACTTCAACTCCGGCCGCTTCTCGAAGACGAACTCGATGGCCCGGCCCAGCGTGGGGTAATCCCGAAGCGCCAGGTTGTCATCCCGCTCGATGTCGTATTCGGCGCGAATGGCGGCGAACATCTCCGCCTGCTTCACCGTGTCGATCCCCAGATCGGCCTCGAGGTCGAGATCCAGGGCGAGCATGTCCGGCGGGTACCCGGTCTGTTCGGCGACGATCTCCAGAACGCGCTGCGCCACCGGATCGACGGGTTCCGCGACCGGCTCCACCGGCGCCAGGTCCGACGGGGCCGGGGCCACCGGGGTTGGCGCGCTCGCAGCCGCCTCGGCGGCCGGAGGCGCCACCACGGGCGCAGCCGCCACGGGCACCGGCACCTCCGGCACCTGGGGCGCAGGTGGGGCCGAGGGGTGCACCGGAGCCGGGGCGTGGGCAGCCACGCCAGCCACTCCTGCGGCGGGCGGGGCGACCCCCATGGCCGTGGCCGCCCGGGGCGCGGGCTGAACCGCCGGCGGTCCCTCGTCCTTCACTCGCAGCGTCCGCTGGACCACCTCCAACTCGGGTGCGGGGTATCCGGTCACCCGGGCCAGCCACGCCGACCAGGCAGCGGGATCCGCGATGCGGTGCTGGAAGCCCAGATCCTCCGGGTTCCTCCTCGCACCATCCGGTGGTGGGGTCCAACGAAGGATGCTCATCGCGATCTGGGACCCGAACCCCGCGCCCAGGCGCAGGGCGTACTGGACGGGGTAGTCGCCGCCTCGGGAGAGGTTCAGCTGCCCCAGCTCGGGATCCACCTCCCGGTAGTTGGCCACCGGCGGAATGATCCCGGTCTCCAGCATCTTCACGGACAGCGATTCCTCGATGCCCACCCCCATGGGGTGCCCCGTGAAGCCCTTGGTGTTGGCCACCACGATGCGGTCCGCGTGGGCCCCGAAGACCTTCCGGAGCGCCCGCACCTCGGCTCCGGCGCTTCCGCCCCGGGCCGGGGTGTAGGTCTCATGGGAGACGAAGACCATCTGGGGGGCCAGCTCATAGCGGCTCACGCCCCACCGCCGCTCCACCTGCCCCACCAGGCTCTCCATGACGTCGGTGATGTGATCCATGTCCAGACGGCTGCCGTGGAAGGCGCTGTTCGCCACCACGGTCCCCAGGACCTCACAGATGGGCCACAGGCCGCGCTCCGCGGCCACCGCCATGTCCTCCAGGACCAGCCCCGCGCCCCCCATGCCGATGATGAGGCCGTGGCGTCGCTTGTCGAACGGGACCGCCGCGTCCTCCACGCGGGCATCCGTGGCCGCGGCGCCGGACGCCAGGAACCCGGAGGCCCACCACGGGAACATGGCGTCGGTGGTGATGTCGTCGGCGGTGATGACGATGACGCGCCGACAGCGTCCGGTCTCGATCCAGTCCCGGGCCTGGGCCATGGCCTGCATCCCGGTGGCACAGGCGCCGTTCAGCGCCGTGTTGGGTCCCCGGGCGCCGATGTACTCGGCGAACTGCGAGTGGCCCATGGAGAGGACCTGGAAGAGGAACCGACGATCGAACTCGTACGGCTTGTCCCCGATCTCGGCGGAGAGCTCGGCCACGCGCTTCTCCAGCGCGTCGGCCGCCGGTCCGGAGACCGACCCTCGCAAGGACTCCAGCTCCTTCAGCGTGACTCGGCGAGCGCGGTCCTCGTGGTACTCCTCAATGATCTTCACCAGGAAGTCGTACCCGGGGAAGGCCGATCCGAAGACCACCCCGGTATCGTCCCGCATCTCCTCGGGAAGCCCCCATCCGGCCGGCAGCTTCGAGCCGGTGGTGGTGGACTTGTAGCGCATGACCAGTGGAATCCCGGCGTCCCGCAGGGCGTCGATCCCCGCGGCGATGGCCAGCCTCGTGACCCGGTCCAGCGCGATGATGCGGTCCTGGGGAAAGCCGAACTCGCCGGTCAGGTCCAACTCGCCGCCACGTCCCGCCAGCTTGATGACATCCGCGGGATCGTCGATGGTCTCGAAGCGGGCCTCACCCTGGGACCCCTTCACCAGGCGGGTGATGCGCCGGTCCAGCTGACCCGTCGTGAGCGAGCCGGGCATCGAGGCGATGAACCCCTGGCCCCGGAGGATCCCGGCGAGCTTCTCGTCGCTGAAGACGCGCCCTTCGCCGGGCAGCCCCAACGATGCCCCGGTGATCCCCACCCGCACCGGCTCCTTCTCACGACGCGAGCCCCCAGCGTACGTCTCGAAGCTCTTGTCCAGGAAGTCGGCGAACAAGCGGCCGAGCTGGACGTACCGGTCCTCACCCGGCGCCGGTGCCGTCGGCGCCACGGGAGCCGCCGCCCGTGCCGTAGCCACCGGAATCGGCGATGCCACCGGCGAATCGTGCGACACCACGGGGGGCTCGGCGACCGCGGCCGAATCGGTGGTCTGGGGAGCCGCCGTCACCGCATCGGGCACTCCGCGACCCAGACCTTCGGCGTACAGCCCGCACAGCGCACGGTTCACGGAGACCACGTCCCCGGTGCGCGGGTGGTTGGTGAAGAGGACGGTCACGCCCTCCCGGCCGCCCACCACGTCGTCCGCCATGCCGTAGAGCGCCCGCTTGGGGCCCATCTCCACGAAGACCCGGGCTCCTGCGTCGTAGAGCTTCTCCAGGCCCTTCACGAACTGCACGGCCGACCCGATCTGCTGGCCCAGAATCTCCACCATCCGCTGGGGAGCCTCCGGGCCCACCGGATAGAACTCGGCGTCGATGTTGGCCACCACCGGCGTGTGGGGGGCCTGGAGCCCCGAGTCCCGGAGCACCTTCATGAGCGGCTGGGCGGCTCCCTCCACGATGCGCGTATGGAAGGCGTGGCTCACCGGAAGGAGGGCGTTGCGGATCCCCGCCGCCGTGAGAGCGTCCACCGCCTGTCGCATCGCCTCGGTGGCGCCACCGATGACGCATTCCTTCGTGCTGTTGATGTTGGCCACCACCGCGTAGCCGTCCACCGTGTCCAGCACCTTCTGCACCTCGTCCACCGGGGCGAACACAGCGGCCATGAGCCCGTCGTCGTTCGTCGAGACGTTGCGCATGGCCTGCCCCCGGGCCGCCACCGCAAGCAGGGCGCTCCCGAAGGGCATTCCGCCAGCCGCCACCAATGCCGCGTACTCACCCAGGCTGTGCCCCATGACCATGTCCGGCGCCACGCCGTACGCCGCGAAGAGCCGGCTCAAGGCGGTGTCCACCGTGAGCACGGCGGGCTGGGTCACCTCGGTCTGCTTCAGGGCCTCCTCCGCCGCCTGCCGCTCCGCGTCGTCGTCGGTCTCCACGAAGATCCGGGCGGTGAGAGGGCCGTCCAGCACCGGTGTCATGACCCGGTCGGCTTCCCGGAAGGTCTCGGCCACGACGGGGTCGGCGTCCCGGAGCTCCTTGAGCATGTCCACGTACTGGGACCCCTGCCCCGGGAACAGGAATGCGACCTTCCCGGGCGCACCACGCCCCAGGTAGACACCCTTGTTCCGCAAGGCGCGCCAACGGCCGTCCAGTCCTTCGTCCAGCGCCTTCAGGGCCTTCTCGGCCAGGCCGGCGAGTTCCTCCGCGTCGCCGTAGTCGATGGCCAACCGCACGGGCGCGCGCAGGTCCGCCTCCCTGGGCGGAGCCGCCGGCGGTGCCTCGCCGACGTCGGCCCGGGCCTTCACCTCACGGAGCCGGGAGGCAATCTCGGCCTCGTCGGCGCCGCCGATCACCAGCGCGCCCCGGAGCGGGGCCTTTGCCGCGGAAGGCGTGGCCTGCGCCGAGCCCCCCGTGGACGGCCCGCGCAGCTCCGCACCCTGGACCTGAACGGTCCGCTCGCGGTGTCGGCCCGGCACGTACTCCTCCATCACCATGTGGAAGTTGGTGCCCCCGAAGCCGAACGCGCTGATCCCCGCGCGACGCACCGTGTCGCCGTTTCCACCCGACTTCTCCCACGGCCGGTGCGCCGTGTTCACCGCGAAGGGCGAGGTGGAGAAGTCGATGTTGGGATTGGGGGCCGCGAAGTTCACGCTGGGTGGGATTTCCTTGTGGTGCAGCGCCAGCGTCGCCTTGAGCACGCCCGCCGCCCCCGCCGCGCCCTTGAGGTGCCCGATGTTGGACTTCACCGATCCCAGGGCAAGCGAACCCACCGGCAGCCCGTATCCCTGGAAGACCTCGCTGAGGCTCTCGACCTCCACGACGTCCCCCACCCGGGTGGACGTCCCGTGTCCCTCCACCATGTCCCCGGCCTCGGGGGCCACCCCGGCCCGCTCCCAGCCACGCGCCACCGCCAGCTTCTGCCCCACCGGATTGGGCGCGGTGATGCCCTTCCCCTTCCCGTCGCTGGAGCCACCCACGCCCAGCAGGACGGAGTAGATCCGGTCCCCGTCCCGCTCGGCGTCCTCCAGGCGCTTCATGAGGAAGACTGCGGCGCCCTCTCCCATGACGAAGCCATCCGCGCCCGCCGCGTAGGGACGGGTCCCGGAGGCGGACAGCGCCCCGATCTTGGCGAACTTCACGAAGGTGGAGGCGCTCATGTTGGCGTCGATGCCCCCGGTGATGACCGCGTCGTAGTCGCGCTGACGAAGGCCCTCCAGGGCGGCGCTCATGGCGGCCAGCGCCGATGCGCAGGCGGCGTCGGCGATATAGTTCGGTCCCTTGAAGTCGAAGAGGGCCGCGACCCGTCCCGCCACGATGTTGCCCAGCTCGCCGGGCATGGTGTCTTCGGTGATGTCCGGGATCCGGGTCCGCACGCCGGCTACGAGCTCCTCGAAGACCGCCTTCCGGACGTCCGCCGGGAGCGCCTGAAAGCTGTCGGCCTTCTTGAGCTCCTCACCCATCTCGGGGAAGAGGATCCGGGCCGCCGAGCGGAGGTGGAAGTCCCCTCCCAGCGCGTTTCCCACGATGACCGCGGTCCGGTCCCGGTCCAGCGGTCGCTCCGGGTAGCCGTAGTCGGCCAACGCCTCGCGGGTGCAGGCCACCGCCCACTTCTGGGCTGGATCCATGACCTCGCCGACCTTGGGCGGAATCGGCATGCGCCACCCCAGGGGGTTCCACTCGTAGTCGCGGCACCACCCGCCGATCTTCGAGTAGGTCATGTCCGGCGCCGAGGGATCCGGATCGTAGTAGAGGTCGGCGTCCCAGCGGTCGGTGACGTCCGAGATGCTATAGCGACCCTCACGGAGGTTGGTCCAGAAGCTCGGAGCGTCGGGCGCGTCGGGCAGGATGGCACCCACGCCGACGATGGCTACGGGTGTGGACTGGGGGCGGCTGGTGCTCATGTGCTACTCCTCGATCCCTTCGTACAACGCGGTGGTGAGTGCATCCGCGTCGGCGATCAATCCCGCCTGGACGTCGTGGATGGCCGACAGTCCCAGGGCGGACTCGAAATCGGCGCGTTCCGCCGGCGTGACGCCGTCCGCGCCCATGGCCAGGCGCATCCCCTCGGCGCCTACCTTTGCGGCGGCCTCACGGGCGAAGAGCCGGCTCGCCGCGGCCAGAGCCGCGGGGGTGAGTCGCGCGTCCGCCTTCTCGTCCAGCTCGCCGTTTCCGGCCCTGGCCGCCCGCCGCGCCAGGGCTCCGGCTCCCTCCACCCACGCGATGAGCTCACCCAGCTTGAAGAGGATGTGCTGATGCCGGGTCAGGCGCTGGGCGCGCGCCCGCTCCAGCAGGACGGCCAGGGAGTGGGACGCCACGGCCGCGATTCCCGCTCCCACACTGGGCGCGCTCGACTCCAGCGCCTCCAAACCCGCCGCCTGGTCGTGGTAGTATTGCCCCCGCGTCTTCAGGTGATTCTGCCAGCGGTCGCGGGCAATGGTCATCTCCATGATCTCCGAGGTCCCCTCGTAGATCGTGGTGATGCGCACGTCGCGCTTGATCTTCTCCACCATGTACTCGCGGACGTAGCCATATCCGCCGTGCGCCTGGATCGCCGCGTCCGCGGCCATGTTCCCGGCTTCGGTGGCCAGGTACTTCGCGATGGCCCCCTCGGTGTTGAGGTTCCCGTCTCCCGAATCGATGCGGAGGGCCGTCTCTTCGATGAAGGCCCGCCCGGCCTCGAGGCGGCAGACGTGGGGGACTATGAGCTTGTGGGTGTACCCCTGCTTCTGGGAAAGCGGGGTCCCGCCCTGGATGCGCGTGGCCGAGTACCGGAGCGACCGCTCCACCGCGGCCCAACCGGCGCCGAGTCCGAACGCCGCCACCATGAGACGGGTGTACCCGAAAACGAGCTGCGCCTGGACCAGGCCCTGCCCCTCGACGCCACCCACCAGGTTCTCCACGGGGATGAAGACGTCCTCGAAGGAGAGCGCGGCGGTGTTGCTGGCCCGGATCCCGTGCTTGTCCTCGGGCTTGCCGGGCTCGAAGCCCTCCTGGCCCGCCTCCATGACGAACCAGGTGGGACCTCCGGGGGCCATGGCCAGCACGCTGTAGAGGTCCGCGTACCCGCCGTTGCTGATCCACATCTTGGCGCCGTTGATCCGGTAGCCCGTGAGCTCCCCGCCTTCCTCCACGGGGGTCGCCGTGGTGCGAAGCGCTCCCAGGTCCGAGCCCGCCTCGGGCTCGGTAGCGCCGTAGGCCATGAGGAGGCCTTCCTCGGCGATGCGCCCCAGCCAATGGGCCTTCTGCTCCTCGGAGCCTCCGAACAGGATCGGGTCGCTCCCCAGGAAGGTGGCCAGCACCCCGGTGGCGATGGCCAGATCCAGCCCGCCCAGAAGCTCGCAGACGCGGTACACGTCGAAGGCGCCGCCTCCCATGCCTCCGTACTCTTCGGGAATGAAGAGGAGCTGGACTCCCAACTCTCCGCACATGTTGCGGATCTCCTCTTCGGGGAACTCGTGGCTGTGATCGAGCTCCAGGAGGCGCTCTTCGGGAAGGGCCTGGGCAACGAAATCGCCGATGGACTCGAGAATCATCCCGAGGGTTTCGGCGTCAAGCCCCGCTTGTACCCCAGGGGCAGCGGACATGGCGAACTCCGTACCGGAAATCATGTGTTTCGGTGCGGCGGAGGGATTCCACCACAATCGATACAGATTCCGGTCAGCGGGGCCTTCGTAGCCAGAGGGCTGGCTCCCCACAATCCCGGGGGAAACGCCTTACCCGTCGTGGGGAGTTGGATGACAGCGACGACTGGCCGAAACGGGACCGGGCCCGGAGGGCGCTGCACGAGCTCCAGCGGAGGACTCACGCCGGACGGCGCCGTCTCGCACCGCGCCCACTCGATGCGAGAAGGTGCACGGTCGCAAGCAGGTCCGCAGTAGATATCGGCCCCCAGTACCGCGATTCCGGCTGCGACCGGCTCGGGTTCCACCGCTCCCAGTCGCGCCATGGGGTCCAATCCATTGCTATGAAACGACTTGGGGCGGACGCGAGAACGGGCCGGCAGGGGCGGTTCGATCCTTGCGGTCGTGTTCCCGACAGATTCCCCCTCCACCCCGAATCGGGACTCCCACCATGCGCACTTCTCCACGGCTCACCCTCCGAGCCCTGGCCGGCGGCCTGCTCCTGTGCGTCGCCGCCTGCGGCGACAGCCCCACCGATGCGCCTCCAGGAATCCAGCCGCAGATCATCAACTCCCCGGACGCGTTCTCCTACCAGATCACCGACCTGAGCAACGTCAACGGAACGTGGAACTATACGTGGCAGAACACGGGCACCCTCGCCAAGGTCACCCACGCATCGGATGCGGGCGCCACCGGGACGGCCACCATCACGATCCGGGACGGAGCCGGGACGCAAGTGTACTCGGGGACGTTCGCCACCAGCGGCGAGCCCGTCAGCTCTCCCGCAGGGGTATCCGGGGCCTGGACGATCTCCGTGACCTACTCGAACTACTCGAACACCCAGGTCAACTTCGCGGTGGTCAAGCAATAATTCCTGCGGCGGTCATGCCGCCGCCCACTCACCCCTCGCCGCTCGGGGGCTCGTACGAGGCGTCCACCCAGGTCCGGGTGCGTCCGCTCTCCACGCAGGCGTGGATGAAGTGCACCCCCCGGGCCCCGTCCGCCACGGTGGGAAAGTCGCCCACGTGGCCGGACCCGTCACCGGGCACGCCCTCCACGAGACGGATGGTGCCGGCCACGTTCCGGTAGAGGTTGGCGAAGGCTTCGATGAAGCCCTCCGGGTGGCCGCCGGGAAGGCGGGTGTGCGCCTGAGCCGCCTCCGAGAGGGTCCCTCCTCCCGTGTGCAGAATGCGCTCCGAGCCGTCCGGCTCCAGGAGCCCCAGGTCGTTGGGGTCCTCCTGGCACCAGTCCAAGGCCCCCTTGGTGCCGTAGACGCGGAGGCGCAGGTGGTTCCGCTCGCCGACCGCGATCTGCGAGGCGAAGAGAAGACCCCGGGCACCGCCTCCCAGGCGGAACAGGACGGTGGCGTCGTCCTCCAGCGCACGACCCTCCACCACCGTCCCCAGGTCCGCGAACACCCGGGTGACGCGGTCCCCCGTGACGTACTCCACCAGGTTGTGGGCGTGGGTCCCGATGTCCCCCAACGCCGAGGAGATCCCGGCGCGGGCCGGGTCGGCACGCCACTCCGCCTGCTTCTGGCCCTCCGCCTCCAGCAGGGTGGACAGCCATCCCTGGGAATACTCCACCACCACCTTCCGGACCTCCCCCAGCTCCCCGGACGCCACCCGGGCGCGAGCCTCCTTCACCAGGGGGTAGCCGGTGTAGTTGTGGGTGACGCAGAAGACCCGGTTCGCCTCCTCGGTCAGTCGGCAGAGGATCTCTGCCTCCTCCACCGTCAGGGTCAGGGGCTTGTCGCAGATGACGTGGACGCCCGCCTCCAGGAAGGCCTTCGCCACCGGATAGTGGAGGTAGTTGGGCGTGACGATGACCACCGCCTGGATTCGTTCCCCCTCGGGCAGCCGTGCCTCCCCTTCCGCCATCGCCTCCCAGGACTCGTACACCCGGGCCGGATCCAGCCGCAGCTCCACGCCCTGGGCCGACGACTTGGCCGGATCCGAGGAGAAGGCTCCGGCCACCAGCGTGTACTCGCCGTCCAGGGAGGCGGCCATGCGGTGCACCTCTCCGATGAAGGCCCCGGGGCCCCCACCAACCATCCCGTAGCGAATACGGCTCACGGTCCGGCCTCCCGGGGTCCCTTGGGGGTGGCGACCCTCGTCACGCGGTCACCTCCCCGATGCGGTTCACCCGGTAGCCGCCGGCGCTCCGGTCCCTCATGTACAGGATTCCGAAGATCACCAGGAGGATCCCGCACAGGGGCGCCACGTACCGGAACGAGATGCGGCCGCCGTAGTTGTCCGCGGGTCCCAGGATCGCCTGGGCCTCCTGCACCACCGCCGCGCCGGCGCCGGAGGAGACGATGGCCCGCAGCGCGTTGGCGGTGGCGGGCGACGGGAGGGAACCGGACGCCTCGTAGGATTCCACCACCCCTCGAGCCGCCGTCACCGCCGCCTGGTCGTCCACGTTCTCGGAGGGTGCCAGGGCCTCGGCCGTGGTCCCCAGGAAGGCGATGGTCTCAGCCACGGGCATGCGGTCGTTGGCGTATCCGTCCGCGATCTGGCCCATGGTGGGGGAGGTGACCAGACCCACGGTGGCCATCCCGACGGCGCCCATGAGCCCCAGCCCCAGCGCACCGCTCCGGGGAACGCGCTCGGAGACCACGCCCAGCATGGTGGGCCAGAAGTAGCACACCCCCACGGCGAAGACGGTGGCCGCGGCGAAGGTCATGACCACGGTCTCGGTGTAGGAGAGCCAGGTGAGACCGATCCCCGCCACCACGGCGGAGCCCAGGAGGATTCCAGTGGGGGAGAGCTGCTCCACCACCGGCCCGGCCCGGTACCGCAGCACGGCCATGAGGCCGTTGATCCAGACCAGGACGAGGATGCCCGCGATGCCCCCGGCCTCCAGCACGGCGGGCACCCACCGGTTGGGGCCCAGCTCCACCGAGGCGGTCATGGCCATGGCGATGAGCATCACCCACATGAGGGGGGTGGCCAGCGCGGCCTTGAACATCTCCCCCATGCTCACCCCGGCCTGCACGCCCTCGGTGGCCGGGAACCGCTGGCCCAGCAGGAGGACGCCGTAGATCAGGGTGGGGATGAGAATGAGGACCAGCTTGATCTGCCAGTTCCCGATTCCCACCTGGTCCAGGCCGTAGGCCCCGAGCCCACCCAGGACCACGCCCCCGGGGAACCAGACGTGGAACTGGTTGAGCTTCACCGTCTTGTTCTCGGGGAAGAGGGTGGCCACCAGGGGGTTGCACGCCGCCTCCACCAGCCCGTTGGCCATGGCGATGATGAGCGCGCCCACGAAGAGGGGCCAGAAGGGACCGGACACCATTCCCCCGGTGCTTCCGGCGGTGATCATGACGAGGGTGCCCAGGAGGTGCCCCAGGAAGGAGAGCCGCAGGAGGAATCGCATCCCCAGCGTGTCGGCCAACGGCGCGAAGGCGAGCTGGGACACCGCGAAGCCCCACAGGGCCGCGCCCCCGATCCATCCGACCTGCGCGTTGTCCAGCACGAACTCGCCCTTCAGCGCGAGCATGATGGCCCCGACCGTGGCGAAGGCCACCGAGGTGGCGATGAGGGCGATGCAACTCCCGAGGAAGAGCCGGGAGGCGTTCACCTCTCCGGAGGTGGCGGCGGCTGCGTTGGCGTCGACCATGTCGGTTCCTGTTGGACGGGTTCGGGACAGCCCGGTACTCCGGGCGATTCAGTGGTCTGATGAAGCTGCGATGTGCGAGGGCGAAGGCCTCGATCCGGGACGTTCGGCCCTGTGGAGGTCAGCCCTCCTCCAGCCCGAGGTGGCGCAGGACTTCGGTGGGTGGCGGGCCCCAGACGGTGGTGGGGAGGTTCCCGACGTACCCGATGTCCTGCATCCCCTCCGGCGTGGTATAGAAGGCCGTGGCCGTGAGGTCCCGGACCTTGGCGAAGAAGCGCGCCGGCATGCGGTGCTCCGGCCGGGCCCGGGGCAGGTAGCAGATGTCGTCGCAGATGGCCTGCTGCTCCTCTGGCGTGAGATCCCGGAATCGTCTGCCTTCTCCGAACCGGTCCGCCGACTCGTTCTCGAGCCAGACCAGCCCACCCCGGACCAGGACCAGGTCGTTGCGGGCGAAGTCGTAGGGAGCGCTCACCCACTCGTCCACGAAGTCGTGGGCGCCCACGGAGCTGGCCGAGGGAGAGACCTCGTCCTCTGGGATGATGACGTCACACAGCGCCGCCAGCCCCCCTCGTTCGTCGTCGGTGAGGACCTTCTCCCAGCGCAGCACGGGATTCACGAGATCCGGATCCCAGGCGTCGCCCCGGGCCAACGGATTCGACGCGGCGGCCGAAGCACCGGAGCCGCTGCCGGCTCCCTCCCCCACGCCGGTGGCGGCGCCTCCCCCCGGCACGTCCTCGCCCGGTCCGCACGCGGTTAGGGCCGTGGGGGCCGCGGCGGCCAGGGCCAGGAGCTTCAGCGCCTCCCGCCGGTCCATGCCGGGACGGACGCCGTCCGGAAGGACGGGAAGTTGCCCAGCGCGGCCCGCGGGTGCGATCTCCGGGGCGTCATCCGGCGCGGGGATCCGTTGCCGTTCGTCGCTCATCAGAGGTTCCCCCTGCTCATCTCTTCCACGATGTACTCGGACGACCTCCACGCGATGGCCATGATGCCCAGCGTGGGGTTCTTGTCGGCGTTGGAGACGAACGCCCCTCCGTCGGTGCAGAACAGGTTGTCCACCTCCCAGCTCTGGCAGTACTGGTTCAGCACCGAGTTGGAGGGGGAGTCGCCCATGCGGACCCCGCCCACCTCGTGGATGATCTCCCCGGGCGCCGCGATGGCGTCGGCTCCGTCCTCGTGCACGGTCCCGGTCACCCGCCCTCCCATGGCCTGGATGACGTCGCGGAAGGTGCGCTGCATGTGCCGGGCCTGGTTCAGCTCGTGCTCCGACCACTTCCATTGGAATCGGAGCGTGGGGATGCCCCACTGGTCCACGCCCTCGGGATCGATCTCGCAGTAGCAGTCCTCGTTGGGGATCATCTCCCCGCGTCCTGCGAAGTAGACGAAGGAGCCGTAGTACCTCCGGCACTCTTCCTTGAACCGGCGCCCATAGGCCCCCTCCGTCCACCGCTCCATTCCACCGAACGCACCGGCCCCGGGCATCCCGCGACCGCCCGAGGGCTCGATATGGTAGCCCCGGGCGAAGTCCAACTCACCCCGGGCCTGTTCCTGGTACAGCCACCACGGCATGTACAGGTGCATGGCGGAGGCGCCGTCCGTGTTGTGCGGCGGGCAGTTCTCCAGGGCGGGAATCTGCCCTCCCAGACCGGCTCCCACGGTGTCCATGAGGTACTTCCCCACCATCCCGCTGCCGTTGGCCAGGCCATCGGGGAAGAGCGACGACGTGGAGTTCAGGAGGATGCGCGCCGACTCGCAGGCGCTGGCCGCCAGGACCACCACCCGGCCCCGGACGTGGATGTCCTGCCGGGTCTTCTTGTCGATGTAGTGGACCCCGGTGGCCCGACCGCGGCCGTTGACCGTCACCTCCCGCACCATGGCGTCGGTGATGACGTCCAGGTTCCCCGTGGCCAGAGCGGGAGGAATCACCACCGTGGGGGATTGGAAGTTGGCCTTGATGGAGCACCCCCGGCCGCACGGCGTGGCCCAGAAGCAGGCCGCCCGGGAGCGCATGGACTCCGCGATGACCCTCTGGGCCAGCGGGTTGTTGGGGAAGAGCGTGCGGGGGAGGCGCTCGTGGTCCTGGCGCTCGGTCAGGATGGCCAGATGGGCGGGGATCATGGGAATCCCCAGGCTCCCGCAGGCCCGCTGCTGCAGGAGCTCGGTGGCCCGGGGCGACGGGGGCGGCTGCAGGATCCCCGGCGACGAGTCCGGCGTGTTCTCCAGCCCCTCGTTGGAGCCGTACACGCCGATGAGCGCCTCGGTCTTGTCGTACCAGGGCGCCAGGTCGTCGTACGTCATGGGCCAGTCGAAGCCGAGCCCGTCCCGGGAGCGCGGCTTGAAGTCATACGGCCCCATGCGCAGCGAAATGCGTCCCCAGTGGTTGGTGCGCCCGCCGAGCATGCGCGCCCGCCACCACAGGAAGTCCACCCCGTCGGCCGAGGAATAGGGCTCTCCCGGGACCTGCCACCCGCCGTCCACCGTAGCGTCATAGAAGCCGAAGGGCTTCTCGGGCGTCCAGCCACCCCGGAGCGGCGCGTCCTTGGGGAGCTGGAACATGGGCGTCTCGGTGACGGGGTCGTAGTCCCGTCCTGCCTCCAGCATGAGGACCTTGAGGCCGTTCACCGCCAGGATGAGGGCGGTCATCCCACCGGCGGCCCCGGAGCCCACCACGATGGCGTCGTAGTCCTGCTGTCGAGCCTTGCTGCGCATCACTCCCTCGATTTTGAGTTCGACGTCTGTGGCAGGTGAAACCCGGATGCTCGGCGCTCTTCCGGCGAGGACCTCAGCGGGGGCTCGCTCCGGAACCGGAGCCGCCGCCCAGGCCTCGCAGGTGGCGGATGCTGTTCCGGATGCTGGTCATGGAGTCCTCCGGGCGATCGTGCTCCACGAAGGCGTGCCGCATGCCGGCGGCGTCGCCCACGGTGAGAAGCGCCCTGAAGTCCATGGTGCCGGATCCAACGTCCACCATGCGGCCCTCCGGTGTGCGGTCCTTCACGTGCACCGACAGGAAGCGGCCCGGGTGCGCGTCGAAGTACGCCAACGGATCCGCGCCCCCGTCCACCGTCCAGAAGAGATCCAGCTGGAAGGAGACGAACGCGGGATCGGTGTGCGCCAACAGGATGTCCAGGGGCCGCGAGGCGGGAGTGCCGTCTCCCCCGGCGTCGGAGCCCAGCGGGGTCACCTCGAATCCGTGGTTGTGGAAGCCCAGGTGGAGCCCCCGCTTCCGGGCCACCTCGCCGGCGCGGTTCAGCTCGTCCGCCAAGGCGCGCAGCCCGTCGGCGGTCCGGGCGTCACCGGGAAGCGATGGAAGGACGATGAGGTCCTGCCCCAGGATCTCCGCCGCGTCCAGCGCGGAAGCCCACTCGCCCCGGATCACGTTCATCCCCACGTGGGACGACGCCGCCCGGAGATCGAGGTCATCGAGCAGGGACCGCATCTGCTCCGGAGTCCAGTCGAAGAGGCCGGCGAACTCCACCTCGCCGTACCCCATCCCCGCCACGGCCTCCAGCGTCCCGCGGACGTCGTCCGCCATCCGGTCCCGGACGGTGTAGAGCTGGACGCCCCACCGCTCCGGATGCTTCGAGCGAGCGGTCACCCGGTCTGCCGCCTCAAGGGAGGCCGGGCCGCGGCTCAGACCGGACCGATTCCCGCGGGCCTGCGCCAGGAGGTCGCCCGCACCGGCGAGTCCCGCGGCACCCAGCCCGGCGAGCCCGCTGAGGAAATCCCTGCGCTTCATCTCCCACCTCCGTCGTGTCCACGAGCCGCCGACGACGCGGGTCCCGGGACCCGGCGTCGCATCAGTTCAACTCCCGGATCTTGATGTCCCGGTACGACACCCGGTCCCCGTGGTCCTGCAGCCCGATGTGGCCCACGCCGTAGGTCCCGTACTCGGGCCACTGGGCGAATTTGCTGGCCGCCACGCGCGCCTTCCAATCCTCGCTGCCCAGCTCGTATTCGGATGTGACCACTCCGTTGAGCCAATGCGTCACATGATTCCCCTCGACCCGGATCCGGGCCTGGTTCCACTCGCCGGCGGGCCGGACCACACCCCGCGGCGCGGCGTGCAGTGCGTAGTTCGCGCCGGCGGAGGTCCGCGGGTCCCCACCGTCCATATGGTTGGCGTCGTCCAGAACCTGCATCTCCGGGGCGCCCTCGAAGATCCGGTCCACCTCTTCGCTCACCCGGTACAGGATCCCGGAGTTGCCCCCCTCCTCCACCATCCACTCCAGGGAGAGCTCGAAGTCCTGGAACTGGTCCATGGTAATGATGTCCCGGGCTCCGTCCGCCACGCGCGTGAGGTTCCCGTCCACCACCGCCCATCCCTCGGACATTCCATCCCGCCCGAACACCCGCCAGCCGTCCAGCGTCTCCCCGTCGAAGAGCAGCCTCCATCCCTCGGCTCGCTCAGCCTCGGTAAGGACGTTGTGCGCCTCCTGGGAGACCGCCGCCGCCTGCGCCTCGGCGTCGTCGGGCGCCGCATCCGCCGTGGGCCCGCAGCCGGCAGCCACGGCAAGGAGAAGCGCCAGGGTGCCCGCCCCGCGGCCGAGTGTTCCTACGGTCATGTCACCTCCCAGCCGGGACGATACTCCCGGGTCAGATACTGGTTCGCGGGTTCGTGATTCGTGACCCGCATCGTGTCGGAGTCGTAGTGGATCTTCCGCCCCTGCCCGGATCGGAGCGCTACGAGACCGAGGAGCATCACCTCCGTGAGGGGAGCAGCGTACGAGAAGGGGGACACGGCGGTCCCGTTCCCCTTGCACGCCTCGGCCCAGTTCCGCTCGTGGACCTCGTCCGGAACCCGCGCGTAGGTCGCCGGAACCAGGTCGGCCTCTTCCTGGAGCCCTTCGGGGAAGAGCCGTGGGTTTCCGCCGTAGGTCTCGTGCATCAGGAGACCCCGCTCGCCCACGAAGATGACCCCTCCTCCGCGGTCCAGGGCCACGTCGTCGGGAAGCAGGTCCGGGCGCCGCGGCATGAGCCCGCCGTCGTACCAGTGGAGCGCCACCGGTGGCAGGATTCCGCGACGGGGGAATTCGTAGTGGACCTTCATGGCCAGGGGGTAGGTGACGGGGTTCTCGCTTCCGCCGCCCCACGGGGTGGACGTGGCCTCGATGGTCTCGGGGTACGTCAGGCCGAGCGCCCAGTAGGGGTGATCCAGCAGGTGGGCCCCCATGTCCCCCAGCGCGCCCACGCCGAAGGGGAACCACCCCCTCCAGTGGAAGGGGTGGAAGATGGGGTGATAGTCCAGCTCCGTGACGGCGGGACCCTTCCACAGGTCCCAGTGGAAGCCCTCGGGCATGGGGTAGTCCCGCCCGATGGCCTCCGCCACCAGACCGGACACGTCGCCGGGCCACCACGACGTCATCTCCGCCGGGTCCCGCTCCTGGGGCGGGTACTTGGGCGCCGGAAGGCCCTGCGGCCAGATGGGCCGGTTGGTCCAGACGTGGACCTCGCGCACCGGCCCGATGATGCCCGCCTGCACCCACTCGTTTACCAGGCGAGCGTCGTCCGCGGAGTGGCCCTGGTTTCCCATCTGGGTCACGACCCCCGTCTCGCGGGCCACCCGGCCCAGGACCCGGGCCTCGTGCACCGACCAGGTCAGGGGCTTCTGCACGTAGACGTGCTTCCCCTCCTCCATGCAGTGCTGGGCCACCACGGCGTGCAGGTGGTCCGGAGTGGCCACCACCACGGCGTCGATCTCCGGCGAGCCCGCCAGCATCTCGCGGAAGTCGGCGTACTTCGCGGCCGCCTGGTACTGCTCCTTCAGCCGCTGCCCACGGGCGGCCCGCTCCTCGTTCTCGGAGTCCAGGAGCTCCTGGATCCGTCGCTCCACATATCCGAAGTCCACGTCGCAGAAAGCGACGAGGTTCTCGTCCAGGAGGCGGAGGGAATTCTCGCGACCCATCCCGCCCGCTCCCACCACCGCCACGTTCAGGGTGTCGCTGGGAGCCTGGAACCCCGGACCTCCCAGGACGTGGCGGGGGACGATCATGGCGCCGAAGGCGGCCTTGGAGCTGGTGGCGATGAACTCGCGTCGCGACGTCGATGGATCGGCCACGGGCGACTCTCCCTGAGGGTGTGTTCCACGCGGAGGGTTCGACTGTGCGGGGATGATGGGGCCGCAGCGGGGTTCGCACAAATCCCGCGTGCCCGGGGCCTGGACGTCGCATCGGCGCCCTGCGGTACGGCGCGCTCCACAGAAGGCCCGGGCGGAGCGCCCGGAGGGCGAGACGCCTAGCGTGATTCGGGCTGGCCTCCGTCCTCCCGGGCCAGCAGGATCCGCGCTTTCCGCGCCACGCCCTCGTAGGCCGGATCCACCGCCGACACCTCCAGCGCCCGCTGGGCCTCCCGAGCCGCCCGGTCGGGTCGTCCGGTGTCCCGGTACAGGGCGGCCAGCTCATAGCGGTAGTCGGGGTTACACGGCGACGCCTCCGCGGCGGCCTCCAGGTATCGTCCGGCCTCCTGCCAGGAGGCTTCCTTCAAGACCGCTCCCCCGAACAGCGTCCGGGCCAGCCACCGCTTCAGGGTTCCCATCCGCATGACGGCCGCGTGGATCCGCCCCAGCAGGTGCATGGCCCCGGCGTGGTCCTCCTCCAGGTCCAGGATCCGGCCCGCCACCTCACTCATCCGCTCGGCCCATTCCAGCTGTGTCCGCCCACCGCTGACCTCGCTGCGCGCCCCCATCACCACGGCGAGCTGGAAGAGGACCTCCACGTCCTGGGGCCGAACCTCCGCCTCGGACGCCAGCGAGTCGTAGAGGGCCGCGAGGGGCGGGACCACCTCCGGGTCGCGGGGATTCGACAGAGCCCTCTGCACGATGCGCATCTCGGGACCGGGCACCGCCTCCGTCGCGCATCGGGCCCCCAGCGACACCGGCCGGAGATCCTCGACCACCTGGAAAGCGGCCACCCGGCGAGCCCCCAACAGGAGTAGCAGGGCCATCCCCGCGCCCATCACCACGCGACCCATGGTCAGCCTCCCCACCCCAGGGCTCCCGCGCCCCACATGAGAGCCCCGTAGCGGACCAGCGATCCCAGGAGGCCCGCCACCAGGAAGAGGGCGAGGGGAAGCCTGGCCAGCCCCGCTGCCAGGGTGACGACGTAGAACGGAGGGAGCCCCACGGCTGCGCCGGCGAACACCGCACCGCCGAGCACGTGCCCGCGGCTGGACATCCCCTCCACCTTCTTCAGGACGCGCCGGGCCCGTTCCGGAAGGCGGTCCGGAGCCCACCGCATGACCGAGTAGAGCCCGGCCTTTCCCACCATCTGCCCGATGGCGCAGCCTGCGACGAGGGCCGGAAGGTATCCGGGCGAGAGCGCCAGGGCCGTGCCGAGCAGGACGGCCTCCGCGCTGATCCATGGAAACACCCCGCCCAATGCGCAGGTGGACGCCGCGGTCAGAATGACGGTGATTTCCATCTGTTGATCTCCGGACGGGGGCGGCGGGTGGAAAGTTGAAGGCCTCCGGACCGACACGCCACCTCCTTGGCGGCGTCCTCCCGGGGCGAGATTCTCGCGCCACCGCCCGGACGGCCAAGGGTTGAGCTGCGCGTGGTAGCGGTGCCATTCTTGCCTCCGGCTCGGGGGGACCACCCATGGCATCACGCTAGCGCGACGCGCCCGGAGAGGGGGTTACGTACCTGCACGTAACCCGCGAGGCACGTCTACGCATGAGCGGAAGGTGGGCGACTACGTACCCACCCCGCACAGCCCTCCGAAGTCAGCCCGGCGGGCCCTCCGGATGCACCTCGCACTCCGGCGGCTGTAGCGTGTTGTACAGTAAGCTCTGCACCTTCCAGGCACCGTCCACCAGGACCAGTTGGAAGGCATCCACCCCGCAGTGGCTGAACTCACCCTTCAGGTAGAAGTCGTAGGGCGCCCAGACCGTGGCGACGTTCTGCAGGACCTGGACCCGTGGATCCCACATCCGCTCGACGTAGCCCTGTTCCGGATCCCCGATTCCCGCCGCGAAGTCCTCACCGGCAATGGAACGCCACCCCGATTCCCGCACCGCCGTGACCCGGGCGTCGGAAAGGACCACGGAGCGCGCCAGATCGCTGTCGGCGGTGTTGATGGCGTGCAGGACCGTCTCCACCGCCGCCACCACCGCCGCCACTTCGGCGTCGTTTTCCTGGCTCTCGGGGGCCTCCGCCGCCATGTCGGGGACGCCCCCTCCCGACTCATCCGCTGCGGGCGGCGCGCAGGCCGCGCACGCCGCCAGCGCCACGATCCAGCCTCGACGCCTCATGACACGGGGCGCCGCTGTCCGAACACGAACTCCCTCGGCGGCTCCGATCCCATGAGGTGCTTTACGAAATAGTCCCAGCGCCGCCGAAGCATGTACGGCTCGTACGCGAAGCCGTGACGGCGGTTGGTCATCATGATCAGGTCGAAGTCCTTGTTGGCGGCAATGAGCGCGTCGGCCACCAGCAGGGTGTTATAGGGCGGCACGTTGTCGTCCATGGTGCCGTGCGCCAGCAACAGCTTCCCTTTCAGGTTTGCCGCCAGGAGCTGGTTCGCCTGGTTGTCGTAGTTGGTGGTGCCGTCGTCGAACTCCTCCAGCAGCCCCTGCCACTTCTCGCCCCAGTCGTCCTCGTAGTTCCGGTTGTCGTGATTCCCGGCCTGTGAGACGGCCACCTTGTAGAAGTCGGGGTAGCGAAGGATGCCGGCCGTGGACGCGAACCCGCCCCCGGAGTGGCCCCAGATGCCCACCCGATCCAGGTCGATCCAGGGGTGCCGCTCCGCCAGCTGCTGGATGGTGGCGACCTGGTCCGGAAGACCGTTGTCCCCCATGTCCCCGTAGTAGGCCGAGTGGAAGGAGTGGGACCGCTTCGGGGTGCCCATGGCGTCCACCTCGATGACCACGAAGCCGAGCTCGGCCAGGGCCTGGTGGTCCCGGCGGGCGGGCGAGAAGCTGCGACTCCCCACACTGCCGGTCTGCGGTCCTGGATACAGGTAGTTCACCACCGGGTACTTCCTGGTGGCATCGAAGTTCGCCGGGCGATACATCAGGCCATAGAGGTCCGTCACGCCGTCCCGCGCCTTCACCGTGAACGGGATGGGCGGCTCCCATCCGCTCTCCACCAGGCGGGACACGTCTCCGACCTCGAGCTGCATCACCTCGTTCCCGTCCATGTCCCGCACCACGGTGCGGCCCGGGTCGGTGGGGGTAGACGCGTGGTCCACGAACCAGCGCGCCGACGGGAATACCGAGATCCGGTGGTTGGCGCTATCGGGGCTCAGCAGCGTGACGGCCCCGTCGTCCAGGTCCAGCCGGTAGAAGTACTCGAAGTACGGGTCTCCGGGCTCCCGTGCGTTCCCGACGAAGTAGACCTGCCGGTTCTCCTCGTCCACGTGCCGGACCTGCAGGACGTTCCACTCACCCTGCGTCAGCGCGCGCTTCAGCTCCCCGGTCCCCAGGTCGTACAGGTATAGATGGCCCCAGTCCGAGCGGCGGGAGTACCAGACCACCTCGTCGGCCTCCTCCAGGACGAACCAGTTCACCTGGTCGTAGCCGGACTCGAAGAAGGTCTCCTCCCGCTCGAACAGGACGTCCCGGACGTCGCCGGTGACGGCGTCGGCCACGCGCAGGGTGGCCTCCTTGTGGTCCCGGCTCGAGGAAACGAAGTAGAGCTCGCTGGCGTCGGCGCTCCACTCCACGTCGGAGAACTGCCCGTTGCAGTAGATGTGGTCGCAGATGGTGGACCGGTGCATGTCCGGCGGCATCTGCAGCGGGATCACCTCCCCCGCGTCCACGTCCACCACGATGCGCTCGATGCGGAACGGCAGCGAGTCCTCGGGAAGGGGATAGTTGAACTGCTGGAGGGTGGGCGCTCCCACGTTGGTGGTGACCAGGTACATCTGGCTCACCCCCCGGCCGTCGTGGCGGAAGGTGGCGATCTTCCGGGAGTCCGGGGACCAGAGCAGCACCGGCACGTCGCTGCGGGTCCACCCCGCATCGTTGGTGGCGTACCCGTAGTTCTCCACGCCGTCCTGGGTCAGTTGCGTCTCCCGGCCGGTGCGCAGGTCCCGCACCCAGAGGTCGTGATCCCGCACGAAGGCCCCCTTGGAGCCGTCGGGCGAGACGACCACGTCCCGTCCCAGGCTCCCTCCCGCTTCCTCGGCGCGACAGAAGGCATCGTCCATCTCGCAGGTGAACCACTGACCCCGGAGCCGGCCCCGGACCCGGTCCCCCACCACCTCCACCGACGAGAACGGGATGTGATCCGCGTCCACGGTCTCACCCAGGGCGTCCCCCAGCGCACGCGCCAGCCGCGCATGGTCGAACGCTCTCCGGCGGGATTGCCGCGCCGGCTCCACCAGGATGAACTCCCACCCCGCGCGGGTCCCGTTCCGGTAGGTGAACCGCTCGCCGTCGATCCAGACGGGACTCACCGTGATCCCGGTGGCGAGCTCCCCGGCGAAGGTGCCGAGCCGCTGCTCCGCGCGGGCGTAATCCTCTCCGGTGAGAGCCGGGGGAGCGTAGGCAGTCTGCTGAGCCAGGGCCGGCGCGGCCATCAGAAGAAGCGTCGAAGCCAGGAGCCGGGTTCGCGGGGTGCGTCGGATCATCATGGGCCGTTCGGTGGATGAATGGGTCAGTCTCCGGAGGGAGGTGGCTTCAACCTACACTCCTGCTCTCCCCACGCCACGATCCGCATCCCCTCGCCGCTGGAGGTTCCCAGGGGCCGAGCATCGAAGGCCGCATGAAGCCCCACGCCCCGCACGTCTCCGCGCCACCCCCCGTGGAGGACGACACCAGAAGGGCCCGGGTCACCATGCCGGACCTGCCCGGGACTCCCCCACGGATCATGCGGGAGAATCCCCTCTCGCCTTCTGGAGGCCCGGGCCCAAGATTGGGGGTCAATTCGGCGGCTGGCCTACGTCGAGTCCGCTGTTGCCCTCTCGCCTGAACCGAGGAGGAAGCCGGTGATGAACATCCTTTGGGACTACGCCCCGTGGATCGTGGTGGGCGTCGCGGCCTTCCTCGTGATCGTCCCCCCGGGCGTCCGGGTCGTGCGCCAGTACGAGAAGGGCGTCCTGCTCCGATTCGGGCGATACGTGGACACGCGGCAACCGGGTATCCGGTTCATAATCCCCTGGGTCGACCGCATGGTGAAGGTCGACATGCGTGTGGTCACCTGGATCATGGAGGAGAGGCAGGAGATCATCACGCGGGACAACGTCACCGTGCACGTCGACGCGGTGGTGTACTTCAACGTGATCGACCCGGTGAAGGCCGTCCTAAACGTCGAGGACTACCGGATGGCCACGGAGCAGCTGGCCATGACGTCCATGCGAAGCGTCGTCGGCCAGTCCGACCTGGACGAGGTCCTGGGCGAGCGCGACCGGTTGAACTTGCGGCTTCGTGAGATCATCGACGAGCAGACCGAGGAGCCGTGGGGCGTCAGGATCAACCTGGTGGAAGTGAAGGACGTGCTCCTCCCGGAGGCCATGCAGCGGATCATGGCCCGGGCCGCCGAGGCCGAGCGGGAGAAGCGAGCCAAGATCATCCGCGCGGAAGGGGAGTTCCTCGCCGCCGAGAAGCTGACCCAGGCTGCCCACGTCATGGGCGCCGAGCCCATGACGCTCCAGCTCCGCTACCTGGGCACGCTGACCGAGCTCGCGGGCCAGGCGAGCACCTCGGTGATTCCGCTTCCTCTGGACATGATCTCGTACGCCATCAAGCACGCGCTGCCCGAGGCAGCTGGGGGGACGGACAAGAAGAAGTAGCGGCTCCCACGGCCACCCGGCGTGCGCCTTTCGGCGGTCAGATTCGACCGGGGCGAAGGCGACCGCGGGCAGACCGGCACGCCCGTCCTGAACAGGGCCTCGCCCCGGATCCGGGGCGGGCTTCGTCCTTTCGCCTACGCCCTGCCGCCGGATGCCCCCGCGTGGGTCAGGCCTGGGAGGCCGGCTTCTTCCGCCGCTCACTGCGACGGCTGTACCCCCCACCCGACCGCTTCAGCAGGGGACTCCGCTCCGTTCCCATCTCGATGGGAAGCGCCACCTTCACCAGCACGGTGAGAATGAAGAGCCCCATGGCCCAGATGCCCGCGGTCACCACGATCTCCACCCAGGTCGGCGTGTACTCGACGATCTCTCCCAAGGGCGACGGGATGAAGCCGGGCACCACCAGCCCCATCCCCTTGTCGATCCACACCGCCACGAAGAGGACCACGCACGACCCGAGCAGCCAGTATCGGTTCTCCCGCAGGGGATGGAGCGTCAGAACCGCCGTGGCCCCGAGGTTCAGGACCAGGGCGACGCGGATCCAGGGAACCAGGGCGTCGTACCCTTCCAGACCGAAGAAGAGGTACCGGGCGCTCTCCGCGTGGTGGGTGGGAAAGTAGAACTCGGTGAAGATCTCCGAGCCCAGCATGATCAGGTTCACCTGGGCGGCCACCGTGGTGATCATGGCCAGCTTCTTGAAGGCCCCCCGGTCGATCTCGTACTCGGTCTCGTTGTCGATGAACCAGAGCAGCAGGATCATGAACGCCGTGCCGGCGGTGAACGCGGTGGCCAGGAAGCGCGGCCCGAGAAGACCGTGGTTCCAGAAGGGGCGGGCGGGAAGCCCGGCCAGAAGGAAGGCGGTGACCAGGTGGATGCTGACGGCCCAGAAGACCGACAGGTACACGAAGGGCACGTACCGGGACTTGTTCGGCTTCTGGCCCGTGTAGTGGCTGTAGAGGATGTAGAAGGGGATGAGGGAGTTCAGGGCCAGGTAGCCGTTGAGGACCACCACGTCCCAGGCCAGCATCGACCGGGGGAAGTTGAGGATCCCGATCCCCGGCGTGAGGTGCCAGGAGGCGAACGGGTTTCCCAGGTCCACCACCACGAAGGCCAAGCACATGCTGAGGGCGGACACGGCCACGCCCTCGGCGATGAGCACCGCCTTGCCGAAGTCCACGTCCTCCAGCACGTAGGCCGGCAGGACGAGCATGACCGCCGCGGCCGCCATCCCCACCAGGAAGGTGAAGTTGGAGATGTACAGGCCCCAGCTGGTGTGGTCGTTCATCCCCGTTACGGAGAGCCCTTCCCGGAGCTGGACCCCGTACCCGTACGCGCCCAGTAGCATGAGGAGCGTCAGGAGCCCCATCCACAGGTGGTAGCGCCGGCCGCCGGTGACGGCGGAGCGGAAGGCGCTCAGAAGGAACCACTTGAGATGCATGAGGCGTCCTCAGACTCCTAGTCCATGAAGTACCAGAAACGCGGCTCGGTCCCCAGGTCCTCCTTGAGACGAAAGACCTGCTTGTGCTCCAGCACCCAGCGGATGTCCGAGTTCGGATCCAGGAGATTTCCGAAGACGCGTGCTCCTGTAGGGCACGACTCCGCGCAGGCGGGAAGCCGGCCTTCGCGCGTCCGCTGAATGCAGAAGGTGCACTTCTCCACCACGCCCTTCTTGCGAGCCCGATTCCCCAGGTAGTGCTGCCGGGGGTTCACTTCGCCCGGGGGGACGCTCGGCTCGGCCCAGTTGAACCGGCGGGCCCAGTAGGGGCAGGCCGCCATGCAGTACCGGCAGCCGATGCACCAGTCGTAGTCCACCACGACGATCCCGTCCGGCTCCTGCCATGTGGCCTGGACCGGACACACGTAGACACACGGAGGATTGGCGCACTGGAAGCACTGGGTGCCCATATAGTAGTGGCCTTCGGCGGGCACCTCGTGACCGTAGGTCGCGTCGGCATGGGCGAGATCGTTGATGGACTCGCCGTCCACCTTCTCGAAGATCCGGATGTACTGGGTGTTGCTGCCCCGGTCCAGGTTGTTCTCGTGAATGCAGGCCTCCACACAGTTTCGGAAGCCCTTGCACTTGGAGATGTTGAAGGCATAGCCGTACATGACGCCCTGCAGGGCCTCGTCGGTACGAATCCGCACGTCGCCCTGGCCCCGGAGTTCCGCCAGCCGCTCCAGGCGACGGATCGTCTCGGTCCGCTCCTCCTGGGTCATGAGCCGGTAGTTGCCCTTGAAGTACTCCTCCCGCTCGAGGAGCTTCGCCTCTCGCTCCTCGTCGGTCTCCATGCTCACCGGTGAGCAGGCGCCCACGGCCTGGGAGGTCACGGCCAGGGCTCCGAAGAGGGTGCCGAGGGCCCGCCTCCGGTCCAGCGGCTTGTCCAGGAGCGTGTTCGAAGGCGCCGGCGGCTGTGAGTTGGTGCCACACCCGCACGAGCCGGAATCACACCCGCCCCCGGGTCCCGGGGCCTGCGCACCGGCTGGGGCACCGGGGAGTGTCCCTGGGTCCGGCGTCAGCGCTTCGAGTCGGCTCCGGGCCTCGCTGGCGCCGGCGTTGCGGACCAGGTCCTCGAAGGTGAGGTCTCGACGGTCACTCATGGGCCTCTCCGTGACCGGGTGAACCCGGAGCATCCGGTTCCCCCTCTCCCTCCTCGTGCTCCGATTCCGGGAACAACGCCCCGGGCAGCTGGAGCCCACCGAACGGAGCCCGACGCTCGGTGCCCGGGGAATGGGGATCGTGGCAGTCGGCACATCCCATCACCACCCGGCGGCCGCGCCATCCCACCAGCCGCTTCCCGTGGGCTCCGTAGGCCCAGGATTCCACCTGCGGGAAGTGGCACTGGGCGCAGAGCTGGTAGGCGTGGGCCACGGGGACGGTCTCACCGCGCTCGAGCTGCAGCTGCCCGGGATCCTCGGCGGAGTGGCAGGTCTGGCACTGGGCGCCGGTCTCGTTGGGATGGACGGGCCGGATATTCTGGTGCACCTCCTCGGCTTCCGCCTCCACCGGACTCTCCACGACCCCTTGTACGCCATGGCACGGGGTGCACGGCTCGGTCCTCAACGGCGGCGGCGACATGCGGAGCGCCAGGTACCAGCTCTCCCTGCCGATCTGCCTATAGCGGTAGTCGGTCTCACTCCCGGATCGAGCCGCCAGGTAGAACGGCTGTCCGCCCGGGCCGGTCCAGCCGCCGAGCACCTCCTCGATGGCCACCCCGGCCAGCGCCGAGGGAAGGGTCTCGTCGGTTTCGAAACTAGCGGGGGAGCGGGCGCCCGGAGGAAGGAGGGGCAGCGCGCCCGTCTCCATCTCCGCCTCGTGCTCGCCTCGGCCCACGGTGGAAGCCACCGCAACGACGGCGGCCAGCACCCACACCGCCACCAGCCCCGGGTACCACCGCTCGTTCAAGGGCCCTCCTCCGGTGGGTCGTCACCCACTTCCGGGGGACCACTCGGCACGAAGACCGCGTCGGGGTCCCCGTCCACCGCCACCGGGAGGTGGCATTGGAGACAGTTGCTACGCTCCGAGTGCCCGATCCTGAGCTCCTCCGTGCTGCCGGGGGCACCGTGACACGCGAGGCAGTTGTTCCGGCTCCGTACCTCGTGGGGAATCAGGTGCGGGGCCCCCGGCATGGCCTGCCGATCCGTGACCGGCCACGACCCGGGCCGCCAGTCCGAGGCGACGTAGACCAGTGGTCTGTGCTCAGGGTCCACGTGACACTGGGCGCACACCAGGGTCTCCGAAGCGGGAAGAGGACGGGCCACAAGCTCGTCCAGCGGAAGGTGACACTGGAGGCAGGACGCTTGCTCGGGGTGCGGCGTCACCGGTGCGTAGGTGGCAAAGCGGGCCACCCATCCCCCCCGCTCGTGGCAGATGTTGCACCGGACATCGGTGTACTCCTCGCGGGTCAGGCCGTGGGGGATCCGTGGTGGCGCCCCGGGATACGCTCTGAGCCGGCGGACGAACTCCAGATTCCGCGGATGGGCAGGGCGAGCCACCTCGAAGTCCAGGGCGACGGCCAGGTCCCCCTTCCCGACACGGAAGACCCCCGCCTCCGCTTCGATCGGAGCCTCATCGACATTCAGGAGGCCTGGCGGGGGATAGCGGAGCTCGTTTCGGCTGCGCTCCAACCCGGTACCGACGAAGAGGGCCACGACGACCAACACGGACACGGCCCGCACGATATTGAGCGGGCTGAACCCGGAACCGCTGCGTCCGCTGGACCGGCTCATCTACGCAGCCGCTCCACGCGGACCGCGCACTTCTTGTAGTCCGGCTGGCCCGATATGGGGCAGTACGCGTCCAGGGTGAGCTGGTTCACCAGCCGGTCCTGGTCGAAGAACGGCATGAAGACCTGCCCCGGCGACGGGCGCGCCCGGTAGTCGACCCGCGCCTGCACCTCCACCGAGCCTCGCCGGCTGACCAGCCGCACCCGTTCCCGGTCCCGCACCCCCAGCGCATCGGCGTCCCCGGGGTGGAGTTCCACGTACGCTCTCGAAAGCGCCTGATAGAGGGTGGGGATGCGTCGCGTCATGGACCCGGTGTGCCAGTGTTCCAGCACCCTCCCGGTGTTCAGCCAGAAGGGGTACTCGTCGTCGGGCCACTCCGGGGGAGGCTCGTAGGGCCGGATCCAGATCCAGGCCCTGTGGTCCGGGTGCCCGTAGAAGTCGTATGCGCCGTGCTCGGGATCCGCCGCCGGGTCCGTCTCGGTGTTGTAGCGCCACCTGACCTCGTGGCCGTCGACGTAGGGCCAGAGCACGCCCGGAAGCTCCTTGAGCAGTTCCAGCGGTGCCATCCGGTGCTCCGGTGAGTCGTGGAAACGCACGTACTCGTTCCAGATCTCCTCGACGTGGGTTTCCTCGGACGCGGGAAAGAGCTCCCCGTACCCCAGCCGGCGTGCCACCTCGATGATCTGCCACGTGTCGCTCATGGCTTCACCCGGGGGCTCGATCATGTGCGAGAAGTACTGGGTCCGCCGCTCAGAATTCCCGAACAGGCCCTCCCGCTCGATCCACATGGCGGCCGGTAGGACCACATCCGCCACGGCGGTGGTGGGAGTTGGGTAGACGTCGGACACCACCAGGAACCGATCGTCCTTCTCGGCAGCGGCGCGGTACCGCCCCAGGTCCGGCAGGGAGACCATGGGGTTGGTCACCTGGACCCACATGAACCGGATGTCCCCCGCGTCCAGGGCCCGGAACATGGAGATGGTGTGGTGCGTGGGCTCGGACGGGATGTTCTCCTCCGGGACCCCCCAGATCTCGGCGGCCATCCGCCTCCGCTCCGGATCGGTCACCGTGCCCCCGGGCAAGCCATGGGTGAGGGTGCCCACCTCCCGCACGGTCCCGCACGCGCTGGGCTGGCCGGTCAGGGAGAACGGGCTGTTCCCGGGAGTGGCGATCTTCCCCACCAGCAGGTGGATGTTGTAGATGAGGTTGTTCATCCAGGTGCCACGGGTGTGCTGGTTCACCCCCATGCACCAGAGGGACATGACCCTGCGAGACGGGTCTCCGTACAGCGATGCGAGCCACCGGATGTCCGACGCGGGCAGCCCCGAGATCTCCGCCGCCCGCTCGGGCCGGTAGTCGTTGAGGAACTCGACGTAGTCCTCCCACGCCGCGTCACGGGGCTCCTCGCGGAAGGGTGGGGCGTCCTCGTCCAGGCCGTAGCCCAGGTCCGTCCGCCCCCGCTTGAACGCCACGTGGTGCTCCACGAAGTCGTGATCGACCCAGTCGTTCCGCACGATCTCGTGACAGATGGCGTTGGCGATGGCCAGATCCGCCTGGGGTGCGAAGAGCAGAGTGCGGTCGGCGCCGTAGCTCGTCCGGGTCGTCCGGGTGGCGAGGTCGACGATCTGTACGTCGGGCCGTCGGCGGCGCTCTTCGAGCATCCGGGAGAAGAGCACCGGGTGGGTCTCGGCCATGTTGTTGCCCCAGAGCACGAAGACATCCGCGTGGTCGATGTCCTCGTAGCACCCCATGGGCTCGTCGAGCCCGAAGGTGCTCTGGAAGCCGGCCACGGCGCTGGACATGCAGAGCCGGGCATTGGCTTCCACGTTGTTCGTCCCGATGCCGCCCTTGAACAGCTTCGACGCCGCGTAGCCGTCGGGGATCGTCCACTGTCCCGAGCCGTAGATCGCCACCGAGTCCGAACCGTGGGCGTCGACGGTCTCCCGGAGGCGCTCGGCCACCAGGTCCAGGGCCTCGCTCAGCGGGACGTCCACCAACCGGCCGTTGCGTCGGACCTGGGCCCGGGTGATCCGATCCCGCCCGTACAGGGCCTGGACCGAGTGATACCCCTTCACGCACGCCAGCCCGCGGTTCACACTCGAGTCCGGATCCCCGCGCACTGCGACGGCCCGGCCGTTCTCGATCCCGATCAGGAGGCCACACCCGACGCCGCAGAACCGGCAGGGCGTCCTCCTCCAGTCCACGGCCTGACGCTCGTTCCAGAGACCGGGTACCTCGGCACCGAATACGACGTCCGGGACCAGCGACGACGCCGATGCGGCGGCCGCGGCCATAGCCGAGCGTCGCAGGAAGTCCCGTCGCCCGAGCACGCTCATCGGTCCCCCTGGACCGAGAGGTTCGCCACCGGATCCGCCAAGTCGGTATCCGGATCGATCTCGCCGAAGGCAAGGAGCAGGGCCTGGATTCCACGCATGGTCTCGATGGACGCTCTCAGGGTGGCCTCCTCCTCCAGGCTCGGCGTGTCGGTCACCAGGAGCAGCACGTCACGGTTCTGCGCGCGAGCGACGTCACACCCCGGGATAGCGAGGAGCGCACCCTCCACCGAATCCGCTGCGCCTCGCTCCGGGATCACCACGTAGCTGCAGATGGGCATTATGGCTCACCTCCGACGGTAGGTGCCGCAAAGTACGGTGACCCCGAAATGTCGAGCAAACGGAAGCTTCCCCGACTTGTTGTGGGGGAATCTCCCCCGGCTCCTCCGGTCCGGGGGAGTGAGAGCGGGTCACCTTGTCACCGGTGGAGTACCGAAAGGCGGGCCCGGCAGATGGCGCTGGCCGGCGCGGCTGGACGCCGCCTCGGGACGCCTTCTTGCCCCGCAACAGGGGCCGAGTGACCTTCGCCGCATGCGCATCGACCCCGAGGACGTTCGGACCTGTATCGAAGACGAGGTGGAGCGATACGGCGACGGCGCCGCACCCACGGCGGCTCCCATCGTCCAGACCTCGCTCTTCTCGTTCCCCACCATGGAAGACCTCGTGGAGAGGTTCACGGCGGAGCACCGACACCACATCTACTCCCGGGGCCAGAATCCCACCGTGGAGGAGTTCGAGCGGAAGGTGGCGGCTCTGGAGCGTGGCGAGGCATGCAAGGCCTTCGCTTCCGGGATGGCCGCCGTGAGCGCGGTCTTCATGGGTCTCCTGCAGGCGGGGGACCACGTGGTCTTCTTCAACCAGATCTACGGACCGACCCTGCAGCTGGTCCGGCAGCTGGGAAGATTCGGGATCACGCACGACGTGGTCCTGGAGCTGGACGTGGACGCGCTGGAAGCCGCGCTCCGTCCCGAGACCCGGCTGATCTGGGTGGAGAGCCCCGGCACCATGCTGTTCCGGGTGGCGGATCTGGCGGCGGTGGCGGAGCTGGGACGCTCGCGGGGGATCACCACCGCCATCGACAACACCTGGACCACGCCTCTTCTGCAGAAACCGCTGACGCTGGGCTTCGACGTGGTGATGCACACGGCCACCAAGTATCTGGGGGGCCATTCCGACGTGGTGGCCGGGGCGGTGGTGACGGACGAGGACCGGATGCGGGAGATCTTCTACCGGGCCTACCTCCTTCACGGCGGGGTGCTGGCGCCGTTCGATGCCTGGCTACTCCTTCGCGGCCTTCGGACTCTGCCCGCACGGCTCCGGGAGCACGAAACGGCGGCGCTGGCAGTGGCGGAGCACCTGCGGAACGACCCCCGGGTGGAGGCCGTCCATCACCCGGCGTTCACGGCGGACCCCGCCCTGGTGGAGCGCCAGATGTCCGGATACACGGGGGTCTTCTCGTTCGTGCTGAAGGACGGTGACTACGATCGGGTATGTCGGTTCCTGGACGCCCTGGAGCTCTTCCGCATCGGTGTGAGCTGGGGTGGCGTGGAGAGCCTGGCGTTGACCCCCCAACGGGAGAACAACGCCACCAGCCTGCAGCGGCATGGCCTGCCGCACGGGCTGGTGCGGCTCTCCGTGGGGCTGGAGGGCGCAGAGGCCCTGGTGCAGGACGTGACCCGGGGTCTCGAGGCCGCGTCGTGAGCCCGCGCTTCGAAAGCTTCGGAATCGCGGGCGGAGCCCGGGAGCCGGACGAGTGACCGAAACGTCGGGCCCGACCCCCACGCCCAGCGTTCCGGAGGCCCTCCTCCCGCTCCTCACCATGCTGGTCCTGTTCCTGGGGAGCGCGGTCTTCCTGGAGACGTCGGCGGAGCTCCTGGTGGTCATCCTCCTCCTGTCGGCGGGAGTGGCCGGCGCGGTGGCTCGTCGGCAGGGCGTGGGATGGGACGCCATCCAGGCCGCCACGGGAGAGCGCCTCGCCGCGGTGCTGCCCGGGATCCTCATCCTTCTGGCCATCGGACTCCTCATCGCCACGTGGGTCCTGTCCGGAACCGTCCCGTTCCTGGTCTACTGGGGGGTGCAGCTGGTGGACCCGCAGCACCTGGTGGTGACCGCCTTCCTCACCACCGCCTGCATGTCGCTGGTGACCGGTACCTCCTGGGGCTCGGCGGGAACCATCGGCGTGGCCCTCATGGGCACGGCCGCCGCCCTGGAGGTACCGTTGGCCGTCACGGCGGGCGCCGTGGTCTCGGGGGCGTACTTCGGCGATAAGCTCTCCCCGCTGTCCGACACCACCAACTGCTCGGCCATCGGAGCGGGTGCGCCCCTCTACACGCACATCCGGCACATGCTCTGGACCGCCGTCCCGTCCTTCGTGGTGGCGCTGCTGGTGTACACGCTGGTGGCGGACGCCGGAGCGACGGCGGCGGAGGGCCTGCCGGAAAGCGCCCGCGTCCTCCTGCAGGACCTGCGAAGGGTGTATTCCCTGAGCTGGATCGTGCTGCTGCCCCCGGCGCTGGTGATCTGGAGCATCGTCCGGAAGGTGCCGCCCGCCCTGGCCCTGGGCGCCTCTTCGCTGGTGGCCGCCGTCATCGGGGTGGGGGTGCAGGGATTCGGAATCCTGGAGACGGTGGCCGCCGCGGTGGCGGGGTTCAGGATCGATTTCCTGGCCTCCGCGGGCATCGACCCGGCGGCGGTGGGTCCGGCCTTCGTCACCCTGGTGGAGCGAGGCGGCCTGTATGCCATGGCCAACACCCTGGTCCTGATCCTCTCGGCCTTCCTCCTGGCCGGCGCCATGCACGCCTCGGGCTCGTTGGACCTGCTGATCCGGACCATGCTCGGGGCGGTACGGTCGGTGTTCGGCCTCATCGCCGCCACCATGGCGTCCGGCGGGGTCATGATCGCCCTGACCTCCCACGGCCTGGTGACCGCGCTGGTCATCGGGGAGCTCTTTCAGGGGGCGTATGACGAGCAGGGAATGGCCCGGGAGAACCTGTCGCGGTCCCTGGAGGATTCCGTGACCATCACCGAGCCCATCATGCCGTGGACCGTCTCGGCGCTGTTCATGGCCACCACCCTGGGGGTATCAACAGTGAGCTACGCCCCCTGGGCCGTCTTCTGTTACGGCGGGCCCGTCTTCTCCCTGACCCTCGCCGCGCTCTACCGGCGAACGGGGATGGGGCTCACCCGGGCGGCGTGAAGCGGATCACCGAGAGAACGGACGCGGAGTGAGGAGAGGGAGCATGAGGAGAAGCGGGAGGGTGTGGGTCGCGCTGTTGGCGGCGATGGTGGGATGGGTGGCGTGTGACTCGGGGATCACCACGCCCGATCGTCAGCCGACCCTCACGGGAATCCTCGTGGGCGTGAACGAGTGTGACTTCACCGAGCTGTGCCTGACCGTGGTGCCCGACAGCATCTGGCGGGTGTGGGTGAAGTCCGACGAGAACGACCCCTGCGGGGTCACCCTGTCGGTGGACCGGAGAACCGACCTGGTGGTTCGGGTCGGCTCGGCGCTGCGCCGGGCCCGCCCCGAGGACTTCACGCCCTGGCGCCCCGTCCACGCCTGGGTGCGCGGTGACGTGATTGCGGAGTCGTGCCCGGGACAGGGTGGCGCCCAGGCCCTGGAGCTGCGGTAGGGGTCCGAGCCCCGCGGACCCGGGGAGGCCGCCTCCGTCACAAGGCCGCCTCACCTCCTGACGGGGGCGCCTAGCGGTCGCGCACGGCGCGCCGCGCCCTGCGACTCCACACCACCCAGCCCACGCACACGGCCGCGAGCGCAATCCAGCCCACGTGGTAGGGACTGGAGAGGGCATGGGCCACCCAGGAGCGAATCCCCTCCAGGGCATGGTGTCCCGGGTGCGCCCAGAGGCGGTCGGCGCCCAGGATCAATCCGAAGCCCACCAGCGGGAGTGCACGAAGTATGGCTCTCATGTCGATTTCCTCCTCCAAGTCATCCAATCAGCCGGCACTAACAGATCCGGGGAAGCTGGTCCCCCGGCAGCATGTCCACCACGCGAGTCCCCCCGACCCCCGTCCGCAGGATCACCATTCCCCGGTGATCCGCCACCACCCCTCCGATCTCCGCCGCTTCCGCGCCCTGGGGAAACGACCGTAGGATCTGGACGGCGTCCCGTGCCACCGCACCGTCCACGAACGCCACCAGCACCCCTTCGTTGGCCACGTACAGCGGGTCGAGACCCAGCATCTCGCACGCGGCCTCCACCGGCCCGGGGACGGGGATGCGGTGGTCCTGAAGCTCCACTCCCACGCCGGAAGCGGCTGCGATCTCGTTCAGGGCGCTGGCGAGGCCGCCCCGCGTGGCGTCGCGCAGGACGTGCACACTCGCTCCCAGCTCGTCTCGCAGCGCGCCTACCAACGGCGCGAGATTGACGGTGTCACTCGTGATCTCGCTCTCGAAGGCGAAACCCTCGCGGACCGCCATGACCGCCATTCCGTGCCGAGCCAGCGGCCCACTGACGAGGACGGCGTCGCCCGGCCGGGCACCCTTCGGCTGGGGCCGGAATCCATCCACCAGCAGGCCCAGCCCGGTCGTGTTCACGAACAGGCCATCCGCCTTTCCCCGGTCCACCACCTTGGTGTCCCCGGTGACCACGTGGACGCCGCAATCCGCCGCGGCCTCCTGCATGGCGTCCAGGATCCGGGCCAGCTGCTCGATGGGAAGGCCCTCCTCCAGCACGAATCCGGCCGACAGGAAGCGGGGCGTCGCGCCCATCATTGCCAGGTCGTTCACCGTTCCGTGCACGGCCAGGTGGCCGATGTTCCCGCCGGGAAACTCCAGCGGATGGACTACGAAGGTGTCCGTCGAAAGGACGACCTCCCCTCCGCTCACCGGCACCACCGCTCCGTCACCCAGGGCGTCCAGGTGCGGGTTGCCGAAGCGGGGGAGGAAGTGATCCCGCAGGAGCTGCGCGCTCATCTTTCCGCCGGATCCGTGTCCGAGCTGGATCCGGTCGTACACGCCGCGGGGGGCCGGGCACACGGGACCTGAGGTCAGGGTCGTCATGGGCCTCACCCTCCCGCGGCGGCACGGTTCAGGCGCCCGAACCGGTGGTACGCCGC
Source organism: Gemmatimonadota bacterium (assembly GCA_039586075.1). GTDB lineage: Bacteria > Gemmatimonadota > Gemmatimonadetes > Longimicrobiales > Gaopeijiaceae > Gaopeijia. The sequence goes on along the minus strand of JBDHLC010000023.1, from coordinate 7,937 downwards.
GCAAGCGCCCTCAGAGGAGACCATGGGGGCGCCCAGGGGGGATTCGGGCGTGCAGGTCACACCGAAGGCGGGGCATTGGAAGGGCTTGATCCGACCTCGCAGCACGTCCCCGGCCATGCACTCCGCGGGCTCGTCCGCCCGGATCGCATCCAGCTCGAACTTCCGTTCGGCGTCGAACGCCCGGAACTCCTCCCGGAGCCCCAGGCCGCTCTCGGGGATGACCCCGATCCCACGCCACCCTCGATCCACCACCTGAAAGACCCGGCGAACCAGCTCCTGGGCGGGGCGGTTTCCGTCCCGTCGCACCGACCGGACGTACTGGTTCTCCACCTCGTGGCGCCCCTCCTCGAGCTGCTTTACGGCCATCCAGATTCCCTCGAGGATGTCCAGGGGCTCGAAGCCGGTGACGACGATGGGCACCCGGTACCGGCTCGCCAGGGGGTCGTACTCCGTCCACCCCATGACGGTGCACACGTGACCGGCCGCCAGGAATCCCTGCACCCGGTTGTCCGGCGCCTCCAGGATGGCCACCATGGCCGGCGGCACCGTCACGTGCGAGACCAGCACGCTGAAGTTGGTCACCCCGAGCTCCCGCGCCCGCCACACCGCCATGGCATTGGCGGGCGCCGTGGTCTCGAATCCCACCGCGAAGAAGACCACCTCCTTGTCGGGGTTGTCCCGGGCCAGGTCCACGGCGTCCAGCGGGGAGTACACGATGCGGACGTTTCCGCCCCGGGACTTCACCTGGAAGAGGTCGCACTCGCTTCCCGGGACGCGCAGCATGTCCCCGAACGAGGTGAAGATCACGTCCGGCCGCGCCGCCAGGTGAAGCGCCCGGTCGATCTGCTCCAGGGGGGTCACGCAGACGGGGCATCCGGGGCCGTGGATCATCTCCACCGCCTCGGCGAGGACTTCGTTGATTCCCTGCTTCACGATGGTGTGGGTCTGGCCTCCGCAGACCTCCATGAGCGTCCACCGCCGGGTCGCCGTCCCACCGATGCGGTCCACCAGCGCTCGGGCCAGCGCGGGATCGCGATACTCCGCCAGGTACTTCATCCCCGTGCCTCCCCCAACCCGCCGGTACCGTCGGGTCGCGGCGGCGCCTGGGAGGGAACGTCCACGGACTCGGCCGCGTCGGCCGCCTCGCGGATCCACTCCAGCTCCTCGAGCTCTCCCATCTCCCGCAGCACGGCGTAGGTCCGGCGTGCCTCCTCTTCATCCACCTTCGAGATGGCGAACCCCACGTGGATGATGGCGTAGTCCCCGACGTCGATCTCGTCGGCGACGTAGGCCAGGCAGACCTCCCGCCGCACACCGCCGAAGTCCACCACTCCCATGGGGAGTCCGGCTTCGTGGGAGAGCTGCACGATCCTTCCCGGGATTCCGAGGCACATGTCCTACTCCTTGCGACGAGGGAGGGTGGGAGGTTCGACCGCTGGTCGCCCCGCGCGGGTCTGGGACCCGGCGGCGCCGACGTCGTCGTCACTCCTCTCGTTCAACCGAGCCGCGGCGACCACCGCTTGCCCGTAGCTCACGGCGCCGTCGTTGGGGCCCAGCCTCTGGGGCACGAGCACTCGCAGCCCCGCGGCTCGCAGCCGCCGCGCGACCCCGTCCAGGAGCCGCACGTTCTGGAAGCAGCCACCCGCCAGCGCGACCAACGTCAATCCGGCTCCCTCCGCGATCCGGAGGGCCATGGCCACCGAGGCTTCGCACACGGTCTCGTGGAAGCGGGCCGCCAGGTCCTCCACGGAGGCACCCCGATTCCGGAGGGATCCCAGGGCCTCGAGGGTGGGGATCGGATCCAGTACGAGGCAGCCCTGTTGGTCCTCCGACACCGACCATGGGAGCGGCTGCGCAGGGCGCCGCCCCGCCCGCGACTCGAGCTCCATGGGCGCCTGTCCCTCGAAGCGGGACACCGCGCGAATCCCCAGCACGGCGGCGGCAGCGTCGAAGAGCCGGCCCATGGACGAGGCCAGGGGAGCGTTCACCTTGCGCTGGATCTGGAGCTGGGCCGTGCGCCGCTCCACCGGGTCCACCCCGCGGAAGGCGAGAGTGAAGCTGGAAGCCGTTTCGGGGGCCAGCGACAGGTACCCCAGGGCGGATCTCCAGGGCGCCCGCGCCGCGGCGTCGCCGCCTGGGAGGGGCACGTAGCGCAACCGCCCCATCCGGCGATACCCCAGGAGGTCCGAGATGAGGAGCTCCGCCCCCCAGACCCGTCGGTCCTCACCGTACCCGGTGCCGTCGAACGCCAGCCCCAGGACCTCGCCGCGCACCCCGTGCTCCCCCTGCACCGCCGCAATGTGGGCGTGGTGGTGCTGCACCGGGGCGAGCTCCCGCAGGCCGCTCTCCTCTGCGAGGCGGGTGGAGAGGTAGCCGGGGTGCAGGTCACGGACCACGTATTCCGGTCTCACCCGGAAGACGGCCTCGAACCGCTCCAGGACGTCCCGGAAGTGAGCCAGCGTCTCCAGGTTCTCCAGGTCCCCCACGTGCTGGCTCACCCACCCGTCCGTACCCTCCGCCAGCGTGAGGGTGTTCTTCAGGTGGGGCCCCACCGCCAGGATGGGGCGCGGCGCCGGGACCGGCAGGGAGACGGGCAGCGGCGCGTACCCGCGGGCACGGCGGAGGAAGACAGGCCCCTGGTCCGACACCCGTACCAGCGAGTCGTCGTACCGGGCCACGATCTCCCGGTCGTGCAGGAGAAGCGCGTCCGCCACGGCGGCCAGTCGCGCACGGGCTTCGTCGTTGCCGGTGGCGATGGGTTCCTCGCTCAGGTTTCCACTGGTCATGACCAGGGGCCGGCCCACCTCCTCCAGGAGGAGCAGGTGCAGGGGCGTGTACGCCACCATCACGCCCACGGTGGACAGCGCCGGCGCCACGGACGGCGCCAGCCCGCTTCCGCTCCTCCGTTCCAGGACCACGATGGGCCGCTCCCGGGAAAGGAGGAGCTCCTCCTCCCGGGACCCCAGGACGGCGACGGCGCTGGCTTCCTCCAAGCTGGAGACCATGATGGCCAGGGGCTTGGCGTCGCGGTGCTTCCGGCGCCGGAGCCGACGCACCGCCAGATCGTCGCCGGCGTCACACGCCAGGTGGAATCCTCCCAGCCCGCGAATGGCCAGGAGCCGTCCGCGACTCAGCATGCGCGCCGCCGCGCGGATGGCGTCGTCCCCGGACCCGGCTCGCGCCCCATCCCGCTCCAGCCACACCCTGGGACCGCACTCCGGACACGAATTGGTCTCCGAGTGGTAGCGCCGGTCTCGTGGATCCCCGTACTCGGCCAAACACTGGGGACACTGTCCGAAGGCCTGCATGGTGGTCCGCTCGCGATCGTACGGCATGGACTCGATGACCGTGAAGCGGGGGCCGCAGTCGGTGCAGGTGATGAACGGATAGCGGTAGCGCCGGTTCCCGGGGTCCCGAAGCTCCGCGGCGCACGCGTCGCACACGGCCACGTCCGGGGCCACCGGAAGGCGCCCCGCCACCTGTGTCTCGCTTAGGACCACCCGGAAGTCGAGGGAACCGGAAGCCTCCACCGGGCGGGTCTCCAGCACGTCGATGCGAGCCAGGGGCGGGGCCCGGAACCGGAGCTCGGAGACGAAGTCCCGCAGCGCCGCGTCGCTGGACTCCGCCTGGATCCGCACGGAGCCGGATTCGTTTCGGACCCAGCCCCGGATGCCATGCGTCAACGCCAGGCGGTGCACGAAGGGCCGGAACCCCACCCCCTGCACCACCCCGCGAACCACCACCTCCAGGGCGCTGGCCGGCGGCGAGGTCGGGACGAGGAGCGATGGGAGGGGGGGGATCACGCTCAGCTCCGCACCGGGGTGTGGACACAGCTCCGGAGGAAGTCGTACCACTCCTCCGTACCCTCTCCGGTGAGGGCCGAGGTGAAGAAGAACTCCAACTGGGGGTTCACCTCCCGTGCGCAGGCCACGGCGTGGTCGAGGTCGAAGGGCACGTGGGGGAGGAGGTCGATCTTGTTGAGCACGGCGTAGCGCGCCATCCGGAACATCTTGGGATACTTCAGGGGCTTGTCCTCTCCCTCGGTCACCGAGAAGAGCACCACCTTGGCCGTCTCTCCCAGGTCCCAGCTCGCGGGGCAGACCAGGTTGCCCACGTTCTCCACGAAGAGGAGGTCCGTGTCGTCCAGGTCCAGGGCCTCCAGAGCCGTCGCCACCTGCCGGGCGTCCAGGTGGCAGGCGCCGCCGGTCACCACCGCGTGCACCAGCCGATCGGTCCATCGCGCCAGCCGGTCGGCGTCGTTCTCCGTCTGGACGTCCCCGGTGACCACCGCCATTCGCAGCTCGTCCCCCAGATCCTGAAGCGTCCGCTCCAGGAGGAGCGTCTTCCCGGAGCCGGGAGACGACACCAGGTTCAGCGCCGGAACGCCGTGGGTCGCCAGCTGCAAGCGGACGTCCAGGGCGATCTCGTCGTTCTTCGCCATGACCCGCTCACGAACTTCAATTCGCCGGACCGTCATCGTCGACCTCCAGGTAGGTGACTCGCAGGTCGTCGCCGGGCTCCCGGCTCATGGCCACCCGCGCTCCGTCGAAGGGGGGCTGTGAGAGAAGGGCTTCGAGGCAGAACTCCAGGTTGGCGGGTTCCACGCCGGCGTCGTCTCCCACGAGGATCCCCACTTCCCGGACCCGAGGCAGGACCGGGCGTCCCACCTGCGCCTCGGTGATGCGGCAGATCTCCAGGGCCAGGCTCATCTCATGCATGCTCCCGCCCCTGCTCTGCCACCGGCCCTCCCTCCCGCCAATCCACGTCGTGGCCCCAGGCCTGGAGCTGCTCCACGGCGGCCCGCAGAAGGCGGGGCAGCGCGGCCTCCACCGTGGCCGAGAGGCCATCCTGCAGCTCGACCGTCTCCGGTTCCACCCCCAGTGCCACGGCCTTGGGGGGGAACGTCCCCCGGAGCTCCGCCACCGCGAAGACCTCCCGGAGGTCGATCTGGTGGGGAGAGACCTTCTGGTAGAGAAGCCGGGGGATCTCCTCCTTCTCCAGCCGGACCACCGTCCCGGGCTCCTGCCCGTCGTAGATGGCGTCCAGCACCAGCAACCGGTCCGCGTCCTCGATCTCGGGCAGGAGCTGCATCCCCCAGGTGCCGCCGTCCAGCACGGCTACGCCGGGCAACGGTCCTAGGGTGCGGCGGAGGCGGTCGGCCGCCGCCACACCCACGCCGTCGTCCCCCATGAGGGGACTTCCCACTCCCAACACGACGGTCCGGGGGGTCGCCATGGTCAATCGTCGATGAACTCGATGTCGGAACGGACGTACCGCCCTCCGCCCACCATGGACGAGATCCGGCTCTCCTGGTGCACCACGTCGGCCCGGACCGTGAGGTAGATGTGCAGCGGCAGGAAGATGGGCCAGAACCACGTCAGGATGTGGTGGAAGACGCGCACCACCTGCGCCCCTCCGAAGAGGGCGCCCACCCAGGCGAAGGCCGTGAAGAAGAAGCCCCCCGGATCCGCCAGGCCGTACATGTAGAAGCCCGTGAACACCTGCACGATGGCCACCGCGTACAGCAGCGTGTAGATGACCTGCTGCAGGGGGTTGTGTCCCAGGTAGTGAGGCGCCCGCCACGGCTCCAGGAAGAGGTACTTCTTCAACACCATCCAGCCGTTGACGAAGTCCTCCTTCCGGTACGGCAACAGGGCGTTCCAGCGCTCGTAGCGATTGCCCACAAAGAGCCAGTACACCCGGATCATGGCCGTAGCCACCAGCACCGCCGCCGCCGCGAAGTGGGCGAACCGGAAGCGGCCCATCAGACCACGATGCTCAGCGCCGAGATCCAGTGCATGCTGCGGACCACCCAGTTCCACAGGTAGACGCGCTTGTATTCGACGGGAATCCCCTCTGTGAAGTGGGGTTCCCCCTCCTTCACGTGGTAGGTCATCCGTTCACCCTCACCCGGGTGACTTCGCGGCCCTGCGCGTCCAGGACGTGGACGCCGCACGCCATGCACGGGTCGAAGGAGTGGATCGTGCGGAGGATCTCGAGAGGGCGCTCGGGATCCACCAGGGGATGGTTGTCCGTCAGTGATGCTTCGTAGGGGCCGCTGACCCCGTTGGCATCCCGGGGGGAGCAGTTCCAGGTGCTGGGGACCACGCACTGGTAGTGCGCGATGCGCCCGTCGTCGATCTGGACCCAGTGGCCCAGCGCTCCCCGGGCCGCCTCCAGGTAACCGTATCCCTGTGCGGTGGTGGGCCAGGTGGACGGATCCCAGAACTCCCCGTTGAAGGTCTGGGTGTCCCCGGAGCGGATCCGGTCCACCAGGGCGCCGAACCAGGTCTCCAGGCGCCGTGCCAGGAGCACCGTCTCCACGCCCCGTGCGGCGGTGCGCCCCAGCGTGGAGAAGAGCGCCTCGGGCCCCACCTCGAGCCGACCCAGCGCCTCGTTCACCACCTCCTGGACGTCCTCGTGGCCCGAAGCGTAGGCCACCAGCATCCGCGCCAGCGGACCCACTTCCACCGGACGGTCGTCGTACCTGGGCGACTTCATCCAGGTGTACTTCTCGTGGTTCTCCAGCGTGGTCCACGGCGGCTCGGGCCCCGTGTAGCGCGGGCGGGTCTCGCCCTCGAACGGGTGGAGGGAGATGTCGTCGCCACCCTCGTACTCGTACCACGAGCTGGTGATGTACTCCCTCACCTTCTCGTGGTCGTACGGAAGGACCTCCGCCAGGTTGCGGTCGAAGATGACACCCCGGGGGAAGTACAGGGAATCCACGTCGCGCCAGTTCCCGTTGTCGGGGTACTCACCCACGGAGACGTAGTTGGTCACGCCCCCACCGATGGCGGCCCAGTCCTTGTAGAAGGAGGCCACCGCCAGGAGGTCGGGCCAATACACCTGTTCCACGAAGCGCCGGGCCCGGGTGATCATCCCCTGGATCTTGGTCAGGCTCTCGGCGTTGATGGTCCCGGTGTCCTCGAGGTTGATGGCCGAAGCCATCCCGCCCACCAGGAAGTTCGGGTGGGGGTTCTTGCCCCCGAAGATGGTGTGGACCCGGATGACGTCCCGCTGCCAGTCCAGGGCCTCCAGGTAGTGGGCCACCGCCATGAGGTTCGCCTCGGGCGGGAGCTTGTACGCCGGGTGCCCCCAGTACCCGTTGGTGAAGATCCCCAACTGCCCCGACTCCACGAATCGGCGGACCCGGTCCTGGACCTCCGCGAAGTGCGTCGCGGAGTTGTTGGGCCAGGGAGACAGGCTCGCGGCGAGGCGGGCAGTGGCTGCGGGATCCGCGGAGAGGGCGCTCACCACGTCCACCCAGTCCAGGGCGTGGAGGTGGTAGAAGTGGATCACGTGGTCCTGCACCGTCTGCATCCCGTGGACCAGGTTCCGGATCAGGCCCCCGGCCGGAGGTACCGTGATGCCCAGGGCATCCTCCACTGCCCGGCACGACGCGATGGCGTGAACCACCGTGCAGACGCCGCAGATCCGCTGGGTGAAGGCCCAGGCGTCCCGGGGATCCCGGCCTTCCATGATGATCTCGATCCCCCGAAACTGCGTGGAGGACGCCCAGGCGTCGGCGATCCGTCCGTTCTCCGCCTGGACTTCGATGCGAAGGTGACCCTCGATCCGGGTGATGGGGTCGACGACGACTCTAGCCATTGGAATCCTCCTCGGACGCCGGGGTCTCGGACGGAACGACGGGGAGCTCCGTCACGGGCTTGTCGGGTCGTGCCCCGCGTCGGGCTCGGTGGACGCCCGTGGCCACCGCGTGGGCCGCCACCCCCGCAGCGGCGCCCACGGTGAGCGAGAGACCGATGAGGTCCGCGCTCCGCTCCACACCGAAGCCCGCCACGTCGGGGAGCCGCTGGTAGAAGGGGGTCATGGTGTCCCAGAAGTACCGCTCGGTGCACCCCAGGCAGGGGTGCCCGGCGCCGATGGGCCAGTCGGTGTGGTCGTTCCACTGGAAGATGGGGCAGGGCGAGAAGCAG
>JBDHLC010000022.1:0-56083 GCA_039586075.1 Gemmatimonadota bacterium | reverse complement strand
CGCCACACTCGGGGACCGGGATCAGCAGCAACTCGGGCTGCAGTACCGCGTCGGGGGCCCCCGCCTGGAGGTGGTCGCGTTCGGCTCGCTGGAGCGCTACCGCGCCGACCGCGCGTCGCTCGACCGGAAGGTGGGGACGGCCACGGTCCGTTCGCGGCTGACGAGAACGCTGAGCGCCTCCACCCGGACCCGCGCGATCCACAGCACCGGACGCACCAATCCCTTTCTCAACTATGACGCGGAGTTTCGCCTGATCTGGCAGCCGATCCCTGCTCTCCGTTCGCAGGCTTTCGCGTCCTACTACCACTTGGACGGCGCTGCCGGCACCGAGCGGTTCCTCGGCTTCGGCTCGGCGGTCTCCCTCACGGTGGGTCAGATGCAGGCATCACTGAGGCTGGACACGGTTCGTCGAGAGGTGGACACCGTGAGACAGGAGCACCGGGTTTCGCTCAACTTCCGGCAGGCATTCTGATGAAGCGCCGCTGGGGCCGCCGGGCCCCTGGAACGGAGGCGGGACGGAGCCTGGCGGGCGCGCTGGTGCTGCTCCTGGCCGGAGCGGGCGTCTCGGCTCAACAAGGAGCCGTCGGGAACTTCGACCATAGTTGCGCCGACTGTCACATGCGAGACCACGACGCGGTTTCGGGTGGCCGGGGATTCAGTGAATCACGGCTGGCGGCGCTGGCCATCACCTCCTTGATACCAGGCCTCGACATGCCCAGCGCCAACTGCCTGGAATGTCACTCCACTGAGGAACAGCGCCTACGCAGGAACGCTGAGACCACCGGTCCGGCCGTGCCGGTGACGGGTGGGCTCTACCTGGGCTTCATGAGCCCCGACGGCCACCCCCTCGGCAGCGAGAGGCGCTCCGGCCCACGGGGCGCGTCCGAGTGGGCATCCGACCCGTTTCGGGCGTCCCCACCCGGCGGTGCGGCGGGTCCGAGGCTGGGCTTCACCGCGGCTGAAGTCACCTGTGCCGGGTGCCATGATCCACACGAGTACGACCTCCGCCTCGGGGTGGCGGACGACGAGCGTACGGTGTGCCTGTCCTGCCACGATCCGACGTACTACGCCTTCAACGCCCACGTCACGCCGACCTGTGGGGACTGCCACCAGCAGCACAATGCGCCCGGGCCCTTCCTCACCGTGGAGGTGGATCTGGATGGGCTTTGCGCAGCGTGCCATGAGGGGACCGGTGGCCTTACGATGAACCCCGCGGACCCGTCCCTCTACGGCCCCCCCTCCCACCTCGACCTCCAGCCCGGCCGCTGCGGGGACTGCCACAAGATCCACGGGGAGCCGGGAGTGGGCTGATGCTTCGATGGGGACCGCTCGGCCCGTGGGGACAAGCCCTACGTACGAACCCGGAATCGTCCCGGCACCGGGGGAAGGGCCGTGCGCCGATCTTGGAACATGAGTCCAAGTTACCCTCCCCCAAGGACTTCGGCGTGAAGTCGCGCACCCGCTTGCCGTTCCTGCCCGCCCTGCTGGTTCTGGGGGTGGCGTTTGGCGCGTGCACCGACGACGGCCCGTCCGGGCTGGGGGGGCGGGAGATCGACGATGGCGGCGGGACCGACCCGCCCGGCCTCGGTGGCGTGTCGCTTCCCCGGATGTGGGTCCAGGACCTTCGCTCGCCCCTCCGGGTCAGCGAGGCGCCGGGCGCCATTCTAGTCACCGACTCGCGGCGGCAGCTGGTCCTTCAGCTCGACCCCGGCACCCTGCGGCACGAGAACGCGGTCTACATCGACGGGAAGCCCCTCGGCGTGGCGTACTGGGACCCGTTCCTCTTCGTCGGCAACAGCAAGCGCCAGACGGTGGAGGTCTACCACGGCCACGGGGGACGGCGCCTCAACGACTTCGGCCACGGCCGCGTGGGCTATCCCTCCGACATCGCCATCGACCACGAGAACACCCGCGTCCTGGTGGTGGACGGACGGGACAAGGACGTGAAGGTCTTCACCCCCTCCGGGGAATCGCTCCTGACCTTCGGCGGATCCGGCGGTGGCGAGCTCGACAACCCCATCGGGGTGGCGGTGGATTCGGTGCGGCAGGAGATCCTGGTCACGGACTATGGAAACCTGTCGGCGGACGGCTACGCCTCGGTGAAGATCTACGGCTTCGACGGGGCCTACCGCACCGAGATCTCCGGCGCCGGAACCTGCGGCGCCGGCATCTGCACGGAGGGCTTCTCCAGGCCCCAGGGCGTCGCCGTGGGCGATGACGGACGCATCTACCTGGCCGATGCCCTGCTGGGGAAGGTCCTCATCTACGACCGCGAGACGCTGCAGCGGGTCGGCCAGATCGGGGACCGGGAGTTCACGCCGTTCGCCACCGACGTGGCGGTGGGCGAAGGCGGCGACCTCTACATCGTGAGCAACCGGGCCCGTGAGGTTCGGGTAATCCGCAGGGGAACGGCGCGGTGAGGGGTCTCCGTGTTGTGGGGCTCGCCCTGGGTCTGATCCTCTTGCTCCCCCTGGTGCCCGGCGGGACGGCGGAGCTCTCGGGCCAGGTCCACCAGTGCAGCTACTGCCATGACATCCACGGCGGCTTCACCAGCGCGGACGTGGCGCTGAACCGGGAAGCGGCGGTAGAGGACGTCTGCATGACGTGCCACGGAGACGGGGGGCCGGGCTACCTGGTGGACGGGAGTACCGTCAACTCCGCCATCGACTTCACGGAGGGCGTGCACGCCGGGAATCTACATGCGGTGAACGACACCACCTCCTGCTGGGACTGCCACGACGACGAGGGAGAAGCCGGCGCGAATCTCTTCATAATCCCCGAGACCCTGGACCTGCCCGGGGGCGGGACCGCCTCGGTCGTCTTCACGAACAACACGACCCAGGCGGACTTCACCGGCACCGACGGGATCTGCTACGTCTGCCACACGGACCCGGCCTCGCAGGCCACGGGGCTCTCGGGCCACAACGGACCCGACGTCTGCACCACGTGCCATGCCCATGAAGGCGGCTTCCAGGCCACCGGGGGAGGCTGCACCTCCTGCCACAACAAGCGTCAGCCGGATCCGGACACGGGCCACCACCGGGAGGTGGTGAGCGAGTTCGACCGGCCGTCCCACCACGTCCAGACAGGGGGCGCCGGCGCCGACATACCGGAAGAGGACTGCACGACCTGCCACGACCAGACCGGGCATCCCCGGTCCGGGTCCTCGCACGTGGTGCTCCTGGACCCGGACGGCGGCACGAGTATCAGCTATGACCGGGGGGTGACCGACCCGTCGGTCCTCACCAACTTCTGCATCGCGTGCCACGACAACCTCGGGGCCACCCGTCTCGGCACACCCCTTGTCCCGTTCAGCGACGGGCAGACGCGCCCGGAGATCGACGAGGCGGCCTGGGTGGCGTCCTCCCATTTCGGAAGTGGCGTGTCCGACTGCGCGGACTGCCACGAATCCCACGGGTCCGAGCTGGGCACCCTCTTCATGCCGGGCGACACTCCCCCCGATCCCACCACGTTGTACGAAGAGGAAGAGGGCTTCTGCTTCAATTGCCACACCGGTGGTGGTCCAGCCTCGGCGGACATCCAGTCGCAGTTCGACGACGCCACCATCAACTGGGTGTCGAACGCGTGGGGTGACGGCCAGATCACCACGTTCAACGACCGGCACGACGTCACCCACGCCGCATCCAGCGTCAGCGGCGCGAAGATCGAATGCGTCGACTGCCATCGGCCCCACGCGGACAACAGCGCGCAGAAATACAATCCCGATCCAGACCCGGACCAACCGGCGACGACCTGGGCGGGTTCCACCGCCATGGATGCATTCTGCGTGGATTGTCACGACGGCACCCTGCCCGCCGGGGTCCTGGACCACGCGGGTGGCCCCATGGCGGACATCGCCCTCTTCTATACCACCATCGAGAAGCACGGCCCGACCCCAACCTCCGGCGAACAGCTCAACGGCGTGGTCTGGATCGAGAACACGCTGGGCGCGGGTGCGTCCGACATGTCGGAGGTGCCCAACCCCTACCTCACCCAGAACGACGCCGCCGGCGGGTATACGCACACCTGCGTCCAGTGTCACCGGCCCCACCCCAAGGCGACGTGGCCCGGCGCGATCCGAAACGACTTCTTCAGCCTGGTGGACACCGTGCGCGCCCCCGACGGCCGCGGCATGGCCTACTGGGAAGACATCTCGTCCATGGGGAACACCACCCGGACCGTCTTCTGGGACTACGGCCTGAGCGAGGACGAACCCCGGGTGCTCGGCGAGGACGCCTACGGGGGCTACTACTGCAACACCTGCCACGATCGCCGGGGAATGAACGGGAAGGACACCTGCGGGTCCAGCGGGTGTCACAAGCACGGCGGCAGCACCGGCATGTAGCCCGACGCCCGCCGGCAGCCGTCCCGTGGGAGGACCGCGCTCCTAGGCGCCCGACTTGGTTCGGGCGAGCTCCTGCAGGTGTCGGAAGAAGAACGACACCGGCTCGTCCGGGAACAGGGCCGGCCGGTGCTCCCGGAAAAGCGCGAGCGCCTCCTCGCCACGGCCCAACCGCAGCAGCGCCGCCATTCCCGCGGCTGCGGCGTACCGGGCCCGGGCCGGGCTGGCGGAGGCGTCCGCGGCCAGCAGCTGGGGAGCCAGGGCCGCTACGGCCCGAACGTCCCGCTCCCCCACGGTGCGGAGGAACTGCAGCCATCCGGGGCCGACCCCCGCCAATCCGGCCACGCACGGCTGGTCCGCCATCGCGTCCCAGATCGGGCGTAACTCCTCCGGCCGGAGGTCGGTGACCACCGCCGTGGCGATGGCGTACAGCTCCCCCAGGGCCTCCCCGGGCGTGGGGCCCACCATGCACGCGTGGCCCAGGCGCTCGGCCTGCCCGGCCAGTGGGAGGGCCAGCGGGTCGCGTATGGAATCGGTGAGCGTCTCCCGCAAGCTGTCGGGGAGCAGGGTCAGATCCCGGAAGAGCTGCGCGGTCACGGCCCGCGAGGAGTAGAAGAAGTTGGGGGACAGGGTCACGTCGCTGCGCGTCCAGTCCGGTCGGGTCACCTCCAGGAACTCCAGGACCGGAAGCGGCTGCACCATCAGGCGAAGGAGCTCCACTGCGGCTGCCCCCTGGAACCGTGCGCGGGCGGCGTTCTCCTGCAGGACCGGGTAGAACTCGGAGTTGGGCCGGACGTCGTAGAGTCGGGTCAGCGCTCCGAAGGTGTCCTGGTTCCCCGCCTTCCGCACCAGGATGTCCTGGGGGCCCCGGATACGGACCCGCTCCAGCGCCTCAACGAGGGGCGGGCGGGCCATGCCCTCGAACGCGGGCGCCGGGATCCGGCCGCTGGCCGACGCCACCACGATGAGGTCGCCGCCGGTGGCGGCGTACACGTCGTAGATGGGGAATTCACTCGCCAGCGCCTGGAGGATGGAGACCACCAGCGCGGTCTCGGTCTCGGACGCCTGGATCCACTGCACCAGCAGGCCACCGGGGCGGAGGCTCCGCGAGGCCATCCGGTAGAACTCTATGGAGAACAGCCCCCCGGCGCCGGAAACCCACGGGTTGGAGGGCTGGGTCACGATGTAGTCGAACCGGTCCGGCGCGGTGGCCAGGAAGGCCCGGGCATCGTCGATGACGATCCGGCTCCGGGCGTCCTCGAAGACCGGGCGGTTCCGGTCCGCGAAGCCCTCCGAGAGCCGCATCATGGCCGGCTCGATCTCCACGGTGGTAAGGGTCTCCAGCGCCGTGGAGCCGAGCAGGATGGAGGAGGTGATCCCCGACCCCAGCCCGACGTTCAGCCCGGTGCGGGCCTCGGGCCGGAGAAGGACCGGAAGCGCCCCGAGGAGGGTGGTGACCGTTTCGTCCGCCGTGGGAGGGGCGTCCGGGTCGAGCGCCACCGAGGCGGAGGGCTTGCCGTTGGTCCGGATGCTCAAGATCCCACCTTCCTCCACCAGCGACACGCTGGCGGTGGCACCGTCGGCGTACATCCGGACGACCCGTTCGGTGGACAGGTCCACGTTTCCGCGGTAGACGCCGGACGTGATGAGCGAGGCGTCGATGCCCCGGAGCCCCAACACCACGGCGGCTCCGCCCGCCGCGACGCTGGCCACCGCGAGTCCCGGGACACGCCCGGCCCGGGACCCGAGAACCGTCAGGACCAGCACGCCCAGCAGAACGTCCAGGGCCGCGGCGAAGGCCAGTGTTCCTTCCAGCCCCAATGCCGGGAGTCCCAGCTCCAGGGCCACGGTCGCGCCCAGCACCGAGCCCAGAGCGTTGAGCCCGTAGGCCTGTCCGATTCGCCTCTCCCCGCCACCCATGCCCAGCAGCAGGTAGGTCACCAGCGGCAGCGTCATGCCGGCGCAGATGGTGGCCGGAAGCATGACGGCCAGCGCCATGGCGTAACTCCCCAGGGAGAACACCGCGTAGCCCCCGTCGGTGGGGGGAAGCCTCCGCAGAAAGGTCTCCATGACGGGAAAGAGCGGCGTGTAGACCAACAGTGTGCCTACCGCCAGAGCCCCCATGGCCACCTGCACCAGCGCCAGGAAGCGGGCGGGATCCGCCAGACGGTCGATCCGGCCTCGGATCCAGAGGCCCCCGAGCGCCAGGCCCAGGACGAACGCCGCCACCATCAGCTCGAAGGCGTGGGCGGAGCTGCTCAGCAGCATGCTCAGCATGCGTACCCAGACGATCTCGTACGCCAGGGAGCTGAACCCGGTGACGCCGGCCACGATGAAGAGCGCCGCCACGGCGGACCGGGACCCCGCGGGGGTGGTGTCCGAGGGGTGCGTCACCACCGGAGTGGGCTCGGGCTCGCCGCCGGACAGGCGCCACGCCACGGCTCCCACCGCCAGGCTGGTGAGGCCCGCCGCCGCCATGGCGCCCGGCAGCCCTACCGTGGGCACCAGAAGGAACCCGCCGGTGAGGATTCCCACGGCTCCCCCCAGGGCGTTGGCGAAGTACAGGATCGCCACCGACTCGCCGGTGCGGGCCGGCTGCCGCCGGACCAGCGCCGCGGTCATCAGCGGAAAGGTCATGCCCAGGAGGACCGACGGCGGAACGATCAACAGCACCGACGCCAGCCAGGTCGCGCCGGTGGCGGCCCTTCCCGGGCCCAGCGCGGGCAGCACCGTGTCCAGGAGGAGGGCGTGCACGCCGACGAAGAGCGGGTGGAAGACGAGCCCCGTGAGGCCCAGCGCCAACTCGACGCCCGCATAGGCACGGAGCGTCCGGAGCCAGCGGTGGGATCGCCGGCCCGCCCACCAGGCGCCCACCGCGGTGCCGCCCATGAAGACGGCCAGGGTGACGGCCTGGGCGTGGGCCGCGCTCCCCAGGATCGTCTGGAGGTACCGGGCCCAGACGGACTCGTGGATGAGGCCCGCGAGCCCGGAGGCCAGGAAGAGGAGGACGAGGCGTCGCTGCATGAGGGGGGTTGAGGGGGAGTCGCCGCGGCAAGATACGCCTCCGAGGACTGTGGGCCAGGTGCCCGGGCGCCGTCCGTCGGGGCCGCTCCCGTGCCGGTGGGCTCCAGCGCGAGGGGAGAATTCCCACACCCAGGAGGGCCATCCCTCCGAATGTTTCCGGCACCGGGAAGCCCCACATTGAAAGCGAGAGTCCGTCGCGCCCTTCCCGGAGTCTGTGGCATGAGTCAGAAGCACCGCGTCCCCTGTCCCGAATGCGGCAAGTCCGCGTCCGGGAATTTCTGTCAACACTGCGGCGCCGACCTCGGCGTGGCGTCGTGTCCCGAGTGCGGGGCCCCGGCCACCGGAGCCCGCCGGTTCTGCAACGAGTGCGGCGCCAGCATGCGGGCCCGGGGTGGAGGCGGGGGGTCGTCCCGACGCCGGTCCCGGGCGGCTGCGAAGGGGAGTGACGTTTCCTGGTGGGTCGCCGGCAGCGCGATGGCGGTCCTGGCCACGGCGTTGGCCTGGAACGTCCTGGGCAACCAGTCCGCCCCGCCGGTGGGTGCGGCGGTGCCCCAGCCGGTCGTCCCCGTCTCCCCCGGCATCGCGCAGGCCACGCCGAGGCAGACCGCGGACCAGCTCTTCAACCGGGTGATGACGGCGTCGGACAACGGGGATGCCGCCACGGTGGAGCAGTTCCTCCCGCTGGCGCTGAGCGCCTACGAGGCGGCGCGCCCGCTGGACATGGACGGGCTCTTCCACGTGGCGCTCCTGCAACGGACCGGCGACGAGCTGGAGGCGAGCCTGGCCACGGCCCAGGAGATGCTCCAGATCGAGCCGACGCACATCCTGGGTCTCAACGTGGCCGCGCAGGCCGCCGCGGCCATGGGCCGCGACGACGAGGCCGAGGCGTACTACCGGGAGGTGCTGGACAATCTGGACACCGAGATGGCCCGGCCCCTCTTCGAGTACCAGACCCACTCCCGCTACTTCGAGGTGACCCGGCAGGAGGCCCTGGCGTTCCTGTCGGAGCGCGGATGATGCGCCGGCTTGCGACCGGACTCGCCCTGGTGGGCGCGTGGGCGGCGCTCCTGGCCCCACCTCCCGCCGCGGCCCAGTCCGTCCTGGACCGGGTCATCGCCGCCTATGGCGGGCCCGAGGCGGTGCTGTCCGTGGACTCGTTCCGGGAGGAAGGGATGCTGGTGGCCCGGAACGGCGGCGGGCATGGACAGGTCGTCCGGATCTCCGGGGGGGCCGAGACCCTGAGCATCATGGTGAGCTACCCGGACCGGACGGAACTCAGGCTGCTGGAGAACGGCCGCGGATGGCGGGGTCCGGGACCCCAGGACATGGCGGAGGTCCAGGGCCCGCTCCTGATGGCCATGGTGGCCCAGGCCCACCGCGCCCGCGTGCCCCGCATCCTGCTGGACGCCCGCTCCCAGGTCACCGTGGAGACGACGGACGACGGAGCGCCGGTGCTGGTGCTGCCGGTGGGGGACGCCATGGCCCTGCGCATGTACGTGGACCCCGAGACGCACTACATCGTCCGCTCCGAATCCGTCTTCCTGAACGCGCCGGGCCCCCTGGGCTTCGCCACCGACTATTCCGACTTCCGCCGGGTGGGGGGCGTGGTCTTCCCCTTCCGGGAGGAGACCTTCGCGTCGGGCGTCCACACCGCCTCCACCGTCCTGGGGTCGGTGGAGCTGAACCCCACGGGGGCCCGCGCCCTCCTGCCGCGATCCCGCTGACCTCCCGACACTCCACTCCGAGATTCCCATGACGATCCTCCCCTCTCTGCCGCAGTTCGCGGCGCTGGTCACCGCTTCGCTCCTCGCGGCGGCGTGTGGGGGCGCCTCCCCCGCCGATTCCCCCTCGCCCGAGCCGGCCGGTGGAGCCGCTCCCGAAGCCGCGGCTCTCCCGGAAGGCCACCCCACCACCGCGGCGGCGTCCCTGTCCGAGATGCCGACGCAGGCGCCTCCCCAGGTAGGGACCGTGCTGGAGACCCTGAACGGCGGCGGATACACCTACGCCCGCCTGGCCGTGGGTGACCGGGAGATGTGGGTCGCCGGCCCGACTTCTCCCCTGGAGGTGGGCCAGGAGGTGGGGATCGCCGGGGCCGTATCCATGGGGGCGTTCTCCAGCTCATCGCTGGAGCGGACCTTCGACGAGCTCTTCTTCGTGGGCGCCTTCCAGAGCACCGGTCCTCCTCCGGACGCCACCCGGGGCCAGGCGCTGGAGAGCTTCGACGGGGGTGGCTACACCTACGTGCGGGTGGGGGTCGAGGGTGAGGAGATCTGGCTCGCGGGCCCGGAGACCGAGATTCCCGACGGCGCCACGGTGCTGTGGAAGGGCGGGATGGAGATGGGGGAGTTCTACAGCGCGTCGCTGGACCGGACCTTCGACAACATCGTGTTCGTGGGCCGCTTCTGGGTGGAGGTGGGGTAGGGTCGGGACGCCTCGTTCCAATGGGAGGGCACCGGGACGGGGCTTCCGGGTAGAGACTAATCAGCCCCACAGCGCCCAGGCTTTCCTGGGCCCCGCGCCGCTGGATAGGTTCCCAGCCATGACACGTTTCCCCTTCGTCCTTTCCATCGCCTCCGCGCTGATGGCCGCGCTCCTCGCTCCGGGGGCGGGTCGGGGCCAGACCGACGAGGCTCTGGACGGCACATCGCACGACTTCTCGGAGGTGGCGGTGCGCACGACTTCTCGGAGGTGGCGGTGTCCCGGGAAGAGGGGTGCGACATCTGCCACCTCCCCTTCGCCGCCGCCGGGAACAAGGGTGGGGCCGACCAGCCCGAGGTCTACGCTCCGGTCCTCTCGGTGGAGGGGGTGGACGGGATGGGTGCGCGCACGGCCCTGTGCCTGTCCTGCCACGACGGGGTCACCGCCCAGGCCGTGGGCAGCCACCAGCTCGGCACGTCGCACCCCGCCTCAGCGGCCTATGAGGAGGGGACTCCGGGGCTCCGGTCCCCGGAGGAGGTGGAGCAGCGAGGCCTGACGCTCGATCGGGTGGACGGCGGTTTCCGCGTGGAGTGCACCAGCTGCCATACCGGCCACGACAACTCCCAGGGCAGCTTCCTACGGATCTCCAATCAGGGCAGCGCCGTCTGCCTGGCCTGCCACATCAAGTAGGCCCGGGCCTCCCGGCGTCACGGGTGCCGGTGCGGGCGGATCCGATGCCCCCCGCCGGGTGATTCCCCCCGCTAGAAGAGCCGCCCCGGCGCGAACCCGATTCCCAGCGTCAGCGGCCGTGGGTTGAAGTCGTCCACCCACACGAAGCGCAGCTCCAGCTCCACCGAGATGGGGCTCCGGGGCCCGGGGGCACCGCCGAGACCCAGTACCACCGAGTAGCCGGTCCGGGTCTCCCGCCCCTGGTTGAGCGTCCCCCAGTAGGTGTTGCGCCAGACGGGCCCGCCCCCGAGCCGGATGCCCCCCAGGTCGTACACCAGGTCCAGGGAGAGCTGGCGCTCCGTGGCTCCGGACAGGAAGGTGAAGTCCCCCGCGGCCTGCACCGCCAGGCCCGGCACCACCCGGGTCGGGATGCGCAGCAGCAAGCCCGCCACCCCTTCCTGGTACTTCAGGTCGTAGCCCGCCCGGGGTACGATGGTGAAGGTCTCCGAGGACGGCGAGGGAGCCGGACCCCGTCGGGAGCCCCCGAACTGGGCCTGGAGGGAGACGGGCGTCAGGGCCAGGAAGGTGATCAGCAGAATCGTGCGCATGGGAGCCTCGGTTCGGGGTCGGGGATTCGAATCCAGCTACCCCCCTGATACGTGAAGTTGCCCGGCCCATTGCCGGCGTGGCAATGGCACGAGAAGTTGGCGAAATGAGCCATGAACCGTACGGGGTGGACCCCCGGATCGAACGCGCGGAGACCCTTCCCTCCCGAGCCTATCACGACCCGGACGAGTACCGCCACCAGGTGGAGCGGGTCTTCGCCCGCAGCTGGCAGTACCTGGCGGACGGGGGGCACCTGCGAGCCCCGGGTCACGTCCTTCCCGTGACCCTCCTGGAAGGGTGCCTGGACGAGCCGCTGGTGCTGTCGCTGGACCAGGCGAGCCGCCTCCATTGCCTGTCCAACGTGTGCACCCACCGCGGAGCCCTGGTCTGTGAGGGAGAGGGCCACGTGCGCTCCTTCAAGTGCCGGTATCACGGCAGGAAGTTCGACCTGGACGGGACCATGACCTTCATGCCCGAGTTCGACGGCGTGGAGAACTTCCCCGCTCCCCGGGACGATCTTCCGGAGCTTCCCCTGAAGCGGTGGGGCCCCCTCCTCTTCACGGCCGTGGATCCGGGGCTCGACTTCGACGAGTGGATCGCCCCGGTGCGGGAGCGGACGTCGTGGATGCCGTTGGAGGAGTTCGTCTTCGATCCGGCCTCGTCGCAGGAGTACCTGATGGAGTCCCACTGGGCACTCTACTGCGACAACTACCTGGAGGAGTTCCACATCCCGTATGTCCACGGCGCTTCACTCACGGGGACGCTGGACTACGAGGCCTATCGCACCGAGTGCTTCCCGTGGGGGAACCTGCAGTTCGGGATGACCAAGCCGGGAGAGCCCACCTTCGACCTGCCGTCCGATCACCCCGACCACGGAGAGCCGGTGGGGGCCTTCTACTTCTGGCTCTTCCCCAACCTCATGCTGAACTTCTACCCCTGGGGCCTTTCGGTGAACGTGGTGAAGCCCCTGGGACCCACCCGCACGCGGGTGAGCTTCCGCAGCTACGTGTGGAAGCCCGAGCTTCGGAAGGTTGGCGCCGGCGCGGACCTGCACCGGGTGGAGATGGAGGACGAGGAGGTGGTGGAGTCGGTGCAGCGGGGGGTGCGGTCCCGCCTGTACGAGCGGGGGCGCTTCTCTCCCCGGCGGGAGGTGGGAACCCACCACTTCCACACCCTGCTGGACGCCTTCGGGCGACCCGGGGACGCGGGTCCAGGGGCGAGGGAGGTCTAGGCCTCCGACGGCCTTTCCGCCGGGAGGCGCGGGATCCGCACCGCACGGGTCCGCCATGCGTGGACCCACCACCCCGCCACCAGCAGCACCCCCAGGCTCCCGGCCAGCGGGGGAGACACGCCCAGGCCCCACGCCTGCGCGACTCCGGGCAGGGCGAACCACAGGTACGGCCCGGCGGCCAGGGCTCCCAGCGCCGGGAAGGCCGTGCGCCACGAAGCCCCCGAGACGCGGATCGCCGCAGACAGGACGACCCAGCTGACCGCGCCGCCGGCCAGGATCCGTCCGTACGCTTCCAGCGCGCCCGGTTCGGCGGGAAGGAGGAAGAAGGTGGTCACCACGCCCGGGAAGGCGGCGGCGAACGCGCCCAGCGGCGTCAGCAGCCACCGCCATCCGCGCCGCCCCGGGCCCAGGAGCTGGGCGGAGGCGGCGTCGGGTGACAGGTCCAGACATCCCCGGGGCGTGCACACCGTGCAGCTGGGGCAGCGCGGGTTCGACAGCTGGATGAGGGGACGCTGGCCGTAGAGACGCTCCACGGGCAGGATGGGGCACCAGCTGTTGCAGAAGCCGGCCTTCCGTGGGCGGCGTCGCCCCGCGAGGGCTCCGGCGGTGGCGGCCACCAGTAACCCCGCCGACGCCAGCGCGCTCCCGTCCAGTCCCAGGGGGCGGAGGGGGATCAGGAGGAGGAGGAGCGCGCAGGCCCGCGCCGCAGAGTCCACCGCCGGGCTCGCGTCTTCCCGCTCGGGGCCCATCCCGAGGGTGGCCAGGGGGCAGACGTTCCGCCACAGGCCCGGGTGCACCAGGAAGAGGACCGGAAGGAGGGGGACCACCCCGGACCAGAAAAGGTCGAGGACCGGGTCGGGGGCGACGACCACCAGGACCCCCACCACGGCCAACGCCACCACGGCGGCCCGCTGCGCGAACCGCCATCCCCGGTGGCCTGCGACCACCGGGAGGGGGGTGGAGGGGAGGGTCTCCACGCGCGGGCTACATCGTGCCGGCGGCGACCACCTTGAGGACATCCATGGTGGTGACGATTCCTTCCAGTCGTCCGTCGTTGAGGACCAGGGCGCGGTGGATCCGGCCCCGCACCAGGAAGTCCGCCAGGGCCTTGAGCGTGGTCCCGGATTCCACGGAGAAGGTCACCGGCGTCATGATGTCGGACACGGTGAGGCTGTCCAGGGGACCGTCGGTTCCCAGGTCCGCCCAGTCGGCCCGCATCACCGGCGCGTCCTCCGGCAGGAAGTAGTCACTGTAGGGGTCCACCGCTTCGTCCTCCGGATCCGTGGACCCTTCCGGCACGGGCGCCGGGACCCAGGGGGTGCCGCGCACCGGGACCTCCACGCTCTCCGCGGTCACCCGAACCACGTCGGTGGCCGAGACCACGCCCAGCACTTCGCCGGAGGACGTCACCACCGGGACGCCGGTGATCCCCTCGTCCGCCAGAAGGCGCGTCAGCTCCCGGACGGTAAGCTCGGGTGGGACCGTGACGACCTCTTTCCGCATGATATCCCTTACAAGCATGCTTCCTCCCTTCCGTTCCCGTTCAATCGTCCAGGTCTTCAGTCCGCGTCCTGAGGACGCCGCACCAGCAGGGGCGTGTGCGCGGAGCGGATCACCTTGTCCGCGGTGCTTCCCAGGAGGGCGCGCTTGAGCCCACCGCGTCCGTGCGTCGCCATGACCACCAGGTCGGCGTTGATCTCACTGCACTCGTTGCAGATGGCCGCGCCGGCCTGACTGTCCACCACCACGTGGGTGTGGACCGTGTCCACCTCACGCTCGAGGCCCGCGGCGATCTCCCGCAGGTACGACTTGGCGGCCGCCTTGGCCTCCTCCACCACTTCCTGGTTCATCTGCACGGTGTGGGGGAGGTAGGGGGAGGCGATCTCGATGGGATACGCCACCACCCGCAGGAGGTGGATCTCTCCATCGTAGAGGCGCGCCATCTCGGCGGCCATGTCCAGCACGGACTCGGAGAAGTCCGAGCCGTCCAGGGGCACCAGGATCTTCCGGAAGGCTGGATCCTCCGGCGCGTGCTCCCCCTTCTCAGGGCGCACCAGGAGGAGGGGTTGCGGAGCGTGACGAAGGAGGCCGTCGGCCACGCTTCCGAGCCATGCGCGGGTGAAGGCGCCCCGCCCGTGGGTGGCCGCCACGATGAGGTCCGCGCCGATGTCGCTGGCCCGACCCAACAGGCTCTCCACGACCTGACCCGAGCCGACCCACGCCGAGACATCCACTTCGAGCCGCTCCGATAGACTGGACCTGGCCTTGGCCAGGTACTCTTCCGTCCATTCGAACGCCGCGGCTTCCCACTCGTCGTAGGCGAAGCTGGGGATGGGCTCGTGGACCGACGCCAACTCCAGATCGGCGCCCGTCCGTCGGCTCAGACCTGCAGCATAGTTCAACGCCCACTCGGAGAAGGAGGAGCCGTCCAGCGTCACCAGCAGCTTCTTGAACATGGAATTCCTCCTCTGAGGCGTCAGCGGTCTACCGGTCGGCGGCGGCCACGCGGGGGAGCTCGTCCCCGAGTCCCTGCGGCGGCTGATCGCTGCCTCCCAGCATACCGGACTTCCAGGGCAGGACCAACCGGACCCGGGTCCCCATGCCGGGGGTCGAGTCCACATGAGTCATACCCTCTGCGTACCCCGCCCGTTCAATCATGGTCAGGAGCCCGAGACGCGCGTGGTCGTCCAGCTCGACGCTTCCGGAATCGAACCCGCGCCCGTCGTCCTCCACCAGGGTGTCCAGCCCATCCGGACCGGCCTGGAAGGTCACGGACACGTGCTCGGCCCCGCTGTGGCGGACCGCGTTGGTCAACGCTTCCTGCACCACTCGGAAGAGGGCGAGGCGGGCGTCGTCCGACAACCGACTCTCCGGGACTTCTCCGTGCAGGACGATCTTCGGGCCGTCCGCCTGCATGAGCTGCCGGGCGTGGGCCTCCAACGCCGCCCGAACTCCGATCTCATCCAGCTCCGGCGGCCGGAGGCGTCGGGCGAAGGCCCGGATCTCCTCCAGCGCCGCGCGGATCTGGGAGCTCATGTCCTCCAGGGGAGTCGTGGCGCTCTGCGGCCCTTGCGAGCGCAGGAGGATCTGGAGCCGGACCAGCACCCCGGCCAGCGTCTGCGCCGTTCCGGCGTAGAGCTCCGCGGCGATCCGCTCCCGCTCCCGTTCCTCGGCGCGCAGCACCTGGTGCGAGATCTCCTTCTGTCGGTCGCGAGCCTTCTCCAGGGCGTCCAGCATTTCGTTCATGACGCGGCCGAGGCGGGAAAGACGCTCGTCGGCCACGCTGGACTTCGGACTTCGGGCGGACAGATCCCCGATGCGGACGGCCTCCGCCGTCTCCATGAGTCCGTCCAGCGGCCGCAGCGCCAGAGCCACGATCCACGCATTCACCACGGTGGCGGCCACCAGCGTGCCCAGCAGGAGCACCAGGAGGACCAGGGGGCTCACCGCTTCGTGACCGGGTCGGCTCAGCGTCACCGTGGTGATGATCCCCACCGAGGACATGAGCACGACATTCGCGAGCACGATCTTCCAGAAGAGGGGCAACGCCAGAGCCGCTCGGAGCGCACCGGGGAGGACCCTCTCCTCTTGGGGTCCCGATGGTCGGGGCCCGGATCGCAGGAGGGTAGACTTTTCGTGCATGGCGAAGTGCGCGGCCGTAGAACATCTTCCACGAAGGAGAGAGACCCCCTCGCGGGATGAGGCCGCGGTCCTAAATTGAAGGTCCACGGCCTATTCGTCTGTCGGGAGGCATCCCCGCGCATGTAGGGAGAACTTCCACAGGTTCCTGTCACTCTATTCGCCTTTGTCCGTGTCCATCAAGAACCACCGAGCCCTTTTCGAGAGTGCTCCTGACGGCATCCTGGTAGTGGATGCGCAGGGAGTGGTGCGGGACGTGAACGCGGAGGCCGAGCGGCTCTTCGGGTATTCGCGCCAGGAGCTGGAAGGCCAGCCCATCGAGGTACTGGTGCCCGAGGACGTCCGGGACCGCCACGTGGGACACCGGAGCCGGTACCAGCGGGATCCGGTCCGTCGCCCCATGGGGATCGGGATGGAGCTGACGGCGCGACGGCGCGACGGCACCACCTTCCCGGCGGAGATCTCCCTGAGCCGGATGTCCGGGGACGGGGAGGAGTACACGGTGGCCACGGTGCGGGACGTGAGCGCGCGCAAGCGCCTCCGGGACTTCGGGGCGGGGGCCCTTCGGGCGGCCGAGGAGGTTCGGGCCCGCATCGCCCGGGACCTGCACGACGACACGGCCCAGCAGCTCTCCGCCCACCTGATCCGGCTGCGACTCCTGGAACAGGCGGCCTCTGACACGGAGCGGAAGGAGCACCTGAAGGCGCTGCGGGCTGGGATCCAGGCCACTGCGGACGGGGTGCGCCGGATCGCCCGGGGTCTGCGGCCTCCACAGCTCGAGGACGCGGGACTCCTGCCGGCGCTCCAGGCCCACGCGCGGGCGCTGGAGCAGTCGCACGAGCTGAGGGTATCGCTGGACGTGGCGCCGGTGGAGCGCTATCTGACCCCCGACGGACTGCTGGTTCTGTACCGGATCGTGCAGGAGGCTCTCACCAACGTGGCGCGTCACGCCGGGACCCTGGAGGCGAGGGTTCTCGTCGGCCAGGACCAGGGATTCGTACAGGCGGAGATCATTGACCGGGGGAAGGGGTTTCACCCGGATCGCACCTACATGGAGGGGAGAGGTTTGGGTCTCATAGGTATGCAGGAACGGGCAGTCATGGTGGGAGGCCACCTGCGGGTGGAGTCCAGCGACGGCGGTGGCACGCGGGTGATCGTCCGCCTGCCGAAGGAGTTCTCCGGGGAGGTCCAGCGTGTCTGAGATCCGAATCCTGTTGGTAGACGACCACGCCATGTTCCGGGCCGGGATCAAGGCGCTGCTCGAGTCCGAGAGCCGCATGACCATCGTGGGCGAGGCGTCCTCCGGAGACGAGGCGGTGGACCAGGTCCGGGCCCTCAAGCCCGACGTGGTCGTAATGGACCTCTCCATGCCCGAGTCCAACGGACTGGAGGCGACCCGCCGGATCGCCGCCCTGGGCCTGGACACCCGCGTCCTGGTGCTCACGGTGCACGCCGAGGAGGAGTACCTCGTTCCGGTGGTGGAGGCGGGGGCCAGCGGCTACCTGACCAAGACCAGCGCCGACACCGACCTCATCGAGGCCATCAAAGTGGTGGCCCGGGGAGAGGTGTTCCTGCCTCCCAAGGCCACCCGTCTCCTGCTGCAGCAGTACCGCTCCGCGGAGACGAACCAGGACACGGCGGGGCTTCACGAGCTCTCGTCGCGGGAGCAGGAAGTGCTGGCCCTCACCGCGGAGGGCTTCTCCTCGCGGGAGATCGGGAAGAAGCTCTTCATCTCCCCCAAGACGGTGGACACCTACCGGGCGCGCATCATGGACAAGCTCGGGCTCAACCACCGGAGCGAGCTGGTGCGGTTCGCCCTCCGGGTGGGGCTCCTGAAGGAGATGTAGCCCCCTTCTCCCGGGCGTGGGACGACGCTCCACACCGCTCGCGCGGTGTGGAGCGTTTGCTGTTGTAGGGAATGTCCTTACGCAGTCCGGCTGAACGACCCCGACAGAGCGCGGCAGACGCAACGTCGATCTTCCTCGCCATATGTGTCCCGACCCTCCCGGTCGGTTGTCTTCTTGCATCCCTGGACCCCGGGGCCTCCATGCTCTCCAGTCTCACGGCCGCCACGCTCGCTGGCCTGGTCGGCTCGCCGCACTGCATCGGCATGTGCGGTGGATTCGCCATGGCGTGCGGAACCGGGCCGGACCGGGGAGGCGCCTGGCACCTGGGGCGGCTCGCCACCTACGCCGGGCTGGGGGCGCTGGCCGGATCCTTCGGGTCCGTGATTCCGGGACCCGGCTGGGTCGCCGCGGCCCTGGCCACCGTCCTCATGGTCTGGTTCTCCCTGGTCCTGGCGGGGGTGGTCAAGGAGCCCTCCTTCCGGATCCCCGGGATCACCCGGATCGCCACCCGCGCGGCCTCCGAGTCAGGCACCGGGTGGCGCTTTCTTTTCGGGATGAGCACGGGGCTGCTGCCCTGCGGCCTGGTCTACGCCGCCCTCGCCATTCCGGTAGCCAGCGGCAGCGCCCTCACCGGAGCCGTGGCCATGGTGGGGTTCGGGCTCGGCACCGTGCCGGCCCTGGCCGCGGTAACCCTGGGGGTGCGCACCTTCGCGCTTCGTAATCTCGCCGTTCGGCGGCTTCTTGCCGTCGGCGTTCTCCTGGCCGGTCTCGGGTCCATCGGGATGCGCCAGGGTCTCGTGGGGGGCATGTCCCACGGGGACCATACTCCTCCGGACTCCGGCATGGAGTCCCACGTCCACGATGGCTGACCCAAGCTAGAAGAGGCACGCCATGGAATCGTCGAGTTCGTCCGTCACCACTGCCGGAGCGCCCGCGGGCGTGACCCCCGGCTACGACGACCGGATCGTGAAGATGTTCTTCACGGCCACGGTCATCTGGGGGATCGTGGGGATGCTGGTCGGGGTGATCATCGCCCTGCAGCTGACCTTCTGGCAGTTCAACCTGGGGCCATGGTTCAGCTTCGGCCGGCTTCGCCCGCTGCACACCAACGCGGTGATCTTCGCCTTCGCCGGAAACGTGTGCTTCACGGGGATCTACCACTCCATGCAGCGGCTCCTGAAGACGAGGATGTTCAGCGACGCCCTCTCCAGGTTCCACTTCTGGGGTTGGCAGCTGATCATCGTCGCCGCCGCCGTGACGCTCCCGCTGGGGATGACCCAGTCCAAGGAGTACGCGGAGCTGATCTGGCCCATCGACGTGGCCATCGCCGTGGTCTGGGTGGTGTTCGCCATCAACTTCTTCGGGACCATCGCCCGGCGGAAGGTGCAGCACCTGTACGTGGCGATCTGGTTCTACATGTCGTTCGTCATCACCATCGCCGTGCTCCACATCTTCAACAGCCTGGCCATTCCCGCCACGCTGTTCCGGTCCTACCCGATCTACACCGGGCTGACGGACGCGCTGGTGCAGTGGTGGTACGGCCACAACGCCGTGGGGTTCTTCCTCACCACGCCGTTCCTGGGGCTCATGTACTACTACCTGCCCCGGGCGGCGGAGCGGCCGGTCTATTCGTACCGGCTCTCCATCATCCACTTCTGGGCCCTGGTGTTCCTGTACATCTGGGCGGGGCCGCACCACCTGCTGTACTCGGCCCTTCCCGACTGGGCGCAGACGTTGGGGATGGTCTTCAGCATCATGCTCATCGCTCCGTCCTGGGGCGGCATGCTGAACGGCCTGCTGACCCTGCGCGGGGCGTGGGACCGGGTTCGAACCGACCCCATCCTGAAGATGATGGTGGTGGCGGTGAGCTTCTACGGGATGAGCACCTTCGAAGGACCCATGATGTCCATCCGCTCGGTGAACGGCCTGGCCCACTACACCAACTGGGTCATCGGGCACGTCCACTCCGGGGCCCTGGGGTGGGTCGGGATGATGTCCTTCGGGATGCTCTACTGGCTGGTGCCCCGGCTCTACCAGAAGAAGCTCTGGAAGCCGCAGTGGGCCGAGGCGCACTTCTGGCTCGCCACCATCGGCATCGTCCTGTACACGGTGGCCATGTGGGCGGCCGGCCTGATGGAGGGTCTGCAGTGGCGGGCCATCAATGACGCCGGTCAGCTGGCGAACCCCATCTTCCTGGATATCACGGCACGGCTGCAGCCTTTCCTGCTCCTGCGGGTGGTGGGCGGAAGCATGTACCTGATCGGGGCCATCATGATGGGCATCAACTTCTGGAAGACCATTCGTGGCTCGGACGAGACGGCGCAGGCGCCCGTCTCCGCGACGGTGTGAGGAGGCGACCATGACTGAGAACAACCAGCACGAGGAGCAGGGCTCGGCCTACGGACGCTTCCACCGGCGGGTCCTGGAAGGAAAGGCGGCGCTGTTCGCCGTGGTGACCACGGTGGCCATCTCCATCGGCGGGCTGGCGGAGATCATCCCCATGTTCTCCGCCTCCCTGGGGCCCGACCGCTCCGCGGCGGTCACCCCCTACACCCCCCTGGAGGTCGCCGGCCGCGACATCTACATCCGGGAGGGGTGCTATACCTGCCACTCCCAGATGGTGCGGCCCATGCGCGCGGAGCTTCTCCGGTACGGCCCGTGGAGCCGCGCGTGGGAGTACACCTACGACCGGCCCTTCCTGTTGGGCTCGCGGCGCCTGGGGCCGGACCTCCAGCGCGTGGGGGGGAAGTACCCGGACGCATGGCACTACGATCACATGGAGGACCCCCGGGCCATCTCGCCGGGGAGCATCATGCCCGCCTACGACTGGATGCTCACCGACCGTGTGGACGTGGACGACGTGACCGCCAGCATCCGGGCCCTCTCCAAGGTGGGTCACCCCTACGACGGGTATTCCCCGGAGTGGGTCGGGGCCGAGATGGAGCGGCAGGGGAACCAGATCGTCGCCAATCTCCAGGCCGCCGGCCGTGAGTCCACCTGGGACACGGAGATCGTGGCCATGATCGCGTACCTGCAGCGCCTGGGCGTGGAGGGCCGCAACATCCTCGCCGAGCAGCAGACCGCCGCAGAGGACGGGACCGGGGCCTCCGAGCCGACCGCCGCCCAGGCGGGGGGAGCGGACCAGTGAATCCTCTCTTCGCGGAAGCGGCCGGCACGGTGCAGGGCACGTGGGTCATGGGACTCATGACCGCGGTATTTCTGGTATTTTTCGTCGGGTGGGTCCTGTGGGCCTACAACCCGTCCCGCAAGGCGTATCTGGAAGAGGTCGCCAAGATGCCTTTCAACGAGGGAGGCGAGTCGTGAGCAAGGAAACCAACCGCCTCATGGGTCATGCCGACGAGGCGGACGGCATCGAGGAATACGACAACCCGTTGCCCGATTGGTGGCTCGGACTCTTCTGGATCACCATCATCTGGGCCGTGGGCTACACGGTGCACTACCACTTCATCGCCGATCGCTCGCAGGAAGCGGCGCTGGCCGCGGAGATTGCCGCGGCGGACGCGCGCTGGCCGGAGCAGGCGCAGGCCGAGCTCGCGTTCACCTACAGCGAGGACGCGGCCGCCCAGGGCGAGCAGGTGTACAACCAGAACTGCTTCCCGTGCCACGGTATGCAGATGGAGGGAGGCATCGGCCCGTCGTTCGTGGACGAGGAGTGGATCCACGGCGGGCAGGCCGCGAACATCGTCTCCATCATCCAGAACGGTGTCCTGGACAAGGGGATGGTGGCCTGGCAGGGAATCCTGAGCCCCGAGCAGATCAACAACGTGGCGTCCTACGTCATCAAGTGGCACTCGGAGGCCACGGGACGCCCCGTGGAGGACATCCTCGCTCCGCCGAGCGAGGTGGGCGCGGAGGAAGCGCCCTCCTGACCTGAACCGCCACGTCCCCGGGGTGTCGGCTCGTCCGCGAGCGCGGGCGCCCCGGGGGCGATCGTGGAAGAGATCGAACCATGCTGGGCTTCAATCAGACGCGGGAGTGGGTCTATCCCCAGTCCATCGACGGGACGTTCATGCGTCTGCGGCGGTGGACCTTCCTGGGGTTGCACCTCCTGCTCTTCGTCACGCCGTGGATCACGATTCGGGGGAATCCGCTGATCCTCATCGACATCCCGGCCCGCAGGCTCTTCCTCTTCGGATCGATCTACACGGCGTCCGACACCATCTTCCTCCTCCTCCTGCTCCTCTTCACCGCCTTCGCGCTCTTCTTCTTCACGGCGGTGTTCGGGCGGATCTGGTGTGGATACGCCTGTCCCCAGACCGTCTTCCTGGAGAGCTGGATCCGTCCCATCGAGCTCTGGATCGAAGGGGACCGGACCACGCGAAAGCGCAGGGACGCCAAGGGGCTGCACCTCGACCTGGTGTGGCGGAAGGCGCTGAAGTGGACCGTGTTCCTGGCCGTGTCCTTCCTGCTGGCCATGGCCATGGTGAGCCTCTTCGCCGGCGCGCGGGACCTGTGGACCGGGCAGGCGGGCACTACGGCCTACGCCTTCGTGGGGGTGGGGACCGCGGCCTGGTACCTGGACTTCACCTGGTTCCGGGAGCAGTTCTGCAACTACCTCTGCCCCTACGCCCGCTTCCAGAGCGCCCTCACGGACAGCGAGACCCTCCTCATCTCGTACGACGAGGACCGGGGCGAGCCCCGGGGAGGCGGCAAGGCGGCGGCCCAGGATGGCCGCTGCATCGCGTGCAACAAGTGCGTGGTGGTCTGCCCCCAGGGGATCGACATCCGGGACGGTTTCCAGCTGGAGTGCATCCAGTGCGCGCGCTGCGTGGACGCCTGCACCGTGGTCATGGAGCCGCTGGGCCACCCGACCCTGGTGCGGTACTCCTCCATCACCGTGGACGAGGGTCGACCGCGCCGGACCTGGCGTCCCAGGACGCTGATCTACGGCGGGCTGCTCATGGCCATCACCGCCGCCTCCGTGACCCTGCTCCTGGGGCGCGTGCCGTTCGAGGCGAACGTGAACCGGGCTCCGGGATCGTTGTTCACGATGGACGCGGACGGATTCGTGCGGAACACCTATCTTCTCCGCATCATCAACAAGGACGCCCACGCCGAGGCCGTGGAATACCAGGTCGCCCTGGAGGGGCTGGAGGGAGCCGAGGTCCTCACCGACGTGGTGGTCCTGGAGTCCAACACCAGCCGCACCCTGCCCCTCATCGTCCGGGTGCCCGCCGCGGAGGTGGACGCTCGATCCGTTCCCATCCAGGTGCGTGTCTCCGCGCCGTCCGGGGAGGTCCTGGTCCCCACCACCTTTGCCACTGGAGGAAGCGTTGGCGCCGCGCCCAGCCCCGACTGACCGGCCCGACCGGACCTGGCCCATCGCCATTACGGTGGGGCTTCTCCTGGTCATCTTCGTGAACGTGGCCTTCATCTACATCGCGGTGAGCGGTGCGGACGAGGTCGTGCCCTCCTATGCCACCGAGGAGCGCTGAGCCAGCGCGCTGTCCGCATTGCGGGGCGGCGGTGGAGGGGCAGGAGGACGCCTTCTGCTGCAACGGGTGCGAGGCCGCCTACGCCATCATCCGGGGCGCGGGCCTGGAGCGATACTACCGGGATCGTGAGACGTGGGCCCCCCGTCCGGAGCCGGGAGCCGGAGGGTGGGACGCCATCCCCGTGGAGACCCGTTCCGACGGGAGCTGCGCCGTGCGACTCCAGGTGGACGGACTCCGGTGCGCCTCCTGCGTCTGGGTGACGGAGCACGTCCTTCAGCGGATGCCGGGGGTGGAGGAGGCCCACGTGAGCTACGCCACGGGCCGGGCCACCCTCCGGTGGCGGCCGGACGAGACGGAGCTGGAGGCGCTGGCGGGCACGATACAGGCCCTGGGATACCGGCCCCGGCTCCTGGGTGAGGAGGCGCGCCCGGACCGGACGCTCCTGGTGAGGCTCGGGGTGGCCACCTTCGCCGCCCTGAACGTCATGCTCCTGTACGCCTCGCTCTACGCAGGGTGGTTCGACGGGATGGAGGAGCGGTTCCGGCTCCTCTTCCAGTGGGCGTCGCTGGCGCTGGCCACCCCCGTGGCCCTCTGGGCCGCGTCTCCGTTCTTCGTGGGCGCGTTGAGCGGGCTGCGGCGCGGCTTCCTCCACATGGACCTCCCCATCTCGCTGGCGGTGGCGGTCCTCTACGTCCACGGTGTGGCGGTCACCTTCACCGGGTCCGGTGAAGCGTACCTGGATTCCCTCACCATGCTGGTGGCCCTCCTCCTGGGAGGGCGTGTCCTGGAGGGCCACGGGCGCCGGCGGGCCGCGGAGGCGGCCACCTCCCTTGCGGCGACCCTGCCGGCCACGGGCCGGCGCCTCACCCCGGACGGTGGGGTGGAGACGGTTCCGAGCTCGGAGCTGGCGGTGGGGGACCGGGTGGCCCTGGGCGCCGGGGAGGAGTTCCCGGCCGACGGCGTGGTGGTGGCCGGCAGAGGAAGCGTGCGCACGGCCCTCCTCACCGGCGAGTCCCGACCGGTTCCGGTGGAGTCGGGTCAGCGGGTCTACGGTGGGACCTACCTGCTGGACGGCGCCCTGGAGGTGCAGGTCACGGCGGTGGGGGAGGAGTCCACGGTCACGCGGATGGCGGCGGGCCTCAGGGACGCCGCCGATCGGAGCGGGCGCCCCACCTCTGCCGACCGCATCGCGCCCTGGTTCACGGCGGCCACCCTGGTGGTGGCCACCGGCACGCTGCTGGGATGGGGACTGGCGGCCGGGTGGGGCACGGCCCTCACCGCCACCGTGGCGGTCCTGGTGGTGGCGTGCCCCTGCGCCCTGGCCCTCTCTCACCCGCTGGCGGCGGCGGCGGGCCTGGGGGCGGCGGCCCGTCGGGGGCTCCTCCTGCGGAGTCCGGACCCGCTCCTGGAGATGGCGGCCGTGGACACGGTGGTGCTGGACAAGACCGGCACCGTGACCGAGGGCACCATGGAGGTTCTGGAGGCGGACGACGCCACGCTCCGGATCGCGGCGGGGCTGGAGCGGTTCTCCCGGCACCCCGTGGCGCTGGCGGTGGTGCGGGAGGCGGTGCGACGGGAGATCCCGCTCCCCCGTGCCCGGAACGTGCGCGAGGAGGCGGGAACGGGCATCTCCGGGGAGGTGGATGGCGCGGAGTGGCGACTGGTGAGCGCCGGCGCGGGATTGGTGGCGCTGGAGGGGCCCGAGGGAAGGAGGGGCACCATCCGGTTGGGAGACCAGATCCGTCCGGACGCCCGAGACGCCGTCGGTGGACTGGCCGACCTGGGCCTGCGCGTGCGCCTTCTCACCGGCGACCACCGGGACGTGGCCCAGCGGGTCGCGAAGGAAACCGGGATTCGGGGTTGGGAGGCGGAGATGTCCCCCGACGCGAAGGCGGCCCGCGTCCGAGCTGCACATGAGGCGGGGGAGCGGGTCCTCTTCGCGGGGGATGGGCTGAACGATGGTCCCGCCCTGGCCGAGGCCGACGTGGGAGTCGCCTTCGGGACCGGGGCGGCCAGCTCCATCCTGGTGGCGGACGGGGTGGTGGGCGTCCCCTCCCTTTCCCCGGTGCTGGCGGGGATCCGGGCCGGCCGCGCCGCGCGCCGCGTCATCGCCGTGAACCAGATCCGATCCATCGCCTACAACGTGGTGGCGGTGGCGCTGGCGGCGGCGGGATGGGTGAACCCGCTGGTGGCGGCGGTGCTCATGCCCCTGTCCAGCGGACTGGTCATCGCCGGGGCGGCGGGAGTGGAGGGCCGCGTTCGTCGGATGGAGGGTGGAGGCGGGCTCGGGGCCCGGGGTGACGCGCCGGCCGGGATGGGGGCCCACGCGGGGAGCGGGGCGGATCCCCGGGCCCGGGGCGCGGGCGGGTCCTCCGGGGCGGCCGCGAGCGGGCGAGACGATCCAGGCGAGGAGGCGGCGTGAACGCCCTGGTCTGGCTGATTCCGGTGGCCATCGCCTTGGGGGCGGTGTTCGTATTCCTCTTTCTGTCCGCGGTGAAGTCGGGTCAGTTCGACGACCTGGACGACCCGCCGCGGCGAATCCTGCACGACGACGACTGACCCAGGGCGTGCGCCTGGTAGGCTTGCGCCAGTCGGGAGCGAAGCGCCGATGGGATCGGGAAACCTCGAGGTCCACGGTACGTAGGGGGCTGTGGCGGAACAGATCCGCCGGCATGCCCACCCCTCAAACGGGAGTTCAGCGATGATCGATTGGGAGATGGTCGCACCGATGGTCATGGGCATCGTGATGTTCCTCACCATTGGGGGCGTCCTGGTCCTTCGTCCCATTGCCAAGCACCTGGGTGCCTACCTGGAGGCTCTCACCCGGCAGCATCTCGAGGGTGGGCCACGGGAGGACGTGTCCCAGCTTCGTGACATCCTGGACACCATGAACCAGCGGCTGACGCTCATGGAGGAACGGCAGGACTTCACAGAGCGGCTCCTGGAGGAACGGAGCCGGAGGGAGCTGCCCCGGGAGTAGGGCCCCGTTGGGGAGCTCTCCCGACTGGCCGCCGGTGGGTCCGTCGCGTACATGTGAGGAATCGTTCCCCCA
Source organism: Gemmatimonadota bacterium (assembly GCA_039586075.1). Lineage (GTDB taxonomy): Bacteria > Gemmatimonadota > Gemmatimonadetes > Longimicrobiales > Gaopeijiaceae > Gaopeijia. The sequence goes on along the minus strand of JBDHLC010000022.1, from coordinate 29,799 downwards.
TCCGAGGTGCGTCATGGTTCCGCGCCGGCTTCCTCACGCGTTCGCCCTCCTACTCCTTCTCTCGGCCTGCCAGCCGGCCTCCATGGAGGTCACCGTCGAGCTTCCCGCGGACGGTGTGACGACCCCGCAGGACGGGCGCCTGGTGGTGATCTTCTCGCAGCGGGAAGGGGAGCCACGCTTCCACGTAACGGACGGCCGCGGCGCCCAGCCGGTCTTCGGCGTGGACGTGGAGGGCTGGATGCCGGGCACCCCGGTCGTGGTGAGGGACTCGGTCTTCGGGTATCCCGTGGAGCGGCTCCGCGACCTCCCTCCGGGGGACTACTCCGCACAGGCGGTGCTGAACCGGTACGAGACCTTCCAACGGAGTGACGGTCGGACCGTGAAGCTCCCGCCGGACCGGGGCGAAGGGCAGCAGTGGAGCCGAAAGCCCGGGAACCTCTACAGCGCCCCCACCGCCTTCACCATGACGGCCACCGGACCCGCGGAGTCCCTGAGCCTGACCCTGGACCAGGTGATGCCGCCTCTTCCCGACCCGGCGGAGCAGGAGACCGAGTGGGTGAAGTACGTCCGCATCCGGAGCCAACGCCTCTCCCAGTTCTGGGGCACCGACGTGTACCTGGGTGCCTGGGTGCTCCTCCCTCGCGAATTCGACGAGAACTCGGCGCGCCGCTACCCCGTGGCGGTCTTCCACGGACACTTCCCGTCGTCCTTCTCCCACATCCAGACGACGCCCCCGGACACCACCACACCGTGCGTCTACAGCGCGCGATTCGACCTGGACTGCTACAACCACGTCCAGGAGCGGGAGCGGTACCGGGAATTCCAGCTCTGGAGCTCGGACCGGTTCCCCCGGATGCTGGTGGTGGAGATCCAGCATCCGACACCGTTCTATGACGACTCCTACGCCGTGAACTCCGCGAACAACGGGCCCTACGGCGACGCCATCACCTACGAGCTCATCCCCGAGATCGAGCGCCGCTTCAACGGCATCGGAGAGGGGTGGGCCCGCTTCCTGTACGGCGGCTCCACCGGCGGGTGGGAGGCCATGGCGGCGCAGGTCTTCTACCCGGACGATTACAACGGGGCGTGGGTGGCGTGCCCCGACCCCATCGACTTCCGGGCCTACACGGTGGTGAACCTGTACGAGGACGAGAACGCCTACTGGCTGGACGAGCCTTTCAAGCGCACGGCCCGCCCCGGACACCGGGACTGGCTCGGGCACCTGGACCGCACCCTGGAGGAGTCCAACCACCTGGAGCTGGTGCTGGGCACGCGCACCCGCTCGGGCCAGCAGTGGGACGTCTGGGAATCGGTGTACTCCCCCGTGGGTCCCGACGGGTATCCGGCTCGGATCTGGGACAAGGTCACCGGTGAGATCGACCACGAGGTGGCCGAGTACTGGCGGGAGAACTACGACCTGGTCCACATCCTCCAGCGGGATTGGGCGACCCTGGGTCCCAAGCTCCGGGGAAAGCTCCACATCTACGTGGGGGACATGGACAACTACTACCTGAACAACGCCGTCTATCTGGCGGAGGACTTCCTGGAGTCCACCACGAATCCGTACTACGCCGGAGAGGTGGACTACGGAGACCGGGCGGAGCATTGCTGGAACGGGGACCAGAACAACCCCAACGCTATCTCCCGGCTCCGCTACATCTCCATGCACGCCCCCAAGATCGTCGACCGGCTCGAGCGCACGGCGCCGCTGGGGGCGCCGCGGGGGTGGCGGCCTTGAGCCGCAGGCCCTGCTCGTGACGGGAGACCATGCGGTCACCCGGCTCCTGGAGGCGGTGCGGGAGGGGAACCACCAGGCCATGGACGACCTGTTCGCCATGGTCTACGAGGAGCTTCGCCGGCTGGCGCGCGTGGTCCGCCGAGGCCGTGCCGGAGAGACGCTGAACACCACGGCGCTGGTCCACGAGGCCTACGCCAAGCTGGTCCCGTCCCCGTCGTTGGACGTCGAGAGCCGCACCCACTTCTTCAGGGTCGTGGCCCGGGCCATGCGCCAGGTCCTGATGAACGCGGCGGAGGCCAGAATGGCCGCGAAGCGGGGCGGGAATTGGGTCCCGGTCACGCTTCACGATCATCCCGCCGAGCGTCCACTGGACGCGGAGACCCTCCTGGCCCTGGACGCGGGCCTCCGGGAGCTGGAGACGCTGGACCCCCGGCAGGTTCGGATCGTGGAGTGCCGCTTCTTCGCCGGGCTCAGCGTTCCCGAGACGGCCGAGACCCTGGGAATCTCCGAACCGACGGTGAAGCGGGACTGGCGGGCGGCGCGGGCGTGGCTCGCCCAGCGCCTTATCTGAACGGCTCGGCCTCCTCGACCCTTCCAGCCCGCTCGTAGAACTCCACCAGCGCGTCGGCCGCCCGGCGCTCCAACGGATGCCCCCGCCCCAGGGACGACTCCGCGGCGGCGTGCACCGATCGGAGCTCCGACTCGGCCTCGGTGGATCGCCCCATCTGCTCCCAGACGCCGGCCCGGCTGATCCGAATGGCGAGCGCGTTCGGGCCGGTCGGTGCGCCCGAGAGGATGTCCAACGCCTGGCCGTAGCCCCGGTCGGCCTCCCCGAGCCTTCCACCGTCACGGAGGATGTCCGCCAGCAGCGCGGTGTTGATGGCCACCAGTGGATGGGTGGGGCCCGCGATTCGCCGGCTCGCGTCCACCGCCGCTCGCGCGCGGGGCTCCGCGTCCTCGAGTCGGCCTTGTCGCCGAAGGGACCGGGCCCACGCGCCCTGCTCGCCGGCGAGCGTCAGGCTCCCCGGGGACGTCTCTTCCAGGGTGCGGATGGCGGTACTCCAGAGGGAGTCCGCCTCTCCGTAGCGCTCGAGGTCGGCCCGCACGGCAGCCAGGGTGGCCTGCGCGCCAGCCGTGAGGAAGTGGTTGGGTCCCACCACCTCTTCGAGGATCGCGACCGCCCGGGTCTGGGCGGCATCGGCTTCGTCCAGGCGACCGAGACGACGATAGACGCCGCCGAGGTTCCCGAGGGTGATTCCCAGGTTGGCCCGCTCTTCCGGTCCAGCCTCCTCCAGCACCCGGACCGCACGCTCCGTCCAGATCCGCGCCCCCTCCTCGTCCCCCCGGAACGAGCTCAGGGCAGCCAGGCCGTTGACCACGCCGACGAGGGAGGGGTCCGTCTCACCGAGGAGGGATCGGCGCGTCTCGTACGAGGCTTGGAGAAGGGGCTCCGCGTCGTCCAGGCGTCGGGCGTCGAGGAACCGCCGGGCCAGAAGCTCCTGGATCGACGCCGCCGGAAGGCTTTCCTCCCCCGTGAGGGCGATCTGCGCGCGAAGTGCTTCTTGCAGTGTGGCCTCGGCTTCCTCGGGAGCACCGGTCTCGCTCAGGCTGAAGCCGAGACTGCGCAACGCCTGAACCGTTTCCTGAGCATCGGGTCCGAACACAGAACGGTTGGCCTCCACCGCTTCCCGAAGGGCGGCCACCGACCGCTCGCCGTCCCCAAGATTCATCTGAACTCGCCCCAGGAGCGTCAGCATGCGGGCACGGGTCCTGGGCCGGTCCGTGAGCCCGTTCCGAATCCGGTCGTCCGCATAGCGAATGAAATCCACCATCCGGACGCTGTCCGCCGGTCCAAGCCCACCCTGAAACGGATCGGGCGCGGTGAGGAGGTCTTCAAGGAAGGCGGCCGTCTCCGTCGCCATGTCCCGCTCAGCCGCCGCGGTGCGGGCCTGGTGGACGGCGGTGGCCGAGGCTCCAAGGATGGCCAACAGGGCCACGGAGGCGGCGGCCACCGCAGCCCGGTGGCGCCCGATGAACCGGCCGGCAAGATAGGCCAGGGAGGGTGGGCGGGCCCGAACCGGCCGCCCGCCCAGGTGCCGCTCTAGGTCGTCGGCCAGGGCCTCCGCCGAGACGTACCGCTCTCCAGGCTCGGGGCGCAGGGCCTTGAGGACGATGGTATCCAGGTCGCCCTTCAGTCGTCGGGACAACCGCTCGGGCGTCACGCCCCGGAGGGACGCCATCTCGTCTGCCGAGGGTGGCGGATCCTCGCCGGCTCCAGCAGGGGTGTGCAGGACCGTTGCGCTGGGCCAGGTGGGCTGACGCTCGGTCCGCAATCGGGCCAGCTCCCGATCCCGGATCCCGGCCGGATGGGGGGCTCGGCCCGTGAGGAGCCGGTACAGCATGAGCCCCAGCTGGTAGACATCGGACGCCGTGGTCAGCGGCTCTTCCCTGAACTGTTCGGGGCTGGCGTATTCGGGGGTCAGGGGTTGCCGGTTCGGGTCCCGTGTAAGCCCCGGGTCCACGTCCGCTTCCAGGAGACGGGCGATGCCGAAATCCAGGAGCTTCGGCTCGCCATTCCCCGCGACCAGGATATTCGAAGGCTTCAGGTCGCGGTGCAGCACCAGGTTGGCGTGGGCGTACTGGACGGCCCGGCAGACCGAGAGGAAGAGCCGCACACGCGCCCGGACGTCCAGCTTCCGGTTGTCGCACCACTCGTCTATGGGCTCCCCGTCCACGTACTCCATGGCGAACCACGGGCGCCCGTCGGGGCCCTCTCCCCCGTCCAGGAGCCGGGCGATGGAGGGATGCTCGAGGCTGGCGAGGATCTGCCGCTCCCGCTGGAACCGCTGAAGGAGCTCGTGGGAGACCGCTCCGGGACGGACGCTCTTCAGGGCGACCCGCATGGAGAAGTCGTCCTGCCGCTCCCCCTCGTAGACGGTGCCCATCCCGCCGCTTCCGAGGACCCCCACGACGCGGTAAGGACCGATTCGCTCGGGAAGGGCTCCGGTGACATCCGAGTCGAGGATCCCCGAGGCATCGTCCGCGCCCCGGTCCAGCCACTCCGGGGCCGATTGGTCGCCGGAGAGCAAGCCGTTCACGATCTCGCGGAGAGCAGGTGATTCCGAGCAGGCTTCGTCCAGGAAGGCCTCCCGGGCCGCCCCTTCGAGCTCGGCGGCCCGGTGGAAGAGGTCCTGCGCCGCTTTCCAGAGTTCGGGGTCCATGAGGCGCTCCACGGCTGAGGGTCGGGGCCCACATTAGCTCTGGAATTCCAGCCGGGCGAGACGTGGTGTCCGGCGCCCTCGGGTGTCAGCCCGTGATCCCGTTCGAATGGAATTCCGGAAGGGTAGGGTGCGAGGCGCCTGTCGGCCCGGAACGGACGAAGCCCCTCGCAACGCACAGTCGCCTGATCCGAGGTCCTCCCATGCACGTGCCCGACCGCATCCGCAGAATCTGTCTCCTGGCCCTTGCCGGTCCCGTCTTCTTCGCCGCCTGCGGCGACGACTCGGGCACCGGTCCGGACCCTGAACCCACGCCGTCTGGCGCAGATACCCTCGCCGCTCCCGCGAGCGCGTTGGCCAGCGGTGTGCTCCCGACGCTGCGGTATGAAGCCCGGGAGGAGGACTTCTCCACGGACCACCCGGAAGTCCCCGGGATGCCCGTCTCGCACAACACGCTCGTCCTCTCCCTGGCGGTGGAGGCCACGGTGGGTGAGGTCAACAGCCTCCTCAAAGAGCTCGAAGTCCAGATCGTGGGCTCCATTCAGGGCGTACCCGGTGAGTCGTCGGGCATCCTGTTCCTACGCCTGCCCACGGAGACGCACTCGGAGATGGAGCAAGCGCTGGCCAGGCTGCGCGGGAGCGGCGCGGTGCGCGCCGCGGCCCAGGACGCTGCCGTGACGACCGGTGCCCTTCCGTCGGCGACCGGGTCCGCGACGGGCTGGACTTGGGAGCTTCCTCCCGGGGGCGGCAACTGGGGCATGGAGATGGTCGGGGCGCCGCAGCTGTGGAACCTCCGCGACGGAATCGACAAGGCGCTGGCGGGCGGTACCACCAGCGGGACCGTGGTGGGGATCCTGGATGCCGGGTTCGGGAGCCACCCCGACGTTTCGATTGCGGTCCCCGCCGGCACGCCAAACAACTGGCATGGGCTCGGCGTGGCCGGGGTGGTGGGGGCGGGATGGGGGAACGCGGGGGTGGACGGGATCGACCCCTACGTCTTCCTGGTGGGGCGCGGCAGCGGGCTGGGCTCCTTCGGCTTCAGTGCCGCGGGGCTGACCTCCTGGGCCCAGGCCATCGCCACGGAGCTCATGGACGTGGTCGCCGCCGCCGCAGCCACGGTCGTGAACGTGAGCCTCGGGTTCAATTGGGCGACGGCGTGGTCCCCACCGTTCAACTCCGCCACCAGCACCTGGGCCCAGACCCAGGCCAGCAGCACGGGTGGGATCATCAGGGATGTCCTCAACACTCTTGCCGCCACTGGTGCGGACCTGCCCGTCATCACGGCGTCCGCCGGCAACGATTCAGGTCAGCCGGCCCGGTACGCCAGCCCGCTGGCAAACGCCGCTCTCGAGCACGGCGCCGCGAACATCATCGTGGTGGAGGCCACCGACGTCACCGATTCGCGGGCGTCGTTCTCCAACACGGGGGGACACCTCTCCGCCCCCGGGGCGAGCGTCCTACTGGCCAGCACGCCCCACACGCATACTTCTCCCGGCGGCGCCACCATCTCACACGGCAACCCGTACGAGATGGAGAGCGGCACCAGCTTCGCGAGCCCCATGGTTGCCGGCCTGGTGTCGTACCTCTACACCCTGAGCCCCGGTCTGCCCGCGCCAACGCTCTCGGACAATCCGGTCCTGGACCTGCTTGTGAACACCGGCCAGGGGCTCACGGGGGTGCCTCCGCGAATCAACGCCTTTTCCGCAGCCATGGACGTCGACCGCGTCGAGGGAGGGGACCGGGTGCTTCGCATGCTGGTGGACATGGACGACGGCTCGCCGGACGGGAACCTCCGCCTGGACCCGGAGACGGGAGCCGTCCAGACCGGCATGGACATGGACGGCGACGGAGGGCTCGGCGACGGGGCCATCGACATGTCCGACTTCCGGGTCTGGAGGGACGCATTCCTGCTCGTGTCCCAGCAGGCGGGCCTCTCCCTGGATGGGGATCCCACCCATCCCAAGAAGGACCTGAACCGGAACGGAACGTGGGACCCCCTGAACGATGACTTGTATTTCCCCCGGGCGGACCTCAACGGAGACGGTGTGGTGGACCCCGCCGCCAAGCAGTTTGTGCCAGGTGTCATCGGTGGGGACGCCACGGACCTGGAGGTGCTGGGGAAGCTCTTCGGCGATCCGCACTACAACGTCTCGGAGCTCCCGGGCCTGCGGATCTCCGCGGACATCTCCATCAACCCGGCCTCCGTGATGGGCCTGCCCGAGACCCAGTCGGTGCAGAGCTACGTCTACCGACTGTCCGACGGGGCCCTGGTCCAGCAGAGACTCCATACGGGCAGCCGGCCCGGTGAGGAGGGCTACCAGATCTACACGGTTCCGGTGTCCAGCGGGAACGACCAGTTTCGACTCCGCCTGGAGGCGTGGGATGCCGGGGGGAGTTCGGGATTCGTCGACACGCTCACGGTGACGCTGGCGCCCGGCGAGGACGTCTACTGGGATCCCGAATGCCAGGTCGCGCCCGACGGCTCCTTGACGGGCGGTACCGGGGAGGGGACGCTGTGCTCGGAGATCCGCGTTGATCCCTTCTGGCACCTCATCATCCCCAGCGGGGGCGCCACGCAGTTCACGGCCACGGTCACCGGACTGTTCGATCCGTCGGTCACGTGGTCGGTGGAGCCGGCACCGGTGATGGGGACCATCGACCAGAGCGGGCGGTACGTGTCGCCGAGCCTTCTCACCGGGCAGGCCATCGCGAACGTGATCCGTGCCACCAGCGTCGAGGACTCCCGGATCTTCGGGCGTGCTGTCGTGCACGTGTCCGAGCCCCGGGTCAATCCCCGCGATCCCAGCGCGGGTGGGTGCGTACCGAACGCAGGCAGCGAATGCAGCGGCGAGGGATCCAGCTGGGGCGATCCCCATCTGGTCACGCCGGACGACCTGAAGTACGACTTCATGGCGGTTGGGGACTTCGTCCTGACCCGGTCGACCGCGGCCGGTGACGGGCTCGAGATCCACACGCGCTACGGCCGCCCCGACGGCGACAAGGAGTTCTCCTGGAACAAGGCGGTGGCCATGCGCGTCGAAGGGGACGTGGTGGAGCTCCATGCCGGCACGCCGGGGCTCATCGACATCGTGGTGAACGGCCAGGACGTGACGGTGCCCGTGGACGGCGCGATGGAGCTGGAGGGTGGGGGGGTGATCTCCAGGGCTCCCCTCTACATCACCGTTTCATGGCCGGACCGGACGCAGGTGGAGGTGGCGCCCAGTGGCGTGGACGGGGTGCTCGCGTACGTGCGCACCAGCCTCCCGTCCAGCCGGTACGGACAGGTGGAAGGCCTGCTGGGCAACTTCGACGGGGACCCGGAGAACGACATCCGGATCCGGGGCGGAGCGGTCCTCAGCGATCCCACTCCCCTGGAGCTCTACACCACCTACCGTGAGAGCTGGTGGGTGCCCTTCGGCACGGCGGAGTCGCTCTTCAGCCGGGGCACCGAGCAGTTCGACCCCAGCTTCCCCCCACGGGCCGTCAACGTCTTCGACCTGGACACCGAGGACGTCATCCGGGCGTCGCAGGTGTGCCTCGATGCGGGGGTCCTGGACGGCGAGATCCTGGATGCCTGCGTCCTGGACGTGGTCCTCACCGGTGACGACCGGTGGGCGGCCGTAGCAGCCGGTATGGATCCCAACGCGCTGGCCATCAAGATCAGCCCCTCAGCGGCCTACGTGCAGCAGGGGGATTCGCGGCAGTTCGGGGCCGTCCTCACCGGGATCGCGGACCGGCGGGTCCAGTGGGCGACCACGGGCGGGACGGTCCAGGTGGACGGTGACAACATCATGACGTACACCGCACCCGACCAGACAGGAGAGTACACCCTGACCGCGACCTCGATCGCGGATGGGAGCCTGGTGGCCAGCGCGACGGTCTACGTGTCCGAGGCCGCCACCGGGTTCAACAAGGAGTGGACGGGGCAGGTGGATGGGGAGTGGGTGAACGCCAACAACTGGATGCCGGCGGGAGAGCCCGACTCGACCGACAACGTGTACATCCCCGCGGGCACCCCGAACCCCCTGTACCTGCGGTGGAGCAACAAGAAGGTGAACAACCTGGTGGTGGAGGACGGAGGCTCCAGTGGAGGGGCTGTTCCCCTCGTCGTGCGCGGAAACGCGGTGGTGGAGGCGCCCCTGGGCGTCATCATGACCGGTAGCAACAAGACGGTCCGGGGCAACGTCCCGCTGCTGCGGGTCCAGGGAGCCATCAGCCCTGGCGGACCGCTGGACGTCGGGCGATTCTACCTGGACGGCGGGACGTTCTCACCCGCCGGGCAGACCGTGAACATCCGTGAGACGCTGCAGAGCTACGCCGAGACCGGCGGACGCCTGGTCATGAACCGCTCCGAGGACCATGTCGTGGTGGGCGGGAACGTGAGCTTCTCCCGGCTCTCCTCCGCCCTGGGCTCCCTCACCGCGGGGACGCTGGAAGTGCGGGGCAACCTCGAAATGGCGGACGGGACCGTGCAGTTCATTCCCTCGGGAACGCACCGAGTCCGGATGAACGGGACGGAGCCGCAGTACATCAGGGTGCGCTGGGGTTACGTGCGTGGAAACGATGAACCGCCGACCAACCGTGTCTTCAACGACCTCGAGCTCGCAAACCCGGCTGGGGTCGTCGTGGGGGACAAGGCCGTCCAGGTAAACGGCGCCATCACGGTGACGGCTGGGTCGGTGTCCGGGGTGTCCGTCCACCTCTTCGGCGGGCTCGACGACCCCGCAGGTGGCTGGGCCGTTCCGCTGGTGATCCGGGATCCCGGGGTGACCCTCCCGGCGCACCTCCAGGCGAATGTTACCCTGGCCGGGGGCACGTTCGGCGTCGACTACACGCCCGCCGCAGACCTGACCGTCACGGGGGCCGTCGAGGTCCGCACGGGCTCGACCCTGCGGGTGGGCACCCGCAGCGTGACGGTGAACGGCGCCCTCACCACCGTGGGGGACGGAAAGGTGGTCATGGAGTCGGACGACGACCGGCTCACCGTGAACGGCGACGCCGTCTTCGGGCAGGGGGCCACCGTGTCCGCCGTGGCCGGTGCCCTCTTCTCGGCGGGTCGGTTCGAGATCACCGGAGACCTCACGGAGCGCATCAACCGGTATCGGGCCAGCGGGACGCACGTCACCGCCTTCACCGGTGGGACCGCCCAGACGGCAGCGGTGAGCTGCCACTACAGCAACTGCACCCCCTACAACGCCTCCGCGGCGGTGGTCTTCCACGGGATCGAGGTGAGCAACCCTGCCGGGGTCACCTTCCAGGGGCGGACCATGGGGGTCGGAGGGGAGGTCCTCGTGCTCGCCGGTGGCGCGGCGGTCTTCGACCAGAACGTCCGACTCCACCGGTCTTTGGACGTGGCCGGGGGCCTGACCCTGCCGGCGGGACGAACCCTGGTCGTGACCGAGTCGTTGATTCTCCGCTCCTCCGGGGTGCTCACCAACAACGGCGACCTGAGCGCGGCTTCCTGCACGAAGGAGGAGGGGCACACCATCAATGGGACGGACCCATGCGGATGAGTGCGCGGCTCGCGGAGAGAGCCTTCGGTGGCGGCCCACGGAGACGGCCGGGCTCGTGGTGGGGGCCGCTCCGGGGCCTGGCCGGCGCGCAGGGCGTGAGGCGCGTCGGGGCGCGCGTGCGCTGGACGGGACCCTACTGGCGCCGGAGGTACCTCCAACCGAGACCGTCCACGGAAGCCGAGTCGGCGAAGTCCTCCCCGCTGACCAGGTCGGTCCAGGTTCCCTCGGGAAGCGGGACCACGGCGGCCGACGTGGCGTTGTTGAAGACCGCCAGGACCTCACCGGGACCGGGCTCGCCCCGCAGGAACGCCAGTACGGGCGTGGCTTCGGCGTACGACCGGAACACGGGGGAACCCAGCGCGGGAACGGTTCGCTTGAGCTCGGCCAGTCGCGCGTAGTGCCCCACCGATTCGGGATCGCACGCCTCCCATTGGATCGGGTACCGCGTGGCCAGGCGGTCTCTCGATCCTCCCATGGCCCCGCACTCGTCTCCCTGGAACGTCACGGGCATGCCGGGAAGCGCGAACAGGACCGCTGAAGTCAGCCGATAGCGCGCCAGGATCTCCGGACCCGGGGCGTCGCCCGCCTCCCAGCCCCCCACCTCCACAAGCAGCCGGTCGGTGTCGTGCGAGGAGACGAGATTGAAGGCCATGGCCGTGGTAGCCTCGGGGTACGCGGCGATCTGTCCCGCCATCTCCAGGCCGGCCACGGCGCCGGACGTCTCCCCGCGGACGAAGGGCTCCACGATCTCCCGGCCCACGGCGTAATTCATGAGAGCGTCGAACTGGTCCCCCTGCACCCAGCTCGGGTCTCGTTCCCAGATCTCCCCCAGCAGGTACACCTCCGGGTTCAACGCCTTCACGGCCGCCCGCCACGCCGGGAAGAACTCGGTGCGGTTGTCCAGCTCGTTGGGGACGTCGACCCGAATCCCGTCGAATCCGAAGGCGGTCCAGTGTTGGGCCACCCCCACGAGGTGCTCCAGGACGGCGGGATTCGTGGTGCGGAGCTCGGGAAGGGAGCCATAGCCCCACCACGCGGCGTAGTGCTCGCCGTTCCCCACCTGGATCCGCTCCGCCGGCACGTGGAAGGTGAACCAGCTCCAATAGTCGCTATCCTCGCCCCTCGTGACGGCGTCCTGGAAAGCCCAGTGGCCCACGCCGACGTGGTTCGGCACGAAGTCCCAGATCAGCCGGATCCCGCGGGCATGGGCCTGGTCCACCAGGGTCCGGAGCACCAGCGAGTCACCGAAGTTCGGCGCCACTTCGAGGTAGTTCCAGGTGTCGTAGCCGTGCGCGGATCCGGCGGCGAAGATGGGGTTCAGGTACACGGCGGTGACCCCCAGCTCCTCCAGGTGGCCGAGTCGATCCACGATCCCCTGCAGGTCGCCGCCGAAGTACTGGTGGCAACACAGGTCCCGCTCGTCCGCCGGTCCGTCCCACGCCGTGAGGGTGGGGGGCGAGCTCCCCAGCTCCGGGTCCCAGTACAGGTGCTCGTCGGTGGCCAGGGCCACGGAGTCGTTGGACGGGTCCCCGTTCCAGAACCGCTCGGGAAAGATCTGGTAGGCCACCCCCTCCCCGACCCACGCCACGGCCTCGAACGGGGTCGAGGGGGGCGCGTAGGGACCGAAGCTCGAGATCCCGTCCGCGGACTCCACCTCGATGCGATACTCGCCGGTCCGCCGGTCCAGGGACCCTCGCCAGACCTCCGTCCCGTCCAGTTCGAGCTGCGGGAACATGGGGATCGTGTCCAGGCCCGCGAGCAGTCGGGCCCCCTAGACCCGCTCCTCGGCGACCCGGAACCGCACCGAGAGCCGAGCCCCCGCAACGGACACGTCCACCGGGTCCAGGGGCGAGTGACGGAACGCCAGCGCCCCGGCTCCGCGCGGGTCGTCGAGCTGCGAATCACTCCCACCCGTGGACTCGCTGCAGGCCACGAGGGCCAGGACCAGGAGGGTGATGGGAAGAGACGGACGCGACATGGGACCCTGATGTGTTGGGAACGGGGGCACGGGGAATCTCACCGGGCCGTGGAGTGGTGGCCAGAGCCCCGGCCTGCGCTGGCGACCGACCGGGTCGTAGGGGGGTCTCCGATGGCTCTGCGGGGCACCTGCTGATATCCGTTCAGGACCATTGACACGGGTGGGCGTTTGGGTAGCGTGGAACAGGTGGTCGTCCCTCCCTGAACGCCCTCAGGACGGGACTTTTTCGTGCCCCTGCGCACCCTCTCCACCCGCATCGCCCTACCCGCCGGCCTCTTCACCCTCGCCAGCGTGGGCTTGCTGTCCTGGGCCCTGATCCGCACTCAGCGGGCCAACGTGCTGGCGGAGGCGGTGCTCGGCTCCCAGGGTATCGGCGAGACGATCCTGCTGGCCATCGAGCACGAGATGCGCGTGAACGAGCGGGACGCGCTCCGGGAAGTGCTCCGCACCGTGGGCGGCTCCGAGGGCATCGAGAGCGTCCGGCTCTACAACAAGCAGGGGGCGATCTCCTTCTCGTCCGATTCCGCGGAGGTGGGCAGCAGGGTCGACATGGAGGCCGAGGCCTGCGTCAACTGCCACGAGGGACCGACGCCCGCCGTGGTGCTCGACACGCAGGAGCGCTCACGGACCTTCCGGAACGAGGACGGCGGCGCCGTGGTGGGGACCATCCAGGTCATCCAGAACAAGGAGGGCTGTCAGGGCGGGGAGTGTCACTCGTCTCCGGAATCCATGCCCATTCTGGGGGTGTTGGACGTGGTGGTGTCTCTGGAAGCGGCCGAGGCACGCATCGCCGACACGGGTTGGAACGCGCTCTTCTATTCCCTGGCGGCGGCGGGAATGATCACGACGATCCTCGTCCTCATCATCTCCCGAAGCATCCATCGCCCGCTGGAAACGGTGGCACAAGCCACGCGCCGGATCACCCAGGGCGCCCCCCACATCACGGCACCCAAGGGATCACCCCCGGAGATCCGCATCCTGGCGAACTCCGTCAACGAGGTGGTGGAGAACCTCAGCAGCTCACGAAGTCAGTTGGAGGCATGGGCCGATCGGCTCGAGCACACGGTGGTGGAGAAGGCTCGTGAGTTGAACGAGGCCCGATTCCAGATCGTGCAGGCGGAGAAGCTCTCGTCCGTGGGGCTGGTGGCGGCGGGCATCGCCCACGAGCTGAACAGCCCGTTGATGGCCATCATCACCTATTCGCACCTGGTGCGGAAGCAGCTTCCGGAGGACTCCCCCGCGCAGGAGGACGTCCGGATGATCGAGCGAGAGGCCAACCGGTGCGCCGGGATCATTCGGCAGCTCCTGGACTTCGCGCGGGACCAGCGGCGGGACCCGGCGGTGGAGCCGTGCAGTGTGCACCAGGCCGTCTACGGGGCGCTGGAGCTCCTGAAGATCGACCTGCAGAACGGTGGGGTGGAGGTGAGCATCTCCGTGCCGGAGGATCTCCCGGACGTGGGCGGAAACCCCGTGCAGCTCATGCAAATCTTCGTGAACCTCATCATGAACGCCCTGCACGCCATGCCGGATGGTGGCGAGCTGAGGGTGGACGCGAAGGTCGTGGGACGGGCCGACCTCGCTTCTGTGAAGCTGCCCCCCCACTCCGCTACACGCCTGGTCAAGGTTCGCGTGCGGGACACCGGGACCGGGATCGGACGCGAGGCGCTGCGGAAGGTCTTCGACCCCTTCTTCACCACGAAGCCGGTGGGAAAGGGCTCGGGCCTGGGCCTGTCCGTGTCCCTGGGAATCGTCCAGAAGTACGGCGGGACCATCCTGGCCCAGAGCGCGCCCGGCAAGGGGGCCACCTTCACTGTGATCGTTCCGGAATTCACCGAGCCGTCCGGGAGCTGACCCATGGCCGAAGAGAAGACTTGGACTACTCCGCCCCGGGTGCTCACGGTGGACGACGAGGCCGTGGTCTGCGAGAGCATCCGCCGGGTACTGGTGGACGAGGGGTACGTGGTGGAGACCTCCACGTCGGCCCGGGCCGCCCTGGATATGTTGAAGGAGACCCACTTCGACCTGCTCCTCCTGGACATCAAGATGCCGGAGATGTCGGGGCTGGACGTCCTGCGGGTGGCACGCGAGGTGGCGCCGGACATGGAGGTGCTCATCATCACGGGCTACGCCACCATCGACACCGCGGTGGAGGCCATCAAGCTCGGGGCCTTCGACTACATGGAGAAGCCGGTGAGCCCCCCGCAGCTCCTGGTGGCCACCGCGCGGGCGCTGGAGCGCCACCAACTGGTGGATCTCACGCGCCGGCTGCGGGCGGAGCTGGAGTCCCGCCACCGGATCGGGAACGTCGTGGGCTCCTCCCCGGCCGTGCGGAAGGTCATGAAGCTGGTGGAGCGGGTGGCACCCACGGACAGCACCGTCCTCATCACCGGTGAGACGGGGACCGGGAAGGACGTGATCGCCCGCGCCATCCACTATAACAGCCAGCGAAAGGACGGCCCCTTCGTCGTGGCCGACTGCGCGTCCCTCAGCGAGTCCCTGCTGGAGTCGGAGCTCTTCGGCCACGTCCGAGGCGCGTTCACGGGGGCGGTGAAGGATCGAAAGGGGCTTGCCGAGAGCGCCCGCAGGGGAACGCTCTTCCTGGACGAGATCAGCGGCCTGACCCCGGGCCTTCAGGGGAATCTCCTGAGGCTCCTGCAGGAGAAGGAGATCCGGCCCGTGGGCTCGGACAAGCCGGTGTCGGTGGACGTCCGGGTGGTGGCGGCGACGAACCGGGAGCTCAGCGAGCTCGTGGGGGAAGGCACCTTCCGGGAGGACCTCTTCTACCGCCTGAGCGTCTTCACCATCAACCTGCCTCCCCTTCGCGAACGGCGGGAGGACATCCCCCTCCTGGCCCACCACTTCGCCCAGGAGTTTTCGAGCGAGTTCGGCAAGGAGATCGTGGCCATCAATCCCCGGGTCATGGCGGCCCTGGAGTCGTACGACTGGCCCGGGAACGTCCGGGAGCTGGAGCACACCATCGAGAGGGCGGTGCTCCTTTCCGAGGGTGGGACCATCGAGCTTCCCGACATTCCGGACCTGGGATCCAACCGGGCGGAGGAGTGGGAGCAGGTGCCGGATGACGCCGAGTCCCTGAATGAGCTGAAGCAGCAGCTGAGGGAGAAGGCGGTGGGGCGCGTGGAGCGGCTCTTCCTTCTCAAGGCCCTGCGGAAGTCCGGATGGAACGTCTCCCAGGCGGCGCGGAACGTGGGAATGGCCCGGCCCAACCTCCACGCCCTGATGCGAAAGCACGGGGTCCGCGGGCCATCGTCCGGGGAAGGCGCCCCGGGAGAGGGGGAAAACCCCGCCTGATCGGGCCTTTTGGCCGCGGGTGTATGGGCGCGGTATACAGGGCCTTCGCCCCCCGCTCTCCCCCGAGATTCCGCCTACCTGCGGCATGATGGCGGTCCTACCTCTCGAGGGTGCGGATCCACCGGTCCACCACCTGTATGAACCGGGGTTACACCCGGGGATCCCGTGATCCACCCCTCCAAGTCGCCGTTTCGCATAAATACTTGCCCGACAACCGGTTATGCGAACGAGAGAGGGAGCGCGGGAATGGGCACGGGCCTTGCCTTCCCTGTCCAGCGGATGCCAGCCACAGGATGAACTTCACGCCGGTCGGCATCCCCGGACAGGAGGGAGTGACCGTGCTGTCGCAGCCCACAGGATCCACCGTCGTCCTCTCGGAGAGAGAGGATACGCCAGTACTGGCAAGACTGCCCCAGGACCGAACCGGGCCAGCGCGGCGAGTCGGAAGCGTGGGTGAGCTGGCTCAGCGGCTTCCGCTCTCTTCCGTGGACGTCCTCATCCTGGACGCGGATCCCGCACCACGCGGGCTCCTGCTGGCGGATGTGGGACGGCTCCACGTGGAGTACCCGGAAATCCAGACGGCGGCCGTCTTCTCGGGCATGCCGCCCCTGGAGGTAGTGGTCTACCTGGTTTCCTGTGGCGTCGAGGTCCTCATCGGGGGGACCCAGGAAGAAGAGGTCGGTGGCGACCGTCTGGCCGCCACCGTGAAGAACCTGAGGGAGAGGGCCCGGTGGGGCGCCGCCTCGCATGAGGGGAGTCCCCCACGCGTGCCCGAGGAGAGGCAACGATGAACGCGCAGAAACGAGTCCTGCTCGTCGACGACGAGGTCGGGGTCCGGCAAAGCTGGGACCGCTTCCTTTCCGACGCCGGATTCGACGTGACGACGGCGGAGGACGGGGAGAGGGCCATCGGGCGCCTGAAGAGCGAGCCGGTGGATGTGGTGGTGTCCGACCTCAAGATGCCCCGGATGGATGGAATGGAGCTGCTGTGCTGGCTGCAGCACGAGCAGCCCGACACGCCGTTCATCCTCCTGACCGGTTACGGCAGTGAGGAGGTGGAGCGCCGGGTGGAGGAGCTGGGCGGCTTCAGCTACCTGCACAAGCCTGTGAATCCCGAAGCCCTTTCCGCGGTGATCACCGCGGCCCTGATCCAGGAGCAGGCCGAGGAGAAGAAGCGGCAGGCTCGAAGGGAGGAGGCCCCGGCTCCGGAGGTGGTTCCGCTCCATCTGGACGAGCCTCCGGTGGAGGAGCTCGTGGCCCGGGTGCGCGGCGTCGAAGCCCGGTTGGCGGAGGCGCAGGCGGCACCGGCGGTGGTGGTCGAACCGGCCGCCGAGGAGGCCGAACACCATCCGGGACGGATCCGCACGACCCTGGAGGTCGGCGGGTGGCTCATCGCCGCCCCGGTCCTGGGATTGGCCTTCGTGGTCTTCCTCCCCGTCATCGGGTTCGGAGCGCTGGCCTGGACGGTGGGGGAGGCGCTGGTGAAACGGAACCGACCGGTACGGACCTGACTGCGGAGCTCATGGCCATGCGCACGATGACAAGGGGTGCTCTCGCGATCCTCGTGGCGGGGACGGCGTCCATGGAAATCCCGTGGGCGCCCGGCCTCGCAGCCCAGGAGGTGGAGGTCGCGCAGGGCGTGTGCGCCGACTGCCACCCCTCACTGGAGGGGTATCGCCTGGAAGCGCTCAACCACGCCGACTCCATCAGCTGCGGCACCTGCCACCACGTCGGCTTCTCGAATGATCCGGATGTCGTTCGCCTCAGGCGTATCGACCAGTGCCGGGACTGCCACGGCGACATCACGGAGTCCCATTCCGGCGTGGGTGATCGAGCGCCGGAATGCACAGAGTGCCACTCGATCCACGGGACACCGGAGCTGACACCGACGCAGGTGGCTTCGGCCCGATGCGGGGTATGCCACTCCAACGCGCATCCCGCGCACGCCCTGCTGGACGCCGACGCACCGTTCTGCGCCGACTGTCACACGGTCCACGACGCGGCGGAGGCTCACCCCGAGTCCGCCGCCAAGGAGTCGTGCGTCTCGTGCCACTCGACCCCGCACCCCGGGCATGACGCCCAGGGCGGATGGTTCGGGAGGGTCGGTGAGGACGGAGCCCCGACCGACGAGGCCGTCACGTGCGTGGCCTGCCACACCGCGGAGGCGGGATTCGGCTTGGCCGCGGAGGCGGACGCCCGGTGCTCCGACTGCCACGAGGAGTCGGTGGCCGTCCACGCGGGCCACCGGGACGAGGACGTGACCTGCACGGAATGCCACGACCTGACCGTCTCGGTGGTGGGTCGTCGCGGACGCGCCGCCATGGACCAGGCGTGCGGCTCCTGCCACGAGGAAACCTGGGTGGCGTACCGGGGCAGCGCGCACTCTGGATTCGGGGACGCCGTGACCGCCCCCGGATGCGCCACGTGCCACGTCTTCGACGGAGGTCTAGCGAGGGAGCAGGATCCCATGCGCCGCCGCCTGGCGGCCACGGTGTTGTGTGTGGAGTGCCACGAGGCGCAGGCCACCCTGGTGTCCGACGCGGGCGGGTCACGGCCCGGGTCGAGCTACGGGAAGGACTTCCACGGTGAGACGGTTCTCTTCCTTGCGAAGGGCGGAGGCCGGGTGCCCGCCGACGCGGACGTGCTCCTCTGCTCCGACTGCCACGGAGTCCACGACGTCCGGCTCATGGATCGGAGCGAGGTGGCCCCGGTGTGCGAGCGGTGTCACGAGGATTCGGGCACGAAGATCGCCGGCGCCTGGCTGGGGCACGATACCCCGGGGCCGAGGAACGCCATCCCGGTCTGGCTGGTCCGGCTGTTCTACACCTTCCTGATTCCCTTCATGCTGGTGGGCCTGACCCTCATCATCGGCTTCCACCTGGTGGACCAGCGGCGGAGCGGGGCGCGCATGTGGCAGGCCCCGGGGCTTCTGCGGCTCCTGGCTCGCCTGCGAGGGGAGCCCGAAGGCGAGGTCGGGACGGTGCAGCGGTTCAGCCGCACCGAGCGGTTCGAGCACATCGGCTCCATGGTCACCTTCATCCTGCTCGTGGTTACCGGGCTGCCGCAGACACGTCCCGACCTGTCCATCGCCCAGGGCATCATCGGGCTCTTCGGTGGGATCTGGACCACGCGCATCATCCACCGGATCGTCGGGGTGGCCTTCGTGGTCCTCATGCTCACCCACGTGGTGCGAGCGGTGGTGAGGGCCTTCAGGCGGCGCAGGCTGCCCGTCATGGTCCCGGTCCGGAAGGACTTCGAGGACATCGTGCACACCTTCAAGCACTACCTGACCGGATCGCCCCTTCCCAGAGTCGGGAAGTTCGACTTCTCCCAGAAGTTCGAGTACTGGGGGCTCTTCCTGGGCGGGATCGTGATGAGTGGGTCCGGGCTGGTGCTGCTCTTCCCCGAGCTCTTCACACAGGTACTGCCGGGCATCCTCATCGCGGCCATCCGCACGATGCACGGATTGGAGGCCACGTTCGCCGTCCTGGTGGTCGTGCTCTGGCACTCCTACGGCGTGATCTTCCGGCCGGAGATCTTCCCGCTGGACACGACGATCTTCACCGGCAAGATGCGGTTGGACCGGCTCAAGCACGAGCACGCGTTGGAGTACGAGCGGCTCTTCCCCGGAGACACCGCGGATTGACGCACGGGGCGGTCGGCCACGCCGGCCGCCCCACCTCTCCTCGACGCCCGGAGCGCAGTGGCGGCTCCGGGCGTTTTGCGCTATCTCTCCACGCACAACTATCGCGGGTGGGTCATTACGGAAGCCGGTGAGAATCCGGCGCGGCCCCGCCACTGTGAGAGGACTCGCGCGACACGCCGCGCGATAACGGCCATCCACGACGCCACTGGAGCCCCCGGGGCTCTGGGAAGGCGGATGACCCGGCCTCGAGCCAGGAGACCTGACCCACCCGGACTCATCCCATGGCCTCCGCGGGGAGCGTGCGGGATGCGCCCCGGTCGCCCGGAGCGCTTCCCGTCCCCGCAAGGGCCGCATTGGTCCCACGCGGGTGGGACGGGAGGCTTCACATGGTGTCCAGGTGCTCTCACCTCCGGCGAATCGGCGCCGGGATCGTCGTAGCGCTCACCGTCGGCGGCGCGCCCCTGCAGGCTCAGGTGGACCCGGTCCGCATCGACGGGCTCGTGGTCACGGCCACGGCGGTTCCCGTGGCTCTGAGCACGCTCGGAGCCCACGTCACACTCCTCGACGGCGACGAGCTCCGCAGCGAGGGGGTGCTCCGGATCACCGACGCCCTCCGGACGGTCCCGGGCGTGGTGGTGGTGGAGAGTGGGTC
This sequence comes from Gemmatimonadota bacterium, assembly GCA_039586075.1. GTDB lineage: Bacteria > Gemmatimonadota > Gemmatimonadetes > Longimicrobiales > Gaopeijiaceae > Gaopeijia. The sequence goes on along the minus strand of JBDHLC010000022.1, from coordinate 9,746 downwards.
CCCCGGCAGCGTGGCGTCGGTCTTCATGCGGGGTGGGGAGAGCGACTACGTCCAGGTCCTGGTGGACGGTGTTCAGGTGAATCAACCGGGCGGAGCCTTCGACTTCTCGGGCCTGACCACCGCTGCGGTGGAGCGAGTGGAGATCGTGCGCGGACCCACCAGCGCGCTGCACGGATCGGACGCGGTGGCCGGGGTCATCCACATCATCACGCGGGATGGCAACGGCGCCTCTCCGGCTACGCTCTCCGTCCGGGGGGGGAGCTTCGGACGGATCGACGCCGCGCTCTCGGTGGCGGGTGGCGACGATGCCGCCTCGTACGGGGCGACGCTGTCCCGTGCCACCACGGACGGCATCCTGGAGTTCAACAACCGGCACGAGAACACGGTGCTGTCCGGGAAGGCGGCCTTCCGCATCGATCCCAACACCCGGGCACGGTTGTCCGGACGGATCGGACAACGTCGATACCACTTTCCCACGGACTTCACCGGCGCCCTGGTGGATGAGAACCAGTTCACCTTCGCCGACGAGGCCTCGCTGGCGGTGGAGTTGGAGCGGGTGGTGCACCCTCGGGTCCGGATCCGGGCTCTGGCTACCGCGTACGGCGTGGACGGGGGAACCGACGACGCCCCGGACGGACCGGCGGACACGCTGGGCTTCTACGGGTACCAGAGCCAGGACTCGTATCATCGCAGCGCGCTGGACCTCAGGACGACGGTGGAGCTGTGGGCGGGATCGTCGCTAACGGTGGGGGGGGAGTACGAGGAGCAGCGGATCCGCTCCTTCAACGAGTCTCTATCCCAGTTCGGAGCCAGCGGGGGCCGGAGCCGGAACGACCGTGGAAACCGGGCCGGCTACCTGCACGTGGTGGGGGTCGGCGGCGCGTGGGGAGGGAATGCCGGACTCCGGTTCGAGGACAACGACCGCTTCGGCGGATTCCTCACCTGGCAGGCGGGGTTGTCCTGGCAGGCGCCGAGCGGGCTGAGGCTGCGCGCGTCCGCCGGACGCGGAATCAAGGAGCCCACCTTCTTCGAGACGTTTGCCAGCGGGTTCACCGTCGGGAACCCGGGTCTGGAGCCGGAGCGGTCCACGTCGTGGGAGGTGGGCGCGGACCAGACCGTTCTGGACGGCCGTCTGCGAATGGAGGCCACCTGGTTCCACCAGGACTTCCGGGATCTCATCCAGTACACCGCCACCGCGCCCGCTCCGGGCGGACCCAACTATTTCAACGTCGCCGCGGCCTCGTCACGCGGGATCGAGGCGGGGTTGACGGCGCTCCTGGGACCGTGGCGCACGGGAGTGGACGCCACCTGGCTCGACACCCGGGTCACGGACGCGGGCTTCGACCAGGGTCCGGGCGCCTCGTTCGTGGACGGGGAGCCCCTGCTGCGCCGGCCCGAGGTCACGGTGTCCGGGTTTCTGGACTGGTCACCCGATCCGCGTCTGAGCCTGGGGGTCACGGCCCGCCGGGTGGGCGACCGGTGGGACCGGGACTTCGGGAGCTATCCCGCGGAACCGGTCCTCCTGAACGGGCATACCCTGGTGGACGCCCGTGCCGGCTGGACGGTGATGGAGGCACGCCCCGGGCGGCCCGGGTTGGCCCTGTCGCTGCAGGTGGAGAACCTCGGGGACGAGCGGTACCAGGAGGTCTTCGGTTACCGCGCCCCCGGGCGCGGAGTCTACCTGGGCGGGACGGTTCGCACGGCCCGGTGACGTCCTCGAAAGGGGACGACGTGTCCAGGACACCGGACGCGGACGGCCGGGCCGACCGTTCAGAAGCCGCATGAACGAAGGACTTTCATCCTCGGCACACCTCTTGCAACTTTTTCCGGGTCGGCAGCACATCCTTGCCGGTTGGGCGGCTCGATAGACCGACTGAGCGACCATCAGGAGAATGCAGGTGTCTCGATCACGAATCATGGGCTGGACGGTGGGCGTCGCGTTGGGAGCGGCCCTCCTGTCCGCTCCGGCCGCGCTGGAGGCGCAGGGAGGGGATGGATTCCTCTTCCGGGAGCCGAGGGTAGGCGTTGGTGTCCGGCTGGGGTACGGTGCGCCCATCGGGCCGAGGACCGCCGGTGGGGATACGGACATCTTCGGATTCACACAGGACATCCTCACCATCGGGGAGGGGGATCACGACGCCCTGGTCTTCGGTGGCGAGGTATCGCTGCAGCTCTCGTCCCGCATCGACCTGCTGCTGGACCTGAGCAGCGAGACCAGCGAGGTGACCTCGGAGTTCCGGGACTGGGTGGACCAGGACGATCTGCCGATCCAGCAGACGACGGAGTTCATCCGCAGGCCCATCAACCTCTCGGCCCGGTACTTCTTCTGGGACCGGGGCCGGCGTGTTTCCCAGTTCGCGTGGGTTCCCCGCGACTGGGTGCCGTACGTCGGAGCGGGCGCGGGGATGACCTGGTACCGCTTCCGGCAGGAGGGGGAATTCGTGGATTTCGATACGTTGGAGATCTTCTCCGACCGTCTCACCAGCACGGGCCGAGCCTTCACCGGACAGGTTCTGGCTGGACTCCAGTACACGCTTGCCCCCAACTTCGTAATGACCGGGGAGGGCCGGTACCGATTCGGTTCCGGCGAGATGGACGGGCAGTTCGTTGGCTTCGACGACATCGATCTCTCCGGTCTGCAGCTGACCGTAGGGCTCGGCGTACGCTTCTAGGAGGACGGGAGACATCATGATGATCAAGCGATCCCAGAAAACGACTCTCGAGGGACTCGGTCTCTTCGCCCTGCTGTTGACGGTGCTGGGTTTCCTGGCCGTGCTCGCCGTGTTGCCCCGGGCGGTCCAGGCCCAGGAGCTGGATTCCCGTTGGCTCGCCTGGTCGGGCTGCTGGGAGGTGGTGGGAGCCGGCGGAGAGGGTGACGTAGTCTGCGTCCGCGCCCACGAGGGAGAGGCCGCCGTCTCGCTGGTGTCGTCGCAGGAAGGAGTGGCCGACCAGGTCATCCGGGCCGACGGCGTCGAGCGGCCCGTCGAGCAGACGGGCTGCGAGGGCGTGGAGCGCGCCTGGTTCTCCGATGACGGGCGCCGCATCTACATTCGCTCCGAATTCCAGTGCCAGGGTGGAACCGCGCAGACCGGATCCGGCGTCATCGCCATGGTGGCGGAGGACGAATGGGTGGACATTCGCACCCTCTCGCAGGACGGGGAGGAGGTCGCCTGGGTCCAGCGCTACGTCCAGGCCACGCCGGCGGCGGTGCAGGCGGCGGGTGAGACGGACCTCCTGCTGCCGGAAGTGGCGCTTGCGCGCCGGCTGGCGGCGAGAGTCCCCTCCATCCAGGCGCTGGCCGACGTGTCGCGCTCGGTGGACAGCCGCGCCGCCTCGGCGTGGATCGTGGAGACGGGACACCCCTTTGAAGGCCTCGACGGCGAGACGCTGGTCGCCATGGCAGACGCCGGGGTGGATCCTGCCGTCATCGACATGGCCGTGGCGGTGTCGAACCCGCAGGCCTTCAACATCGGGGCGGCCGGTGAGCTGTCGCAGGAGTCCCAGGCCCGTTCGCGCGGCTACGTGGGCAGCTACGGCTACCAGCCGTACTACGGCCGTCAGTACTGGAGCCCGTATGGCAACGTGCTGAGCCCGTGGAGCTACATGTACGGACGGTACGGGTACTACGGCTACAACAGCTACTACAACCCGTGGTACGGCGGATACTCCGGCTACGGCTACGGGGGGTACTCTCCCACGGTTCTGGTGGTGTCCCGTCGCACCAACGACAACCGCGGTGGCCGGGCCATCGCCGGCCGGGGGTACAGCAGCGGCCGGAGCTCGCCGCCCAGTGCGAGCCAGGGATACCGCCCGCCCCGAAGCAGCGGAGGGGCCAGTTCGTCAGGTGGGTACTCTGGCGGGTCCACGAGCCGTGGGAGCACCGGGAGCTCCACGGGCCGGACGGCGAAGCCCCGCGGGGGCGGCGTCTCCTGAGTCTCTACGACGGCTGAATACGGGCCGCCGGAGCCTGGGCCGGGAACGAAGAAGGGCGGCGCTGCCACTGGCAGCGCCGCCCTTCTCATGGATGGGTGGTGGACGTCGCTCTTAGACCGCTCCACTCCCGCCCGAGGTGGCCGAGCGGATCTCCGCAGTCGAGGTCGCCCGGGTCCCGTCCACTCCCGCCGAATCCGCCGGTCCCGCCATGGAGGACTGCACCCAGAGCATTGCGGCCGCCACCGCAAAGATGATGGCTCCGACCAAGTCCCGCGCCCGATTCGGCTTCCTGTAGCTGATCATCTCTCCCCACCTCACTCTCGTGCCGGCACCGTGCCGGCTTCTCGATCATCTCTACGAATTGGACGCCGGAAAGATTCAGAGCGTTGCATCGGAGTCTCCGGCCAGGGCCCGGGCGAGCTCGATGACCGAGAGGGGGGACGACCCCTCCGCCTTGTTGTTCACCACCACCATCACCGGTCCGGCGCCCTCCGCGGCCTTCCGGGCCAGCTCCACCACCGCGGCGCGCCGCTTCGGATCGGGACTCGCCAGCCGGCTGAACGGGGCCCACGCCGTCCGCGCTCCCTGGTAGCTCCGGCCGGGCTTGAGCATCCAGCGGATCAGGGTGGATCCGGGGGGCGGCGTGGATCCCCGGGTGGCCAGCCCCACCACGGCCCGCTGCGTGTCCAGGTCGGCCATCTCCGGGTGGATGACGAATCCGTGCCGGGCCCCCGAGTGCTGGAGGGCGGCGGCATAGTCCCGAGTCAGGAGGGCGGGGGTGCGGATCTCCACGGTGGCCGGAGCGCCTTCCGGGAGCGCAGAGAGGAATCGGTAGAGCCGCTCGGCGAAGCGGCGTGGTCCGCCCAGCGACTCAGCGGGGATGGGTGGGAACTGGAAGAGCAGGGTCCCCAGCTTATCCCCCAGGATCTCCCGGGCGGGCTGGACGACCTCTGCGGCGGCCCAGGCCGGATTGAGGAAGATGTCCGGATCGGAGCCCGGGCCGCCGGGAAAGACCAGGCGCCGGTCGGTCTTGAGCACGAAGCGGAAGGACGGCGGGGTCTGGGCCCGGAGGTCCTGCAGGACACCCGTCGAGAGCGGCGCGTAGTAGCTCCGGTCCAGTCCGACGCAGCGGAGGAGCGGGTGCCGTGCGTACGCCCGGACACCGTGCCGCGCCAGGACCGTGGCGGACACCTCGCGGTCGTAGACGATGCCCTTCCAGCCCGGAAAGGACCACGACGAGGTCCCCAGCAGGATCCCCGGCGGGATTCGCTTGGCCAGGGGCTCGTATCGGCCGAGGTCCGGCGCCGCGTCCACGGGGGCCGCGGGCCCTTCTCCGAAGAGCTCGGGTTGCGTCCGTGGGCTCATGACCCTTGAAGGATCGGCCCGGGCATTCGGTATTGCAGAGTGGTCGCCTCCCGGGCGGCCCGGCGTGACACCCCAGACGGAGGAGAGGGAATGGCGGGATCGGTGCAAGGTAGCTGGAGCCTGGTAAAGGCCAGCGCCAACGTCCTGAGGATGGATAAGGAGCTGATGATCTTTCCGGTGTTCTCGGGAGTGGCGTCCATTCTCGTGACGGCGAGCTTCTTCGCGCCTCTGCTGGTGACGGGCGGGTGGGAGATCTTTGCCGAGGAGAGTGGTGGAGGCAGCTACCTGGCTTACGCGCTGGGGTTCCTCTTCTACCTGGTCCAATACACCGTGGTCTTCTTCTTCAACACTGCCCTGGTGGGCGCCGCGCTCATCCGGATGGAGGGCGGGGACCCCACGGTGGGCGATGGGCTCCGCATCGCCATGAGCCGGCTGCCCGCCATTCTCGGGTACGCGGCCCTGGCCTCCACGGTGGGGATGGTCCTGCGCTTCCTGTCGGAGCGAGCCGGCTTCGTGGGGCGGATCGTCATCGGACTGGTGGGAATGGCCTGGAATCTCGCCACCTTCCTCGCCGTTCCGGTCCTCGTCACGCAGAACGTCGGACCGGTGGACGCGGTCAAGGAGAGCGCCGCCCTGTTCAAGCGCACCTGGGGCGAGCAGGTGGTTGGAAGCTTCGGAATGGGATGGGCCTTCTTCCTGATGGGCGTGGCCTGGACCCTGGTCATGGGAATCCCGCTCTACCTGGCCTTCCAGATCTCCCCCATGGCCGCGGCCTCGGTGGGTGTGGTGGCGGTGACGGGGTATCTCTTCCTCGGCGTCTTCTCGGCCTCCCTGAAGGGAGTCTACACGGCGGCCCTCTACCGCTATGCCACCAAGGGCGAGGACGACAGCCTGGACGGGATCGCGCTGGGCCGGGCGTTCCGGCCGCGGTAGATCTCGGTGGGACCGGCCGGTGGAGCCTCACCGGCCGGTCCACTACCTTCCGGGTCCCCTCGCCGGCGAAGGGCCGGCGATGACATCTGCACACGCTCAGGACCCATGGCCAAGACGAGCTCGTTCGACATCTCCACCGGGGTGGACCTCCAGGAAGTGGACAACGCCGTGAACCAGACCCGGAAGGAGGTGGCCACCCGCTACGACTTTCGTGGGACGGACTGCAAGATCGAGTTCGACCGGGCGGGTGGGACCATCCTCCTGGACGCGGACGACGAGTACCGGCTCAAGGCCATGATGCAGGTACTGAAGGAGCGGATGGTGCGCAGAGGAGTCCCGGTGAAGAACCTGGACGAGGGGAAGGTGGACGAAGGGACCATGGGTCGGACCCGGCAGCGGATGGGGCTCAAGCAGGGGATCGACCCGGAGACGGCGAAGAAGATTTCCAAGGCCATTCGGGATCAGCCGTTCAAGAAGGTGCAGGTGCAGATCCAGGGAGAGGAGCTCCGTGTGACCGCACCGAGCCGGGACACCCTCCAGGAGGTCATCGCCTTCGTGAAGGAGAACGACTTCGGCGTGGAGCTCCAGTTCGGGAACTACCGCTAGCGGAGAAGGCCAGCGGGGGCCTGTTCCCCGCCAGCGGCCGCCCGACCCTCTTCGCGGTCTCTGGCCCGCGAGACGTTGACTCCCGACACGGCAGGAAGGAGCACTGGATGCAGGTCCAGATCTTCGGAACCAAGGGGTGCGCCGACACCCGGAAGGCGCTCCGCTTCTTCAAGGAGCGGAGGATCACCGCGCACTTCGTGGACCTCCGGCAGCGGGCGGCGTCGAAGGGCGAGCTGCGGCGCTTCGTCCAGAAGTTCGGCACCGACGCCGTCATCGACCGTGAGAGCAAGCGATTTCGAAGCCTGGGGCTCCACACCGCCCACTACGGGGAGGAGAAGTGGCTGGAGATCCTGGAGGAAGAACCCGGGATTCTCAGGACTCCCCTGGTGCGATTCGAGCACCGCCTGACGGTGGGGCACGACGAGGAGAGCTGGAAGGAGTGGGCGGGACGGTAAAGCCCGTGCCGCCCACTCCCGAATCGGTCATTCCCCGGAAGCCGGCCCGACGACCACCGCCAGGCGGGTCCCGTCTCCGCTCACGGCGAGGCGGGTGACCTCGAGTCCGGCGGGAAGAGAGCCGATCTCCATCCAGCCCATTCCGCCCCCGTCGAAGGCGTAGACGGTGTTGCCCGCGGCCTGCAGGAGCGTGCCGTCGGGGGTCCAGGCGTGGTGGACCGCGCCCTCCACTCCCTCGGCCACCAGGCGGCTGATGGCCTCACCCATCGTCCAGGTCTCGATCTCCGATCCCACCTCGGTGACCTCCACGAAGCTCACGGCCGGACGGCCCGGGACCTTCTGGATGGACGGGCCGATGCCCTCCGCGAGAAGCTGGGAGCCGCCGGCGCCCCGCTCGGCCGACTGAAGGGTGGGCGGGTCCCCGAGGATGAACAGGTACGCGTGCTCCGGATCGGCCCACGCGTGGTACCCGACGGGAGCGACCTCGGGGAAGACCACCACGGCGTTCGCGCCGCTCATGTCGAACTGCCACAGACGCTGGGTCCCGTCCGCTTCCACTCGCACCACCGAGAACCCGTCTCCCGCCGGAAGTGGCGTGGGGGAGTACTCCGACTCGGGGGTGCTCGTGACCTCGGTGTGCGAACCGGTCGCCGGGTCGTATCGCCAGATGTCGGTCGTATTCCCGGTCTGGCGTGTATACAGGAAGGAGCCGTCTGGCAGGAATGCGGGCTGGTTCTCGTAGCCGGCCCGGTTCGTGACGTTCTCGGGCCCGCGCAGGACCAGACCTTCTTCGGTGCGGTCGAGGGTGGCGAGCCAGATGTCGGTCTCCGGCATGGAGATCTGGGCGACCTCGCCCTCCGGGGCACCGCTGGACGGCACCTCGTCGGACGCGGGCTCCGCGCCGGCGCAGCCGGCGACCGCGGCGGCGACCACGGTGGTGAGGAAGGGCGTGAGCAGGGGGCGGAATCGGCTCATGGCTCCCGGGGGGCAGTGGGTGTGGCTCCTCTTGGCGAACACAGAAAGTGACGGTACCTCGCGCGGGCCCGTCCCGACAGCCCACCCGGGCGCTTCGGGACCGACGGCTGCCGGGGGGCTGGGCGAACAAGGAGGCGACCATGTTGGGACGACGGGCGATGACCGTGCTGGGGGTGATGTCCCTCACGGCCTGCGGAATCCTCTCTCCCGGAGAGGACGGGGAGCTCACGAAGCTCCGGCGGGCGGAGGCGCTCTGGGCTGCCCACGGGCCCACCCACTACCGGGTGACGGCGGAGCGGCTCTGCTTCTGTCCGGTGATCGCGGCCCGGATCACGGTGAATGACGGGGTCATCACCGAGGTGAATTTTCCGGACGGGGTGGACCCGCCGGAGAACGAGGAGTGGTGGCGTAACTACGTCATGGACTACTACCTGCCCGTGGCGGACGTCTTCCCCTATCTCCGCGATGTCCTCGCCAACGATCCACACCGCTTCTACCGCACAACGGACGGCCTCCCCCTCTCCGTGAGCGTGGACCAAATGCGCGATGCGGTGGACGACGAATGGGCCCTGCACTACGGGGACCTGGAGCCCTTGGGGGACGGATCGTCCTGAGCCGGCTTTGAGGACGGCGGCACCCCCGTATATTCGGGGCGTGAACGAATCCGCCTCCCCCAGCCGGTCTACGGGCTCCACCGGGTCCGAGCCGTTCGAGACCGCGCGTCGCGTCGTGCCCAGCGGCGACCCCGGTGCGTTCCTCCGGTCCATGGAGGGTCGGCCGCGAGGGTTCTGGGCGCGAGGACCTCGGTGGGTCGCCCACGCCGGAGTCCTGGGAGAGGTGACGGCGCCGCCGGGGCCGGCCCGGTACGGGTCGGTGGCCGAGGCCGCCGGGGCCTGGCGAGAGATGGGCGATGGCCACGAGGCGTTACGGTGGTACGGGGGGTTCTCCTTCCGCAGCGACCACCAGCCCGCAGACCGTTGGAGCGCATTCCCCGTAGGCCTCTTCCACCTTCCCGCGTTGGAGTTCGATGGGGAAGGGGACGGTCCCGCCCGGCTCCGGGTCCGGGTGCCGACGGCGGGAGACGCCTCGGCGGCCCGGCAGCGGGCGGAGGCGGAGGCGGACCGGATCGTGGCCGGAGTTCAGGACCACGGCGCCGCGGCGGCGCCGGCCGCGGTGGCTGGCGTGATCCGCGAGGGGGACCGGATCCGTTGGATGGAGGCAGTGGAGGCCACGCTGTCCGCCATCCGGGCGGGGGGGATCTCCAAGGCCGTCCTTGCCCGGACCCGGGACGTCGAGCTGGAGCGGGCGGTGCCGCCGGTGGAGGTCCTCCTGGCCCTGTGGAGCCAGCACGCGCGCACCCACGCCTTCCTCTTCGAGCCGCGCCCCGGCACCCTCCTCCTGGGAGCGGCCCCGGAAGCGTTGGCGACCCTTCGGGACGGAATGGTGACGGCCACCGCGGTGGCGGGCTCCGTTCGTCGT
>JBDHLC010000107.1:0-3712 GCA_039586075.1 Gemmatimonadota bacterium | reverse complement strand
GATCGTCACTGCACCCCACCCCCACCAGGAGTAGGGCCATCGACAGGGCTGCGACACGGCGGAACCCCATGGAGACGCCTCCTGCGATCCGGGGCCTGGGCATACCACGAACATAATCCGCCCCGGGGACGCCGCTGCGCCGTGGGGAGAGTCCCCATATCCGCGTCGGGGGCCCGGTACGTACCCCCAACCGCCGGTACGTACCCCTACGTAATCCGGCACGAGGCGGTGATGCGCATCGTGAGATGCACAGACTGCGACTCGCCCTCCTGTCGACCCCAGACGGACTCCCTCCCATGCCCGCACACCGCTCCCTCCCCGCCGCCTGCGCCCGTCCTCGTCCTCGCACGGGCACCCGCCGTTCGCGTCGCACCGCGGCCCGACCTCTCGCCCCGGCGCGGGGTTCCTGGCCCTCCCTCTCGTTGCCGCCCTCCTCCTGGCACCACTCCCCGTCCGGGCCCAGGCGTCGGGCTCCGACTCGTTCCAGAAGTTCATGGACCGGGTGGGATACACCCTGGGAGCGGGATCCGGCAGCCACGGCTTCGCCTTCGGGGCGGGGGTGAGCCTGTCGGCCGGTCCGGGGGACGTCCTGTTCCGCTTTGTCGACACGGGAGTCGGAGACGGGGCCGGGGACCAGGCGCTCCTCTACGGTCTTCGGGCCACCACCGCCGGCGGCCGTCTCTGGGCCCGCGCCTCCGCGGGTCTGGGCCTGGCCACCGAGTCCACCATGGGGGATCCCTACAACTGCCGGTGGCAGGGGCCCGGTTTCCCCTTCCTCTGGGAGGTGTGCGACCAGGACTGGATCGAGGAGAACGGGCTGGGGGTGGCGTACCAGCTGGAGGGGGTGTGGAAGGCGGGATCCAAGTGGGGCATCGGCGTCACCTGGTTCGGCAGCACCGGGGGACCCGCCGGGTTCCAGGGCTGGTCCCTGAACGTGTACCTGGGCCGCTGACCGGCGGCGGCGAAGCGCACCCCGGGGCGATGCCGGCCCGGGGTTGTCGGATCCACGCAGAAGGGGGCGGGCCGCCACGGCGACCCGCCCCCCATTCTCTACACGGAGCGCCGCGGTCACCCGCGGCCCGGATACCCCTTACCGCCGGCCCCGGAAGTCCTCGAAGAGCCGGGTGTGCTTGTTGTCCATGGGATCCACCTCCACCCCACCCACGAACATGTGGTGGATCTCGGTGAGCATCTGCAGCGGGCTCCCGTCGGTGACGATGATGTCGGCCCGCTTTCCGGCCTCAAGGCTGCCCATGACGTCCCCGAGCCCCAGGATCTGGGCGTTGCTCAGGGTCAGGGCTCGCACCGCCGCATCCTCCGGCAGCCCGAAGGCCACCGACCAGGCGGCCACGTACGGGACGTTCCGGGCCAGCCCGTCGCCCCCGCCCCCCTGGTCCGAGGCGAATCCCAGGGTCACGCCGGCCTCCACCAGGCGCGCGGCGTTGCGGTAGGATGCGGTGATGGAGTCGTCCCGGTCCGGGGTGGGCTGGTAGGCCGCCCCGATGTTCAGGACCACGGGCACGCCGGCGTCCGCCAGCTCGTCCGCTACCCGGAACGCCTGGGTGCCGCCCACGATCACCGGCCGCAGGGACGGGAACTCCTCAGCGAACAGCAGGACGTGCCGGATCTCCCAGTCCGTGTCGGCCCGGAAGAACACGGGCACCTCGCCGCGCACCGCCGGAAGCATGGCCTCCAGGAAGACCCGGTCGCCGCCCCAGTCGTTGGCCTCGAAGCGGCGGGTGGGATCGTCGGAGATGCTGGGCAGGGCGTCGTACTCCAGCGCCCGGGTGAAGACCTCCATGAGCTCTTCGACGCGGCTCCCCTCCAGCTTGGGCTCCTCGTCGGCGTCCCCCGAGCCGCTCACGGGGAAGTTCACCACCAGCGGGCCGTTGGTCCGGATGGCCACCCGCTCCCAGGTGTCCTGGTCGTTGATGGCGATGACGCCCATGGTTCCCTGGATGACGCCGGTGGCCTGGGCCACGCCGGCGGCCACCACACCGTTCATGCGCGCCACCTTCAGGTCCGGGTAGTGGGGCTGGACCGCCGCCACCGCCCGCACGTGGGGGTTGTAGCGCCCCACCTCCATGAGGTCGTTGGCTTGGCCCACCTGGCCGAACTCGATCAGCCCCAGGTTGCTCACGGCGTCGATGAGCCCGGGGTAGACGTGCTGCCCGCTCACGTCCACCTCCCGGGCGCCGGCGGGGATGGTCACCGAGCCCCGCGACCCCACCGCCTGGATGGTGCCCCCGGACATCACCACCACCCCGTTGGGGATGGGGGGACCGGACACGGGGTGCACGGTCCCGCCCACCAGCGCCGTGACGGCCTCCTGGACGGTCGCGGCGGCACTCGTGGCGCCACCCGGTGAGGCGGGGCCGGCCTGGCCACCCTCACCCGCGGCCGCCGGATCGCTGGTGGCCGGCGAGATGAGGTCCTCCTCGGTGATGATGCGCTCGCCCCGGGTCTCTTCCTCGGCGGACAGGTCGTAGTAGACGATCCCGTCCACGATGGTCTTCTCCACCCGGGTGAAGGAGTCGAAGGGCGAGCCGCTCAGGAGCACCACGTCGCCCTGCTTGCCCACCTCCAGCGACCCTACCATGTCGTCGATGTGCATCATGCGCGCCGGGTTCAGGGTGAACATCCGGAGCGCGTCCTCCATGCTGACGCCACCGTACTTCACCGGCTTGGCGATCTCGGCGATCATGAAGCTCTGCAGCCACGGGATGTCCGTGTTGATCCCGGTCAGGACGCCCGCCTCCTGCATCAGGGCGGCGTTGTACGGCGTGGCGTCGAACGCCTCCCGCTTGTACTGCCACCAGTCGCTGAAAGTGGACCCGGCGGCGCCGTGCTCGGCCATCTCCGCCGCCACCTTGAAGCCCTCCAGCACGTGGGTGAAGACGTCGATACGGAAGTCGAACTCCTCGGCCACCCGCATGAGCATGAGGATCTCGTCGGAGCGGTAGGAGTGGGCGTGCACCCGGATCTTCCCCTCCATGATGTCCACCAGGGCCTCCATGCGGAGGTCCCGCCGCGGGGGCACGGCGAAGGCGCGCTCGTTCGACTCGTACGCCCGCCACGCGTCCCGGTACTCCCGGGCCGCGGTGAAGGCCTCGCGGTAGATGGCTTCCACCCCCTGCCGGGAATGGGGGAAACGCGCGTCATTGTTGAAGCCGCTCCCCTTCCGGGTGACGTTCTCCCCCAGGGCGAACTTCACGAAGCGCGGCGCGCCGGGGATCAGCAGGTCGTGGGTGTTCTCCATCCCCCAGCGGGTCTTGATGACGGCGCTCTGGCCGCCCACCGGGTTCGACGAGCCGTGCATGATCCGCGCGGTGGTGATCCCCCCGGACAGCGCCCGGTAGATCCCGAAGTCGTCGGGCTGCAGCGCGTCGATGACCCGCACCTCCGGCACCAGGGGCGCCGTGAACTCGTTGCTGGCCGACATGGCGATGTGGGAGTGCTCGTCCACGATCCCCGGGATGGCGGTCATCCCCGAGCCGTCCACCACCTGCACGCCCGCGCCGGCGCTCAGCCCCACGCCGATCTGCCGGATGATGCCGTCCCGGATCAGGATGTCGGCCCCGGTGAGGACCTCACCCGCCGCCGTCCAGATGGTGTCGATGTTCTGGATCAGCAGGCTCCCGGTGGGGTGCGACCCGGATCCCTCGGGGATCTGGGGCTCCCACGGACCCATCTGCCCCTGGAGCGGGGCCGC
>JBDHLC010000062.1:13889-23978 GCA_039586075.1 Gemmatimonadota bacterium | reverse complement strand
TGCGAGCGCGAGTCCTGCGGCTGTTGCCGCGAAGCGTTTCACTTTGCTTCCCTCCCCGCGCCGAGCGCGGATTTTTAGGATTGGCCTCCAGTTACACGAATCCGCCCCGAGGGGAGGGTACGGGCGGAGTCCTGAGAGGCTTGTGAAAAATCGTACTTGCAATATTCACTTTGTTTTGACGGGTTTATGCAGGGCCCGCTCCCCCGGAGGGGTCGGGGTCACTACGGATGTTTCCGTAGGAATCCTCCCGACAAAACCGCGCGTACCCTGTCTAATGCCCGGGCCGTGTCGGGCCGCGAACCCGGGAGAGGCGGGAGCTCGCCCTCTCCGAAGTCCTCGTGGCAGGCCACGCACACCGCCCGGGTCCAGGCGCTGGGCATCCCGGGGTTGAATCCGCTGTGGCAGACCCCCCCGGAGCAGGTCCGGTGGACCAGCGGTTCGGTGTGCGCCCACCGGGCGGGCGATCCGTGACACTGGGCGCAACGAACCGTTTCGGTTTCGTGGTGCTCGTCGTGGCACGAGATGCACGAGAAGTCGGTGGCCACGGGTCCCGGAGGGGTACCGTGGCAGTCGCTGCACGAACGCACCCGGTGCCCCTCGTGGGGGAAGGTGAGGGGGCGCTCCTCCTCACCGCCGGGAAGGTGCATGAGAATGGGGAACTCGATCTGGGCCACCGGCCCTTCATCGTGGCAGCGGATGCAGCTGTTCTCGCTCCGGTTGCCGTGGTGACAGCTGTTGCACCAGGCCCGGTCCCCGCGCACCACGGAGGTCCCGGTGGTGTGACAGCTCCGGCACTCGATGGACCGGTGCCGTTCGTGGTCGAAGGCTTGCTGTGCGACCACGGCCGTCGAAGCGGTCGGGATGGAGGCCGTCGTGGCGGCCAGCGGGACGACGGCCACCGCGGGGGTCGGAAGCGCCGCCCAGTCCCCCCCCAGCCCCAGGAAGCCGGATAGCACGCCCCGGCGGAAGGGGATCGCGGTCTCGTCGCCTGGCGGTGTCTCGGCTGGAAGCGCCGACGCGATGACGCCCGAGTGGCACGACCCGCAGTCCTCGCCGTTCACGGTAAAGGTGTGGGCCTCGTGGCAGCGGGTGCAGTCGCTCAGGCGTACCGAGTTCCACTGGTGGTGGTCGTCCTCGATCTGCTCGGGCACGGCGTGGCACAGCGCCCCGGTGCACGACCGCACGGCGTCCTCGGAATTCCGCTGGGTGTGGGCGTTGTGGCACAGGCCGCACTGCTGCCCATGCGGGTCGCTGTCGGGATCGAGCTGCAGGTAGTGCCGCATCTCGTGGCAGCTCAGGCACTGGTTTCCCGTGGGCAGGAGGTTCGCCGGGTCCTCCTGGCCGGGCTCCCGATCCAGGGGGGCCCGGAAGTCGTGGCACGCCCCGCAGTCCAGCTCCAGGTGGGCCATCTCGGCCAGCCGGACCTCGGCGTCGGAGTGGCACCCCCTCTGACTGCACGACTCCCGGGAGGCGTGGAACTCGTGGACGGCGGAGGAATGGCAGGTGACGCACTCGAGCTCCTGGAGCACCGGCTCCATGGAGTTCAGGTGGAGCTCGTGGCCCCGGGAGTTCTCCACCAGCAGCCACTCGTCCGCCTCCCCCTCCAGGTGGCACGCGGTGCACCGGGAGTCGGGCACGTGGGCGTGCACGGTGATCTCCGCCGGGTTCGCGATGACCTGCCGGAGGCCCATCTTGGCGCGCTCGACGGGATTCGGCTGGTGGCAGGCCTTGCAGCCCAGGTCGCGGTGCGCGCTGTTGGCGAACCGCTCGAACGGCTCCTCCATGAGGTGGCACGACATGCAGAAGTCGTTGTCGTGCTGCACGTAGTCGTACGTGTGATACGCCGCCAGCCCGGAGACCACGAAGGCCACCGTGCCCACGACGGCTACGGCCATCAGGACGACGGGATGCAGTCTGCCGAGCTTGTCGGACAGACTTTTGAACAGCCGGACCAGGATCCGCTTCATCCAACACCTTGAGAGGACGGGGAGGGCTTGCAGGCCCCGCATCGCACAACCCCACGGGCGTGCGTCGGCTCTTCATAGTTGGCGTACCGGGGCCGGCGCCGTTACCGGGTGGGTCTCTCGGTGAAAAGTCGGACTTTTCGCCACAGGCCGAGGGGAATCCCCCTACGGGTGGCGGATCCGGGTCTCCGGGCCCGCCCCTCCGCGAAGCTCCCGGTGGAAGCGGTCCGGGGGCCCCAGGAGCGCCTCGGAGGCGTCGAACGGCATGTCGTAGTGGCAATACGAGCACCGGCCGGCCCGGGGCTCGCTGCCCAGCACCGGCGGGGCCGGCACGATGGCGCCCGAGGCCCGATAGGCGTCCACGGCGCGCTGCAGGGCGGCGTCCAGCAGGCGGTGGCTCAGGACCGGGTTGTGTGCCGCACCACCTTCGGACACCAGGTCCAGCCAGGCATCCGCCTGGTCCAGCGGGACCCCGTCGGCCGGTCGCCCGGCGCTCGCCCGGGCGCTCCGAGCCGCGCCCAGATACGCCCGGACCGCGGCCACCCGGTCCCGGCCGCCCACGTCCCACCATCCCGCGATCCTAGTGTACGGAGGCGCGTGGCAGGCGTCGCAGGTCCCGGATCCCTCCAGCTCCGCGGCCTGCGAATCTGGGGTGTGACACGAGGTACACGAGAGCCCGGCGAGGAATTTCTCGGACGCTGCGGAGCCGAAGTCGCCGGCGGCCACCCCCAGCACCAGCTGCTGCTGGCTCGCGTGGACCGTCTCGTGGCAGTCCTCGCACAGCGCCGCGTCCCTGGCCAGCGAGGGATCCAGCCGGTGCGGCGCCGAGTGGCACGCCGCGCAGTCCAGGTCCACGGTCCCGCTCATCTCCCGGATACGGTGACCGCCCACCGCGTGGCACGAGGCGCACGACACCTGGAGGTGGGCGGGGTGCAGATTCACGTCCCCTTCGTCCAGCGCGATCCGGACCTCCGCATCGTGACAGTCCGAACATCCCGAAGCCGGGGCCGCGGGCAATGAGACCTGGTAGTGGCACCGCAGGCAGGCGTCCTCCATCCAGTTGGAGGCGCCGTGGGTGATCTCCACCCCCTGGCTGGTCTCGACGCGGGCCGGCACGGCCTCGTGGCAGCTCCGGCACGCCAGCTCCTGGGAGGATTCCAGGTCGTCGCGGTGACAGAGTTCACACGCCGTCTGGCCGCTGTTCAACTCGTCGACGCCGCGGGTGTGGGAGTGGCACCCGGCGCACCCTACGGCGAAAGGAGCGGCGTCCTGGTGCTGCTTGTGGTCGAAGCCCCAGACCCCGGTGGGGATGCCCTCCACCTGGTGGCACTCCGTGCAGGCCTCCAGGGAGACGTGGGGCAGGTCGCGGTCACTCAGGACCCCGTCGTGACACGCCACACAGACGAGGTTCCCGTGCGGTCCGCTGGCCCGCGCGTCGACCTGTCCTTCAGCGGGGGCGGCGAACAGGGAAAGGGCCAGCAGCGCCGTTCCCGCTGCCACGGCCGAACTGTTGTACGACATCCGAGCCCTCCTGGGGACCACGACAGGGAGGATTGCGCCCGCCAAGGAGAGCAAGGCGCATGCCCCGCGTGCCCGGGATGCTCATGTCCCAGTCGGACTTCGACTTACGGCCGCGCACGGGTCCGCGCCCGACGGGGGTGCCACCCCCGAAACGCGCGGGATCGCACGACGGGACCGCGCGTTTTCGCGCGGCGTCGCGCCGGACCGTGCCGCCGGGAAGGGGTGGGCCCGGGCGCCCGGGGCGGACGGAAGGGGCCTCAGCCCTCTCCGCGGGTGAGGATCACGAAGTCCCCCTCGCCCGCGAACTCGTCCGGGAGGCTCTCCAGGTCGTCGGCCGGCCGGGCCACCAGGACCAGCCGCCGGGTGCCGGGCCGGTAGCTCTCCAGGACCTCCGGTACGCCGGTGAAGTTGGCCACGTGGAAGCTCCCGGCCAGGTGGAACACCAGGGGCCGCTCTTCCCGTTCCAGCGTCTCGTGGATGCTGTACGCCATACCGGCGTCCCACAGGGCCTGGCCGTCCATGGGGGTGCCGCTCATGTACTGGGCTCCCTCGCCCATGAGCTCGTCCCATTCCTCCACGTAGGCGGGCGACGGCGTGGGGTGGGGAAGCGGGGGCAGGAAGGCCCGGGCAGACTCCGGCAGATCCTGGAGGCTGGCGCTCCCCAGCCGCGAGGCCCGGTTCACGTAGCGGCGCGGCGCGTTGGCCGCGACGACGGGCACGCCGTGGGCCTTGGCGAACTCCACCGCGGTGCGGTAGTCCGTGTCGTAGCGGTCCCAGGCCCGGGCGCTGGTGGTGAAGTGTTCCTCGGTGATGAGGTCCTGCAGGTACTCGTCCACCACGTACTGCACGTCCCGCTCGAACATCTCCAGGCTGAGCACCACGGTCCGATCCCCACCGGTCTGGGGGGTGTCCACGCCCCGCCGCCCCGCGTGGGGCGAGGGCCGGCCCGAGGCGGACGGGCGGTTGTAGTCCACGAAGAGCCGCCGCAGCACCTCCGCCTGGAGGCGGTGGGTCATGAGGTCGTCGTGCTCCTCGCCGAACAGCACCACCTCGGCTTCGCCGGCCTCCCGGACGACGTCCTCGAAGGTGGCGGAGGTGCCGTCACCCCGGAACACCGCGAACTCCACGCCCTCCACCGGAGGAGGCGTGGGCGCCTCGTCGGAGGCTTCGTCGGAGCCGGGGGAAACCGGGGGATGGACGCGTCCGCCCGATCCCGAGGCGCACGAGGCCAGGGTGGCGGACAGGATCAGGAGAGCGAATATGCGCATGGAGATCGGCGGGTCGAAACGGTGGAGAGAGGGCCCCCCAACCTATCCGGCTACACGATCCCGAACCACCCTTCTCCACACCCTGAATCCAAAGAGGAGGGCCAGGATCAGGCCGGCGATGATGGGCCCCCGCAGGTCCGCCTTCTGACCCCAGGTGTAGTGGAGCCACCCCAGCGACGCCGCCGGATAGACCAGCCAGTGCAGTCGCACCCAGCGCCGGCCCAGCCGCCGGATCCACCCACGGGTGGAGGTCAGAGCCAGGGGAAGCAGGCAGAGGAAGGTGAGGGTCCCCACGATGATGAAGGGCCGCTCGGTGACGTCTTCCACGATGAAGCTCCACGCCCACCCCTGGTCCAGCCAGAGGTATACGCTGACGTGGATCACGGCGTAGGCGAAGGCCCACAGCCCCAGGAGCCGCCGCACCTTCTGCACGTCGTTCCAGCCGGTGATGCGGCGGAGCGGGGTCACCGCTAGGGACGAGACGAGGATGACGAAGGCCGACAGACCCGACCCCAGGATCATGGCCTCCAGGGGGTTCGCCCCGAGGCCGTCCCCCAGGAACCAGCGGTAGAGCCCCCGGGCCAGGGGGTAGCCACAGGCGATCCAGACGGCCGTCTTGAGGACGGCGACACGGGCCTTTGGGCTCACGGGGTCGGGGGGCGGACGGGGTTGGCCAGCGCGTGAGGGCGCCGGGACGCCTGGGTCAGTACCAGCGGGTCAGGTCCATGCCGCGGTACATGTGCTCCACCTGCTCCGCGTACCCGTTGAACATGAGCGTGGGGGACTTCCGGAGCCCCGGAAGGCGCGTCTCCCGCGCCTGGCTCCACCGGGGGTGGTCCACCTCGGGGTTCACATTCGCGTAGAACCCGTACTCGTGGGGGATCGAGATATTCCAGGAGGTGGGCGGCATCTCCTCGGTGAAGGTGATCTTCACGATGGACTTGATGCTCTTGAAGCCGTACTTCCACGGGACCACCAGGCGGAGCGGCGCCCCGTTCTGGTTCGGGAGGTCCCGGCCGTAGAGGCCCGTGGCCAGGAAGGTGAGCTCGTTGGCCGCCTCGTCGATGCGCAGCCCCTCCACATAGGGCCACTCCAGGACCCGCCGCCGCTGCCCCGGCATCTCCTCCGGCCGGTAGACGGTCTCGAACGCCACGAACTTGGCGTTGGAGGTGGGCTCCACCCGGGTCAGGAGGTTCCGGAAGGCTGCGCCGCGCCACGGGACGACCATGGACCAGGCCTCTACGCACCGGAGACGGTAGATGCGGTCCTCCACCTCGTCGGGGCGGACCAGGTCCTCTACCGAGTAGCGGCCGGGCTTGTGGACCTCGCCGCCCACCTCCACGGACCAGGGCTCCGGCTGGAAGTCCCCCGCGTTCTGGGCGGGATCCTGCTTCCGGGTCCCGAACTCGTAGTAGTTGTTGTAGGTGGTGATGAGCTCGTAGTCGTTGAGCTCCCCGCGCAGCTCCTCGCCGAAGGACACCTCCCCCACCTGCGCTTCCTGCGCGCGCCGCCGCACGGCCGAAGCCGCCGCACGGGGGCCCAGCGCCGCCGCCGCCACGCCCGCACCCGCGGCGGCCATGAACTGCCGCCGGTTCAGGTACACGTCGTAGGGGGTGATCTCGGAGGAGGGAATGCGGTCCCAGGAGGGCTTCTTCTTGAAGAGCATGGCGGGTCGGGGCGGGAGGAAGGTCCGTCGGCTGTGCTACACGCCGGCGGTTACTCCATAACCAACGGCCCGGGGGTGAGGTTCCACCGCGGCGTGTTCAGGGGGCCGGTGCAGCGCCACCGGACGCATCCCCAGGGCGCGCCCGTTCCGGCCCCTCTCGCGCGCCCTCGCGCGCCCCCTCGCGCGTCCCCTCGCGCGTCCCCTCGCGCCTCCCCTCGCCCGGCCCGGCTCCGGACGCCGCCTCGGGGACCTGGGACAGGAGGTGCTCGGCCAGCGCGGTGATGGTCAGGCTCGGGTTGACCCCCAGGTTCACCGGCACCACCGACCCGTCCACCACGTAGATGCCGGGGTACCCGAAGAGGCGCCCCTGAAAGTCCACGGCCCCGGTGGTGGGATCGGCGCCCATGCGGCATCCGCCCAGGACGTGGGCCGTGGTGGGCGCGCCCAACAGGACTTCCGGCCAGGTGTTCCAGGCCTCGCCTCCCATGCGCTCCGCCAGCCGGCGGGTGGCCTCGTTCGCCACGGGGATGTACGAGACGGGCCGCTCCTGCCCCGGCGGCACGCGGGACACCAGGCGCCGGCGCCAGAAGTGCCACCAGCGCCGCCTCCACTCCAGCTCCAGGTGCCCGTCGGTGTCCTGCATGGCCAGGACGATCCCGGTGCGCTCGGCCCGGCGCAGCGGCCACAGGCTCCGGAGTGACCGGAGGGGATGCCGGACCACGTTCCACAGCAGCGCCAGCGGCCGGGGAAGGGGTCCGTCGCCGTCGGTGAGGGGGGCGGTGAGCCAGAAGAGGGAGTCCGAGCCGGGATTGAACCGCACCATCTCCAGGTGCGTCCGGGCGTCCGGGCGGACCCCGGAGGTGATGGCCACGTGGTCGATCCACTCCGTGCTCCGGTCCGGCGAATCCGCGGCCAGGATGGACTCCGAGTTGGTGCGGACGTACCGCCCCACCTGCGGCGACAGCTTGGGGAGCCACCCCCGGGCCCGGGAGCGGAGCAGCAGCCCCACGGTCCCCACCACTCCGCCGCTCACCACCACCCCGCGCGCCCGCCAGGTCTTTCGGGGGCGCCGGATCCCCAGGGAGCGGCGCGTCTCCACCGCGTATCCCCTCTCCCCCAGGGGCCGGATGCCCAGCGCTTCCGTCTCGGGGACGATGCGCACGCCCAGCCGCTCCGCCAGCCACAGGTAGTTCTTGTCCAGGGTGTTCTTGGCCCCCACCCGGCACCCGATCATGCACGCGCCGCACCGGGTGCAACCGGTCCGCTCGGGACCTTCCCCATCGAAGAAGGGGTCGGGCACGGTCCGGCCCTCCTCCCCGAAGAACACGCCCACGTCGTGGACCCTGAAGGTGTCCTCCCCCCGCAACTCCACGCCGATCTCCCGGAGCATCTGGTCCATGCGGCCCACGCCCTCGCACGGGACGGCCCCCAGCATGCGCCGCGCCTCGCGGTAGTGGGGCGTCAGCCGCGTCCCCCAGTCCCCGGGTCCCCAGTCGGGGTGCTGGAAGACGGACGCCTCCGGCTCGATGAGGGTGTTGGCGTAGACCAGGGAGCCGCCGCCCACCCCCCGGCCGTGCAGGACCAGGGCGTGTCGCAGGAAGGTGAGGACCTGGATTCCGTGCAGCCCCAGCCGGGGCGCCCACAGGTACTTCCGCAGCGACCAGCTGGTGCGGGGGAAGTCCTCGGTGGCGTAGCGCTTGCCCTGCTCCAGCACCACCACCGAATAGCCCTTCTCCGCCAGCCTCAACGCCGACACGGCTCCGCCGAAGCCGGAGCCGATGACGATGAAGTCCGCGTCCCAGTGGCCGTCCGCCGTCACTCCGCGTCCCCCCAGATGTGTCGCATGAACCGTTCGGGCCCGGCCAGCAGGTCCTGCCACAGGCGCACCGAGTCCAGCTCCGCCCAGTCCACCGTGGACAGGGGCGCCGTGTCGAAGGAGAGCCGGGCCGCGCCGGGGATGGCCAGGAGGATGGGGGAGTGCGTCGCCACGATGAACTGCCCCCCGCTCCGGACCGCGTCGGCCATCATGGCCACCAGCGCCAGCTGGCTCTGGGGGGACAGCGCCGCCTCCGGCTCGTCCATGAGGTACAGCCCCCCCGGGGCGAACCGCTCCCGGAACAGGTGCAGGAAGGTCTCGCCGTGGGAGCGGGCGTCGGGGTTCTCCCCGTACCGCCGGGTCATGTCCGCCAGCGAGCCGCGATGGGGTCCCAGGGCCAGGCCCCTGGCGTAGTCGGACGCCCCCTCCATCCGCCGGCTGAGCTCCTCCAGCTCCCGCTCGATCTCCGCCCGCTGCCGCCGCAGGGCGAGGATGAACCCGAACACGTCCTCGGCCCGGATGAAGAAGCCCCGCCGGAGCCGCGGCGACCACCCCATCCGCATGGCGGCGGCCAGCCTGGCGGGAATGGCCAGCGTGGGGTCCCGGTGGGCGGGTGCCGACCCCAGCGTCGGCAGCTCCGTGGCCACCGCCAGCGCCTCCAGTACCGTGGACTTCCCCGATCCGTTCTCGCCCACCAGGAAGGTCACCCGCTCCCGGAACTCGATCTCCTCCACGCCCCTCAGGGCCGGGAGATCGAACGGGTGGCCGGTGGACGGCGGGTGGTCGCTCGGGTTCAGGCGGACGGATCGCAGCATGCCGGATGGTAGGCGATTCCGGGACCCGGGCGATAGGTTCAGGGCCAGATTCGCCTCACCGTGCGGCTGCAACGCCCCACCTTCGGGAGACCGCCCTCGTGGAGTACGAATACCACACCCTGGACGTCTTCACCGACCAGCCCTTCGCCGGGAACCCCCTGGCGGTCTTCCCGCAGGCCCAGGGCCTGACCGACGGGGAGATGCAGACCATCGCCCAGGAGCTGAACCTCTCGGAGACGGTCTTCGTCTTTCCCCCGGCGACCCCGGAGGGGACGCGGCGCGTCCGCATCTTCACCCCCGGCCGCGAGGTGCCCTTCGCCGGCCATCCCACGGTGGGCACCGCGTTCTACCTGGCCTCCGCCGGCGTGGTGGAGGGATCCGACGGGGACCACACCGTGGTGCTGGAGGAGGAGGTGGGACCGGTCCCCGTCCGCGTCACCATGCGGAACGGCCAGCCCGTGGCCGCAGAGCTCACCGCCGCCGGCTCACCTCGCGAGGTGCCCCTGGGGTGGGACGCGGAGACCATCGCGGCGCTCATCTCCCTTCCGGCGGAGGTCGTGGGGATGGAGGGCTCGGCCCTGGGGGTCCGGGGCCGCCTGGAGCCCGCCTTCACTTCGGTGGGCCTCCCCTTCCTCATCGTCCCGGTTCGGGACCTGGAGTCCGCCGAGGCCGCGGTGCTGGACAACACCCGGTGGGCGCGTGAGCTGCCCGAGGGCTCCCACAGCCGGATGGTCTACGTGGTGGCGCCCGGCGGGAGAGGCGACGGGGTGGACATCCACGTCCGCATGTTCGCCCCGGACGCGGGCGTCCCGGAGGATCCGGCCACCGGGAGCGCCGCCGCCGCCCTGGGAGCCTACCTGGGCTACCGGTCCGCCGACGGGGAGCGCCGCTGGCTCATCGAGCAGGGTCTGGAGATGGGCCGCCCCTCCCGGCTCGAGCTGCGGATCGAGGTGGAGGGAGGATGCGCTTCGGCGGTGCGCGTGGGCGGCCCGGCCGTCCTCATGTCCCGAGGCTTCCTGACCGTTCGCCGCTGATCCGG
>JBDHLC010000062.1:0-13869 GCA_039586075.1 Gemmatimonadota bacterium | reverse complement strand
TGGGTCGGCTGCTTTCGCCACGGGGCGCGAGCGGTCCGCCTCTGGGCGCCCTCAGCTCGGCCGCAGCTCCAGCGTCATGGCCACCGCGGAATCGGGGCACGCGCCCCGCATCTCCGCCGACGCGTCCAGCTCCGCGGGAAGCGCGCTCCGGTCCACCGGGGTGAACCCGAAATCGGGAAAGAAGCGCTCCGCGGTCTCCGTCAGGAGGGAAACGGACCGGGCCCCCGAGGCGCGGGCATGGGCCAGGACCGCCTGGGTCAGTGCCGAGCCCAGCCCCGTGCCCCGCTGGCTCGGAGCCACCACCAGGGACCGGAGCAGCGCCGCCGGGCCCCAGCGCTCCAGCGCCACCCCACCCACCACCGCCCCCCCCGCCCGGGCCACCAGGACCGTGGGCGTGTCCGAGGGAAACCCGTCGGTGGGCAGCCCGGCTTCCCGGAGCAGCCGCGCCAGGGGCTCGTGCGCTTCGGGCCCGGCCTCGCCGATGACGGCCGTCACCCCGGTACGCCGGCGGAAGGTGTCCCGGGCTCCGCTTCCCAACGGGCCCAGCGCCGCCAGCCGGGCCTCCACACCGGGATCCGGCTCCCCGCCGGTGAGGAGCCGGAAGACCCGGGCGATGCTCCAGTCCTCCGGGTGGCGGCTCACCACGCGGACCCCGTCACCGGCGCCGAGGACGCCGGGTCGCAGGACGCGGAAGTAGATCCCCGGGAGGCCGACCCGCTTGAAGACCCGCGGCAGGTCCTCCCGCTGGTACCGCGCGGCCAGCTTCACGCACGGGAGCCGGGGTTCGGCCACCTGCAGCAGCGCCGTGCCCACCTCCACCGTGTCCCCCACGCGCAGGTCCGCCTCCAGGATCCCCTCGCTGGTGAGGTTCTCCCCCAACGCCCCCGGGGACAGCGCCCGTCCCAGCTCCCGCTCCCACACGGCGTAGTGCTCGGAGGGGTAGAGGTAGACCGCCTTGTCCACGCCCCCGTGCACCCGGCGGTCCACCTGCGTGTCCCCGTCCAGTCCCAGGGCCTCCACCCGCACCGGGGACGACACGGGCTCCTTCACGATAGCCGAGGTGAGGGTGCGTCCGCGCCACTCCAGCGCCTGGGGGGTGCCCACGTTCACGGACCGGATCTTCACGGGGCCTCGCCTCCCGCCGGGGGTCTCAGGCGCTCGGTGCGGTGCTCCTCCAGCTCTTCCAGGGTCCGGGGCCAATCCTCCTTCAGCAGACGGCTCCACGCCCGGTCCGCCAGGAGCTTCCCTCCGGTCTGGCAGGTGGCGCAGTAGTTGGTCTCCCGGCCGGCGTAGACGATGCGCTGCACCGGGTCCCCGCACCGGGGGCACGGCTCCCCGTACCGCCCGTGCACCGCCATCTCCGGGTGGAAGGCCGTGATCTTCTCGGGGAACCGGTCCTGGTTCTCCCGGAGCAGGAGATCGGTCCAGTGCGTGAGGTTCTCCACGGTGGCGGCACGGAGGCGCTCCACCTCCTCCGGTGAGAGATTGCGCGTGCGCTGTACCGGCGACAGCCGCGCGGCGTGCAGGATCTCGTCGGAGTGGGCGTTGCCCACCCCCGAGAGGATGCGCGGATCGGTGAGGGCCCGCTTCAGCGTCCGGTTCTCCCGGGTGAGCGCCTCGAGGAACGCCTCCGGGGAGGCCTCCAGCACCTCCAGGCCCCCGGGGTCCAGCTCCGCCAGGCCGGCATCGCCCCGCACGAAGTGCAGGGAGGCCTTCTTCTGCGTGCCCATCTCCGTCAGGAAATAGCTCTCGTGGGGGAAGTCGAACGCGGCATGGACGTTCTTTCGGGGGAGCGGCGCCCCCGGCTTCTTCCGGTGGAAGCGGCCGGTCACCATGAGGTGGAAGACCAGGTGCAGGTCTCCCTCGAGCTCCCAGACGATGCGCTTCCCAACTCGCCGAAGTCCGGTGACGGATCGGCCCGAGGCCTCCGACAGGGGGGGATCGAAGGTCCGGAGCAGCGACGGCGAGCGGACCCGGACGGACTCCAGCGTCCGTCCCACGATCCGGCTGCGAAATGCCGTCAGGTAGGTGACGACCTCGGGGAGCTCGGGCATGGCTGGAGTCTGGCGGGGGCGCCCCGGAAAGACCAGTGGCCTCCGCCAGGCTCCGGGCCGTCAGGCGGTGTCGCCCTCTTCCTCCTTCTCCGGCCGGCGCTCCACCTCGATGGAGCAGTTGCCCACCAGGGCGGCCACCGCCCCCACGGCAGCCCACACCGGAAGGAGGGCGGCTCCCACGACTCCCGCGGTGAGGGGGAACTCCAGGATCACCTTGTCGTCCTCGTTTCGGATCACGATCCGGCGGGCGTTTCCTTCCCGCACGATGCGCTTCACCGTCTCCAGGAGACGGTCACCGGTGGTGTGGACCCGTTCCCGCTCCTGCTCATGTCCGGCGCCGGCGGACTCTCCGTCTGCGTAGGTCATCTCGATCTCCTCCATGGAATGCTCCCGTCGGTGGGGTCTCCGCTCCAGGTACGGACGGCTCCGGCCGGTCGGGCCCCACTCTCCCTACGGAGCCGGACCTCCCCGGATTCAGGCGCCGCCGGGCCTCGGGTCCACGGCGTCCCGCACCACCAGGTCCTGGTAGCCTCGGTAGCCGGATCCCCTAACCACCCGGCGGACTTCCTCCAGGGGCACCAGGGTCTGGGTGGAGTAGTACCCCGGCACCGTGTGCGGGTGCGTGGCCGTGTTCGGGAAGACGCTGCGGACCAGGACGCTGTGCTCGTCCATGGGCAGCTCCGCCACGGTCGCCGCGAAGGTGGGGAAGGTGGCGGCGCCCCAGAGGAAGTACTCCACGTTGGAGGTGTAGAGCACCCGCACCGTCAGGCTGCGGCTCCGGATCTCGTCCCCCACGGCGCGCAGCGCCGAAGGCCCCGCCAGATCCCCCACCACGGGAATCACGCGGTTGGCCTCCTGGAGCGCCTTCAGGAACAGGAAGTCGTCCCGTCGGGCCAGGTAGCTGCCGGCTTCGCCTTCCAGGTCCGTCTCCGTGAGCAGCTCCCCGAAGGTGGGGTAGAACGGGCGGGCGGGCCGGCCGAAGGAGGTGAAGCGCAGCCCCGCCCCCTCTTCGATGAAGGTCTGGTGGAACCGGATGAGGGTGGACCAGCCCTCCACGCCCAGCTCGAGGCCGAAGGTCTCCACCCGGGCCCGCACCCGGCTCAGCGCCTCCTCCGCCTGCGGCGACCCCGCGCCCCCCGGCACCGCGGCCACGGCCTCCAGCAGCTCGGACACCGAGGCGGTGTGCCACCGGGCCGAGTCCTCCGGGATCTGTCGGCCGAAGAGGAGCGCCAGGTATTCCGCGCGGCTGTCGGCCTCGTGGAAGAGCGCCTTCAGCAGAAGGTGGTAGATGAGGTTGTCCCGGCGCAGGTCGATGACGAACGCCAGGTAGGGCCGCTGCTGGGCGATGTAGGCGAAGTTCTGGTCGGGGCCCACGCCGATGTAGGCGCCGCCTTCCACTCCCATGCGGCGCATGGGGCCCAGCACGTGCAGGTAGGACGTCTCGTTCGAGATGAGATTGTCCGTGTCGAAGAACCCACCGGCCTCCGAGAGCCGGGTGACCAGCTGGACCCACTCGTCCTGGGAGAGGGGTGTGAGGTCCTGCGCCGCCGCCGGTACCTGCAGGACCGCGGAGGGGACCTCGGTCCCCGAGGGGCCGTTGGCCGCGTCCCGGCACCCGGGGAGCGCCAGGGTCAGGACGAACGCCAGAAGAGAGAGGCTGGCCCGAACGCGTGCGGGGCCCTCTCTTTGGGCAAGGGAATTCAGGGGTGGGGTCATCTCCGCCTCAGCTGCCGTCGATTCCCCACAACATACACCGTCATCCCGTCACAGTCCCATGCCCCCAGCCGAAGGATCCGCCGACCGGTGGGACGCCCGCTACGCGGACTCCGGATATCTCTACGGAACGGAGCCCAACGATTTCCTGCGGGACCAGGCGTCCGCCCTTCCTGAGAATTCCCGGACGCTCTGCCTGGCCGAGGGACCGGGCCGGAACGCGGTCTTCCTGGCGGGCCGCGGGCATCGCGTGGTGGCGGTGGACCAGTCCCGGGTCGGGTTGGAGAAGGCGCGCCAGCTCGCCCACGACCGCGGAGTGGTGGTGGAGACCGTGACCGCGGATCTATCGGAGCTGCACATCGAGGCGGAGGGGTGGGACGCCATCGTGTCCATCTGGTGCCACCTCCCCTCGGCGGTCCGCGCCTCCCTGCACCGCCGGGTCGTCCAGGGCCTGAAGCCCGGGGGCGTGCTGGTGCTTGAGGCGTACACCCCGCGGCAGTTGGACTATGGTACGGGAGGCCCGCCGGATCCGGACCGCCTCATGACCCTGGACGGCCTGCGGGACGAGCTGGACGGGCTCGAGCTCGAGGTAGGGCAGGAGCTGGAGAGAGAGATCCACGAGGGTACGAAGCACCACGGCCCGAGCCACGTGGTCCAGGTGCTGGCGCGCAAGCCCGCCGCCCCCTGACATGAACCTTCGGCCGCCCTGGTGGTCGGCCCCAACCCGGACGATTCCATGACCGAGCATCCCGCCTGGCCTGCCCTCCCCTACGAGGCCTGGGCCGAGACCTGCACCACCCTCCACCTCTGGACCCAGATCCTGGGCAAGGTCCGCGTCGCCCGGACGCCCTGGCAGAACCACTCGTGGCACGTTCCCCTCTACGTCACCTCCCGGGGCCTCACCACGTCCCCCATCCCGGTGGGGCACGGTTCGGTGCAGCTGGACCTGGACTTCCTGGGACACCGGTTCTCGGTGGCGACCTCCCGGGGAGCCGCCGCCGAGTTCGCGCTGGAGCCCATGCCCGTGGCGGATTTCCACGGCCGGGTCATGGACGCACTGGAGTCCGTGGGGGCGCCGACCGAGATCCATTCCCACCCCAACGAGGTGGAGTCCCCCATCCCCTTCGTGGAAGACCGGGATCACGCCAGCTACGACGCCGTTGCCGCGGAGCGGTTCTTCCGGGCGCTGACCACCGTCGACGGGGTCTTCAAGCGATTTCGCGCGCGGTTCCTGGGCAAGTGCAGCCCGGTCCACTTCTTCTGGGGAAGCTTCGACCACGCCGTGACCCGGTTCAGCGGGCGGACCGCCCCGGAGCATCCGGGTGGCATCCCCAACCTTCCGGACTGGATCACCCGCGAGGCCTACTCCCACGAGGTGAGCAGCGCCGGCTTCTGGCCCGGGGGACCGGCCTTCCCGGCACCCATCTTCTACTCGTACGCGTACCCGACGCCGGAGGGCCTCGAGGATCGCCCCGTGCGGCCGGACGCCGCCACCTGGAACGCGGATCTCGGCGAGTTCGTCCTGGAGTACGAGGCCGTCCGGACCGCGCCGGACCCCGACGCGACGCTCCTGGCGTTCCTGGAGGATACCTACGTTGCCGCCGCCGAGTGCGCCGGATGGGACCGGGATCGGCTCGAGTGGGACCCCCTGACCGTGCCGGAGGCGTATCGGCCGGGGTAGCCCCCGGGACGCCGCGGCACCCTGTGCCGTCCGCACCTTGCCCCCGCCCGCTTCCCGCTCCAACGTCGGGCGTCACCCGCGACGGTCCAGGAGCGCTGGCCGGTCGCCGGGAGATCCACACCCGGAGACCCGCCACATGCGCTGGACACGCACCCCGAGCCTCCTTCTCGCCACGCTCCTGGTGGCGTGCTCCGACGCGCCGCCGGCAGAGCGCGTTCCGTCCAGCTCCTTTCGGAGCGCCACGCCGGAGGACCGCGCCGCCGCCGCCGCCCGGGCCATGGAGCTCGCGGAAATCTTCGCCCGGGCCGACTCGACCCTCCAGGTGGGATCCGTGGCTCCGGGGGATACGGTACGAAGCCAGGGAGCGGGTGACTCCGCGGCGGCAGTCGCCGGCCACGCGTGGACCTTCCGGCTGGACGAGGCATCGCGGGTGGCGGTCCACGCCGCGGGCGACGGTGGTCCGCCGCTCCTTTCCCTGTTTCGGGGCGAGCCCGGCTCCCTGGGCACGCTCCTGATCCTTGGGAACCCGGACCGGGAGGCCATGAAGTCGCTGCCGTCCCTCGCCCTGGATACGGGGACTTACACGGTCATGGCCACGCCCGTCCCGGGGGCATCGTTCGATCCCTACACGCTGTCGCTGCAGGTGGAGGCCTCCGGGGTGGCGGGCGGGCCCGGCCTCCTCGCCCCGGGGAGCCGCGCGGGACGACTGGATGCCAGCGATCCCCTGCTGCCCGACAGCAGCCGGTTCGACGCGTGGCTCTACCAGGGCGACGCCGGAGAGCACGTCACCGTCACGGTGACCTCCGCGGTCGTCGACGCCTCGCTGGCTCTCCTGGAGGGTTCCGGGCCGGACGGCGGGTTCATCGCGGAGGCCGGAGAGGGAAGCGGCGCGTCCGGGGCCAGGCTCTCCGTGGTCCTGCCCGTAACCGGGCCCTACACCGTGGTGGTGTCGAGCGCGGACGCCGCGGTGGAGGGCGACTACGAGCTGCGGGTGGAGACCGACCCCGGGCGGGGACGCTACGCCTTCGACAACGCCAGCGCCTCCACCGACCGGTACGCCCTCCTGGTGGGGATCGAGGACTACCCCGGTGACGACCGCGATCTGCCGGGAGCGCTGGAGGACGCCATGGTCATGCGCCGGCTCCTGCTGTCCCGGTTCGGTTTCGCCGAGGAGAACATCGCGGTACTCACCGACGCCGACGCCACCCGGGAGAACCTGGCCAACGGAGTCCTGGAGCACCTGGGACAGGCGGGACCGCAGGGAATGGCGGTCCTGTTCTTCTCCGGCCGGGGTACGCGAACCCTCCAGGACCTGGGCCTCCGCGACGCCACGGAGCCGGGGCGGGGCGTCGCCGGAGACGAGGCCCTTCTCCTCCGGGCGCCGGGCGGCGCGGTCAGCCTCATGCTGGACGAGGAGCTGGACTACCTCCTGGCCTCGCTGGACGCCGGCCGGTCACTCGTGGTCCTGGACGCCTCCTTCCCGGTTGGAACGGCCTCCGACCTGGGCGGCGGACCCGGGCCCAGGGAAGCGGATCCCGGAGATCCCGTCCTGGCGCCGAACCTCCGACTGCCGATGAACTTCATCGCTGTGGAGCCCGGCGTCGCCTCGCATCTCTCGCCTCTCGGCTTGGACCTGGACCAGGCCCTGGCGGCTCCGCCGGTCCTGCGGGTCGCCGGCCGACACCTGGTCTGGATTGCCTCGGAGGCACGCGAGCCCGCCTGGAGCCGTGATGCCGGCGGCGGCGTCTTCACCCGACTCCTGGTGGAGCAGCTCTCGTCGGCCTCCCCCTCCACCACGCTGCGGGATCTCAACGCGCTCGTCGCCCGGGCCATGGAGACGGTGACGCCCTCCGGGACCTCGGCCTCTGTTCAGCGACCCAGGCTCCTGGGCGAGGGCGATACGCTCACGGTGGAGGCCCTCTTTCGCCGGCGTTAGGGACGCGGTCCGCGGGTCACGCCGGGAACCCGCCCTTCCTCCCGGGGGTTTGCTATCCCGGCGCACACCCTGCACCTCGAGGTCCCCGTGACCCTACCCCTTCAGCTCGATACGGCCGCCGGACTCTCGGAGACACTCTCCGCGAGCCCGCTCCTTGCCGTGGCCACGCTGTTCGGCGCGGGACTGCTCACGAGCCTCACCCCCTGCGTGTATCCCATGATCCCCATCACCGCGTCGGTGATCACGGGAACGGCTCGAGAGAATCAGCCGCGGAGCCGCACGGTGGGGCTCACCCTCACGTACGTGGTGGGGATGGCGTCCCTCTACGCCGTGCTGGGCCTGGTGGCGGGCCTCACCGGGACCCTGTTCGGCACGGTGAGCGCGTCCCCCTGGGCGCGCCTCGCCATCGGCAACCTCCTGGTGATCTTCGCGCTCTTCATGCTGGACGTCTTTCCGGTCCCGATTCCCCGGAGGCTCATGGCCTGGGCCACAGAGCGAGAAGGCGGATCGTATGGGGCGGTGTTCCTGCTGGGCGCCAGTTCGGGAGTGGTGGCGGCTCCGTGTGGAGCGCCCGCCTTCGCCGTGGTGCTCACGTGGGTGGCGGCCACCCAGGCGGGATTCATGGGATTCGTCTACCTCTTCGTCTTCTCCCTGGGGATGACGGCTCTGCTGGTGGTGGTGGGCCTCTCCTCGGGTGCGCTGGCGCGCCTTCCCAGGTCCGGACCGTGGATGGTCTGGATGAAGCGCGCCGCGGCCCTGGTCATGCTCATCATGGCCGAGTACTACGTCTTCCAAGCGGGATACAACTGGTGATGCACGACAACGATCGAGCCCGCGGAACGCGCGCCTCCCTCCTGTTCCTGGCCCTCGTGGCGCTTCTCCTTCCCGGACGCGCCCAGGGCCAGGCGGTGAGCCTGCCCCTGGGAAGCGACGCGCCCGACGTGGCGCTGGAGGACCTGGACGGGACTCCGGTCCAGTTGGCGGACTACCTGTCGGGGGGACCGGCTCTCATCGAGTTCTGGGCCAGCTGGTGCGAGAACTGCGAGGCGCTGCAGCCACAGCTGGACCAGATCCAGGCCCGCTTCGGCGACCGGCTGAGCGTGGTGGCCGTGGCGGTGGCGGTGTCCCAGTCCCAGCGGAGGGTCCGGCGGCACCTGCAGGACCACGATCCGGGCTATCCCTTCCTCTGGGACGGCCAGGGGAACGCCGTTCGGGCCTACCAGGCCGCCACCACCTCCATCGTCGTCCTGGTGGACGCCCAGGGGAAGGTGGCCTACACCGGGGTGGGCTCGGACCAGGACCTGGTGGGCGCCGTGGAGGCGCTCCTGGGCAGCGGGTCCTGACCCGGCCCGGCGGTCCCGGCCCCCAGGGCGGCCCGGTGGCCGCATAGGGCCCCTACCCCTCCGCTCCGCCCTGCCACCGCAACGCGAAGGGCCCGGAGGCGAACTCGCCCCCGGGCCCTTCATCGTCCTCGCTCCGAGCTGGGCTCAGTTGCCTTCCGGCTCCGGCGTCACCCGATCGATGGCCTCGGCAAGCTCCGCATAGGCCGCCGGGTCCACCTGGTTGAACTGAGGAATCACGTGCGCGACACGGCCATCGGGATCGACCACGATGACCGCCCGGCTCCCCACCATCCCATTGTCCCGGGGGTCACCCCCGAAGGCGGAATAGATGGAGCTCCCGGGATCGCTCCCGAAGAGGAACTGGAAGTCGGAGTCCGCTGCCCAGGACTGGAGCTCCTCCAGGGAATCCCCGGAGATCGCCACCAGGACCACGTCCCGACCGTCGTTGAAGAGACTGGCGTACTGATCACGGTACGCTTGCATTTGGACTGTTCAGCCCCGGGTTCGGACCCGGAAGAAGAACGCCAGAACCACCGTCTCTCCCCGGAACTGGCTGAGGCTCACCGGCTCGGAAAGGACCCCGTAGCGGGTGACGCCGGGAAACTCCACGTCCGGCGCCATCTCCCCCACGTCGAGGAAGTCCATCTCCTGCGCGGCGGCCGGCGAGGCGAAGCCTCCCAGCAGCGCTCCTGAGAGGAGGCCCGCAGCGATCCAACGCTTCATGGGGGGTGCTCCTTGGGTGATGGGAATGAATGGAGGCCTGATCTACCCCGCGGGTCGGCCGGGTTCCCTCGGCGGCGGATCTACGGCCCGGAAGCCGGCCCGGGAGGGCGGACCCGGCGAACGGGACCGGGGCCATACGAGGGCGTCGCGACCGGAGGCTGGAGATCGGACGGGTCAGGACCGGAGGCTCGAGATGGGAAGGGTCAGAACCGGTAGAGGTATGTCAGCTTCGCCACCATGCCCCGGTCCACCAGCTCCCAGAGATCGTCGTCCACCCCCCGCTCCTCGGTGAAGACCAGGTAGAGGTCGCTGCCGGGACGGTGGATGAAGTTGAACCGGATGTTGGTCAGGACGTCCTCGGTGAGGGCGTTGTACTGCACCAGGGCGTTGGTCACCAACTTCGTCGAGAAGGCCCAGGTCGCCCGGAAGCTGTAGATGTCGGCCACGAAGTCCCCCCCCGGCAGAGACACGTCGTTCCGATTGAAGCTCCCCTGAAAGGAGAAGGCCGGCACCGGAGTGAAGCTGGCCGTCCCTCCCCACGAGACCAGGTCGCCCCCGTAGAAGTCCGCGGCCCGGGCATTCCCCCGGAGCGACCAGGCACGCGCCGAGGAAGTGCCCGCACGCACGCTCACCTCGTCGGTGCGGTAGCGCCCTTCCGGCACATCCACGAGGCCCGCCAGGGTGAACGCGTCGTCCACCTGGCTCTCCCCCCAGTTGGCCGTCAAACCGACGTCAGCACCCGAGTCGAAGTCGAAGGTCAGGCTCGGTCCCGCTTCCCAGTCCTGGAAGCGCCCGTCGGTGGTGGACTGGTACTGCCCCGAGGGTCGCAGGTCGATCTTCCGGATCCCCAGCATCCCGGGCCGGACGCTCCGCCGGATCGCACCCTGCGCCCTCCGGAGATCGGTGCGTGTGATGAACCCCGTGGACGCCTCGGCGCCGGGATCCACGTTGAAGAACTGGATGAAGCCGCCCCACAGGTCCTCGGTCCAGTTCAGGGACCCCTGGTACACCCACCCCTCCCCGCCGGGCCCGTCGGTGCTGCTCCGGGAGACGAAGCCGCTGGCCTGCAGCGTGGGCCACACGTACCACTGGAAATCGGCGCCGGCCACGGTGTTGGCGTCTCCGCTCCCCCGCCGGTCGGTGGCCATGAATCCCACGTAGGCCGAGGTGCCCACGTCCCGCTTCACGCGAAAGACGTTGAAGAGCTCCTGGTCACGGCCCGGGACGTCGTCCGTCCCCACCGTGAGCAGCCCCACCGTCTGTGAACCGACCCGACCCGTCAGGCGCCCGCCCCCCAGGATGGGCACCTCGCCGTCCGGGCCGATCCCGATCCGCCGGGAGAAGAACATCAGGTACGGAGGGGGCTCGAAGAAGCCGCGCTGCCCGAACTCGAAGATCCCGGCGTTCTCCAGAAAGAAGTCCCGCTTCTCCGGAAAGAAGAGGCTGAACCGTGTCAGGTTCACCTGCTGGTCGTCCACCTCGACCTGGGCGAAGTCGGTGTTGTAGGTCAGGTCCAGGACCAGACCGGGCCGGATCTCGCTCTTCAGGTCGATCCCGAAGTCCAGGTCGCCGTCCACCGGGTGGTCGCCAGCGCCGCGCCGGGTCTGCGTCCGGCTGCCCAGCAGGAAGGGCTTCGCCTCCAGGTTGATCCCGGATCGGGGGAGGTTCGCCATCCCGGCCAGCGTCCCGGCCCGGCTCACCCGCTCGAACCCGCCCCCTTCCCGCTCCCAGGACCGCCACATGGTCTCCTCCTGGGTCCGCTGGACGAAGCGGGTGACGTTGATGCCCCACCGCTGCACCGCGTCGGAGGAGAACCGCAGCGAGCGCCAGGGGATGGCGAACTCCGTGCTCCACCCCTCGGGGGTGCGAGACGAGGCCACCTCCCAGATGCCGCGCCAGTCCACGTTGACCTCGTCCCCATCGTTGCTCACCAGGGCGTCGAATTCGGCGCCGTTGGGATTGGTGGCCAGGACCACCGCGTTACGACGGTCCTGGAAGGTGTCCAGCAGGATGGCCACGACGTCGTCCCCCGCCGGCTGGAAGCCTCCGAATCCGAAGGCCCGCAGGACGCGGTCCCGCTGCAGGATCCGGCTCACGATGCGGTCCGGCTGGCTGTCGTAGGCCATGACGCCCACGTACAGCGTCTCGTCGTCGAAGACGACCCGGACCTCGGTGTCCTCTGAGGCGGGAATCCCCTCCTGCGGCTCCCGCTGCCGGAAGCCGTTGACGGGCGTCGCCAGGGCCCAGACCGGGTCGGACAGGAGGCCGTCCACCGACGGGGAGCGGCTGTCCAGTGGAATGCGGACCGCATTCAAGGTCGCGGGTCCTTCCTGCGCGGCCGATGCCTGCGCGGCCCCTTCCCGCGGCTGCACGAGAGCCGCGGAGAGCCCGAGGAAAGTCGCCACGAGGACGTGCAAGATCGAATTCCGGATCGTCATGACCGGGGAGTATACTCGGTCCCGGCCGCCCACGTCAGCGACCGTTTCGCCGTGCCTCACCACCGCCAGGTGTAGTTGATCTTCACGCTGGCCCCCCGGGAGATGGTGACGAACCGCCGGTCCAGGGGGTCGTCGGCGGGGCCCAGGCTCTCCCAGTTGTGCGTGTAGACCAGGAACACCTCGTTCCCCGGCTTGATGATCCAGCGCAACAGTCCGAACAGCCCGACGATCTCGCTCACGTCGTCGTACTGGACGTTGCTGGTGACGGATGCCCACGGACTGATGTCCCACGCGCCGTTCAGGCGCACCAGGTGGGTGTCGAAGTCCCCGGCCGGAAGCGTGACCTCGTTGCGTTCGAAGTCCACCGACACCGAGTAGCCCGGCTGGGGTCGGAACGTCAGGTCCGTGGAGAACCGCCACCGGTCCCCGTCCCAGAAATCGCCGCGGCTGACCTCGCCCCGGAGGGAAACCGGGCGCCTGCCCGTCGTGCGCCCCTGCAGGGTCGTCTCCCACGTGGTGAATCCGCCCGGGTCGATGACGATGCCGTCACTGACCTCGAAGCCGTCGTCCAGGTACTCGTAGGTGCGGCTCACCCGGAGCTCGACGTTGTCGCCGCTCTCCAGGTCCAGCTGCAGTAGGCCGAAGTCCCAGGTGCGCTCTTCCAGGTCCCCCGACTCGAGGTTGTTGAGCTGCCGGTACTGCAGCGAGAACTCCATCTGACGAAGCCACGGGATGGACTCGGGACGCGGCGCCCACGCCACCCGGGGCTCCACGCGACGGAAGTTGTTGCGGGTGACGAACCCCACCGCGGGGCTGTAGTCGTCCCCGAACTCCCGGTAGGAGAGGTGGCCCTGGTACTCGTCGTTGGGGAAGTTGAACCGGAAGCCCCGGGCCGTGAGCTGGGAGAGCGACCGGTCCACCGCCGGGTCCGGGTTGGAGTTCCAGACCCAGAACGCCTCCATCTCGAAGTTGTTGTCCCCCAGGAAGTGCGCCGTCTTGAAGTCCAGGTCCATCCCCGCGGTGTGGCGGTCGGCGGGGGCGATTCCGTCCGCGCCCGACCCGGTGGTGCGGTGCGTGTAGATGGCGCCCAGGCTGGACTGCTCGAACAGCCGCCGCTTCACGCGGGCCACCGAGAAACGCTCCCCCTCCACATCTCCGACGGACCCGGTCCCCACGTGCAGGAACCCGAGCTCCAATGCCCCGGCCTGTCCCCCGAGACGCGCGGCGTAGTCGATGGGGATGGCCTGCCCGCCCTCCAACCCGATCCGGCGTGAGAAGTACGGCGTGGGGCCGCTTCTCGGAGCGAAGGTGTAGACGCTGGAGCCCTCCAGGAAGAAGTCCCGCTGCTCAGGAAACCTCAGGGGGAAGCGGGTGAGGTTCACGCGCCGCTGGTCCACCTCCACCTCGGCGAAGTCCGTGTTGTAGCTCGCGGCGGCGCGCAGGCCCGGGGTGATGCTGTAGGTGACGTCTCCCCCCACGTCTCCGGGGAAGGTGGTGGGGTCCTCGTCGCCGGCCACCTCACGCCAGCTCTGGGTCGCGTAGGGCTTCACCTCGAGCCTGGGACAGGCCCTGCAGGCCCGTCAGCCGGCCCGCGAACACCGGGTTGAAGATCCCCTGGTTGCGACGCCATCCGCGCCAGAGGATCTCCTCGTTCTCGCGGCGGATGGTCCGCTGGAAGTTGATCCCCCAGGTGTCGGACCCGGGGTCGAAGTTCACGGTGCCGAAGGGGATCCGGATCTCTGCCGACCACCCGTCGGGGAGCCGCTCCACCCGGGCCTCCCAGATCCCGTCCCAGCTCTTGTTCACGCCGAAGCCGCCACCCCCACCGCCACCTCCCCGGCCGCCCCCGCCCCCCATGAGGCCGTCCCCCATGAGCCCGTTGGCGTTGATCTCGAAGAAGTACCCCGTGCGGCCGTCCTGGAAGGTGTCCAGGATCCACATGAACCGGTCGTCGGTTCCCAGTCCCTGGTCGCGGCGTTTC
>JBDHLC010000061.1:0-13632 GCA_039586075.1 Gemmatimonadota bacterium | reverse complement strand
GTGTGGTGACCCTTCGATGGCAGCGGGGACTGCGGTACCGGCGGACTCCGTTCAGGCCGAAGGAGGGACGATCCGGTTCCGTGCCGATGCGACCGGTGTGCCCCACCTGATCCGGGTGTCGTACTTCCCCAACTGGCGCGCGCGTGGAGCGGAGGGACCGTTCCCCGCCAGCCCGTGGTTCATGGTCGTGGTGCCCACCGAAG
Source organism: Gemmatimonadota bacterium (assembly GCA_039586075.1). Lineage (GTDB taxonomy): Bacteria > Gemmatimonadota > Gemmatimonadetes > Longimicrobiales > Gaopeijiaceae > Gaopeijia. The sequence goes on along the minus strand of JBDHLC010000061.1, from coordinate 13,429 downwards.
AGACGGTCACCCTGGACTACGGGTCCGGACTCCCGGAGCGCCTGGGGTGGATCGTCACCTGGATGGGCGCCGGGGTCCTGGCCGTGGGCGGGGTCATCGCGCTTCGCCGCCGCCGCCGCGAAGTTGGGGCCCACGTGCCTCATACTGGGGATGCACACGAACCCCCCGACCTTCCATGACCGAACGCCGTTACTCCGAAGCCGAGATGGCCGAGATCTTCGAGCGCGCCACCCGGGACGCGCGCGCCCCAGGGGACGACGGGGAGGGCCTGGCCCTCGCCCGGACCGAGGGTCTGACCCTCACACAGCTCCAGGAGATCGCCCGGGAGGTGGGCATTTCCCCCGAGGCCGTCGCCCGCAGCGCCGCGGCTCTGGAGCTCCGAAGCAGCCAGGGGGACGCGGTGCGCCGCGTGATGGGTGCCCCCCTGGGCGTCTCACGATCGGTGTCCCTTCCGGGCCCGGTGACGGACGAAGCGTGGCAGCGAACCGTGGCGCTACTCCGGGACACCTTCGACGCCAACGGAAAGGTCTACGAGACTGGGGAGTTCCGGGAGTGGAGGAACGGTAACCTGAGCGTGGTCCTGGAGCCGGAGGGAGAGGGCGCCCGCCTGCGCATGCGCACGCGGAAGAGCGGGGGTGAGGCGATGCCCATCGCCGGGGCCGGCCTCGTCGGGATCAGCGCCTTCGCGGCGGTCTACGGAGTGCTGCAAGGCGGGATGGTCATGGGGTCGCTCAGCGAGGCCCTCTCCCTCCTCTTCCTCGGTGGTGGACTCTGGACCGTGGGATACCTGAACCTGCGTTCGTGGTCGAAGCGGCGGCTGGAGCAGTTCCGGGAGACGGCGGCGCGGATCGCTGGGATGGTGTCGGAGTCCGGATCCCGCGATGCGGAGGCCGCGGAGGGGCCCCGCAGGCTCGACGCGGATCCCGAAGATACTCCCGAGTAGTAGGTCCCGGGCGCTCCCATTCCCTGCCGGAGATCGGCCCCTGCTCGGAACGGGTCCGAATGGGCCCGCGGTGCGGACCCGCGGCCACATCCTGGGGTGCCAGACACCGTGACCGAGACTCGCGGCCATTCCAACCCTTCCTGCTCCAGATGGTCCAACGTGGAGTACGGGTGGGGATGGGGATCCACGCGGGGGGGAGGTGCGACGATGTCGAGGTGGATGGGGGACTTCGGTCTGGCGGTGCGGTCTCTCCGGCGCCGGCCGGGGTTCACGGCCACGGTGCTGGTCACCTTGGGGCTGGGGGTAGGGGCCAACACCGCGCTGTTCGGGGTCTTCCGGACCGTCTTCCTGGAGCCTCTGCCGCTCCCGCAGCCGGGTGAGCTCGTGTTGGTCATGGAGGAAGCGACCTTCGGCTGTTGCGGGCCCGCCTCCGGTCCAGATTACCTGGACTGGCGAGAGCGCCAGAGGAGCTTTGAGGAGATGGCGGCCCTCAGTCCGGGGCCGGTGACCCTGACGGGGCTGGACGAGGCCGAGCGGGTCCACGGGACACGCGTGACGGCCAGCGCATTCGCGATGCTGGGAGTGGAGCCACTCCTGGGGCGGAGCCTCGCCTCCCGGGACGAGGTGGACGGCGGCGTGGTGGTGCTCAGCCATGCCCTCTGGCAGCGGGTCACCGGTGGGCGGCCCGACGTGGTGGGGACCACGCTGGACATCGATGGGCTTCCCCACACCGTGGTGGGGGTGATGCCCGGGTCCTTCGACGTTCCCTCCCCCTGGAACCGGACCCAGCGGCACCAGCTGTATCTCCCCTTCGAATCCGAGGCGCTCGGGCAGAACCGCGGGAACCACAGTTATCCGGTGTTGGCCCGGCTGGCGGAGGGGGTGGACATGGCCACCGCCCAGTCCGATATGGACCGGATCATGGCACAACTCGCCGATGAGTTTCCGGACACGAACGCGGACCGTAGAGCCCGCGTGTTCAGTGTGCACGAGTACCTCTTCGATGATGTGGGTCGGCAGTTGGGCTTGATCCTGGGGGCCGGCATCCTCGTCCTCTTGATCGCCTGCGGCAACGTCGCGGCCCTCCTGCTGGCACGAGCCGCGTCCCGTGAGACGGAGCTCTCGGTCCGGTCCGCCCTGGGGGCCTCCCGAACCGCGATCACCCGGCTCCTCTTCACAGAGAGCCTGCTCCTGGCCGTCATGGGAGGGCTCGTGGGGGTGGTGCTGTCCTTCTTCTTCGTGGACGGCCTCCGGAGCCTGCTTCCAGCGAGCATCCCACGGGTGGAGGATGTCCGGATCGACGGAATGGCTCTCGCCTTCGCGGGTGGAGCGGCGGTGCTCACCGCGCTCACCTTCGGGATGTTCCCCGCAGTCCTCGCCTCCCGGGGAAACCTGTCCGCCCGGGTGCGTGAGGGAGGCTATGGGACCTTGGCTCCGGCCCGGGAGCGGGCTCGGGACTGGTTCATCGTGGGCCAGATCGCCTTGGGCCTGGTTCTGGTCAACGGGGCCGCCCTTTTGGTCCGGAGCTACGCGACCCTCCGGGCGGAGGACTTCGGCTTCTCGCACGAGGGGGTCCTGACCATGGCCCTGAACCCTGCGGGCCCCCGGTACGGGGACGACCTCTCCTTGGTGGCGTACTACAGTCAGATCCTCGAGCGCACCGCAACCGTTCCAGGCGTCACAAGCGTGGGAACGGTGAGCCGGCTGCCCTTCTTCGGCGGGAGCAACTCCAACGTGCTGGTGGAGGGGCGGGGCCCACGGACATCGGCGGACCAGGGTCCCCTGGTGGAAGTTGCCAGTGTCAATGGTGACTACTTCCAGGTCATCGGGATCCCGCTCCTGGCCGGGCGGGAGCTGGTTCCCGCGGACTCGAGCACCGGGGCCGTAGGTGTCGTGATCAACCAAGCGCTGGCCGAAGAGGCCTGGCCGGGCGAGAACCCGTTGGGCAAGCGATTCAGCCTCCGGGACGACCCCCCGGACTGGCTCACCGTGGTCGGCGTGGCGGGCAACGTCCGGGCATGGGGACCAGAGAGCCGGATGGTGGGGCAGGCCTGGCTACCGTTCAGCCGCGGGTGGACCAGCGCGGCCTACCTGACACTCCGGGTGGCGGGTGATCCCGGGCGAGTCGTCCCGGCGGTCCGCGGCGCGATCCTGGAGGTGGACCCGACCCAGCCGCCTTCCGAGGTCCGGACGATGGAAAGTCGCGTGGAGAGCCGATTCGCCCAGCGTCGGTTCTACACGACGCTCATCGGTCTCTTCGCCCTTTCCGCACTGCTCCTGGCGGCGGCCGGGATCTACGGCACGGTGTCGTACTTCGTGGCCCGCCGGGCGCGAGAGCTCGGAATCCGAATGGCGCTGGGAGCGCACCGCTCCGGAATCATCGGCCTGGTGGTACGCCGGGGGGCTCGCCTCGCGATCTGGGGGGTGCTTGTGGGCCTCCTCGGGATCTGGTCCACGACGTCGATTGTCTCGGGCCTGGTCTATGGGATTGCACCGGCGGACCCGCTCACCATCGTCTCGGGGTGTCTCGTCCTCTCGGGCGTTGCCGTGTCGGCATCCGCCCTTCCCGCGAGGCGGGCGGCCCGAGTGCCACCGGTCGTGGCGCTGCGGTCGGAGTAGTCGAATCGGAGTGTTGGAACCACCGAGAGCGGGATCCTGTCCACGGACCGCGGGGGGGAGGCCCCGGAACCCATGGGGCTCCAGGACCTCCGCGGCTGCGTCAGGGATCAGTTTGGGGTGTTCCAGTCCGCGACGTACTGCAGCTTATCCATGATGCCGGCGACTCCCGCCACATGGTTCTTCGCGGGCTTGAGGCTTTGGATGGCCTCGTGCACACCTGCCAGGAGGTCTGCGTACTCGCCGGCGTCACCGGCGGTCTCGGCCAGGCCCACCGCATCCCGGGCCGCCTGGACCGCGGACGCCAGGGCACCCAGGTCGCCGCCGGACAGCAGGGCGTCGAGCTCCGTGGCCGCCGACCGAAGGTAGGTCAGGGGCGGCGCCTCAACGGGGAACCCATGTGTGAGGTCCTTGCCCACCAGCCCTGGGTGGTCCTCCTCGTACAAGAGAGCGCGGAAGAGGAGGTTGGTCCACCAGTTGTTCGGGTCCGGGTCGACCCCCTGCTCGACGTAGTACTCGCTGTCGGGGACACACCCGCCCCGCGTGCAATCAGCCACCGCCGGGTTCACGTAGACCCAGTTCACCTCACCCTTCTTGTTCACCTGCCACGTACGCCCGCCGATGCCAGCGGTGACGAAGAAGGTTCCGTTGGAGGTGAACTGCGCCGAGCTCACGATGAAGGAGCCTTGTCCCGCCGGAACGGACCAGCGGGATGTGGCGTCCAGCGGCAGGTAGGCACCCGTCCCTGGATCCCTCTGATAGGCGCCGTTTTCCCAGACGGGCTCGATGAGGACGGCCTCCGAAGCCCCTCCGTTGTTGTGGAAGAAGGTGATGGCGCCGGTGCCCGGCTGATCCGGACCCACCCACTTGGCGTTGTGCTGGTTGAAGTTCCTCTGGTCCGCCGAGCTGCCGTGGTTCGGGGGATTCCCCCACCGGAAGACGATCTCGCCCGTGGCGCGATCGATGATGAAGATCTCGCTGAAGCCGTTGGCGCTCACCAGGATCTGGTCCAACTCGGGATTGTAGTCCAGCGAGTTGAAATGCAGCCAGCTGTTGGCGCCCCCGAGGTTCACGTCGATGCGGTCCGGGTGGTCTGCGGGGTCCCCGTAGTGCTGTAGTGTCGGGTTCTGGTTCTGGACCAGGTGGTCCCAGACGTCCCACTCCCAGACGATCTCGTTGCCCGACCCCAACTCATCCGGATCCAGCTCGATGATCCGCTCCGCCCACAGGCCGGCCGGGTTGCCCGAGGTGATGGGGGTGGTCCGCCCGGCGGCGAGCTGCGCCGCTTCATCTTTGAGGCTCCACACGGCCATGAGGACGTTTCCGTTGGGGAGCTTGAGCGCCTCGTGGTGCTGGCGCTCGGTGGTGGTGTGGTGCTCGTATTCCCAGAGCTTCTCGCCGTCCCAGGAGAACTCCTCCACGAGTCCTCCCCGGCCGCCACCGGCGAAGGAATGCGGCTCGCCGTCGCACCAGGGATTCAGGAAGACCGCGCACCCGTTCCGGGAGGCCCGCAACAGGGTGCCGTCGTCCGTGAGCTGGACGCTGGCACCGGGAGTGAGGGTCGGGGAATCCCACTTGTGCACCAGCTTCCCGTTCATGTCCACCAGGAAGACGTCGGTGCGCCGGAACGGGGAGTAGAGCATGTAGCCCCGTTGTCCCGTGCTCTTGTGGAGCAGTCCCACCGTTCGCTCGATCCCGGACTTGCCCACCACCGACCTCGCGGAGGTGGGAAGGAGTACATCGCCTTTGTCCGCGTCGGTGATTCGATTGGTGTCGCATCCGGAGACACCGAGCAGCAGTCCTGCGCACACCGCGATGGGCAACGCGCGCCAATACATAGGCCCTCCCGTTTCTGCGTCGCCACGGGTGTCGCGGGACGACACCGGGCAACCGATGGGAGGGCCTGTCGGACAGTGGAGGCCGCCGGAATATGGCGCCCGCCACCATAGGAGACGCAGGGCGCAAGGACCATGCCTTTGGGACCCCCCGACCTGAGGAGTGACGGGCCGCCGTAAGTGTCTCCCTGACAGCCGCTTGGGTGCCGGGCGTTACAGCGTTGCCCGCTTCCCCGCACCCCACCGGTTGTGGCCCCGCGGCTACAGCCGTGGGGCTCACGCTACGCGTGAAAGGGTCGGACCCGCGCCGACTCAGTGCTCCCGGATCAACTCCGCCGCGGCCCGCATCCGGTCGGCCAGACGCCCGATGGCGGCTACGTAGCGCGCCTCCCACTCGGGGACCTCCGCGGGATCGTCGGTCTCGATTTCGAAACGGATCCCGGGGAGCATCCAGGATGCGTAGCCGCTGAACGGGTCCGGGGAGACGTAGAGCGACCGACTCCACGGACGATTTTGCAGTCCTCGGTCGTCGAGCCAGGCCTTCTCGAGCCCGATCAGGGCGGCGTTGACGACCCGGGCGTCCTCGGCGGGAACGGGTCCTCGCGCAAGCCGCTCCGCCCGGGCCTTCTCCAGCTCGGCCGCCGCCACGTCCAGCTCACGGCTCGCCTCCACCAGGCCGGAGAGATCCACCTCGATGCGGCGGGCGTCCGCCACCTCCAGGAGCGTCTCCACATGGGTCCGGGTGTCGGTGGCGTACCGGGCCACGTCGTAGGGGAGGATGTCGGCGTTGGCCAGGCGGAGGGCCAGGATCCCGTCCACCCGGGCCAGCATGGGGCCGTAGATCCACTCCGGGTCTCCGAACCGCTCGAACCAGGCGAAGTTGTCGTAGTTCGAGTGATAGATCCCGCTGCGACCGCCGGTGCTGAGGCCCGCCGAGGGAATCCCCGCGTGCGTGTAGAACGCCACGTGGTCCGAGCCGCCGCCCAGGTTCCCCATGGTGGGAGTCCGGGCGCCAGGCGCCTCGTGCTGGGTGGCCTCGACGGCGCCGGCCAGGCTCGCCGAGCGGTCGGCCCACCACTCGTAGACGGTCCGCCCCTCCTCGTCTCCGGGATACGGCACCTCCCGGGTGGCGTCCAGGATGGGCCGCTTGAGGGAAGGCGACGACGAGGCACTGAAGTTGGGTCCCGACACGGCTCCGTCGGCGTTGATGTACGCCACGGCGTTGGCGGTGAGCTCCGGCAGGAACTCCTCCACCCACTCGCTGGATCCGATGATCCCGTATTCCTCCGCGTCCCAGTGCGCCACCATGATGGAGCGCCGCGGGCGGCACCCCATCTCCGCGGCCTGTCCCAGCGCCTCGGCCATGGTGAGGAGCATGGCGGTTCCCCCGTTGGGATCCACCGCGCCGAAGCCCCACGGGTCGTAGTGGGCTCCGTAGATGATCCACTCGTCCGGGAACTCCCACCCTTCCAGCGTTCCCACCACGTTGATGGCTCGGGTGAAGTCCTTGGGCTGGTTCACGCGCACCCGGACCGTGAGCTCCGGTCCGCCGGTGAGCCGGTAGGGAAGGTCCAGCCCCCCCTGCCACTCTTCGGGGGCGTCCTCCCCGTGCATCCGGGAGAGGATCTCGCTGGCGGCGTTGTACCCGATGGGGAGCACCGGAATGGTGTGGAGCCCCACCTCCGACGGGTCGAGCCGCTCCACCACTCCCCGGCTGCCGTCCAGCGGAAGGGCCGGCTCGAAGGGGGTGAGGGGATCGCCGGTCCAATCCAGGGTCAGGACCGAGCCCCGCTGGATGATGTCCCCGTTCAGCAGGGGGCCCACCGGGTAGGGATCCACCTCTTCCGCCGGGGCGTCGTTGAACATGATGACGCCGGCGGCCCCCCGTTCCTCGGCGAACTTGACCTTGAAGCCCCGGAAGTTCCCGCCGTACCGGGCGATGACCACCTTGCCGGCGAGGTCGATCCCCAGGGAGTCCAGCGCCCGGTAGTCCGCTCGCCGCCCGTAGTTGGCGTAGACCACCTCTCCGGTGACGTCGCCGGAGCCGGAGAAGGCATTCCACCCGTTCAGGAGGTCCGGGTGATGGCTGAAGCGGTCCTCCGCCAGGGCCGGCTCCCGGTTGGAGAGCTGCATGGGCTCGGGCGTGACGATGTGGACCTCCACGTCGTCGGTGAGCTGGGGGAGGTACACGTCGTAGTCGTCCTGGCGCACGGACATTCCCGCCGCCTTCATGACGCGGGTCAGGTAGTTCGCCACCTCCACCTGCTGCGCCGACCCGGCGGGATGCGGGTTGGACGTGATGATGCGCAGGTGCTCACGGAAGGCGTCCCCGCTGGGGAGGGTCAGGTAGAGGTCCTCGCACACCCGCTGGTTCGCGGTCGTGACCGAAGAGAAGCCCACCGGGGGGCCGGCGGTCTGCGACCGGACGGATCGCGCGGGGGCGAGCAGGAGGGCGGTGGCGGCGACGGTGAGGAGGAGGGTGCGGGCCATGGTCTGTTCGGAGAGGAGCGGGTCGGCCTGAAGGAGTTCCGTGCGGGGACGGACGGTAGGGGGGGACCCGTCCGGAGGCAACGGCGGTGGCGAAGACCGCCGAAGGATCAAGGGAGGCGGAACGGAACATTCGGTGCTCACCGCGGTCTGTGGAGCCGATTCAGCGAATCCACCGCAGCGGCGACATCCCCCATGGTCCGAACTCTTACCCTGGCGGCACTCTGCCTTCTTCCATTCGCGCGTCATCTCGACGCCCAGGTCATCCGCAGCTACGAGAGCCTCGACCGGGATGCCGGCGAGGCGTGGTACCTGACGCTGGGCTTGGGGGTGGATGGGCAGGCCGGGAACACCGAGCAGGTGGAGGTGGACTTCTCCGCCGCTGTGGGATTCCGGGGTGAGCGCCACTGGATCCGTCTGTATCCGGCGTACACCTACACCCGCACCAACGGCGAGACGTCGGACTTCGAGCGGGCGGCCCACCTTCGCCACAACTACTTCCTCACCGACCGCACCCGGACCTTCGCGTTCATGCAGCTGCAGGCGGACCGGTCCCTGGACCTGGACCGGCGCTTCCTGGTGGGAGGAGGGCTGCGCCGACGCCTCGTCCAGGCGGGCCAGGAACAGGGGCTGGACCTCGGCGCGGGACTCATGTGGGAGGAGGAGAGCATCGTGGGAGGCATCCGGGAGGAGCAGCTTCGGGTGACCTCCATGCTCGTGGCCAGCCTGGCCGCCGGTGCGGTGCGGGTGACGCTGTCCGGGTTCTTTCAGCCGAAGGTCGACGAGTGGGGGGATCACCGGGTGTCGTCATCTGCCGCCGCCGCTGTGCCCATCGCGGCGGGTTGGGATCTATCCCTGGGACTCGACTGGCGGCGGGACTCGCGGCCGCCCGCCGACGTGGAAGCGGACGACCTGGACTTCACCATCGGTGTCCGCTTCGCCCTGAACTGAGTCCACTGGAGCGGTTCCCTGTTGGCCGGACCGCGTCGGGCCTACTGTGCCCGGTCCGCGCATCCCGATTCCGCAAGGATCCCCGCCTGCCATGACGCTCTTCGAGTACCTGGCCATCGCCTTCAGCCTGCTGTATTCCCTCGCGGCGCTCCGGCTCCTCGGGGGACTCCCGGCCGCGCTGGCTCCCGGCCGACGGTACTCGCTGCACCTCGGGCTTTCCGTTCTCCTCCTCCTCTGGGTTGCCATCAGCTTCTGGACCTTCTGGTCGCTCAGGGACGTGGACTGGACGTTTCCGGGCTTCCTCATCGCTCTGGCCGTCCCGGGGCTGCTTTACTACTGCGCCGCCGTCCTGATTCCGGAGAACCCGAATGATGTGGAGTCGTGGCGGACGCTGTACTTCGATGTCCATCGACGGTGCTTCGGGGGTCTCGCCGCCTGGGCGGTGGCGGCCGCCGTGAGCGCCACGGTGAACCTCGGGATGGGTCTCGGGCATCCGGCGAGGGCGGTCCACGCCGTCGGCACGGTGGTGGGCCTGGTGGGAGCGACCTCGTCGAGTCCCCGGGTGCACCGCGCGTTGGTGGTCCTGATGGCGTTGCTCCTCATGGGTGCCTCCCTGGCGCAGTTGGAGCCCGACTGGTTGGCGCAGTCGTGACGGCCACGCGGTAGTCGAGGGAGTCCGTCGGGAGAGCGCTGCCCCAGGTCCTTGCCGGGTGGTGGAGCAGGGGTGGCTCCGTGTCCGGCCACGCCCTGTCGGCCGCCGCAATCGCGGCCTACTCTCTCTCCGTCGGAAGACCCTCCCGGCCTTCGGATGGGGAGTTGGGAATGAGTGCCCTTCGCGAGCGTGTCCTCGGGCTGCTGGTGATGGTCGCCTGCGCCCCGGGCCTGGCCGGTCAGGATCTCGGCGACGCCATCTACGACCAGGACCTCTCGGCCATTCGAGCCCTCATCGAGGCCGGCGCGGACGTGAACGCCGTCATGGAGGGATACGGGGTCACCCCTCTTCACCAGGCGGTGTATCAGGACGCGGGTGAGATCGTGTCGCTCCTCGCCGAGGCCGGGGCCAACATCGACGAGCTGGGTCGGGAGGATCGCTCCCTGCTCTGGCTCGCGGTGTACAACGGGTACGGCGCGGCCGCTCGGGCCCTGGTCCGGGCCGGTGCGGATCTCGATCGCGCCGACGACGACCTGGAGACTCCGGTGGCGGTGGCGTATCGCCGGGGCGAAGCCGACCTCTTCCAGCTCCTGGTGGGAGAGGGCGCCCGCTTAGATCTACCGCTGGGGAGTGACGGGTCCCTCCTGCACCGCGTGGTGGGAGCGGGAGACGTGGAGGCGGCGCGATTGCTGTTGGAGCACGGTGCCCCCACCGACCCGGGAGACGCGCTGGGAAGCACGCCCCTCCACATCGCCGCCGGGAAGGGGAATGTGGAGCTCACATCCCTCCTCCTCAGCTTCGGCGCCGACCCGGAGGCGACGAACGCCTTCGGCATGACGCCCCGCCAGATGGCCGAGACCTCGGGGCACTCCGGCGTGGTCCAGGCCCTCGAACAGGCGGGCGCCTCTCACCGGGAGATCGAGCTCAACGACGCTGAGACCACCCGGGAACGGGTGCGGGAGCAGCTCCTCAGCATGCAGAACGCCCTCCCTCCCGATCCGGGGGACGACACACCACGGATCCACGGTGAAGGGCCCTACCCGCCGGGCTTCCGTTCCGGCGAGTGTGGCCTGGAAGCCCACAATCCGCCGGCCAAGGCAGGGGATAGCGGGTTCGTGCGGCAGGTAGCCACCAGCTTCCATCCCGGGCGGATCGACGCCTCCCAGCTGGTGGAGGAAGGGGGGCTGGCGGACGTCGCCACCGTAGCCATGGCAGGGAGTCCCGGAGCGCTGACCGTCGCTCCACCGGACTGCGAGCCCGTGTGGCTGGAGCCCGGCGAGTACACCATGGTCACCCACCGGGCCCGGACCGCCTGGGTCTGGGAATACGCCAACGGGGCATGCACGCCGGGCGTGTACTGCTCCATCATCAAGGTGGACGTGCCGGGGTCCTTCGCACTGGAGCGGACCTCCTCCTACTTCGTGGTCTCCGCCGGAGCCGAAGAGCCCGAGACGACGGATGAGCCTTGCCAGGCACCCCGGATCGAGATCGTCTCTCCGGCGCCGGGAGAGAACGTCAGCTTCGACGCGGCAATGCCCAAAGGGCGGCTGGAAGTGGCGGTGGAGGCAAAGGTCTACCCAGAGGAATGCGAGGTGGAGGTGGTCTGGGAGGCCCAGGCCATGGCCGGCTCGGACCACTGGTTCGAGGACGGGGCGGGGAACCGATCCGCGAGCGGCACCTCGCTCCTGCTCGTCTACGAGGGCCTTCCGACGGACAACCGGGAATTCGGCCCGAAGACCATCACCGTGACCCCGGCAGGAGGGACGGCGCAGCAGGTGGAGATCCTGACCTTCTTCGACCCGTCGGCCACCAACCACCCGTCGGCACATCCGTCCAAGAGCCCCCTCGCCTTCGACGTTCCCGATGAACAGGTCCCGAACTGGGTCTTCTACTGGACGCAGGGTCCGGTGGGTCGGCTCGACGAGTTCCTGTACCGACAGAATGTCCCGACGGAAGGGAGCCACCTGGGCTGGTACGACTACTCGTCCGGTGCGCTCTTCATCGGGCCGGACGGCGCTGGACACTACGGCGGGTACGGCCTCCAGTTGAGGGGCTCCGTCACCTATCCCATCCTGGGTGGCAGCACGACCACGTCACCAGCGTGCTCGCCGGCGGAGACACGGATACGGGTCAATGGTTCCGAGGGAATCCTGACTACGGCCCGGATCGTGATCCACGAGCTGGAGCACCAGCGCCGGCACGATGGGGACTCCCGGCGAACCGACCCGGACCAGGACCGTCTGGTGGCGTCGGGGCTGTGGGAGGACACGGAGTTCTGCCTCGCACCCACCGATCCCAATACCCACGGGCTCTTCCCGGTGGATTCCACGCTCCCCTGGGATGACCAGTTCGAGCAACAGAAATCCTGGAACCGGGCGGGGGACAACGAGATCACCGGTGTGGCGATGGAGAGGGAGGCCGAGTCGCTCGTCCGGGCCAGCGAGGACTGGTCCAAGTGCGGCCTGCAGTGGACCGCGCCCGGGTGCTGATGCGAGGCGCAGGCGTGCGCGCGGGAGGACCGAACGGCCCCGGGCTGGGCACCCCTGGGGACTAGTCCGGCCGCCGGAGCCGGTGCACCACCCACACCACCACGCCCAGCACGGCGAAGAGGAGATTCACGGCGACGAACGCGGCCAGAACCTTCTGGAGGTAGCTGGGGTCGGTGGTGAAGATCTCCGCGGGGGACCACTTGGAGCCCGTCTTGCTCGGGGTCACCGGTTCCACCAGGGCGATGAGCGCCGCGATGACCTCCACGACCAGGATGCCGGTGAGGCGGCCGGAAGGCTGCGGGCCGTTCTCCGGGGGATCGCCCTGGTCCGTGGTCATCCGGCGTCTACCCCTCGTTGCGACTTCGGGTGCCCAAGCGCCCCGGCCCGAGCCACCGCCTCGTCGACCTGCGTTCTGAACTCCTCGATGTAGAGGTGAGGAGCGACCTCGCGCCACCACCGGGCTCCGTCCGCCGTCTCCAGGAGCTGTCGCACCACGGGGGCCAGGAGATTCAACGCCGAGGACGAGTCCAACTCCGAGTATCCGAGCTCGAGGCTCTGCTGTCCCACCAGGTTCTCGATGGTGGCGATATAGGTGTTCACGAAGGCGACGAAGCGCGTGGCGTCCGTGGGAGAAAGCGCCCCTCCCGCCAGCGCCCGCGTGTAGATGTCAGCCAGCCCTGCATCGCCCGCGAGGCGCCAGTTCAGCTCATTGAACAACAGGGTGATGTCGTGGATCGAGCCGGCCTGCGCGAAGTCGTTGGAGCGATCGAGCGCCCGGGAGTTGTGCCGGACCTGGATCGAGAGGTAGACGAGGGTGATGACCGTGGCGATGGCGGCAACGAGCTCGCCGATACTGCCCACATCTTGGAGGGACACCGGGCTGCCTACCTTTGTCGGGTTGCGGTTGAGTGATCAGCGATTGTCGGAGCGTCTACCGAGGCCGGTACTTCGGGTGGTACTTCAGGGTCTTCAGCGCCGTCTTGTGCTCCGCCACCGCCTCCTTCTGAGCCACGGGGTCGGTCTTTCGAGCCTGGAATTCCGCTTCCGCCCGGAGCTTCCGATAGCTGGCGAGCCGATCCGACTCGATCCCCCCGGCCGCTTCGGCCTCCAGGACGGCGCAGCCCGGCTCCGACTCGTGGCGGCAGTCGCGGAACCGGCACCCACCGGCGAGCTCTTCGATGTCCGGGAAGGCCCGGTCGAGACCCTCATCCACCGACCACAACCGGAGCTCACGAATTCCCGGCGTGTCCAGGAGTAGAGCGCCCCCCTCGATCCGGTAGAGCTCCCTCCGGGTGGTAGTATGTCGCCCTTTGCGATCGGTGGCCCGGACGGTAGCGGTGGCCGCCCCCGCGGAGGAAGACAGGAGGTTCACCAGGGTCGACTTCCCCACGCCCGAGGGGCCCACCAGCGCCACGGTCGACCCCGGGCGCAGCGCTGCCCGGAGCGCTCGGACCGA
>JBDHLC010000021.1:0-47640 GCA_039586075.1 Gemmatimonadota bacterium | reverse complement strand
TGCTTTGATCTGCGTCTCCCTGTATCCGACGTTGAAGGTCAGGATGCCGCCCCACCGAGCCGCAACGAGGCGAGGATAGATATCGGTCCAGAACATGTTGAGAATGCCCGCAGGGATGGACCACTCGAGCCGGGCTGATCCGCCACAGTTGCCCGGTTCAAAGCACCCACTTGATTGCCCCGCGGCTGGGGTCGCTGTGGCGGCCCCCACCGCCACCCCCCCGGCAGCCACCGCACCCGTCTTCAGGAACTCGCCTCGGGACATGTCCCGCCCTGTGTCCGGGCAGTCCTTGCAGCCCTTCTTCTTGCCCATCCTTGCCTCCTTAGGATTGGGGGACAGAGTGATGCTGAACCGCGGTCTCAACCGTCCAGCGCGACCAGGTTCTCCTGGATCGCTTTGACGACGGCTTCGGTGCGGGAATGCACGTGGAGCTTGGTGTAGATGTTGCGAAGGTGGGTGTCGATGGTGTGCTCGCTCAGGTAGAGCGCTTTTCCCATCGCCTTCTTCGTCTTGCCTTCGATAAGCTCCCGCAGGACGTCCTTTTCCCGGTCGGTGAGGTCGTAGTCGAACTTGGGGGCGCGGAACTGGGTGAAGAGGTTGAGCACCCTGCGCGCAATTTGGGGCGTCATGGGCGCTCCCCCGGCCAGCGCCTCGTGGACCGCCCTCATGATGTCTTCGGGCATGGCGGTCTTGAGGAGGTACCCGCAGGCGCCGCCGCAGATGGCCTCGAAGATGCGGTTGTTGTCTTCATGCTGGGTCAGCATGACGAGCCGCGTCTGCGAGGAGATGTCGTGCATTCGGCGGACGATCTCGATCCCGTCCATGCCGGGAAGGGAGATGTCCACAAGAAGGAGATCGGGGGCCAGGTGCTGGTTCAGATGCGCGAAGAGGTCCTCGCCGGACCCGAAGGCCTCGGTGAGCTCCACGTCCTCGATGAAGTCGAAGAGCTCCGAGACGGTCTGGCGGTACTCGGCGCTGTCTTCCACGATCCAGGCGGTAGCCGGATCTCCGGAGACCTGCACTTTCCGATCCATGCGCTCCTCCTTCTGAGGAGCAACCCGCGCCATGCTGGACATGTCCGCAAGCTGTGGCGCGGACTGCCGGGAGGGGTATCACGCGATCGCGGGATTTGTGACCCCGTGACCGCGCCAGCCTGTGAATGGCTGCGCCTGGGCATATTAGGACCCGGCGGCGGAAGAAGAAAGGAAAAATCCGCCCAGCGGCCGGGTGGGATCCTGCACCTCTAGACGAACATCGACACCGGATTGAGCTCGCTTTCGGACAGCGGTCGCTGGATCCACCCCAGTGCCACCGGAGTGTCGTAGAGCCGCCCCGGAGCCGTCCGGCGCCAGAAGTGCCTGAGGCCCGGGGCGAAGACTTTGGCGACGGCGAAGCCGACGTCCGGGCGGGTGAGGTCGTGGGCGTACACGGCGCACCCGACCCGTTCGGCCCGTGCGACACAGTCCAGGACGTGCATCCGGAGGTCGCCTCGTTCGGGCCTGGGAAAGTCGGCGAGGGAACGGGGCGCCGTGGCCGGATGCGGGAGGAGGTACGGGTGCTGGTCCAATGTGGCGCGATCCCAGAAGGCGATCGCTTCGCCGAAGTCCGGGAGGAGTCGCCTTCGGAGGAGGTCCCGCTCCTGGACGATGGTCGGGAGCATCTGGTTCAGCTCGGTCATGGCCCGTGTGAGGGCGATGCGCGCGTCGAGACGCGCCGAAGCCGAAGATGATGTCCTGTGGCGACCCCTCCTCGATTGCGGATAGGGCGGCGAAGGTGGGGATCTCGAGATCGTGCGTGAGGTCCAGGACCCAGACCCGGCGCCCGAGACTCCGGTAGAGCTCCACCACCTTCCCGATCCAGGGATCCTCCGCGGTCCCCAGGTCCACGCCGGGAAGGCGGGCCCGGTTGTACCACCACAGGGCCACGGCGTCGCGCTCGACGAGTTCCAGGAAGCCCTGCAGGATGGCCTCCTCCAGGCAATTCCCCCCGGCGAGTCCGTTGGAGTCCGCGTCCACGAAGGGCTGGCCCGTGTCGGGGATCCCGTAGTAGAGCGCGGCGCTGGGAACGAACCGGATTTCCTGTGTTCGAAGGTTGCGGACCGGCGACCACAGGATCTCCTCGTCCCGATACCGCTCCGGGACGTACTGGAAGGCGCTCGTGAGGCCCCGATTCCACTCCTCTCGCCCCTCGTACTGCGCTTCGCTGAAAAGGAGGAGGTCCTCGGGCCCGATGGCGTCGCTCCCCAACGCCGATGCCCGGGCCCGCCGCACGGGTTCTGAGCCGCGATGCACGAAGGAGAACCGCTCGAGACATTCGCAGAAGGCGCTCGCACGCGCGTCGAGATCGGTGCGGCCCTTCCCCCCGGAGTGGTCGCGCTGATCGTCGCGGACCGCCTTCAGGTTTCCGGGGCCGTAGTGATGCGCGTGGCTCGCGGTGTACACGTGCACGAGCTCCGGTCCTGGCGCGACCATCCGGGTCACGCGCCGCACCACCCCCACCAGGGGACTCAGGAGATGCCCGTGGCGCGCCAGGGTCTCCTCCGGGTCGATAACGCGGAATCCGCCGCCGGAGCGACCGCCCAGCGGGCGGGGCTCGAGGCGGAAGTCGGATCCTGGGAGGGTGAGGGAAGGGTCTCCACAGCTGGGACAGGCAGGGAGCGATGCGACGTGGTGGTCCGTCACCTCGCCGTCGCCCGACAGCCCGGCCGCCCGCAGGACTGTGCCCGGGCCCTCGTCCGCGACCCCGGGGAGGAGGTCGGCCAGGCGTTGAAAGGCCTCCTGCGGAACGAGGGGCCTCAGCGTGCGGACCTCGTGATCTGCGGCTCCACTCTCGCCGTGTACTACGGAGCGGGCGGTGAGGTTGAGGCGGAGGCGGTCGGCCAGGCAGTCGAAGCACGCTGCACCGGGGCCGAGAACCGGCCCCACCCAGACCGCAGCGCCACCGATCCGGGCCATGAGCACCGGCCCCACGCTCCCGGCGGAGTTGCGCCGGTCCACCACGGTTCGGGCCACCTCCGGTCGCAGGTAGTCGTCGCAGAGGAGCAGGCTCATCCCTGCGGGTCCGCTCCACTCTCCGGGCGGTACGAGGCAGGAGCCGGCAGCGGCGGATGCCAGCCATGCGTCCGACAGTCGGGCTGCGACGCCCGAGAGCGACGGGCCGTCGACCTCTTCATCCGGGGGAATCTCGACGGCCAGGCCGTGGCGCAGGAGCGAGAGGATCACGAAGTGGACCGTGGTGGCGTCGTGCTCCACCCACTCCGCCACCTCGGGGGCAGTCCGGGAGCCGTCCAGGTGTGGCAGCACCGCCACCGCGAGAGGATCGTGGACGACCTGCGAATCCTCGTCGGCGACGAGGACCAGCGTGTCACCCGACGCGATGAGATGGGTGAAGCGCGGGTGGAGGCGGACGAGGGGTTCGACGCGCATCCACGGATGTTCGGCTTCCGAGGCTGCGACCGCTACCCCTAATCCCGCCACCGGGGCGGTTACCCGTCCGCGTCCGGGCCCCCGTCCAGATTCCCGTGCTGCAGCCCCCGGACCAGCCGGCGCTTGAGACGGGTCGCCTCCCGATGTTCCGCCTCGGCCCGGACGATCAGCAGGCTCTGGGAATGGGGGGTGTCGGGGTCCGCGGGGACCCGCTGTCGGTAGCTCCCGTCCGGCTGCATCTCCCACCCGCCCCGCTGGTCGTCCAGCTGGGTATCGAGGATGAAGCGCAGCTCCTCCTGGAGCTCCGGCCTCATGACGGGCGCCAGCAGCTCGACGCGGCTCTTCAGGTTGCGACCCATGGCGTCGGCCGAGCCGATGAAGTACTCCTCGCTGCCGGCATTCTGGAAGTAGTAGATCCTGCTGTGCTCCAGGAACGGGCCCACGATGGAGACCACCCGCATGGTCTCCGACAATCCCTTCACTCCCGGCCGAAGTCGGCAGGTATCGCGGACGATGAGGTCGACCTTCACCCCGGCCTGGGACGCACGATAGAGGGCGCGGCAGACGTCGACGTCTTCCAGTCCATTCATCTTGAGCTGGATCAGCCCGCCGCGTCCGGAACGCTCGTGCTCGATCTCCCGTGCGATCTTGGACAGGATCGCCTGCTTGAGCCCCTTGGGCGCCGTCAGGACGCTGCGGAAGCGGCGCTTCGGCTTGTACCCGGTGGTGAGGTAGTTGAACAGCTCCGTCAGGTCGTGACCGATGGTGGGGTCGGAGGTGAGCAGCCCCACGTCGGAATACAGCCGCGCGGTTCCCGCGTGATAGTTGCCCGTGCCCACGTGCGCGTACCGGCGCAGGCCGTTGTAGTCCTGACGGACGATGAGGATGGCCTTGCAGTGGGTCTTCAGCCCCACGACCCCGTAGGTCACGTGGATCCCCGCACTGCCCAGGTCGCTGGCCCAGCGAAGGTTCGCCTCCTCGTCGAAACGGGCCTTGATCTCCATGACCACGGCGACCTGCTTCCCGTTCCGGGCGGCGTCCTTCAGGTACCGGATCGCCTTGGAGTCCTCCGAGGTGCGGTAGAACGTCATCTTGATGGCCCGCACCTTCGGATCGTGGGCCGCCTCGTCCAGCAATCGCTCCACCGAGGTGTTGAACGCCTGGTAGGGGTGCCGCAGCAGGATCGAACCCTTGTCGCGGATGGTGTGGAAGATCGAGCGATCCGTGGTCAGGTCGCCGTGGTCCACGGGGTGGTGGGGCGGGTCCCGAAGCTCTGGGTCCTCGCGGCGGAGGAGCTCCATCAGGTCCCGGAGGCCCAGCAACCCGTCGATCTCCAGCACGTCGGAGTCCTCGTCCAGTCCGAGCTCGGCCGCCAGCATGCCCTTTCGGACGGGATCCATGCCGGCGCTCACCTCCAGCCGGACGATGGGGGCCAGCCGGCGTTCCCGCAGCTCGGACTCGATGAGCTCGACCAGGTCGTCGGCGGACTCCTCGTCCTGCTCGGTGTTGGCGTTTCGGGTCACGCGGAAATACTCGCACGCCACCACCTCCATCCCCGGAAAGAGGAGGTCGAGGTTTCCGGCCATGACCGAGGGGAGGGGGACGAAGGTCCGGTCCCCGTCGGGGGAACGGAACCGTCCCACCCCGGGGCCCGTGGGGACCTTGACCCGCGCCAGGTGCTCGGCGACCTCCCCCGGGTGCCGGAGCGTCACGAGGAGGTTCAGCGAGAGGTTCGAGACGAAGGGGAATGGATGCGCGGGATCGGTGGACTGGGGCGTGAGCAGCGGATAGATGTTGTCGATGTAGTCGTCTCGCACGGCCTCCTGGGCCTCTGGGGGAAGGTCGTCGTAGAACCGGACCGACACCCCGTGCGCCTCCAGCGCAGGAAGCATGTCCTGGAAGACCCTCCGCATGCGCCCCTCGAGCAGGGACACCAGCTCCAGGCACTCGGCGATCTGCTCTTCCGGGGTCCGCCCGTCCACCGTGGGCTCGGTCACGCGTGCGGACACCAGCTGCTTCAAACCCCCGATGCGCTTCATGAAGAACTCATCGAGGTTCGACGCCACGATGGAGATGAACTTCACACGCTCCAGCAACGGGGTCCGCTCGTCTTCAGCCTCGTGCAGGACCCGGAAATTGAAGTTCAGCCAGGTGAGCTCCCGGTTCAGGTAGAGCGCGGGGTCCGTGAGGTCGAAGTTCCCGTCGGGTCCCGGTTCGGGGACCGGGATCCGGTCGGCCGGGGTGAGGGCGCCGAGGGTCACTCCCGGTCCTCCGCCGGACCGAGGTCCTGTTCGAGCACGCCCACCACGGTGTTAACGACGGTCAGCCGCGCCTGGCGCTTGTTCTCGCCGTCCACCACCGTCCAGGGGGCGTGGGGGGTGCTGGTCCGGAGCAACATCTCGTCCACCGCCTCCCGGTATCGGGGCCACTTCCCCCGGTTGCGCCAATCCTCGTCGGTCAGCTTCCAGGTCTTGTGGGGAGTCTTGCGGCGGGCTGTGAAGCGGGCCAGCTGCTCCTCCGGGCTGATCCGCATCCAGAACTTCACCAGCCGGACACCGCTCTCCGAGAGAGTCCGCTCGAAAGAGTTTGTCTCACGAAACGCCCGTCGCCACTCGGGCTCGGTGGCGAACCCCTCGACCCGCTCCACCAGGACTCGTCCGTACCAGGACCGGTCGAAGACGATGATCTGCTTCTCGTCCGGGGGCCGGAGCCGGCGCCAGAATCGCCACAGGTAGTGGTTCCGGGAGTCGTCTCCTTCCGGCGCGGCGATGCTGTACACGTGGTAGCCCCGGGGGTCGAGCCTCGCCGTCAGCCGACGGATGGCTCCGCCCTTCCCCGACGCGTCCCACCCCTCGAAAACCACCACGACGGAGCGGCGACGCTCATAGAGCTTCCGCGCCAGCTTCCGCAGGCGCAGCTGCGCCCGAAGGAGGGAGGCCCGGTACCCGTTTCCGTCCGGGAGTGGCGTCGAGTCATGGTGCCGGTGCCTCGGGACCTTCACGGCTGCACCTCCTGACGGTGGGGGCTCTCGGCTGCGGCTTCCTCCGAATCGACGGAGTCCCCAGGCACTTCCGCTTCGTCCGGTTCGTCCGGCTCGGGGAGGGGCAAGCCGCGGCTCACCAGGCCGAACTCCAGGCACTCGGCCACCGTCTCGAGCACGGTCATCTGGGACCAGTACCGGTCGGTGGAAGCCACGATGTGCCACGGCGCCCACTCGGTCTCGGTCTCGGCCAACATGTCCTCCACGGCGTGCAGGTACTGATCGTACTTCTCGTGCCGGTCCCAGTCCTCGGGCTCCACCTGCCAGGCCGTCAGCGGATCGGCCTGCAACGTGTCGAAACGCCGCCGCTGCTCGTCCTTGGAGATGTGCAGGAAGAACTTCACGATCACGAACCGGTCGTCGGCGAGCATGCGCTCGAAGTCGTTGATCTGCCGATACGTCTTGTACCAGTCCTCGTCGACGATGCCTTCCACCCTCTCCACCAGGACCCGTCCGTACCAGCTCCGGTCGAATATCGCGAGAGATCCGTAGGGGGGGACCTTCATCCAGAAACGCCAGAGCCATGGCATCTGCTGCTCCGAGGTTCGCGGCGCCCGGATGGGGTGGATCTCATAGCCACGTGGCTCGAGCCGTCGGGTCAGCGTGCGAATGGCGTTGCCCTTTCCAGCCGTGTCCCAGCCCTCGAAGGCGATGAGTGCCGAGAGGCCCTCGTGCCAGTACGCCCGCTGCAACTGGAGCAGCCAGCGTCGAAGCGGGCCGAGACGTCGCTTGAAATCGTCCCGCGCCAGGGATGCGCGAAGGTCGAGGTTCTCGAGCACGATGGAGGGTCTCGCGATGGACGTGGAGCGGGGGGAGATCGGTGTCGGACTCAAAATATATCGCCCGGCTCGCCCGGCTGGCGCCGAGAAACAGCATCCCCGCCCAAGGTCGATGAACCTCGGGCGGGGAATGGAAGCCTAGCTCAGGCTACAGCGCACCTCGGGCTGCGGGCATACTCGGTCCTGCTCTGGACCTCGACCCCAGCCTGCGAGGACCGGTGGCAAAGGGCCGGGAGCCGAAGCTCTCGGCCACCACTCGGCGGATTAGTCGCGGACCCGGTCCTTGAGACCCTTTCCGGCCTTGAAGGTCGGCACGGTCATGGCGGGGATCTTGATGGTCTCGCCCGTGCGGGGGTTGCGGCCCTCACGCGCCTTCCGACCCCGGGTGCCGAACGTGCCGAACCCGACGATGGAGAAGTCGCGGCCGGCATCGAGCTCGATGGCAATGATCCCTTCCCGCGGTTCCGTCGAGAAGATGCAATCGATGACCTCGCGTGCCTTGGCCTTCGTGAGCCCGGTCTTCTTCGCCAGCTTCGCCGAGAAATCGTCCTTGTTCATCCGACTGTTTCCTCCAAGAAATGGGGTTCGCATCCGACAGGACCTCGTCCATCATGGGGGGAGCAGGGGAAGATGCCAAGGCCTGCCGCACAAGTCGTGCTTTGGCCGCCCGGCTTCGATCCCGAGCCCGGACCCCCGCGCCGCGGGCCCTGGGAGGGTGCCCGACGACGCCGGGTCCCTAACGCGGGACCCAGAAAAGTGCCAACTCGTCCATGTGGATATCGTTCTTTTCCAGTCCAATCTCCAACTCCTCGATCTCACCGGCTCGCTCGGCCCATTGAGCCACGATCTCCCTCAGGTCGTCCATGAGCTCGTCTTCCAGCTCCAGGAGCGCCTCCTCCTTGTCCAGTTCCCTGGACATGGCCGTCCGCAGTCGTTCCTCGGCTCGCCGGGTCATGGAGCGGCGTGAGGCGGCCCCCGACAGGGCGGAGGCCCGGGCCCGGCCTTTCAGGAACATGGACAGCAACTGCCCCGCTCCCGACACCAGCTCCTGCTGCTTTCGGGCCGAGAGATCCACCTCGAGCTCCCGGACGCGCCGCTCGGCGTCCTCCAGGGCGTCCCGGAGGCGGTCGGCCCGCTCCTCGTAGCGTTCCTTCAGCTTCGCCGCGTCCTCGTCGGCGCCATCGCTGGCCGCCTGCCGGCACCGGTTCGCGAACGCCTCCCGGTCCTCCGCCAGCCGGGAGTAGAGCTTCAGCGCCGGGTTCCGCCACACCGTGACGTTCCGGTTCCGGTAGGCATGCTCCTCCAGCTCCCGCTTGGCGTTGCGCCAGAAGGAGGCTTCGTGCAGCGGCGCGTCCCCCAGGACGTAGCGGGCCCCGTCGGGCGGGTCTCTCCGGAAGTCTCGAGCGTCGTAGTCCACGGCCAGCCCGGCCTCGGCGTCCAGTCGCTCGTCCAGAGGGAAGAAGACGGCCTCCCACTCTTCGGTGTGGTCCAGCTCGGCGTACCGGTCGTCGAAGGTCAGCCGGAGACGCGCGACGACGCCGGGCTCCAGGCGGGTCGAGCCGGGCACCGCGTCCACTCGGGATGCCCACGGCGCTGCAGAGGTCAGATAGCGCACCGGGACGGACGACGGAACGTCGGGCGCTACCAGGCTCTCGTCGTTCGCCAGGGGCTCGGGGCCCGGCGGCTCCTCGGCCGTCCGGCCCAAGCTCTCCGTCGGGCGCTCCGATTCTCGTGGCCCGGCCTCTGGCTTCCCGTGGTCCGTGTCCCCGGCCCCCGTCGCTCCCCGACCCTCCATGAGGCGCTCGACCTCCTGTCGGGTGAGGCCGCCACGGAGGAAGGACATGGCCCACCGGGTCGTGAAGACGGTGGGATCGGGGCTGCGTGCGGTCCGCAGCACGAATTCCCGCTTCCCGAGACCACTCAGGACATGATCGATGGCCTCCATGTCCACGGCGCCGCTGGCGGAGCGCAGCCCTTCCAGCACACGGGCCTTGTCCCGCTCGGTCTGGAGCCGCCCGAGCATCCAGGTACCCGCATTGGAGATGACCTTGTAGTCCAGGTCAACCGGGTTCTGTGTCGCCACCACCATGCCCACGCCGTGCGCTCGGGCCTGCTTGAACAGGGTGAGGATGGGCTTCTTGGACGGCGGCCGGGCCGTGGGTGGCGCGAAACCGAACATCTCGTCCATATACACCAGGAGCCGGAGGTCCGAGGTGCCCGGCTGCCGCCGCATCCAGGTGACGAGGCGGGTCAGGAGGAGTGTCACCACGAACTGGCGCTCCTCGTCCGAGAGGTGGGCCAGGTAGACGATGGAGGCCCGAGGGCGTCCGTCGGAGCCACGCACCAGCTCGTCCATCTCCAGGGGGGTCCCCTCGAGCCAGGCGGAGAACGAGGGAGAGGCCATGAGCGCGTTGAGGCGCACCGCCAGCTTGAGCCGGTCCTTCTCCGGGTAGAAGTCCTCAAGGGAGAAGACCCCCAGCTTCCGGAAGGGCGGGTCCTTCGCGAAGCGAATCAGGTCGGGCAGCTCCAGGTGCCGTCCCTCGTTCCACTCGTGCTCGATCACGTTGGAGAGAAGGATGTGCTCCCGGCTGGCCAGGGGATCCGCGTCGATTCCGGCGATGGTGAGGAGGGAGGACACGAAGCCCTCGATCTCCTCCCGCACCGACTCCACGTCCGCCCCGGCACCGGGAGCCCGGAGCGACCCCAGCAGGTTCAGAGGGATGCCGGCGGAGGAGCCGGGCGTAAAGATGCTGAATTCGGCCGCGCCCCGGAGCGTTCGCATCCGCTCCGGTCCCACGCCCCACGACGCCAGCCCCTCCTTCCAGGTCTGAGCGGTGGAGGCGGCCAGGGTGTCCAGGTCCACCTCCTTGCGGCGGGCTTCCGCGGGATCGATCCAGGGGCGGAAGTCAGTGGGCAGGAACTCGGGGAAATTCAAGAGGAGGTTCCCCATGTCCCCCTTCGGATCCAGCACCAGGACCGGAATCCCGGAAAGCAGAGCCTCTTCGAGAAGGATGACCCCCAGACCCGTCTTTCCCGAGCCGGTCATCCCGACGATGACACCATGGGTGGTGAGGTGGTGAGCTTGATGGACGAGTCGATCGCCGGTGCGATCCCCGGTGGCCGGATCCACGACGCCCCCGAGGTAGAACTCCCCCTTCGTTCCTTGCATGCCGCAGTCCCTGAGAGGCCAGTCGCCCGAGCCTCAGGCCGGCTAGCCGTCGGTTGAAGGTGAGGAACGGGCGAACGGAATCGTCGGCCCGACGGCCGCGGTCCTGCCGGAGCACGCGGCCGAGGGCATCGTCCAAGTCGCCCAGTGCTCAGCGGAGTGATGATGGGCGGTGCGCGCGCGATCTACAAGGATCGGTGGACTTCGATCTGGTCCTCTTGGGGGAGGCGAGCTCTTCGAGGTCACCGAGATCCTTCGCTACAACGAACTGCACGGTCGTGAGGCGACGGTGGCGCTGGAGCCACAATCCCTGGCATTCGCCCGGACGATCCGGCGCAACATCCGCCCGGCAGTCGGGTACCCCGGCGATCGAACGCAATTTCAACGCCGCGACGAGGAGGCCTGCATGGGCTTCGAGACCCCCCTGTTCCCGAGGCCGCTGTTCGCCGTGGTCGTTATCTGGCTTGGCGCTGGCTGCGCGGGCCCTGAGGCGCCAGCCGATACAATCTACTGGAACGCGGACGTCGTCACGGTGAACGACGCACAGCCCACGGCAGAGGCGGTGGCGGTACGAGACGGATTGATCGTGGCGGTGGGGGCCCCCGCGGACGTCATGGATCTGCGGGGCGAATCGACGCTCGTTCAAGATCTCCAGGGAAGGACCCTGGTCCCGGGCTTCATCGACGGACATGCGCACTTCGGAGGTTTCGGAGCGCAGGCGGTGGGGGGAAACCTGCTTGCATCACCGGACGGCACGGCGAACACCATCGACGATCTCGTGCGGGCGTTGCGGGAGTACCCGGAGCGGGACGAACTGGAGCGCACGGGGTGGATCTATGGAATGGGCTACGACAACGCCGTCCTGGCCGAGCGGCGTCATCCAACCCGGGACGATCTGGATCGTGTATCGACGGAGATCCCGGTCATGGCAGTGCACATCTCGGGTCACATCGTTGCCGTGAACAGCGCGGGACTCCACGCCATCGGGTACTCGGCTGATACCGAGGATCCACCGGGAGGCGTGATTCGACGTCGGCCCGGGAGCCGCGAGCCGAACGGCGTGCTAGAGGAGCTGGCCGGCATTCCGGTCATGTTCGGCGTCCTGAGCCCGAGCGATCCCGAGGCTCAGGCCTTCTTCATCGGCCGAGGTTTGGAGATTGCGAAGAGCTTCGGCCACACCACCGTGCAGGAGGGACGCGCGAACGCGGCGGCCCATCAGAGCCTCGCCCGGGCCGCGCTCGATGGGGCATTCGACATCGACGTCGTCTCGTACATCGATTACGCCAGTCGAGAGGTGATCACCGACGAGTGGCACGGCCGAGACTATCGGAGCCGGTACAGGATCGGAGGCATCAAGGTCACGCTGGACGGCTCACCGCAGGGGCGGACGGCGTGGCGTACGGCACCCTACCTCCTCCCACCCGAGGGGCAGGAAGAGGGATATCTTGGATACCCCGCAATCCCGGATGACGAGGTCGTTGTCTCGCTGTTCGAAGAGGCCTACGCGAACGGCTGGCAGGTACTGACCCACACCAATGGGGACGCGGCGATCGATCAGTTGATCCGGGTGGTCGCGACGGTCCAGCGGGAGCGCGATCCGTCCGGCCGACGGGACGTCCTGATTCATGGGCAGTTCTTGCGGGAGGACCAACTCGACTCGCTGGTGGCTCTCGACCTCATGCCGTCGTTGTTCCCGATGCACACCTTCTACTGGGGTGATTGGTATGACGAGATCGTGGGCCCAGAGCAGGCCCAGCAGATCTCTCCCATGCGCTCGGCCCTGGATCGAGGGTTGATCGCGACCAGTCATTCCGATGCGCCTGTTGCGCTTCCGAATCTGATGCGCGTCATGGCTGCGACGGTGAACCGCACCTCCCGGTCCGGAAAGGTCATGGGGGAAAGGGAGCGCCTGACGCCGGAGGAGGCGTTGAAAGCCATCACCCTGTGGGGGGCGTACCAGCACTTTGAGGAAGACCGCAAGGGCTCCATCGAGGTCGGAAAGCTAGCCGATCTTGTCGTCCTCTCCGACAACCCGCTCACCGTGGATCCGGCAGCGATCGGCGACATCGTCGTGCTGGAGACGATCAAGGAAGGGCGATCCGTGTATCGGGTCAACTAGCGCGCGCCGGACTAGGACGGTCGGAGCCGCGGAATCGATTCGGCGGTCCCCCGAGCGGAAGGCGAATCGTCCGCCGCCACGGTAGGACGATTGGGAGACCGTCCTGTTCTCTGTTGCGCTGCGCGAGCGCCTCTGACTTCCGTCGGGTCGCGGGTCCTGGACCGGGACGCAGGGTCGGCTCTGCGCTCTGCGTGCTTGCCAGGACCGCAGTTGAACCGTCAGTCTCGGAGCCGTCTCGACGAGCTTCGACCCCCAATGAGAGATGAGCCTCCACGTGCGTACCCGTTCCACACTCGTCGCCGCGCTGATGACCCTCGGCGTCATCGCCTCGGGCCTGTCCGCCCAGTCGGCCTCGTCCGCCCATCCCCTCCTGGATTCCGACAGCGAGCGTCGGATCGACGAGCTGCTGGCACGGATGACGGTGGCGGAGAAGGTGGGTCAGCTCAATCAGTACTCCAACACCTTCGACCTGACCGGCCCGCCCCCGGACGATGGCGAGGCCGGACTGCGGTACGAGCGGATCCGCGAGGGCCGGGTGGGCTCCATGCTGAACGTGACGGGGGCCGAAGCGACCCGACGCGCCCAGCAGCTGGCGGTGGAAGGGAGCCGCCTGGGCATCCCCCTCCTCTTCGGGCTGGATGTGATCCACGGCTACCGGACCATGTTTCCCATCCCCCTGGCCGAGACGGCGAGCTGGGACATGGAGGCAATCCGGGCGTCGGCGGAAGTGGCGGCCCGGGAGGCCGCCGCCGCCGGCATCCAGTGGACCTTCGCGCCCATGGTCGACATCGGACGGGACGCTCGCTGGGGCCGGGTGATGGAGGGGGCCGGGGAGGATCCGTACCTGGGATCACTCGTGGCCGCCGCCCGGGTCCGAGGCTTCCAGGGAGACGACCTGGCGGCCCGGAGCTCCATCGCGGCCACGGCGAAGCACTTCGCCGGATACGGCTTTGCCGAGGCGGGCCGGGAGTACAACACCGTGGACGTGGGTCCAGCCACCCTCTGGAACACCATCCTTCCCCCGTTCCAGGCGGCGGTGGAGGCGGGGGTCGCCAGCGTCATGAACGGCTTCAATGTCCTTGACGGGGTTCCCGTCACGGCCAGTGCGTACCTGCAGCGGGATATCCTCAAGGGCGACTGGGGTTTTCCGGGATTCGTGGTGTCCGACTGGCAATCCATCCTCGAGCTGACGATCCACGGCGTGGCCGAGGACCGTGCGACAGCCGCGCGGATGGCACTCACCGCCGGGAGCGACATGGACATGGAGTCCGACGCCTACCGGGCCCACCTGGAGCGGTTGATCGAGTTGGGGACCGTGGACGAGACCCACCTGGACGACGCCGTGCGACGCGTGCTCCGGGTGAAGTTCGCCCTGGGGCTATTCGACGACCCCTACCGGTACTCGGACCCGGAGAGGGAGGCGGCCCTTCTACTGAGCCCGGAGCACCTGGAGGTCGCCCGTGACGTGGCCCGTAAGTCCATCGTACTCTTGAAGAACCAGGACCGCCTCCTGCCCCTCCAGCCGGAGGGCGCGTCCATCGCGGTGATCGGCGCCTTGGCGGCCGACAAGGATGCGCCACTGGGGTCCTGGCGGGCCCAGGCCGTCCCGAACTCCGCCGTCTCGCTGCTGGAGGGTATCGAGGCTGCCGTCTCTCCCGGGACCACCGTCACCTACGCCGAGGGCTACAAGCTCGGGATCGGGCAGCGGTCCTTCATCCAGGACCTGGCCCTGGAGACCGAGGACCGAAGCGGCTTCGCCGAGGCGATCCGGGTCGCGGCCGGCGCGGACGTGGTGGTGATGGCCGTGGGAGAAGAGGCGTTCCAGTCCGGAGAGGCGAGGAGCGTGACCGACCTGACCCTGAAGGGCCAGCAGGAGGCATTGCTCCGGGAGGTGCTGGCAGTGAACCCGAACGTGGTAGTGGTCCTCATGAACGGGCGTCCACTGGCCATTCCCTGGGTAGCGGAGCACGCGCCGGCCATCGTGGAGGGGTGGCATCTGGGGTCCGAGGCGGGGCACGCCATCGCGGACGTGCTCTTCGGCGCTCACAACCCGTCGGGAAAGCTGCCCGTATCCTTCCCCCGTGTGACCGGGCAGGTGCCCATCTACTACAACCACATGAACACGGGCCGCCCCGTGGATCCCGGTACGGTCTTCTGGTCCCACTACACCGACGCCCCCAACGAGCCGCTCTACCCGTTCGGTTACGGGCTGAGCTACACGACGTTCGCCTACTCCAACGTGCGGGTCGACCGCGCCGAGATGTCCCCCGACGGCCAGGTGACCATCAGCGTGGACGTCCGAAACACCGGAGACCGCCCCGGGTCCGACGTGGCGCAGCTCTATGTCCGGGACGTGGTGGGGAGCCGGGCCCGGCCCGTGCGGGAACTGAAGGGGTTCGAGCGGGTGGAGCTGGCCCCCGGGGAGGCGACGACGGTGCGCTTCACCGTGCCTGCCGAAGATCTGGCCTTCTACACCGCCGGTGGAACCTGGGATGTGGAGCCGGGCGAATTCGTAGCCTTCGTCGGCGGGGATTCCACTGCCACGGAACGGACGCGCTTCCACGTCCGGTGACGGCGACGGACCGTCGTTGGACTGCCCGGCGCCGTACCCTACTCCTCCCGCAACGACTGGGACGGATCGATGGCGAGGGCGCGCCGAAGGGGTCCCCACGAGGCGCCGGCTGCGGCGCCGAACATCAGGATAGCCCCCAGCGCCAGCGTCACGGCGTCTCCTGGACCCACCGGGATGCCACCTGCAGCAAGGACCCGGCCGGAGGCGAGGGCGAACAATCCTCCCAGCACGACGGCTGCGACCACGACGCGAGCGATAGGTCGGAGGACGGCGCCCACCACCTGCCTCGCATCGGCGCCGAGGGCGAGCCGGATTCCGATCTCCCGACGGGTCGAGGCGATCCGGTAGGAGACCGTCCCGTAGATCCCGATTGCGACGAGGGCCAGGACGAGCATGGCGAGGACACCGAGGACCGATCCGATCACCACAATAGGCTGCACCCACTGACGTAGGATCCCTTCGACCTCGAAGACCTCCGAGACCTGTGCGCCGGGGAGTACCTCGTTCACCCAGGCCGTCCATTCCTGGAGGGTGGGTGGAGCGCCGGCGGTGCTGACCTGGAGCTGGATTCCCGAAGCCGCGTTGCCGTAGAGCACGTCCGGTGTCTGCAGGATCGAGGGGTAGATCCTGGGGACCGTTCGATCCCCGGCGGCCGTTGGGTCGAGGATCACCGGCCCGGACACCCCGACCACGGTGAAGGCCGTGCGGCGACCGTCCCGCTCGAGCTCGACGAGTTCTCCCACCACGGATTCCGGGGCGCGATCAGGCCACATGGCCCGGGCCGCGTCGGTGGAGATCACGGCCGCAGGAGGCGCCGCCTCGCCATCGGCTTCGGTGATCGCGCGTCCCGCGAGGATGGGGATCTCGTTGAGGCCGAAGTACCCCGGGCCCACGGCCAGTGAAGCACTCGGCACCCCAGATCCGGACAGGGCCTCGGTGAGGCCCCCGATGCGGACGAGTGTTCCCTCACCGGCGCGATCCGCCCCGGCCAGGCGGAGGGACCGGGCGGTGGCGTGCGTCTGAACGCGAGGGTCTTGCGCGGCCGTCCGGTCCAGCGTTCCGGCGGCCCGGGCGGTCTCCCACGCCTCTTCACCCGGCACGGGCGACACCACGACGCCGGTCAATCCCTCCCACCGGTATCCGAGCCGGTCGAAGTCGCTCACGCGGGAGAAGGTTCGCAGCGCGCCCGCACTCGCGGCCACGAGGGCAAGGGCCAGGACGATCTGCCCGCCCAGCAGGAGGTTCTGACCACGGGATGAGCTCCTGACGGATTGGCCAACCGCGGACCGGGCGATCCCGGAAGCCCGGCCGATCGCCACGGCTCGCAGGACGGGAAGCAGACCCACGAGCAGCGCGGTGAGCGTCGTACCCAGGACCGTCGCCACGAGGACCCGGAGGTCGATGGGGAAACTGGCCCACGACGGCATCTCGGCGGCGAACCGCGCCACGGCGGCGTCCCGCGCAAAGACGACCACGGCGAGTCCGAGAGCGCCCCCGGCTCCCGCGAGAATGAGTCCGTCCATAAGACTGGCCCGAGCCACCCTTGCCGTGCCCGCACCCAAGGCGGCCCGCACCCCGAATTCCCGGGCCCGCCCGGTCGTCCGGGCGAGGAGGAGCGAGGCCAGGTTCAGCGCCGCCACCAGCAGCACGACGAGGCAGAGGAGGACCAGCGCCACGGCCCCCATTGGGTGCACCCCTCGGCGAGCGAGAACCGTCCGGAGCGGCGTGGCCGAAGCCGACCAGCCTGCCGTCAGCTCCTCCGCATCGGCGTAAAGCCCCGAGGCAAGCGATGCCAGCGCCGCGTCAGCGGCTTCGACGGACACACCCTCCGCCAGCACTCCCAGCACCTGGACTCCCCGCTGAGCGTAGGTGGCTTCGGGGCCCGCGGGGGATAGGGGCAAGAGGAGCTCGGCGTCCTCCAGGGTCCGAGCATCAGGGCGGAGGACGCCGATCACGGTGTGTCCCACCCCGTCGACGTCCAGGGTGCGTCCGATGGCGTCCGGGGACTCCCCGAACGCCGCCCGCCAAAGCCCGTCCGACAGGACCACCACCGGGTCGGCGCCCGGCTCCAGGTCAGCGGGCGAGACGAGCCGCCCGGTGCTGGCTTCGAGCTCGAGGAGGTCGCCGTAACCGCCGGATACCCGCACCGCCCGCACCGTGGACGGAGCCATCTCGCCCGTCCGGATGGGGACCCACGCCCGCATGTGCGCCTCCAGCCGCTCGAATACGCCCTGCGGGAGGTCGGTCCGCCAACGTTGGAACGCCCGAAGCGACGTTCCCGGGGTGAAGCCGGGTGGAATCTCCGTGGGATGCGTATCTGCGAGATCCACCATCCGCTCGGCGGCGGTCCAGGGGAGGGGGGCGTACCAGGCACCGTTCACCATGGTGGCAGCCGCGGTCACGAGTCCCGAGCCGAGGGACAGCGAGAGGACCGAGACCGCGATGAGGGCCGGTTGTCGGCGGAGCCCCCGGAGGCTGGATCGAAGGTCGAGGCGGAGCCCCCCCAGGATCTCGGACAGCGCCCTCCGCACCGCTCCGAAGGCCCAAGGGAGACCGAGGGCGAACACCTGGGCGGCGTACCAGAGATCCGCCGCGACCCTGCCGCGACGCTCGCGGAGGTGGAGATACTCCTCATACAGGTCGCCCAGCACCGAGGAGGCGCCGGCCGCACCGTCGGGAATGACGCGTGCGAGCAGGGACGTCAGTCGGTGGGGCGGGCGGGGTCCGCCTGGGCGGTGACTCACCGGACGACCTCGGCTGCCTCGGCCCAGAGCCGCTCCAGGGTGGCCCGTCGTTCACGGATGGCGTCCAGCCCCTCGGGAGAGAGACCGTAGACGCGGCGAACGTGTCCCCCGCGGTCTGCCGCCGGCTCCTCCACCTCCCAGACGATGAGCCCCTTCTCGCCCAGGCGGTCGAGGGAGCGGTAGAGGGCACCCCGGGTGATTCCGCGACCTTCCGCGTCCAGTCGGCGCCGGATCCCAAGCGCGCTGGCGTTCGCGTCCAGGGCCGCGATGGCCAGCAGGATGAGGTGCTCGAGTTCTCCCATGGATTCCCGTCCCATGTCTCCTCGTCTTGGCGAGCCCGGTCGGGGCCCACGGCGCATCTACGCCGCATGGGTCGAGACCGGAGGCCGGCACGGCCAGTGTGTCGTAATCGTATACAGTCGTGTTTGTATACACAAGAGCGCGCCTGAGGCCTCCGGGGATTCGCGGCTGCCTCGCCGCTCGAGGACTCCGATGACCTCCCTGAGTCGGAGCCCTCCGAGCGTCGTGCTCAGTCCCGGCCTCGTGCTCAGTCCCGGCCTCGCCCTCAGTCTTCCGCCTCGCTCCCGGAGAGCGCCGATGGACCGATCCGCTCCGCGCCGGACACCCCTGCCTGAAGTCGCTTCATCTCCTTGATGCGAGCGACGAGGGGATGGTCGCTCCACGGCTTCTGGAAGATGAAAGGGGCCGGGAACATGATCTTGTCGCCCACCCCCGGGACGCTCCGACGCAGCTCGATGGTGATCTCCTTCACCCGGCGATAGCGGCTCTCCCTCACCTCCACGATCTCGGAAAGCGGAATGCGCACGTCCGATCCGTGGGGCCGCACCACGAGGTGGTCTCCGTCCGTCCAGACGTGGCAAATCTGCCTGCTCCACCAGACGAAGAAGGGCGAGAAAGCCAGCCAGAGGCCGAGAATGGCGACCTTCGCGGGCATGGGGGCCGGCGGTGAGCCGATGAGGTCGAGCCACATGGCCACGTTGAAGCCGCCGAGGGCCGTGATCCACGTCGTCGGAAAGACGTACTTCCAGTAGGTGGTCGAACCCGTCGTCAGTCTCTCGAGCTCGTGAGCCATGGAGCCTCCTCGTGCTGACCTCTCTACGACTCCACCGGACAAACGCTTCGACCGGCGCTGCCTTGGAGGACACGAGGGCGGAAGCTCCCGGTCCTGCCGGAAACAGCCGTGCCGGTTGTAAGTTTCCACAAGGCAACCGTCACCCGAACCCCTGCTTCCCGTGTCGAACTCCCTGCACTACAAGAGCAATCTCCGGGACATCTACTTCAACCTCTTCGAGGTGAACGGCGTGGGCACCGGCGTGCTGGGCCAGGGCCGCTTCGCCCACCTGGACGAGGAGACCGCCCGGGACGCGCTCGCCGCCATCCAGGAGCTGGCGACCCAGGAGATCGCCAAGGCCTTCGAGCCTTCCGACCGGACGCCGTTGCGGTTGGACGAGGACGGCAACGTGTACCTCCAACCGGAGGTCCACGAGATGCTCGACCGGATCTACGAAGGCGGGTGGCAATACCTGGAGGCAGGGGACGAGTGGGGGGGCGTCGGGATGCCACCCAGCGTGGGATGGGCCGCCTTCGAGATGATGGCCGGCGCGTCGCCCATGGCGATGTTCTACATGTTCGGCACCTTCGTCTCCCGGGTCATCGACCTGCTGGGCACCGACGAGCAGCGCGCCCGGTTCGTCCCGGCCATGCTCGAGCACGGATGGGGAGGAACCATGCAGCTATCCGAGCCGCAGGCCGGCTCGGACGTGGGAGAGGCCACCACGAGCGCCCGGGACCTGGGGGACGGTACCTGGGCCCTCCAGGGGACCAAGATCTGGATCACCAACGGGGACTACGACTACCCCGACAACATCGTTCACCTGGTCCTGGCCCGCCCCGAAGGCGCCGGCCCCGGCACCAAGGGATTATCCCTCTTCATCGTGCCCAAGCTCTGGGTGAACGAGGACGGGAGCCTGGGCGAGCGCAACGGCGTCTTCTGCGGCTCCATCGAGAAGAAGATGGGGATCAAAGGAAGCGCCACCTGCGTCATGAACTTCGGTGAGGACAAGCCCGCCCGCGGCTTCCTCATGGGCGAGAAGCACGATGGGATCCGGCAGATGTTCGCGCTCATCGAACAGGCCCGCATGTCCATCGGCTTCAAGAGCATGTCCACCCTCTCCACCGCCTACCTCAACGCCCTGGCGTACGCCAAGGAGCGGGTCCAGGGGCCGGACCTGGCGAAGTGGGCGGACAAGACGTCCCCCCGTGTCCGCATCATCGAGCACCCGGACGTGCGCCGCATGCTCATGCTCCAGAAGAGTCACGCCGAGGGTCTCCGGGCTCTGTGCTACTACGCGAGCCACATTCAGGACCAGGTGGAGCTGAAGGGAGGACACGCCGCGCCGGATGCCGCGGACCTGGACCGGCTGAATGACCTTCTCCTCCCCGTGGTGAAGGGCTTCGCGTCGGAGGTGGTGTACGAGCAACTGGCCCTGAGCATCCAGGTCCTGGGAGGCTCGGGCTTCGTGCAGGACTATCCCATGGAGCAGTACGTCCGGGACCAGAAGATCGACTCCCTCTACGAGGGTACCACCCACATGCAGGCCCTGGACCTGGTCTTCCGGAAGGTGGCCCGGGACGGGGGCGCCACCCTCACGGCTCTGGGTGGGCAGATCGCCGCGGAAGTGGGCCGCGCCGGCGGTGGACCCGGCGGCGACCGGCTCGCGGAGCCCCGGGAGCGGCTGGGCCGGGCGTTGGGTGAGCTGCAGCGCGCCATCCAGGCCCTCATGGCCCGGAACGCCGAGTCCGTCTACCACACTGGTCTCCACGGCAACCGGATCCTCTACGCCCTGGGCAAGGTGGTGGTGGGGTGGCGGCTGATCCACAACGCCGCCGTGGCTCTCGAGCGGTTGGAGGAGGGAGGCCTGACGGAAGAGGATCGGGCGTTCTACGAGGGTAAGGTCACGGCCGCCCGCTTCTACGCCCGCGAGGTCCTCCCCGAGGTGACGCTGGCCCGGGTGGTGGTAGAGGGGAGCAGCACCGAGCTCATGGAGGTCGACGAGGCGGCGTTCTAGAGAGGCGCTCTACCACCCGGGCGCCCGTCGCTGGCCCCACCGCGAAGGGCATGACATCTTGCCGTCCTCCGCGGAGACGGCCCTCCGCCGGAGACCTCCCTCCCCGTAGACGCGAGCCATGAGCGAACCCATCGCCCAGATCATCGCGGCCCTCGAGGGCCGCTACTCCATCGAGCGACAGATCGGTGAGGGCGGGATCATGCCCGTCTGGGCCCACAGCGGCCAGGAGATCTTCTTCATGGATCGGGACAACAGGATGGTGAGCGCGGAGGTGCGGACGGATCCGGGCTTCGAGGTCGGGGATCGGCAGGGGCTCTTCGATGCGAGCGAGTACCGGGCCAACGCCTCCAACATTCTGGTGTCCGAGAGCCCGGACGACGAGCGGTTCCTTATGGCTCGCTGGGCGGGAGGCGCAGATGCCGGTCCGCGCTTCGTCCTGGTGAACAACTTCTTCGAGGTGCTCCGGCAGCGGGTCCGGAACTGACGCGCCGTCCAGCGGTTACGCATGGAAACCCGGCTTCCCCGAGGCATGCTCCCGAATCGGCGATTCCTGACCGTCCCCATCTGCCTGGCGAGCCTGGGCGTCGGGTGCACCGAGGCGGTCGGTCCGGAGGACCCGGGAGGTGGCCCGCCCAGCGCGTTCCTGACCCAGCCCCGTCAGGCCTACCTGGCCATCCGGCAGCGCTGGGACGACCCCCTGGAGCCGGCGGGTGGAACGTTCACCGCAGGCCGTGACCAGCTCCTGAAGGACGGACGGCCGTTCGAGGTCCGGGGAGTGGTTTACGTCCCCGGTTATCCAGGCCATCTCCCGTGGGACACGGAAGTGGCGTGGGGTCTTCCGGAGAAGCTCCTGAACAGCATCGACCGGGACATGGCGCAGATCGCGGCCATGGGCGCGAACACGGTACGGCTGTGGGGCGCGCCCCGGTACGCCTACGAGGCCATTGCCGCGGTGGGTACCCTCCACGTGATCCAGACCCTGTGGATCGATACGGAAGTGGCGGACCTGCACGACCCGGGCTTCAAGGAAGCGACTCGTGCCTACATCCGGAGCGTCATCGACCGCATCCACACCGCCTTTCCCGGGGGGGGCGCCCCGGTGGTGGCGTTCCTGGTGGGGAACGAGCTCAGCGAGGAGACCATCCTCTCGACGAACGCCTCCCATCCCGATCTCGACCGGTATGAGGGCAGCCACGTGCGAACCGGCCCCGGCCTGAACGCATCGGAGGTGTTCCTCGCCGAGATGGCCGACTACGTCAAGCAGTACGAGGAGGAGCAATACGGGGTCACCCACCTGGTCTCCTACGCGAACCAGATCCGCACGGCGGACCTCATCGACACCCCCTTTCTCGATTTTCGCAGCCACAACGTCTACCCCTACGACATTCCGTACCTGCGCCCGGGCACGTCGACGGGGAGCGCCTCCGGAACGTTCATGCAGGGATGGATGGAGGAGCTGAAGAACCGGTACTCCGGCGTCCCACTCCTCGTGACGGAAACGGGGCTCAGCGTCTCGCCCAACGCCCCGCACGTCGGGCCGCCGAACTACGGGTATGGCGGGAATACCGAGTCCGAACAGGCGACGGGGCTGCTCCGTGCGCTGGAAGACGTGGCCACGGCCGGGGAGCCGCTGGCCGGGGTGGTGGTGCACGAGTTCCTGGACGCCTGGTGGAAATTCGGGTACGAGGACTCCTTCACTCAGGACCCGGACGACGTCGAGGAGTGGTTCGGGCTGGTGCGACTGGCGGGCTCGTAGAGCGTCCCCACGGACCGGGTCCCGGGACCCTGGGGTCAGAGGACGAGAGCTTTCCGCAGGGAGCGGATCTGGTCCGGCCCCACTCGGCAGCAGCCGCCGACGCCGCGGACACCGAGTCGCAGCCACTGGGCGGCCTCGTGGATCCAGTCCACGGGGGACCGGGGGGAGGTCCAGCTTCGGGACCCCACGTGGTAGTCCTCGCCCGCGTTGGGGTAGGCGATGAGGGGTTTGTCCGTGTATCGGCGGAGCTCCAGAAGGAGCGGTTCGATGAACTCGGGCTTCGTACAGTTCAGGCCCACCGCCGCCAGGTTCCCGACCGGATCGCACAGGCGAGCCACCTCTCCCACGGGGGTGCCGTCCGACAGGTGGGCGGCGTCCCGACAGCTCACGCTCAACCAGGCCTGCCGCCCGGGGGTCTCCCGAAGCAGGTCCAGGAGCACGGACACCTCGCGGATGGATGGGATGGTCTCGCAGGCCAGGAGGTCCGCGGGTCCCTGGGCGAACAGGTGCCACCGCTCCCGGTGGAACTCGTACAGCTCGGTCTTCGTCGCCGGGTAGTCCCCGGTATACTCCGAGCCGTCCGCCAGGTAGGCGCCGTAGGGACCCACGCTGGCCGCCACCAGGGGGCGGCGGCGCCCCGTCTGGTTCTCCGCCCGGTCCCAGAACTCGTCCCGGGCCTCCATCGCCAGCGCCGTGGCCAGGCGGAGCAACTCCAGCGCCCGCTCCCGTTGGATGCCCTGCCTGGCGAAGCCCGGGAGGCTGGCCTGGTAGCTCGCCGTGGTGATGC
Source organism: Gemmatimonadota bacterium (assembly GCA_039586075.1). Classification (GTDB taxonomy): domain Bacteria; phylum Gemmatimonadota; class Gemmatimonadetes; order Longimicrobiales; family Gaopeijiaceae; genus Gaopeijia. The sequence goes on along the minus strand of JBDHLC010000021.1, from coordinate 24,163 downwards.
AGTCCGCGCCGGCCTCCAGGTAGTCGCGATGGACCCGCCGGATGGCGTCCGGCGCGTCCATGAGGAGTCTGGCGGACCAAAGCTCGTGGTTCAAGTCGAAGCCCCTGGCCTCCAACGCCGTTGCGAGGCCTCCATCAAGGATCAGGGCCTGGAGATGGGCGCCGCTTGGGAGAAACGGATTCGCGGTGGTGGGCTCGGGGACCATGGCGTGAAGGTCGGTGATTCCCCGCCTTGTCGGAAGCTCGAAGCAGCGGACCAGAGCACGTCCCCACCACTGCGCGGGTTGGTCTCCAGGACCTGGAGGCGCCCCACGGAACCACGCTTGCCCCAAGCCGGTACCTTCCCGAATCATGGAAACGTGGCCCGCTCGTCGTATACGCCAAGGTTTCCCGCGAGCTCGAATGGAGCTTCCACCGCCCCGAACGCCTGAATGCCCCGCTTCCATATCCACGTCCTCGGCACGCCCCGCGTCACCGCCTCCGCGGGCGCGGATACCGTCCTGCCCGCGGGGAAGCCTCTCGCGCTCCTCTCCCTGATCGCGCTTGAGCCGCCCGGAATCACACGGGACGACGCCGCGGCGATTCTCTGGCCGGCTTCCTCGCACGACCGCGCCAGGGCTTCCGTGCGCCAGGCCCTGTGGACCCTGCGGAAGCAGCTGGGCGAGGACCTGCTGGTGGAGCGGGCGGACGGGCTCCTGGGCATCGACGAGTCCGTCCTGGCCACCGACGTGGACGAGCTGTCGGAGGCCATGGGTCGGGGAGACGCGGAGGCCGTGACTCTCCTGTGGTCCGGCGGGCCTTTCCGAGGCTTCCTGGTGCCCGATGCTCCGGCGTGGAATCAGTGGGCGTCGGAGCTGCATAGCCTGTGGGAGGGTCGGGTCGGGGTGTTCCTGGAGAACCACGCCGCGGGGCAGCCGGCGGATCAGCGCCTGGAGTGGATCGAGAGGGCGTTGGGAGTCCGTCCCTACCGGCCCGCCCTCCATGCGCTGCGCATCCAGACGCTGTTGGAGCTCGGGTGGTTGGAGGAGGCACAGCGAGCCATCGCCGAGGCCCGGGACCAGCTCGGGCAGGACGTGGCCACCGAGCTCGAGGAGCTGGAGGCGTCGGTGCACGCGGCGGTGCGGGACCGCTACGGGGGCGATGCGCCGGATCCCCTTACGCTGGCCTTCGTGGGACGGGGCGCTGAATTCGCAACGCTCTCCGAGATCCTGCGGATGGTCCGATCCGGTCACGGCCGGGTGGTGGGGATCATCGGCGCTCCCGGGATCGGTAAGACCCGGCTCGCCAACGAGTTCTCCAATGTGGCCCGGGCCTCGGGCGTCTGGGTGGCCGAGGCGAGGAGCGTGCCGGGGGAGCGCCGCGTGGAGTACGGCGTCATCGCGGCCCTGGCCCGGCAGCTGCTCGCCCTGCCCGGGGCCGCCGGGATCTCCAACGCATCAGTAGAGGCGTTGCAGGCGCTGGTGCCCTCCCGGGGGAATGGATCCAACGGCTCCGGTACTCCCCCCGCGGCGGTGGCGCTGGGGGACGCCTTCGGGGATCTCCTGGACGCCGTGGCCGAGGAGGCGCCGCTCCTTCTGGTAGTGGACGACGTGCACTGGACGGACGAGGCCTCGCGGACGCTCCTCCATCGGGCGATGCGGTTGGTCCGGGACCGCCGAGTGCTCCTGGTGGAGACATGCCGAACCGAAATGGGGGAGGAGTCGGTAATCCGGTTCCTGCGGGCCGAAGCAGGGGCGGGGCGGCTCCACCTGATTCCCCTCGCACCCCTGGACGAGGAGGACGTCACGGAGCTCCTCATTCAGCTGGCTGAATTCAGGGCTGAGGAGGATGCGGCCGAGGCGGGCGTGGCGCTCTACCGGGCGTCTCGGGGCCACCCCCTGCACCTGGTAGCGCTCCTGCGCTCACTGAGGACCACCGGGGTCCTGGAGGAGCGGGCCGGTCGGTGGGCGTTTCGCCTCGATCTCCTCCCGCCGTCCGTGGAGATGCCCTCGGAGCTGCAGGAACTCCTGGCCAGCCGGCTCACGGACGTCTCCGACGATGCTCGAGTGATCCTGGACGACCTCAGTCACGGGACCGGCGGATACAGTCTCCATCGACTGCGCCGGATGGGCTCGCTGCCGGACGACCGCTTTGCGCGGGCCGTGGGGGAGCTGTTCGAGGCAGACCTCATCGGTTGGAGTGGTGGAGAGCGGGTGGACTTCAGCCACGAGCTCCTGAGGGACGCGGTCCAGGGGCGGAGGCGGAGCGCCATATGGAGACGTCCACTGGCGCTGGGAAGCCTCGCCATCGCGGCAGCGGCGGTTCTCCTGGCGATCTTCACGCGCGATGGCGCGTCCCCCTGGGAGGGGACGGTGATGCAGGCCTGGGTCGATGGCGTCCTGATGCAGCACGAGCCTGGCTCCGGGGGGGGGTGGGTGGCGCTGGACTCGGTGTCCGCGGACGTTCCGGATGGGAGTAGCTTCGTCCCGTTCTATGCGATACCCGGACGGGCAGGGGAGGTCGTCGGACAGCGTCGACAGCCGGACCGAGGTCCGGACCTGGTGCTGAGGAATTCCCGGGGCGAGGTGGAGTTCCTCTTCGATGGCGGAGGCGACGACGGAATCCTGGATCTCTCTCCGGACGGCGCCTCCCTTCTGGTCTCCGTCGAAGACACCCTGGCGGAGCGATACCGGCGGGACCTGGCGGTCCTGGATCTCGGAACGGGTGCGTTTCGAAGGGTCGTCCGGCCCGAATTCACCGCGGACGGCGTGTGGAATCCCGATGGACGTTCTCTCGTGTCCGGCGTCATCACGCTCTCCGGGCCCGACACGCTCCTGTGGCTGCGGCCCGACGGGTCCGTGATCCAGAAGGCAGCGCTACCCGAGGGACGCCTGGGAGAGGTGCGGCCCTGCGGAGGCGGCAGGCTCCTGGTGTTGTCCCAGCGCCCTGGCCAGACGCGGGCGTGGTCCGAGTGGGACTGGGAATCCGGGCGCCTCCTGCCGCTCCCCGAGACGGTGCGCCACGCGGAGCTTCTGGGCTGTTCGCCCGACGGCGCCTACCGGACGGTTCTGGCGGACCGGGACGCGGCGGAGATCCGCATTCTGAGCGCCGACGCGTACCGCGAGGAAGCGCGCATCCCACTGCCGCCCGGCCACATCCACAGTTACAGGGGTGTCGATTGGGTCTCCGCGAGCGTGGACGTCCCGGCGGCGGTGTTCGCCACGGGGCCGGACTCCCTGGCGTGGGGCGAGGTCGTCGGCTTGCAGGCGAGGGTGTACGACCGCCACGGACAGGCCTTCGAAGGCCCGGTGGAGTGGGTCGCCCTGGAACCACAGGTCCTGGGTGTCCGCGGTGACTCCCTTGTGGGCAACCGGCCGGGGGAGGCCCGCGTCGTGGCACGGATGGACGGCTGGCTGGCGGACACGCTGACCGTTCGGGTCAGCAGTGCGGCCACGGAGGACCAGCTCCTGAACGAGGACTTCACGGATTTCCCCACCGACGATTGGTGGGTGATCGGAAAGCCCCCCCCGCGCACCATGGTGTTCGAGGGTGAGCGCGTCTTGAAGATAGGGGTGGACGCCGTGTGGAGTGACGGAGTCCGCTCCCGGGTTCCCCACTCCGGTGAACAAGGCCTCACGGCCGAGGTGGAGCTTCGTCTGCCCCTGACCGACCGGATGGACCGACAGAGTGTTCGGATCTGCCTGATGGACGCGTCCATCCCGGTGGATACCCTGGGAATGGGCAGGAATGATGACGATGGAGATCAGTTCTGTGTGCTCTATCCCCAGGGGGAGAACCAACGCTTCGATGCTGGCGCGGTGAGCTTGCTAGCTCCGGGCGCGACCGACTGGATCTGGGGCTTTCCCGTCTCCGGCCTGGGCACGGACGAGTGGGCGACACTGGGGATCCAGGTCCGGCCGGACGGAGTGTTCTCCGCCATCGTCAACGGGCGCGAGGTGGCCGTCTACCCCTATCCCGTGGAATTCGACCGGGACATGGACTTCAATCTCCAGGTCATGGGCCGCACGGAGGACACGGAGCTCCTGGTGCGAAGAGCCACGGTGTGGCGGGGGGCGCGGTACTGAGAGGCCGCCGCCCGGTTACCGGGTCCGTGGGGCGCCGGGAGCGAATCACCCCAGGGGGCCGTACAGCCGGTTCCCTGGGGCCTCGGGGTCGTTGCTGCGATAGAACTCGTGGGCCAGGGCGGTGAGCTCGGCTCGGCTTATGGCGCCGTCCCCGTCCCCGTCGAGGTCGCCGAACACCTCACGAGCCAGGGCGGCCCGAAGGCCGTAGGCGCCGTAGAAATCGCAGAACTCGTCGGCGTCGATCCACCCACTCTCGTCGGTATCGAACAGCGCGTACAGGCGATCAACCAGGCTGGACACCTCGGCCTCGTAGCGATCGCTGTCGGCCATCAGGGCGGCCCAATAGTCCAACCATTCCTCCAGGTCCACTCCACCGTCGGCGTCCACGTCGGCCGACCGGCGTACGGCCTCCCACCGGTGCAGGTACGCCTGCCGAAGCGCGGCCCATTGGGGGCCGTGCCCGTCCACACCGTGCAGCACCCGGAGGTTCTCCAGGACCCGCTCGAAGTCGCGCCTGCCGATGGCGCCGTCATCGTCCACGTCATAGACGCGGAAGTACCGGGTGAGCTTCTGCTTCTGAAGGGAGGAAAGCATGGAGGGTTCCGGGTGAGAGGGTGTGCAGGGGACCGTGGCGGATCGAGCCTGGCCGAGGGACGATGCACCCGCGGAGGACTCTCCGCCAAGGAGAACGTCAGCCGCCGTCGCTGGTGAGCGGACGCTCCACGGGCTTCAGGTAGGTTTCCCACCAGCGCAGCTCGTTCATCATCCGGTGCACGACATTCCAATGCCCACGGATTCCGTGGGCCATCCCGTCGTAGATGATGAGCTCCGCCGGCACACGCTGCTTCTTCAACGAGGTGTAGAGCTGGATGGCGCCCTCCAGGGGCACCCGGTAGTCCACCTCGCCGTGCACGAACAGTGTGGCCGCCTTCACTCCGCCGGAGTTCAGGTAGGGGGACTGCCGGATCATGATCTCCCGTGCCTCGGGCTCCCACGGCCGCCCGAAGAACTCCAGCTCCTTGGTGCGGGCGACATCGGAGTGGGCGTAGTTGCTCGTCCAATTCGAGGCTCCGGCCCCGCTCACCGCGGCCCGGAACCGGTCCGGGTATCGGGTGATCAGCCAGTTGGTCAGGATGCCGCCGTACGAGTGTCCGGTGGTACCGACCCGGTGGACGTCGATAGGTAGGCGTTCCGTCAGGTGGTCGACCCCGGCCATGACGTCCTCGCCGTCGTTCGTGCCCCACGCGCCCCACGTTCCCCACTTGAAGTCGTCGCCATACCCCGTGGAGCTCCGGAAATTGGGCAGGAAGACGAAGTAGCCGTGCGCCGCGAAGAGCTGGTTCTTGAAGTTGAACCCGTATCCCGAGGCGGAGTGGGGGCCCCCGTGGTTCACGATGATCAGGGGGTAGCTCCGCGAGGAAGAGCTGGAGGCGGTGGCGGGGTCGAAGCCGTGGGGATGGAGGAGGAAGCCCTCGATAGGCGTGCCATCGTAGCTCTGGTAGTGCACGCGCTCCCAGCCCCCGAACGCCACATCGGCCAGGAGGTCGCGGTGGACGTTCGTGAGCTTCCGCTCGTTGCCGCCGTCCAGGTCGGCCGTCCACACCTCCGGGGGCCGGTCGAACTCCCCCACCAGGTAGGTCATGCGCCGGAAGGCGTGATCCACGTCGAGCCCCACGATCCGCCGCTCCCCCCGCGTCACCTGCTCCACCGGCCCACCGGAGGCGGCCACGCGGAACAGGTGTACGGCGCCACCGATTCCGGTGGTGAAGTAGAGGTGACGGCTATCGGGCGACCAGCGAGGCGAACCGGCGTCCAGGTCGAAATCCGCCGTCAGGTTGATGGGCTCCCCTCCGTCGGCCGGCCGGACGTACAGGTCGCGGGGGCCTCCGTGGTCCAGCTTCCGGTCGATGATGAAGTCGGTGCCCCACGAGCGCACGTACGAGATCCTACGACCGTCCGGGGAGAAGCCGACGCCCGAGTAGGTGTACCCGTCGTCGGTGAGGCGGGTGAGCTCGCCTTCCACGGTGACCTGGAAGAGGTCGGCGCGCCCGTAGAGCAGGGGGTCGCGCACCGCGTCGTCCGCGGTGAAGAGGACGACCTCGCCATCCGCTCGCCACGACAGGTTACCAGGCCGGAGACCGAGGTGGGTGAGCTGTCGCGGGTCCCCCGAGCCGTCGGCCCGCTCCAGGAAGATCTCTCGCATGGGCTGCTCGGCGGGATCGGGAAGCGGAAACGCCTGTCCGTCGCGGACGAAGGGGTACCAGTCGAACTGGGCGCCCTCGAACCGCTCCTGGTGGCGACGCTCGAAGTCCGACTGCTCCGACTCCGGCCTCGGAAGCATGGGAAGGTCTCGGGCTACGGCGATCCAGGCTCCATCCGGACTCGGTTCTCCTGAGGAGGGCTCCGCTCCATCCGGCACGGGTTCCGCGACCCCGCCGGGCAGCACCAGCCACCGGGATTCGTCCGCTCGTTGGTAGCGCAGGCGACCGTCGTCCGACCACGCGGGAGACGTCACGTCCTCGCCGTCGTGCGTCACGCGGACGGGCTCACCCGAGCCGTCGGCCGGGACCAGCCACGTCTGGGTCAGGTCGCCGTTGGTGCTCTCCACCGGCGTCGAAACGGTGTAGACCACCCATTCCCCGTCCGGAGAGATGTCCGGGGCGCCGATCCGCTTCAGCCGGTAGTAGTCCTCGAGCTGGAGGGCTCTTCCTGTGGCCGATCCGGACTGTGCGTCCGCCGGCGCGCAGAGGACGAGGAATGCCAGAACGGGCACCAGGGATATCGTGCGGAGCATGGGGACCTCTCACGGGATGTGCCCTCCGGGTGGGTGGCGTCACTTCCGGACGCCACGAGATTCCCCGGAGCGGCGGGCGATCCCATGCTACCTCGGCGGCGCGCCGACGCGCCACCCTGAGCTCCCCGACACCCGTCCTCCTGGCCCGTCCCCGCACCACGTCCTGTCCAGGCGCCCGAGCGCCACCGGGCAGCTCCAGGGAGGCGATCGCTCACTGGGCGCCGGCGCGGACGGCCCCCACTGCGGCGAAAGTCCCTCGATGGTCCGCGGGAGAGGCCTAGAAGCAGTCGTACATGCGGGAGGAGGCATTGGGCTCAGTGTCACCCGGAAGCGTCCACCACAGGCCGATCCCGACGTCGAATGCCTCAACGGCCGCGACGAATCGTCGGATGGTCGTCTGCGTCTCGCCCGTGGCGATCCGGTCCGAGCCGAACCGGTCCACCATCTCCTCGATGCTCCAAAAGTCGGTCCACTGACGACCATCGAGGTGGTAGAAGGCGTACCTGCTCTCGGTCCAGCTCGCCGCGGTCCCGGGATCGCCTCCGGACGCCGTCGCTACCACCTGGATGCGGCAGAACCACTCCTGGGTGGTGTCGTCGAAGCCCGCTTCCAGAACCTCGCCGGAAACGGTGATGGCGAACGGCTGCGGCCCCGCTTCCGTGGGGCTGTCGGATCCGCTGCACGCGCCGAGCAGGAATGTGAGGACTAGGGTGGTGGTCTTGGAGGCCGCTGGTCTGTTCATGGTACGGATGTGAGTTGGGTGTGACTCCCCGGCACCACTGCCGATGGGAGCGTTCCATACCCGTTCCCAAGCATACCGCGTACCAACCGGCGCTTCGAAATGAGGCAACATGTAAATCGCTGTAAAAAAATGTCTTACAGCCTTGCTCCCGGGAGCTCTCCGTGGGTCCAGGGCGGGCAAGGCTCCTTTCCTGCGGGAAATCGGTGCGGGGTAGGGGCACTCTTTAACCAGTGCCATTTCGGCTCGTCGGGCCTCGTTTCGGCGGAGCGACTCCGAACCGTGGGTTACGGTCCGAAGGCGCACTCACCTCCGCGCCGGGCTTCCACGCCGACGCCGGAGTCGGCGATCAACCGGGGGGGCGCGGCGGCCCCCCGTCGCCTATGTTGAGGGACCCTCCCGCCCCTCGAACGGAGGCGATCATGGCGCATCAGATCCGGCAGGTGGAGTACTTCCACACCACCGTCCCCGACCGTCCGGGAGAGGCGTTCCGATTCCTTTCGGCGCTTGCCGACGCGGGCGTGAATCTCCTGGCGTTCACCGCGATCCCCATGGGCATCTTCCAGACCCAGCTGACCATCTTCCCGGACGACCCCGGGCGGCTGCGGGCCGAAAGCAAGCACCTGGGGCTGGACCTGGACGGACCGCACGGGGCGCTTCTGGTGCGGGGTGAGGACGTGCCCGGCGCGCTGGTGGAGGTGCACGAGCGCCTGTACGAGGCGGGCGTCAACGTCTATGCCGCCAACGGCGTCGCCGGCTCGGAGGGTCGATACGGATACGTGATCTACGTCCGGCCCGAGGAGATGCGACGCGCCACCGAGGCGCTGGGAATCTGACGGGGCGGCGGTCGCCGTGATCTATCGGCTGGCGGCGGACGCCCTGGTCCTCCTCCACGCCCTCTGGCTCGCGTTCGTGGTGTTCGGCGCGCTGCTCGCCCTGCGATGGCGCAGGGTCCTGTGGGCTCACGTGCCGGTGGTGGCGTGGGGCGCGTTGGTGGAGTTCACCGGGTGGGTCTGCCCCCTGACTCCGTGGGAGAACGACCTCCGACGACTCGGAGGCCAGGAGGGATACGCGGGCGGCTTCATCGAGCGCTACGTGACCGCCATCATCTATCCCGAAGGCCTCACGCGCGAGATCCAGATCGGTCTGGGGATCGGGGTCCTGGTGCTCAACGCCGGTCTCTACTGGTGGGTGCTTAGGCGGATACGGCGCAGCGTGTCGACGGATTGAGATCGGAGCCGCAACGGGCTCCAGGGGGCGCCTGCGGCGTCAGAAGACCTCGTCCGCCCGCATCAGGGCACCCATGAGCACGTCCACCCCTGCGGTGATCAGATCCGCCGAGGTGTACTCCTCCGGGGCGTGGCTGATTCCCCCACGGCTCGGGACGAAGACCATCCCCATGGGGCAGATCTTGGCCATGCTTTGCGCGTCATGACCTGCCCCGGATGGGAGGCGCAGGTGCTCCAACCCTTCCCGCTCCGCGGCGCTCTCCACCGCGCGGCGGAGGCCCTCGTGGGACGGAGCGGACTCACTCCGATAGAAGGGCTCCATCTCCACCCGCGTTCCATTGCGGGCCCCAAGCGTCGTTGCCGCTTCGAGTATGGCGTCGAATACGCGCTGGATCCCCTCCATGGAGAGGTCCCGGATCTCCAGGGTGAAGCGAGCCGATCCCGGAATGACGTTGGGAGCCCCGGGCTCCACCTCCATGCGCCCCACGGTGGCGACCTGGCGGCCCTCCATGCCCAGCGCCGTGTCGTGGATCTCCGAGACCAGCCTGGAGGCGGTGACCAGGGCATCTCGTCGAAGCGCCATGGGGGTCGTGCCCGCGTGGTTCTTCTCGCCCGTCACGGTGACGAACCATCGGCGGATTCCCACGATGCCCTCCACCACCCCGATGGGGACGCCGGCGCGTTCCAGAGTGGCGCCTTGCTCGATGTGGAGCTCGAGGAAGGCCGCCAGGGTGCCCGGCTGCAGGCGGGACGCCGACAGGTCGTCGGGATTCCCACCGACGCGCCGGATCCCTTCCCGGATGGTGAAGCCCGAAGCCGTCTGCACACCGAGCTCGCCAGGATCCACGGCTCCGATCAGGAGGCGGCTTCCGGTCTTCCCGCCCTCCTCGTTCTGGAAGACGTAGACGCGCAACGGGTGTCGAAGCCGCCGTCCCGCGCCCTGGAGACTCCGCACGATCTCCACCGCACCCAGCACTCCGATGGTTCCGTCGTAGCTCCCCCCGAAGGGGACGGTGTCGATGTGTGAGCCCACGCCAAGGGGTGGGAGGGCGGAGTCCGTGCCGGGAAGCTCCCCCACCAGGTTCCCGGCGGCGTCGGTCCAGGTCCGAAGGCCGGCGTCTCGCATGAGCCCGAGCACCCACTCCCGGCCCCCCAGATCCTCGTCCGAATAGGCCACGCGGTGCGTCCCCCCGTCCGGGGTCCCGCCGAACCTGCGCAGCGTCTGGATCTCGGCGTTCAGCCGCTGGCCATCGACGCCGGCGAAGAGAGGGTCGACACCGGCGGAGCGAGGCTCGCCCCAAGACGCGGCCGACGAGGCCAGGCCCAGGGGTAGACCGGCTCCCAGCGCCGCCGAGTTTGTCAGGAAACGTCGTCGTTCCATGGATCTTCCGCCTGAGACGGAGTCATATCGCGCGGGTCCGGAACCGATTCTGGGTGCGGAGCCGACTGGAGGGCAAGCGACGAGGCACGCGAACAGGCCGTCGACAAGCTCGAGGTACTGGGCCCCGGTTCTCGAGGTCGGAAGGATGGGTCACCCCCCGAGGCTCTCCAAGCGGGATCGGGCCTCCGCGACCCGAGGCAGCAGTGTGGAGTCGGCGGATTGCCACAGGTTCACGAACTTCCCGTAGAATCGGGCCGCTTGGCCCGCATTCCCAAGCGCCTCGTGGATCTGGCCGAGCCGCTCGTAGGCGAGGGGTCGGAAAGCGAGCTCGTAGGGCGCGATCTGTGACCCCGTGGCGAACCACCGAGCGGCTTCCTCGAGCCGGCCTGCTTGAAACAGCAACTCGCCGCGAAGGAACCGCTCCAGGGCCTGGCCATAGAAGGCCGACGACAGGGTCCCGATGTACCAGACTTCCCGGGTCGTCGTCTCCATTTCGGCCAAGGCCTCCGGGTACCTGCCCTGGTGCCACAGGAGTTGAGCACGCACGCTGGCGCCCAGGTCCGCTGCCATGGAGCCCTCGGAGGGGCCGGTGGAGGTGGCCGCCGTGGCGTTGGCCGCCGCAAGGGCTCCCTGGGTGTCCCCCATGCGCGCCCGGACCACGCCAAGAAGGTAGGCCCGGAGCAGCCCGTGGACTCCATCGTGGACGCTGTAGAGGATGCTGGGATTGTTGCTCGGCGGCACGGCCGCGGCGTCCATGGCCTCGAGGGCGCTCGCGAGTGTGGCGAGTTCCTCGCTGGTGGCTCCTAGCAGCGGGTGTGCCGACAACAGGGCTCGATACTCGATGCCGGCAACCGGATCCAGCGCGCTGAGCTGGGCCAGTTGGCCTCGGGCGGCGGCAACGCGCCCGGAGGCGAGCTCGAGCTGGGCGAGCCAGGCGTGCCCCAACGACCGGACCTCCGTGCCGCGGGAGCGATCCGTGAGGTAGGTCACGACCTGCCGCGCGCCCGCCGCATCCTCCGTCCAGGTGGCCGCGTCCCAGGAAGCCAGGGCCACTCCGACGTCGGTGGCAGCCGGTAGCTGCTGGAGCACCTCGGCCTGAAGGGAGGGCTGGGGGCGCGAGAAGGCCTGCAGAGACCGGACCTCCAATTCCCGGTCGCCGCCGGGATTCAGCCGGTTGTGGGCGTCCACGAGGGAGTCCAGCATGGCGAAGCGACCGGTCACCGACGCGATGCGAGCCAGGTGGTACATGGCGGCGGTGTTCTGTGGGTCTAGCTCGAGCACGCGGAGGAACGGGTCCCACGCCTCCTCGAAGGAGCGGCCGTGCAGCGGATTCCCGTGGATCAGGACCTCCCCCAGCTCGAACCACGCCTCGACCTCGTCAGGGTAGCTCCGGACGAGTTCCCGGTAGAGGCTCTCGGCTTCGGCGTGGGCACCCCGGCGCCACGCCAGGAAGGCTTCGAGCAGACCCCGGTCGCGGTCGGAGAGCCGATGGGCGTGCCGGAACGCGAGCTCCGCGCTCTCCTGCGCGAGCTCGGACAGCGTGCTGAACTCGGCCACTACGCTCAGGCGGTAGTATGCGACGGCATAGGTGCTGTCCAGCTCCACCGCCTGCTGGAACGACGACACGGCATCGCGGTAGCGCCCCAGCCGATAGGCACGCTCGCCCTCCAGGTACGCCCGGAGCGCGGGAAGGGAGCCGGTGCTCACGGCGGCCACGTGCTGGACCCGTGACGCAGGTCCGTCGGCCAATCCCGCCAGGAGCTGTGTCGCCAATCCATCCACGCTCTCGAAGACCGCGTCCGCGCTCCCCGTCTCGCTCGCTTCGGCGACGACGCTGGGAGACGGACCGCCCCGATACAGGGCGGCGGTGACCGTCAACCGGCCACCGACTTCGAGGATATTGCCGAGCACGAACAGGCCGGCACCCAGCGAACCCGAGAACTCGGACGCCTGAAGGGGGGCGAGTATGTCCGAGTCCCGGTCCGACGCGAGGCTCAGGATCGCCCGGGGGTCCACCACCCGCAGGTCCCCCGCGCCATCGAGCTTCGTGCTCAGCAGGTCCACGAAGCCGTCGCCCAGGTACTTCAGGTCCGGACTTCCCTGGAAGTTGAACGGCAAGACCGCCAGGGTCCGGCCCGACGGCTCCTGGCTCGAGGACTCCCCTGCGGATCGCAGCAGGAAGAGTCCGGCCGATACCAACCCCCATACCGCGAACGCGCCGACCCCGGTTCCAATGGCATTTCGCCAGGTGAAGAACCTCGTCCAGCCCGACCGCGCGCCGGCACCCGTCCGCGGCGAATGCTGGACCACGGCGGTGATCACCACGATGGGGAGTCCGACGAGCAACAGGCCCAGGGCGGAAGGGAACACTGCGGGCGGGAGCCCCACGTTCTGGGCTAGGACGTCGATGACCTGCAGCACGACCCAGGAGAACCCCAGGTACACGCCCACCACCTGCCAGACAGGTCGCTGAGTCATCCCCGTGAGGGCGGCGGCTTGGTGGGCATGGAGAAGACCTCGGGGACGGTGTCGGGGGGGCTCGTGCGCGGGATCCACGTCAGGGTAGACCACTCGCGCAGGCGGGACAAGCTGCCGGGTTCGGCCCCGGTCAGGGTGAAGGGCCTCCCCTGCGCCCGGCCATGAGCCACTGGGAAGACTGTCGGCCCGTTGCCAGCGGGGGGGCCAGCGGACAGTCTTTCCCACGGGCCATCCGGGGGACGGTCCATCGGGGCGGAAGGAGGAGCGGACCTTCCCGTTCGAGGCCTGCACCATTCTAGAGAGGTCCACACGCATGGCGTTTAACCGGGCGGCTGACCCGCAACCGGATGTTCGCACGAGGAAACCCGCGGTCATCCCTGCGCGGGCCCGCGGGACCGGGTCGCTGCTGGCCCTGGTGTTGAGCATGAGCCTCCTGATGGTCGGTAGCCTTGGTGCACAGGAGCGCCCTGTCGCCACCAGCGGCGCGGCGTCGAGTGACGTGCGGATCGACGGTCGGATGGACGAGGCGGCCTGGGCCTTGGCCTCGCCCCTGGGCGCCCTGACCATGGTGGAGCCCGAGGAGGGAGGCGTTGCCCGATTCTCCACCGAGGTGCGGGTGATGGCCGATGATCAGAACCTGTACGTGGGCGTTCGGGCCCGTGATCCGGATCCATCCGCCATCGTGAGCTTCTCCAAGGCCCGCGACAGCGAGCTCCGGTCCGAGGACCACGTCAAGATCCTCCTGGATCCGTTCATGGACGGGCAGTCCGGGTACATATTCGCCGTGAACCCGGGCGGCGCGCGCTACGACGCGCTGGTTGCGGACCAGGGACTGGGCGAAAACCAGAGCTGGGATGCGGTCTGGGAGGCCGCCACGACCCGAGATGCGGACGGGTGGACGGCGGAGATCCGGATTCCTGTCCAGAGCATCAGCTTCGAGACCGGACGGGACCGGTGGGGATTCAACATCGAGCGACGTGTCCAGCGGGTGCTGGAGGTGAGCCGGTGGTCCAGCCCCCAGCGGGACGCTCCCCTGACCCAGAGCAACCGAGCCGGGGTCCTGGCCGGAATCCCCGCGTTCCAGACGGGCCTGGGACTCACGGTGCGGCCTTCCGTTTCCGGTGGTGCGAGGAAGGACGGTCCCGACGAGGCGTGGGTCGACCAGTTCGAGCCGAGTCTGGACCTCTTCCAGCGGCTGGGATCCAACGTCACCGCGGTGGCCACCGTGAACACCGACTTCGCGGAGACGGAGGTGGATACCCGGCGCACCAACCTGACCCGGTTCCCCCTCTTCTTCGAGGAGAAGCGCTCCTTCTTCCTGGACGGAGCCGACATCTTCGACTTCGGCGCCGGGATGACGACGTTCTACAGCCGTGACCTCGTTCCCTTCTTCACGCGGCGGATCGGATTGGTGGAGGGCCAGCAGGTGCCCATCCAGGCGGGTGGGAAGGTGAGCGGCCGGGTGGGGCGGACCAGCTTCGGGGGCCTCATCACCGGGACCGGATCCGTGGGAGGGCTGGTGGACGAGACCCGGATGGGGGCCTTCCGACTGAAGCAGAACGTCCTGGATCGCTCCAGCGTGGGGCTGCTCGCGACCTTCGGCGATCCCCTCGGGCGCCAGGACAGCTGGATGCTCGGCGGTGACGCGATCTACAACACGTCGGGGTTCCTCGGCGGCCGCAACCTGATCGTGGGGGTGTGGGGCCTGGCGGCGGGCCGGGCGGGTCTGGACGGCGACCGATCGGCCGTGGGTGGGATCATCGACTATCCCAACGACGTGTGGGACCTGTGGCTCTCGTGGAAGCGGATCGGTGGGTCCTTCGATCCGTCCCTCGGATTCGTTCCTCGACGGGGGGTCCACCTGGGGAATGTCGGGGTGAACTACCGATGGTGGTCACCCACTCCCAGCGTGCGGAACCTCTACTTCGAGCTCGTCCCCATCCTGGCGTGGGACCTGGACGGAAAGCTCGAGAGCTACCGCATCTTCACGGCGCCGCTGAACGTCCGGCTGGAGAGCGGAGACCGCATCGAGATCAATGTACAGCCCCAGGGGGAGCGACTTCCGGAGCCCTTCGAGATCGCCGACGGCGTGGTGATTCCCGTGGGGAGCTACGACTGGGTCCGGTACCGTGCCGAGGTGGATTTCGCGGCCAAGCGACCCGTGAGCGGTCGGGTCTCCTGGTGGTTCGGCCCATTCTACGACGGGAACGTCAGCGAGCTCTCGGTGCGGATGGCGGTGAACCCATCGGATCTGGTGACGTTCGAGCTCACGGCGACCCGAAACGAGGGCCGGGTCGCCGCGGGGAGGATCCTGCAGGAGGTCCTGGGCTCCCGGGTGCAGGTGAACGTCTCGCCGGATCTGCAGGTGAGCACCTTCGCCCAGTACGAGCGCGAGTCCCGCGAGTTCGGCGTGAACGCGCGTCTCCGTTGGACCTTCGACCCCCTGGGCGACCTCTTCGTCATCTACAATCACAACACGCTGGACGAGGGTCTCTCGGGGTGGAGGACCCAGGCCGCCCGATTGTCCCTCAAGCTGCAGTACGCCTTCCGGTACTGAGGCAAAGGCCCAGGAGGGCTTTCTACCCCCCGGTCCGCAGGGGCACCCGCACCTCGGTCTCTTCCCACCGAAGGACCATGTGCGCGCCCGAGTCGGATGGCTCGAAGTCGATGGTGAACTGCTCGACGGCCTCACCCATGGTGCCCGCATCGACCTGGGCCACGAGCACGTCCAGGGACGGATCGTAGGTCTCCCGGAAGCGGCCTTCTGCATCCAGGCGGCCGGTGCCGTCCATTCCCAGGCCGGGGTGGAGACGGATCTCCCACGACGCGGGGCCGGGCACGGTGAACACGGAGTAGGTCCCGGCGGGCAGGGGCTGTCCCGCGAACTCGATGTCACCCGTCACGGTGATCTCGGTGGCCTCGTTGGCGCCGGTCCTCCACGTGCGCCCGAAGGGCACGAGATACTCGTTACCGTCGGCGGGATCACCGAAGATGGCCCGTCCCCGCATGTAGGGACGGCCGTACGTGACCTTCACGTAGGTATCCCCCAGGAACGTCTTGGCGATCCCCGTGGGGCTGGGGCGACGGGAGGGGTGGAGGTCCTGTGCGGAGGCGGGTCGAGCGGTGAGAACCGCCGCGGTCAAGGTCAGGACTGCGGTGAGGGCACGGAGGGGGGTGCGCATGTCGGGTGCTCCGGTGGGAGGGGGGAAGAGGGAAGGTGGGATGCTGTGGGCAGGGCCTCATCGGCCCGGCCCCGGACATCCTCACGGATCCGCGAGCTACCTGACCCGCTGGAACCGGACGTCCCGCGTCCGAGTGGCATTCGCATACAGCGCGACCACGGTTCCGTTCCGATCCCGCTCGAATTCGAGGGTGATCCCGCCGCCGCCGGCGAAGGTGTCTGGTTCCACGGGCCGCAGGGGGACCTCACCGAGTCGCAGCTGGCTCAACACGAGGCGAGGCTCACCGTCCTCCTCGTCCTCCTCCGGACGCTCCATGGACACGGTGTAGAAGGTCTCGAGCTCATCACTGTAGAACCGCCCCGTGTACGCCTCCATCTCTTCGGGGGTCGGCTCCCATATCCCAGCCTCCTCGCCCTCGGCGTCCTCCGACTCCACGCGGGTGGCGTGGACTTCCTGTCCATTCTGGAAGAGGGTCAGCCCCGGCGCCGGGTCCCCGTCCTCGAACTCGATGGAGGCGGGCACCACCAGCAGATCGAAGCGGGCGGGGCCGGTGGGGCGCATCTCGAAAGCCGGTTGGCCGGTGAGTTGCACATAAAGCGTCTCTCCGTCGCGCCAGAAGCGCGCGACCATCTGCGGCTGCGGGTCCAGGGCGTAGGAGCCCGCCACCCGGTCGAAGTCTTCCGGGTCGTAGGCCTCAGGATCGAAAGCCTCATCGGTTCCCGCGGTGGGGGCGTCGTCCTCCTCGGGCTCCATGGCGTCCCCGAAGTGGGCGGCGGCCAGATCGAAGGCGGTCCCCCCGCTGTTGAAGGTGGAGGCGTTGCTCTGGACGGTGAGGCCCGCGTCGATCTCCGGGTAGTACACGATCATCGAGCGGTGGGAGACGTCGGCGCCCCCGTGGTGGGCGCGCCGGAGCCCACGCTGCTCGTCGATGAAGAGGCCGTACCCGTAGCCGCTCCCGTCGCCATCCGTGAGCATGAACTCGGTCATCATGGCCTGGGTCATCGCTGCCGTCCCCACGCGAGGCGATGTGGCGAGGAGATTCAGCCCCCATCGCTCCAGGTCCTCTACGGAGGCGTAGATCCCTCCGGCTCCCACGGCACCGCCCAGGTCGCCGGGCGCGGTCCACCCGTCTCCGCCGGGGGTATATCCATCGGACCGGCCGGGAATGATCGTGGCGGGGGTCATGCGGACGTAGGAGTCGTACATTCCCAGGGGCTCGAAGACGTTCGTCCGCATGTAGTCGTCGAAGTCCTGCCCGGAGGTCTGCTCGACGATCTGGGCCGCCAGCGAGAAGGCGGTGTTGTTGTAGTTGAATTCCGCGCCGGGGGCGTTCTGCAGGGCCGGCTGGCGCTCCACCGCGCGGAGGACGTCGTCCCGCACCAGGGAGCGGGTGTCCAGCCCCGCGATGGCATACAGGTTCAGGAACTCCCGGAGCCCCGAGGTATGGGTGAGGAGGTTCCGGATGGTGACGGTCTCCGTGAACTCCGGGAAGTCGGGGAAGTAGTCCCGGATGTCGTCGTCCAGGCTCAGGTTCCCACGCTCCTGCTCCAGGAGCACGGCGAAGGCGGTGAACTGCTTGGACGTCGAGCCGATGTTGGTCGGCGTCTTCGTGTCGAAGGCGATCCCGTGCGTGAGGTCCGCGAGACCATACGCCCGGGAGAAGACGGTGCGGCCGTCCCTCCAGACCCGCACGGCGCCCCCGGGACCATTCGGTCGGCTGTAGGCGAACATGAGCTGATCCGCCAGCGTCTCCGGGTCGTCCGACCGCGCTTCAAGCTGCAGGATCCGGATCTCGAAGTCCCCCTCTTCGTCCTCGAACGGGGCCACCCGAATCGTGTACTCCCCGGCGTCCCGGATCGTGGTAGAAAAGGCCTCGGCGCCGCGTCCCGGACCGTCCCACCGTCCCAGCTGCTGGCCCTCGGCGTTCACCAGCGACACCACCACGTCCACCGAGATCTGGTTGACCTCGCCGTAGAGGAGCATGTCGGGTCCGGCCTGGAAGGTGTAGCCCAGGGTGTCCCCCGTAGAGAGACTCGCGGACCGCACCTGCCCGACGTCTAGCGAGACCGTCTGGCTCCGGAGCACTCCGGGGGTCGCGACCAGGGCGAGGGCGAGCGCTACGAAGAGCGGATGGATCGGGAAGCGGGACTTCATCGGGGCGACTCCAGGGGGGTGGGGAACCGGCCACGGTCACGGGTCGGGGGCCGGCCGGGACCCGCAAAATGGTGAGTCCGGGCACAGGGGATCAACCACCAGGGCGGATGTGGGCTCCCGGACCACGACAAATGAGCGGCGCCCCGGGTCGCCCCGAGACGCCGCCCCCTGCGGCCGGACTCCCGGACCCTACCGTAGGCCGGCAGGATCCGGAAGTTCAAAGGACCGACTCAGTCCAGCTCGAAGCGGTCCAGGTTCATGACCTTGTCCCAGGCGGCCACGAAGTCGTGCACGAACTTCTCGTGTGCGTCGCTGCTCCCGTAAACCTCGGAGAGCGCCCGAAGCTGGGAGTTCGACCCGAAGACGAGGTCCACGCGGGTGGAGGTCCACTTCAGGTCGCCGGTCTCCCGATCGTGTCCCTCGAAGACGTCGCCGGACTCACCCACCGGCTTCCACTCCGTGCCCATGTCCAGCAGGTTCACGAAGAAATCGTTGGTGAGGGTCTCGGGCCGGTGGGTGAAGACACCGTGCTGGGACCGTCCATGGTTCGCGTCCAGGACGCGCATCCCACCCACGAGCACCGTCATCTCCGGAGCGGTGAGGGTCAGGAGCTGCGACCGATCCACCAGGAGCTCCTCGGCGGAGACGCTGTACCGGGTCTTGAGATAGTTGCGGAATCCATCGGCGATGGGTTCCAGGACGTCGAAGGCTTCGGCGTCGGTCTGTTCCGCGGACGCGTCCATGCGACCGGGAGTGAACGGCACGTTCACGTCGACGCCTGCGTTCTTCGCCGCCTGCTCCACGGCTGCGCAGCCACCCAGCACGATCAGGTCGGCCAGGGAGATCTTCTTCCCGCCCGACTGGGCGTCGTTGAAGTCCTTCTGGATGGTCTCGAGCACCTCCAGCGCCTTCGCCAACTTGCCGGGCTGGTTCACCTCCCAGTCCTTCTGCGGGGCCAGGCGGATGCGCGCGCCATTCGGGCCTCCCCGCTTGTCGGATCCACGGAAGGTGGACGCCGAGGCCCAAGCGGTGGAGACGAGGTGTGAGATGGAGAGACCCGACGCCAGGATCTTGCTCTTCAGGCCCGCCACGTCCTCCGCGTCCACCAGCTCGTGGTCCACTGCGGGGATGGGGTCCTGCCAGATGAGCTCCTCCGCGGGAACCTCCGGACCCAGGTAGCGGGAGCGCGGACCCATGTCCCGGTGCGTGAGCTTGAACCACGCGCGGGCGAACGCCTCGGCGAGCTCGTCCGGGTTCTCGTGGAAGTGCCGGGAGATGGGCTCGTAGATGGGATCCTCGCGAAGGGATAGGTCCGTCGTGGCCATCATGGTGGTGACTCGCTTCGACGGATCCTCCGCGTCGGGGGCGAGGTCGGTCTCGGCGGGGTGCTTGGGATGCCACTGCCACGCTCCGGCGGGGCTCTTCGTCAGCTCCCACTCGTAGCGGAAGAGCATGTCGAAGTACCCATTGTCCCACTGGGTGGGGTGGGGGGTCCAGGCGCCTTCCAACCCGCTGGTGATGGCGTCGTGTCCCTTGCCGGATCCGTGGCTGCTCCGCCAGCCGAACCCCATCTCCTCGATGGGCGCCGCCTCGGGCTCGGGGCCCACCAGCGCCGCGTCGCCGGCGCCGTGACACTTCCCAAAGGTGTGTCCGCCGGCGATGAGGGCCACGGTCTCGTAGTCGTCCATGGCCATCCGCGCGAAGGTTTCGCGGATGTCCTTGGCCGCGGCGAGGGGATCGGGCTTCCCGTCGGGCCCTTCGGGGTTCACGTAGATGAGCCCCATCTGGACGGCCGCCAGCGGGTTGTCCAGCTCCCGTTCCCCGGAATAGCGCTTGTTGCCGAGCCACTCGGCCTCGGCGCCCCAGTAAATGTCCTCCTCGGGGGCCCAAACGTCCTCACGGCCTCCGGCGAAGCCGAAGGTCTCGAAGCCCATGGACTCCAGGGCGCAGTTGCCCGCCAGGATCATGAGATCGGCCCAGGAGATCTGCTTGCCGTACTTCTGCTTGATGGGCCACAGGAGGCGCCGGGCCTTGTCCAGGTTTCCGTTGTCGGGCCAGCTGTTCAGGGGAGCGAATCGCTGGGTGCCCGAAGACGCGCCGCCGCGGCCGTCACCGGTCCGGTACGTCCCGGCGCTGTGCCATGCCATACGGATGAAGAGGGGCCCGTAATGACCGTAGTCCGCGGGCCACCAGTCCTGCGAGTCGGTCATCAACTCGTACAGGTCCTGCTTCAGGGCGCCCAGGTCGAGCTTCTTGAACTCCTCCGCATAGTCGAAAGCCTCGCCCATGGGGTCGGACAGGGCCGAGTGCTGATGCAGGATCGAGAGGTTCAACTGGTTGGGCCACCAGTCGCGGTTGGAGGTCCCCCTGCCAGCGGTGGGCGCGTGCTCACCATGCATGACCGGGCACTTGTTTCCGTTGGAGTTGCCGTTTTCGCTCATGGGTAGATCGGGTGTGGCTGGATTGACGGTTCCGGAGGGAGCGATGCCCGGAAGTCAACCCCTCAGGCCCCTGACGGTCTCGGGCTCGGGGCGGCGAACGGGTGGGTGGGGGAACGCCCGCCAGCGTTCATCGGCTCAGCGCTTCAGGAATCCCTCTGGGGGCTCGTCCGGGCACCCCCGCCGCTTCGGCCCGGGCCACGGACCGGGATGGAAGCAACACTCTGGCGCGGGCTGTGCCAAGGGTGAAGTGTTCAAGTAGGAGAAGTGGATGTCTCCCTCATCTTCTCACCCCGTCAAGCTAGTGATCACGGGGTCGTAAACAACACGCTGGCATGGTGTTACGGGGGCAGCGAGAAGGCGTCCGAAGCGGCGGGGCTTCGGGAGTCGGCGGTGGCGATTCCGTCGCCGCTGGCGCCGGTCCATGCCACGAAGCGCGGTCGATCAAGGAGTAGCATATGCGGGTGGGACTTCACGGCGGGGGCGCAGATCGCCACCGGCGACCCGGCGAGGGCGGCGGGTCGCGGGGCGGTGATCATGGCGGCCGCCCGTCGGCCGACCCCTCCGCGCCTCGCCTCGCGGTGGTGGACGCCGGAGAATCGGCGGCCATCGATCCCCTCGTCCTGAGTACCCTTCCGCTGGCCAGCGCCGTCTATCCCTCGCTCCGACCGGACGAGCGCCGGTTCGTCTTCGAGCGGGCGGATAAGGTGATCCTGGCGCACGCGTGGGCGTTCCTGCACAGCCAGGGTGTCCACTCGGAGCTGCGAGCGGGCTTCGGCAGGACGGACCAGAGACGACGCCTCCGTCGTGCCGTGGAGATCTTCGACCACCAGCTGCGTCGGTGGCAGAGCGGAGATCGGTGGAGCCCGCGGATCGCCTGGCTGGTTCCAGGGGTCCCGGATCCGGAAGAGCTGCTGGGCCGGCTCTACCAGGGTCTGCTGGAGAGCAACGACTATGCGACCTTCACCGGGCTCCACACGCTCCTCCGACTCCCCAACGCGCCGGCGTGGACGCCGTTCGTCTCCGCGAATTCGATTCGCCTGGCGAAGTCGGTGGATCGTGCGAAACGCGTTCGCCTGGAGCGGGCGTTCGAGGTCGGCAACGCCTCACTGGGCCTGCCCACCCATCTTCGTCCGTGGAATTCGCACCATCCGCTCCTGAACACCCTTCCCACGAGCTGGCTCTACCAGTTCCAGCCCACACGGGAGGTCGGGGTCCTCATCGAGCGGGGGTACCTGGCCGGCCTATACAACGTCGGGCACTTCGCCATCTTCGATCCGGCCGTGGTGAAGATCTGTTCGGCCGAGACGGTCAAGGCGGTGCTGATGGCGGTGGCGACACGGCTGGAGCTGGGTCTGCCGTCCAGACCGCACGACTCGCGTCGGCGTCAGAACATGAGGGACTCGGCCTAGAGACCGGGTTGCCTCAGCGCGGACCTGGTCGAGTGCTCCACGCGACCAGGAGGACGAGGCCCACGCCAGCCCAGAACAGGCCCGGGTGATCGCCGACCCACTGCGAGGCCTGGCCCGCGATGAACTGAAGCTTGTTCGCGGCGGATTGCCACACCACGACGCCGTACTCGGCGGCCGCCTGTGGCGGTGCCACCGCCGCGGAAAGGATTGCGATCGTGGGTGCGGCAGGGGAGGTCAACATCCGTACACTTCCGTCTGAGGGTCCAGTTCGCGCCGACCCCGGTATTCAACGATGTAGTGCCGGACGTCCGGAACGCCAGAAGATCTTCCATGCGGGTCGAGAACCGCGGCCCTAGCTGATCCCTCGGCCAGAGGCGAAGCGCCGCACGATCTCCAGGGTGAGGGCCACGCCTCGGCGCACGTTCTCCTCCGACACCCGCTCGTCGTTCCCGTGCACGCCGCTCCAGTCCTCCTGCGGCGTGGCGGTGGCCTCGTACCCGTAGCTCACGATCCCCAGGTCCCGGAAGAAATGGGAGTCGGTGAAGCCGCCCACCACCTGCGGATTGAAGCTGGCACCGGGGAAGCCTTCCAGCGTCACGTCCTGGACGATGCGATAGAGCTCCGTGTCCGTAGTGGAGACCGCCGGGGTGAAGCCCATGAGGACCTCGACCTCCACCTCCGGACCCAGAACCCCACCGAGCTCGGCCAGGAAGGCGTCGGGGTCCTGGTCGGGGAGCAGACGGCAGTCCAGCTCGGCGCCCGTCTCCGGCGGGACGACGTTGATCTTGTCACTCCCCATCAGCCGCGTGATGGAGCAGGTATTGCGGGTGAGCGCGTGGAGCCCCGGCTCGTACTCCTGGAGTTGGCGCAGGACGCCCGGTTCGTGGATATGGCTGGCCATGTCGCGGAAACGGGTGCGCCACGGCTCGGGGTGCGACGGCGCCGCGCCCTTGAAGTGGGTGTCCACGGCCGGGACGATTCGGGGCGCGAACTCGTGGGCCCGGACCCGGGCCAGCGCCTCAACCATCTCGGTGACCGAGGATGAGGTCTGGGGCCTGGACCCGTGCCCCGGTTCTCCCACGGTCCGGAGGTGGAGCCAGTAGGGCACCTTCTGAGTGACCTCGACGCCGAACTCGAAGCGGTCACCGACCTGCGCGCCGCCGCCTCCCTCGTTGAGGAGGAAACCCACGTCCTGGAAGATCTCGGGGCGGTTCTCCACCAGCCATCCCGCCCCGAACATCCCTCCCGCCTCTTCGTCGGCGGTGGCCATGAAGATCACGTCCCGGCGGAGGGGCACGCCGGAGCGGTGGAGGGCCAGGAAGGCGGCCAGGTGGAGGATGCCCCCGGTCTTGGTGTCCAGCGCGCCCCGGCCGTAGATGAAGCCGTCGTCCCGTAGGTCGCCGGACAGCGGGTCGCTGCTCCAGTACTCCGGGTCGGCGGGGACCACATCCATGTGGTGGAGGAGGACCAGCCCGGGCTCGTCCCCACCTTCCAGGCGAGCCCAGATATTCCCGCGACCCGGCGCCGACTCGGCGATCTCGTACGGGATCCCCTCTCGATCGAAGATCTCGGCGAAGAACCGCGCTCCGAGGATCTCGTTTCCGGGTGGGTTCCGGGTATCGACCCGCAGGTACTCCTGCAGATAGGTCACCGCCTCGTCCTGGAGGGCGGTCAGGTCGGCCTGCTGAGCGGCCACGGGAAGGGCGGTCAGGACGGCGAGGCCGATCCCCGGGAGCAGTCTGGCGAGGGTCTGGAGCATGGAGGCGGTGTGGTGCGCCCGCCGGGGCGGGTCGGAAACCCGGGGCCCGAGGGGACGTGGTCGAGGAAGGCCGGGCCCAATCCCGGGCTCCGGCGCCCGCAGGATGAGCCGCCACCGTTGATCCGCGCAAGGCCGGGCGGTGCCGCCTCCTACCGGGTCCGGATCCTCAGCAGCCCTTCCTGCGCCACGCTGGCCACCACCTCTCCAGACTCAGTGAAATACGTCCCCCGGGCAAACCCGCGGCCCCCACAGGCCACGGGACTCTCCACGTCGTACAGGAGCCACTCGTCGGCCCGGAACGAGCGGTGGAACCAGATGGAGTGGTCCAGGCTGGCCACCATCATCCCCGGGGCGCGAAAGCCCGTTCCGTGGGGGCGGAGAGCGCTCACCAGCAGACCGTAATCGGACGCGTAGGCCAGGACGGCCCGGTGATGGACCGGATCGTCCCCCAGCGGTCCCGAGGCCCGGACCCAGTAGCGTCGGCGGGGGGGGCGCGGGGTCGGGTCGAACGGATCCACCTCGTCCACCGGGCGG
>JBDHLC010000106.1:0-3395 GCA_039586075.1 Gemmatimonadota bacterium | reverse complement strand
CGCCGTGCAGAAAGCCGCCGACGCCGGCCTCGACCTCCAGGGCTCGGTGTTGGCGTCCGATGCCTTCTTCCCCTTCCGGGACGGGGTGGACGCGGCCGCGGCGGCGGGGGTGCGGGCCATCGTCCAGCCCGGAGGCTCGGTACGGGACGAGGAGGTGGTCGGGGCGGCTGACGAGCACGGGATCGCCATGGTGTTCACGCGGCGGAGGCTGTTCCGGCACTGAGGGCTCGGTTGCGGCCCCCGGGCCGATGCCCGGGAAAGAGCCCCCAGATTGGTCACAGGCGGGACCCGAAGGGGATGGAGCCGGGGGTGGACGGGGTCCACTCCCGGCCCATCTTTAATGACTCCGGACGGCGTTCCGTTCCCCGGGACGGCGTCCGCCCTGGAGGGGTGGCAGAGCGGCTCAATGCACCGGTCTTGAAAACCGGCGTCCTTCGGGACTCGTGGGTTCGAATCCCACCCCCTCCGTAGCGAGTAACCAGGTGCTCCGCTCGTCTCTTGCGATCGGGGCGCCTGTTCGTTCGAACCCACGCGGATCCGCGAAGCGGAGACGCATCGTGGGTTTGACTCGGAGCGACCGCAGGGAGCGGAGAGGAGCGAGGACGGGACGCGGCCCCGCCCGGAGTTCAATCCCACCCTCTCCGCTCTGCAGGACAACGACTTAGCGCACCAGGCCGGGGGAATCCCTGACCGGAGCCTACGGTCGTGGCCAACGCTCCTGCCAACGGCGGCCTGATTCACGGCTAGGAAGTTCAACGAGCCTTTCGTGGCGGGAAGCAATAGGGACAGGGAAACCGAACGCTCTCTGGGTGAGAGGGCGTTTGGCGGCCCGACTCGAGCCAGCTCCTCATGAAGGTGCAGTACGCGCTGCGGTACTGAGGGTCAGAACACCCTGTCGCGGTGCTCGTCCATCAGGGCCTTGAACCCGGGATCGTCACGGATCGGCGCCATCCAGAACTCGGTCTCGATCCGATAGGAGGTGTATCGAGACGGCTCGCTGAGTAGGTCGTCGAGGACCTCGAGGGCCTCGTCGACATGTCCCAGGCGAGCGTGCACGGCGGCCAGGAAGAAGAGCTGCGTGCTCGATGGTGCCATTGCGTCCCGCTCACGCGGCATGATCTCCACGGCCCGCCGGGCCTCCCGGAGCGCATCGTCTCCTTGGTCCAGCGACGCATAGGCCAGGCCCAGCGCGGCGCGGAGGCGTTCGTCTTCGGGTGCTTCTGCTACCTGACGCTCCAGCACTGTGACCGCCGCCCAGAACCTCTCGGACGCCGCTTCCTCCGCTCCAAGTGCTTCGTGCGCCCATCCCTCTAGGAGGGGGCGCGGAAGCCACCAGCGCTGCGTAGACCACGTGTCGGATGCGCCGTCCAGCGCCTCTAGTGCTCCCTTAGGGTCGTCCCGGACCATCGCCAGGTGCCACGAGTTGAACGGCTCATCGTACCGATCCACGTATTCCGACCATCGCCCGGTTCCGCCTCCACTTGCCCACTGCGCATGGAAGAGCGTCCAATCGGTTTCCCGGTCGTCGGAGAGTGCGAACACTTCTCGCGCGACTCGCTCGACCGCCTCGAATCGGCGGAGGTAGAGGAGCGTCGTAGCGAGATTACGTCTCCGAGCGACTGTCCGCGGATCTAGGGCGATGGCCGCCTCGTGCGATCGGATGGCGTCCTCCCACCGCCCCATGCGACGCCCCGCCAGGGCGCGCAGGTTGTGGTACGCGAAGTCCCCACGAAGGGAGCCGGCCACACGGTCGAGTCGCTCGAGAGCGGCGTCGTAGGCCTTCTCGATCCGGTAGAGGTACAAAGCCATCGTAAGCTCGGCTTCCACCGATCCGGGATCGAGCTCCTGGACACGCTCGGCGGCTTCCAGCGCCGCCACGGCCATGTCGGGTGACCGTTCGCCCCACACCTGGTACAGCATGGCACGAGCCGTGGCGAGAGCGCTCCAACCGAGGGTGTAGCTCGGGTCGATCCGGACCGCCTGCTCCAGCAAGGTCATGGCCTCGACGTAGCTCGCTCGTTGGAAATCGGAGACAACCTGTCGCGCTCGGCTGAGCAACTCGTATGCCTCGAGGCTCGTCGTCGATCCCTGGGCCAGGCGCTGGAACTCCTCCTCGTTCAAGGTGGCGCCCAGCTCGCCGGACACCGTCCGGACGATCTCCGACTGCACGTCCAGGAGCGCCCTGGGATCGAGCTCGCGGTCGTAGGTTTCCGCCCAGATGTGTCCCTCGTTGAGCGCGTCGATCAGCTGCACGTTGATGCGCACGCGGTCCCCGGCGCGCTGAACGCCGCCCTCCAGGATGTATGCCACCCCCAACTCCTGTCCGATCGTCGGGATCGCCCGGTCGGGGTCCCGGTACGCCTGGACCGAGGTGTTGGAGATGACCTTCAGCCCGCCGATGCGCTGGAGCGCCGTCAGCAGCTCGTCGTGGATCCCGTCGGTGAAGTGCCGGTCCTCGGCCCGCTCCGAGCGGTTCGCGAACGGGAGCACGGCAATTCCGGGCAGCGAGTCGAGCGCGGCAGCGATCGACAGAACAGTGGGTTCGGCGTCGACCGTCTGGATGTCGTCTCCCACCGGCTGCGTGAGGAACGAGATGCCGATCCCACCCAGCACGAACAGCATAGCGAGGATCAGGAGCTCGGGGCCGCTGACGCGCTGCCGGCCCTTCTCTCCGTGGTACCACGCGAGGACGAGCGCGGCGAAGAAGCCGAAGATCGCCACGATCGTGAGGGCCTGGAGAATGATGTCGGGCCAGTAGAACCTGTCCGCCACGAAGCCGGTGGCTTCCAGAAACGCCCAGGCACCGGCCAGGTAGGCCACCGCCCACTGAAAGAGCTTTCGCTCTTTGAGCCGCTCGAGGAGGGACGGTTCAGGCATCAGCGTAGCGTCCGATCCGTCGACCTCGGGAACCTCAGAGGTTCATCCATGCGATCCGCTCCGACCCGGCAGAGAGACCTATGAGAGAGACCTATGAATGATGTGGTGTCAGAGGGGGAGTTGGCCAGTCGGGACGAGATGTCGAGAACGGTCAGCGGCTGGCGGCGCCAAGCCCCTCACCCGCCCGCACGACCCACGGATGTCCCTCGGAGAGCTCTGCGAACAGCTTGAGGGCTCGTGTGAACGCCTCGGCCGCCCCGGCCTCGTCCCCGCCCAGCAGTTCCAGCACCATCTGGAGACGTTCCTCGCCACCGAGGCTGACGCTGACCCGCTCGGCTACGGTGTCCCCGCGTCTGTGGAACGCGACTTCCAGGCGTATCTGCGCTGCGGCATCCTGGCGCACGGGTTCGCCAGGGCCCGCTGCGAGGAGTGCGGCCACGAGCGCATGATCCCGTTCTCCTGTCTCGATCGCGGTCCAGAATCTTAGACTGGACCTGGTCTCGTTTCAGGGGGGCAGG
>JBDHLC010000105.1:0-3422 GCA_039586075.1 Gemmatimonadota bacterium | reverse complement strand
ACTCCCAGCGCGATGACCCACGGCAGGAATCGCTCGAAGAGCTCCAGCGAAGCCGCCGCCGGCTGCAGGCGGCGGATCCGGTCCTCTTCGGTGGACGTCAGGAACCGGCGGAACCCCTCCGCCTCGTCCAACACACCCCGGCCCTTCAGGGTGGGACGTTCCAGGAGGTGGTAGAAGAGGACGTTCACTCCGCCAAGAACCAGGGCCGACCCGAAGAGGTGTTGGGGAACGGCCTGCCAGAGCAGGACGGACACGACGATCTCGGCCACCACGAAGGGGGTGGCGAAGAGGGTGAGGAACACCGCCCCGATCCAGTGGCCGATGTGGCCGGCCAGGGCGGCGCTCCACTGTCCGGCGACCCGCCAGACCAGCGTCCCGGTCCCCATGGTCCACATGGTGAGCCAGAGCCCCATGAACCACCCGTCCGAGGGGATGGCGTATCGCACCCTCCACGCCAACGAGGCGAAGCCCAGGAGGGTGACCACCAGACCCACCACGAACCAGCCGCGATTCAGGAGGAAGTAGTGCTTCTCCAGTCGCCGGGCCACGTCGGAGCGGAAGGCCTTCGCGGCCTTTCGAACCTCGGGGTCGGGGGAGCGCTCCAGGACCACCTCGGTGCCGGCGCGGGACCCACCCTCCGAACCGGACACTTCACCGCCGACGGAAGCCCGGGTTTCCCCGAAGAGCCGCCGGAGAAGCAGGGCTTCCTCGGAGGGAGGTGCATCCTCGGGCGTATCCCCGCTGCGGCGAAGGATCCAACTCGAGCCCGCCCTCTCGATCTCCAGCCAGCCCCGCACCGCCAGGTCCACCACCGCGGCAGTCAGGTGCCGGTTGTCGTGGCCCCGCTCCATGACATAGCCGAGCCCCGCCGGAGAGAACCCTTCCGGTGGCTGGTAACGGACCATGACGGGCCGTCCGTCCGGATCCCGACCCACCCGGTGCCAGAGGAGGAGGTAGACGGCCAGTACCATTGCCACCACCAGACCCGCGTCGAGCCACTGGCCCCAGTCGAGTCGAAACCAGGCGGCTCGCTGCTCCTCGGTGGGGGGGAGAACCACTCCGGTGGGGAAGGTGATGCGGATGGTCAGGCCTTCCCGCGGACCCAGGGGCTCGGTGGTCCGGAAGATTGCGGCGCCGGTGGACCCGCGGTCCGGGTCGAAGACGCCGGCGTAGCTCGACCCGGTGGAGCCTTCGGGACCCGTCCATCCTTCCAGCGTCACCTGGTCGGGACTCAGCCGCTCGGGGAGCGACACCGCGGCTGAGGCCTGGAGGATGGGAAAGTCCCATCCGTTACCGGTCACGTTCCAGTAGAGCTGGTCCGACGTCTCGCCGTGTCGGATCCACCGGATGGTCCGGTACGTCAGGGAGTAGGTGTATACCCCGGGCTCCAGGAGGGTGTTGGCGTTCCCGATGCGGACGCGGATGCCGCCGCGTCTTGCCGGCCCCCCCACGCTCTGGAGCACGTGGGGCTCGGCCCGTCCGTCCCGAAGGACCCGGACCACCTCGAACGGCGCCTGGATGCGGCCCAGCCCTCCCTGCCTGGGGAAGGAGGTCGGGAAATCGCGATAGATCCCCCGCCGGATCACGTCCCCCAGGGCGCGGACGCGGATCTCCTCGGTGACCTCCATCCATCCGTCCCTCTCCACCTGGATGGAGACGTCGTACGAGAGGATCTCCTCGCGCGCCGGCCCACCCGTCTGGCCGAGGGCCGCTCCCGGGTGGGAGAACGGCACCGCCAAACCGAGGAGCAGTGGGAGGAGCAGTGGAAGGACGAGGCGGATCCGGTGGAGGGGCGTGGTCGTGGGGGGTCGGTCGGGAGAGTTCATGGCGGCCAACATAGGGAGCCCGCCCTGGGCACGCCTCCCTGGGCCCCGGGTCCGACCGGCCGACTACTCCTCCCGGAGCGCCTGAACGGGATCCATCCGACTCGCCCTGCGGGCGGGAACGAGGCTGGCCAGCACCGCCACCGCCGCGAGCAATCCCACCACGCCGAAGAGGGTCATGGGGTCCGTGCCACTGACCTGGAAGAGGAACCCCTCCATGGCTCGCCCCACCAGCACGGCGCCGGCCAGCCCCGCGAGGCTCCCGGCCGCCACGGGGACCAGCGCCTGCCGTACCATGAGCCACCGGACTTCGGCGCCTGCCGCACCCAGCGCGACGCGAAGCCCGATCTCCCGGGTCCGGTCGCTCACGGTGAAGGACACCACCGCGAAGATCCCCACGGCGGCGAGGACCAGTGCGAAGGCGGCGAAGATCACCAGGACGTTCGCGGCGATCCGCCGGGCGCCCGTGGCCTGGGTGAGGGCCTCCTCCGCGGAGCGGATGGCGTAGACCGGCTGGTCCGGGTCCATGGCGCGAACCTCGGCGCGGATGGCGGGGAGCACGCTCCGCGGCTCCACGCTCGTACGGACAAGAAGGAACAGCTGGTTGGAGTTGCCGGGAAGTTGACGGTGTCCCGCGAAGACCTCGGGGAACGGGGCTTCGTCGATGCCCCGGTTCCGGGCGTTTCCGGCGACTCCCACCACCCGGAGCGGCGCATCGCCCACGAAGACGTTCCGACCCAACGGATCGGCTCCGGGGAAGAGACGATCGGCCGCGGCCTGATTGATCACCGCTACCAGCGGGGCGCCCTCCACGTCCCGGTCGTTCAATGCGCGCCCCCGGAGGATGGGGATCCCCAGGGCGTCGAAGTACCCGGGGCTGACCAGGGTGGCCAGCGCCGTGGGGAGCTGCCCTTCCTGAGTACGGTCCTGGCCCTCCGCCGCCACTTGCCGGTAGCTGAAGGCCACGGTGGGGAACTGCGACCCGGCTCCGACCCGCTCCACCCCGGGAAGGGCCTCTACCCGCTCCTCCAGCTCCTGGAAGAAGGCGCCGATGGCCGGCCCGTCGTACTGCTCCCACGGGAGGGTGAGGCGCATGGTGAGCACGTTCTCGGGCTGGAAGCCCGGATCCACGCGATTCATGCGGATCACCGAGTTCACCAGGAGTCCCCCTCCCGCCAGCAGAACCAGGGCGAGGGCCACTTCGACGCCGACGAAGATCCGCTGCATTCGCAGCCGGGAGAGGGTTCCCGTGGTCCCGGCGCCCTCGGCCTTCAGCACGCGCTGGATCCCGCGGCCGCCGCTCTGTAGCGCGGGGAGGAGCCCGAACGCCACCCCGGCAAGGACGCTGATCCCGGCGGTGAACATCAAGACCCGGGGGTTCATGGCCACCTCGCCGTTGGCGAAGGGGACTCCGGCCACGATGTCCGCCAAAGCCTGAACGCCGAACCAGGCCAGGGCCACGCCCAGCGCGCCCCCCAGCACGGCCAGGGCGACGCTCTCGGAGAGCACCTGCCTCATGAGGCGGCCGCGCCCGGCGCCGAGCGCCACCCGAACCGCCATCTCCCTGCGCCGTGTGGTGGACCGGGCCAACAGGAGGGA
>JBDHLC010000060.1:0-14011 GCA_039586075.1 Gemmatimonadota bacterium | reverse complement strand
CCACACGTCCATGCTGAAGTGGGTCATCCCGGTGGCGTCGATGGTGGCCGACGTGGTCTCGATCCCGTTGAAGTCCAGGTTCGAGTACTTCTTCACGTCGTCGCCCGCCACCTGCACCTCCTCATAGGTGGCGGCGCTCCAGGAGGTGGTCCAGTTGTCCACGGCCACGTCGGTGTAGGCCCCGCTGAAGAGGGAGATGACGTTGGCCGCGTCCTGCGTCGGCGTGGGCGCCGCCGTGGCGGGAGCCGCCGCGCTGGCGTCGAAGAAGTAGACGTTGTCGATGAAGACCGTGGTGGCCCCGGTAGGCTGGCCCACGATGATGTACTGGCCCAGGTGCGCCCGCTCGGCCAGCCCGGTGAAGTCGGACAGGGGGATGTCCAGCGACACCCACTCGCCGGTGGCCAGCGCCGGTGTGGTCGTGTCGTTGAAGTCGATCTGGTGCTCGGTGTCGTCACCGCCGCCGAAGGCGCCGTCGGCGCCGAAGTCCACCAGCTTGATGGAGAACTGGGTGGCGTCGGGCGTCCACACGTCCATGCTCAGGTGGGTCATCCCGGTGGCGTCGATGGTGGCCGACGTGGTCTCGATCCCGTTGAAGTCCAGGTTCGAGTACTTCTTCATGTCGTCGCCCGCGAGCTGGAACTCCTCGTAGGTGGCGGCGCTCCAGGAGGTGTTCCAGGTGTCCACGGTCACGTCCGTGTACGCCCCGCTGAAGAGAGAGATGACGTTGGCCGCATCCTCTTCCGGCGTGGGTGCCGGGATCGCCGGCTCGGTGAGGGGGTCACCCCCGCCGCCCTGAACCTCGCCCTTGAAGAAGTAGACGTTGTCCACGTAGACGGTGTTCGGGTCACCGGAGATGATGAGCTGGGCCACGTGACCCTGCGTGGTCATGTTCGCGAAGTCGCTCAGCGGCACATCGATGCTCACCCACTCCTTCGACACCAGGGTGGGCGCCGTGATGGAGATCTCGTGCTCCACGTCGTCGCCGCCGGACCAGGCGCCGTCGGCTCCGAAGTCCACCAACTTGATCTTGAAGGTCTCACCCGGCGCGCCGTCGGGAGTCCAGATGTCCATGTGGAAGCCGTCCATCTGGGTGGCGTCGATGGTCTGCGACGTGAACTCGATCCCGGCGAACACGAGGTTCGTGTAGAGCTTCACGTCGTCGCCGCCGACCTGGGTGTCTTCCAGGTCCGCGTTGTCCCACGGGGCGGACCAGGTGTCGACGGTAACGTCGTCGTAAGCGCCGCTGTAGAGCGAGATCACGTCCGCGGCGTCCCGCGTGGGGGTCGGAGCCGGTTGGGTGAGTGGCGTGCCCGAGGTAACGGTCACCGAACCCCCCACCTCCAGCTCGCCCAGCATTGCGGTGATGACGGCATTCCCCACCTCGCCTGCCGTGATGGTCCCGTCCGGAGAGACGCTGGCCACCGCGGGGTCGGAGGAGGCGAAGGTGTAGTAGTGGGCCATGGGACTCACCGTGGCCTCCACCCCGTCCACGCTGACCGTGGCCGTGAGCCCGGTGACCTTGTCCGTGCTCCCGGGCTCGATGGTGATGGTGCGGCTGGCCATGCCGGCCCGGACCAGGGAGGCGTCCACGTCCTCGAACTGGATGTTGTCGAACCAGATGGTGTAGCCCTCGCCGTCCTCGTGGGCCTCGGCGAAGTAGAACAGCCCCGCTTCGCTGGAGAGCAGCGAGGGGTCGGGCATGGGAACGACGTACTTCCGCCAGACCCCGGAGATGTCCAGCTCGGTGGCCTCCACCATGTACTGGGAGGTCCCGGAATTGTCGTTCGCCAGCCCGGCGACGTTGATGGTGGCGTTCCGGTCCGCCCGTGCCCAGAAGGTCAGGACGTCGTACTGGGACAGGTCCCAGGGCGCCGCGGCGACGAACGCCCCGCCGGCGAAGAAGCCGGATGAGTCATCGGGTCCCGGCACCGTCACCCGGAGCGATGACGCTCCCTGGTAGGCCACCGTTTCGTCGGTCTGGACCGCGTCGGACTTGGAGTCCGAGAAGGCCTGGAAGACGACGCTCTCCGCGAAGTCGTCCGCGAAGATCGCGCCCGCGGTAGGCACCTCGGGCTCCGGCTGCGTCGGCGAGTTCTCGTCGTCGCACGCGACGGTGAACAGGAGCGCCAGCAGAAGCAGCGCCGTCGAGCGTCGGTCGACCATCGTTCAGCTCCAGTCAGGTTGAGGTACGTCGGGACCGATCAAGCGGCCACAGGCCCGGCTATGTAACGCGAGCTTTGTTCGACTGTCGAACAAACGACATCCTGCGCAGCCGAATGTCAACACTGGCGTCGCAGGAGTACCCGGCGGCGGCCAGAGTGAGTCTTCGGGAAGCCGCTTGGAACGGAGCGTTTCACCTAATCGCCTAATTATGTTTAAGAAATCTTAATGCTCGCTGGCGTTGCCTTCACTCTGCCAACGTCTTTAGAGTCGCCATGTTTGTTCGTGCATCGAACAAAGATGGAGTCGGCCACGAAACGTGACCGGTCCTCATCCAAACGGAGGCAGCGAGATGAGAAGGTGGGCCTGGACCCTGAAGTTGGCGCTGGCGACGGCGCTCCTGACTGTGCCCGTGTCCGCGCAGTCCCCCACGGGGAGCATCGTGGGCACGGTGACGGACGCATCGAACGGAGCGCCCGTGTCGAGCGCCGAGGTCTGGATCGAGGACTCGGGAGCCCGAGCCTCCACTCGGGCTGATGGTCGCTTCATGCTCGTGGCCGTCCCCGTGGGTCAGCAGATCCTCCGGGTGGAGCGCCTCGGGTACGCGCCGTACGAGATGACGGTGTCGGTGGTGGCGGGCGGAACGGAGCGGGTGGACATCCAGCTCACCGCACAGGCCATCAACCTCGACGCCATCGTGGCTACCGGATACGGGACTACGAGCCGCCGGGCCCTCACCGGAGCCGTCGCGTCCGTGTCCGGTGACGACGTCACGACCCCGGCGGCGCCGAACATCACCGTCGCGGGAGCGCTCCAGGGCCGCGCCGCGGGGGTGCAGGTCCTCTCCGCCTCGGGCCTCCCCGGGGTGGGGGTCAGCGTCCGGGTGCGGGGCTCCAACTCCATCACCGCGAACAGCGAGCCCCTCTACGTGATCGACGGCGTCCCGGTGACGCAGGGAACGTCCTCGTCCGATCCCACGCAGAATCCGCTCACCACCATCAACACCAACGACATCGCCTCCGTCGAGATCCTGAAGGATGCGTCGGCGACGGCCATCTACGGTGCCCGGGGCGCCAACGGGGTCGTGCTCATCACCACCAAGAGCGGTGGTGAGGACGGGAACCAGATCACGCTGGAGACGAGCTACGGCGTGCAGGAGGCGTCCAAGAGCATCGATGTGCTGAGCGCCACCCAGTACCGGCAGCTCCGGAACGAGGCCATGACCAACGTGGGTCAGGTGCCCCAGTACACGGATGACGAGGTGAGCTCGGCCTCCACCACCGACTATCAGAGCCTCATGCTGCGCACCGCTCCGCAGCAGAACCACACGCTCACCTTCTCAGGGTCCAACGGAGGCACCAGCTACCTCATCTCCGGAAACGTTCTGGAGCAGGAAGGGATCGTGCGGGGCACCGACTTCCGGCGGTACGCCGGGCGCGTGAATCTGGAGCGGGTCTTCTCCGACCGGTTCCAGGCGGGGACGAACCTCTCGCTGACCCGGATCCGTCACAACCTGAGCCAGGTGGAGAACGGACAGCTGGCCGGGAACTCCCGGGGAATGCTCGCGGCCATGATCTACGATCCGGCCCTGCCCGTGCGGGACGCCGAGGGGGGCTACATTCGCCAGGCCACGACGCTGGGCGAGTTCGTCACCAACCCGGTGGCAACGGTCAACGAGCTCATCGACCGAAGGAACGAGACCCGGTTCGTGGGGAGTCTTTATGGCGCGTACGAGGTCTTCGACGGGATGCGGGTGGAAAACCGCTCCGCGGTGAACATCTGGGACGCCTTCAATCCCTACTTCGCGCCGAGATCCATCCAGCAGGGATTCGGCACCAACGGTCAGGCGGCGATCTGGCAGGGCCGCACCACCGAGCTCCTGAACGAGACGCTGCTCAAGTACGACCGGAACGCCGTCGGTCCCGGTGACCTGAATCTCCTGGGCGGATTCACCTACCAGCAGAGCGACTACAACTTCACGAGCATCACCTCCAACGATTTCCTCGTGGACGCTCCGCGGTGGAACTCCCTCCAGGCCGGCGCTCAGCGCCCCGTGGTGGCATCCGGGGCGAGCGACTGGGTACTGCTCTCCTACCTGGCTCGGGCGAACTACGGAATCGACGATCGCTACCTCTTCACGGTGACCGGCCGCTACGACGGTTCGAGCCGCTTCGGTGCGAACAACAAGTGGGCCTTCTTCCCGTCGGCCGCCTTTGCGTGGCGGGCCATCGACGAGGGCTTCATGCAGGACCAGGGCTTCTTCGACGACCTCAAGTTGCGCCTCAGCTTCGGGCAGACCGGGAACCAGGCCATCGACCCGTACAACTCGCTGGCGGGCATGGAAGTGACCGAGAACGCCATCGGGAGCGTGACCACCATCGCCGTGGCCCCGGGATCCCGGTCGCCGAACCCCGATCTACGGTGGGAGACCACGACCCAGTTCAACCTGGGGGTGGACATGGCGTTCTTCGACAGCCGGATCTCCCTCACGGCGGATGCCTACTCCGCCAAGACGGACGACCTGCTCCTGCTGGTGAACGCGCCCTGGACCAGCGGCTTCGCCGACCAGCTTCGCAACATCGGCTCCATCAAGAACAAGGGGGTGGAGCTGTCCATCACCTCGGTGAACGTCCAGCGGGGGAACCTCTCCTGGCAGAGCACCCTGAACCTGGCGGCGAACCGGAACGAAGTGGTGGCCATCGATGACCGCGAGTTCATCGAGACCGGCGGAGATCGGTGGGGTTGGGCCGTGGGCGGAAACAGCCACCTGATCAAGCCCGGCGAGCCCCTGGGCGCCATCTACGGCTACGATGTCATGGGCCTTTGGCAGGAGGGCGACATCTGCGACCTGTCGCGGCCGCGCCCGACCCTGGACTGCGTGCCGGGTGAGTACCACATCCGGGACGTGAATGGGGACGGCCAGATCAACCCGGATGACCGGACCATCGTGGGGTACGCCGATCCGGACTTCTACGGGGGATTCAGCAACAGCGTCACCTACGGGCCGTTCACCCTGGACGCGCTCTTCAGCTTCTCGGTGGGCAACGATGTGGTGAACGCGTCCAACGCGTTCCTGATGAACTCCACGGGGCAGCTGAACGAGCGGACCGACGTCCTGGAACGCTGGACGCCCACCAACACCAACACGGAAATCCCTAGGGCGAACGCGAATCGGCGCACGCTCCTCTACTCGACGCTGGTGGAGGACGGGAGCTTCCTGCGGCTCCAGACGGTCACCCTGGGCATTCAGGTGCCGGAGCGGTTCCTTGTGGGCGCCAGCTCGGGCCGGTTCTACGTCACGGGCCAGAATCTCTTCACCATCACCGACTACAGTGGCTTCGACCCCGAGGTGAACAGCCTCAACGGAGCCCCGTCCGCTCGGGGCCTCGACGTCGGCGCCTATCCGAGAGCGCGCATCTGGAACGCGGGCTTCTCCATCAGTTTCTGACCATCACCTCCGCAACCAACAGAGGAAAACAGATCATGAGGATTCGATCCGCACTTCTCCTGGGACTCGCGGTGGTGAGCACCGCCGCCTGTGAGGACATCCTGACCGAGGAGCCGGAGGCGTTCATCACCTCCGACACGTACTACACCACCGAGACCCAGCTCGACGCGGCCGCGGTGGCCATGTACTCGCTCTTCCACGACTGGAACATGTTCAAGGTCCAGTACCACTGGACGTTCGAGCTGTCCGCGGACCAGGGCCGCTTCCATCCGGACGAGCCCAACGTGGAGACGCAGGCTCCGGAGTACCTGAACTGGACCTCCACGAGCCGGGACGCCATCCAGCCCTGGAAGACGCTGTACTGGAACGTCCTCCGTGCGCACCAGGTGCTGGACAACCTGGACAACGTGGAGTTCTCCGACCCCGGTCTGAAGACGGAGTTGGAGGCGGAGGGGCGCTTCATGCGTGCGTTCCACTACTTCTGGCTGGCCCGGGCGTACGGCGGCGTGCCGCTCTACCTGTCCGAGAACGAACAGATCCAGGTGGACCAGCCCCGGGCCTCGGAAGAGGAGGTCATCAACCAGGTGATCGCCGACGCGCAGATCGCCGTCGCCGGGCTCCCTGCCACCCGGTCGGGGGCCGAGCTGGGCCGGGCCACACGGGGTGCCGCCCTCATGCTGTTGGCGGACGCCTACCGGTGGAAGGCGAATGTCATCTCCAAGGATCAGGCCGATTGGCAGGCATCCCTGAACGCCGCGGATGAGGTGATCAACTCGGGAGTCTACTCCCTGCACGACGACTACGCGGCGATCCACGAGCCCGGGGCACAGTTCCGCGGCGAGGAGATCTTCGCGGTGCAGTCCATCGGCGGGGGCGGCTGGTGGCAGTCCAGCCTCTTCGGATCCGTGTACTGGCCCCGGGACCTGGGCGAGGGGAACGGTGGGGGCTGGGCCGTGGTGATTCCTACGGCGGAATTCTACAGCACCTACATCGACGGCGACTACCGTCTGGAGGCCACCTACTGGACCTCCGGCTGTGCCGCCAGCGAGGCGGCCGATTGCGCCGAGCCCACGGTCTTCTCTCCCACGGAGGCGGAGTACGGCTTCCCCGATGGCTACCCGCACGTGGCCAAGTACGTCCCGACGGACCGGGGACTGAATTTCTGGGGCGGTGGTGACGTCAACATCCCCCTCTACCGCTTCGCGGAGGCGTACCTCTTCAAAGCCGAGGCGGCCAACGAGCTGGGGAACCCGGGCCTGGCGGCGGAGGCGCTTAACGTGCTGCGCGCCCGGGCCCGCCAGGGAACGGGCTCGGAATCCCGAGCCGAGCCGGCCGACGTGGGCGTGCTTGGCCAGGCGGAGATGCGGGACCTGATCTACCAGGAGCGCTCGTGGGAGCTCTCCTACGAGCTGAAGCGCTGGTTCGACATGGTCCAGCGGGGTGAGCAGTACTTCGTGTCCCAGATGCAGCAGAACGACCCGCTGGCCCTGCAGCTCGGGAACGTGACCGGGACCCGCATGCGTCTTCCCATCCCCGCGGAGGAGATCCAGCGGAATTCCGCACTGACCCAGAATCCGGGATACTGATCGGATCCTGCCGGTCGAACGGCCACGACACGGACCCCCGGCCCCTCCATGGGGCCGGGGGCTCCCGGGATCAGGCATCCGAGGTCCATGAGCTCCAGGTCACCAACAATCGGACCCGCCCGCCTCAGGGTGTGCGAACCGGAAGTCCGCGGCGACTTCGTATCGCTGGGCTCTGAACGCTTCTACCGGATCGCGCATTACGACCGGATGGAGCCGTTCTTCATGAGCGTGGTGAGCGCCTCGGATCACTGGATGTTCGTGTCCAGCAACGGTGGCCTGACCGCAGGGCGGAAGAACCCCGACCACGCCCTTCTGCCCTACTACGCCGAGGATCGGATCCACGACGACGCGGAGCAGACGGGGCCGAGGACGATCCTGCGGGTGCTCCGCGACGGAGGACCGGCCCTGTGGGAGCCCTTCACGTCGCGCTACGCGGGCCTCTACGCCCTGTCCCGGAGCCTCTACAAGAGCGTCTTCGGTAGCTCGGTGGTGTTCGAGGAGGTCAACCACGATCTGGGCCTGGCCTTCCGCTACCGGTGGAGCCTGTCGGATCGCTTCGGCTTCGTGAAGCACAGCCGGCTCGAGAACCTGGGACCGGCCCCGGTGCAGGTGGAGTTCGTGGACGGAATCCAGAACGTCCTCCCGGCCGGGCTTCAGGAGGCGTTCCAGTCCCGGTTCAGCGTCCTGGGGGACGCCTACAAGCAGAACGAACTGGAGGTGACTTCC
Organism: Gemmatimonadota bacterium; assembly: GCA_039586075.1. GTDB lineage: Bacteria > Gemmatimonadota > Gemmatimonadetes > Longimicrobiales > Gaopeijiaceae > Gaopeijia. Next base: position 6,091 of record JBDHLC010000060.1, on the reverse strand, counting down.
GGGCTGGCCACCTACGCGCTCAGCTCCTATCCGGGGGACAGCCCCGAACCGGCGGAAGCGCTTCGGGCCACCGTGTGCTGGTCCACCCTTCCGCCTGACATGCCCCGCCTGCTCTCCGCGGCCCGGCTTGATGCCTTCCGGCGAGGTGGGGAGGTCTGCGCCGAGACCCGGATCTGCGGACGTCGCGGCGCCTACTTCGTGTCGGCCACCGCGACGCTGGACCCGGAAGGCGGGCGGGACTGGCTCATGGTCGCGGACGTGGAGCAGGGGCCGTCCCGAATCGCCGACCTTCGTCGGGTGATCCTGCGCCCGGACGGGGGTGCGTCGGAGGTTCTCCGTGACGTGGAGGCCAGCGACGAGCGGCTGGTCCGACTGTTGGCCACCGCCGACGGACTGCAGTCCACCGCGGACACCCTGGCTTCGGCCCGCCACGTGGCCAACACCCTCTTCAACGTGATGCGGGGCGGCGTCTTCGAGTCGGGGTACGCCATGGACATGCCCGCCCTGAACGCGTTCGTCCGGGCATCGAATCATGCCGTCTGGGATCGCCACGGGCGGTTCCTGGAGGAGATGGGGGACGAGGTCCCGCTCCACGACCTCCTGGAGGCCGCCGCCTCCCGGGACGATCCGGCGCTACTCCGCCTCGTGGAGGAGTACCTCCCCATCTCGTTCAGTCGTCGGCACGGGGATCCGAGCCGCCCTTGGAACCGTTTCTCCATCAACGTGCGGGCGTCCGATGGGAGCCGGATCCTTGGCTACGAGGGCAATTGGCGGGACATCTTTCAGAACTGGGAAGCGCTGTGCCTCTCGTTCCCGGAGTACCTGGGCGGTGTCATCAGCAAGTTCGTCAACACCAGCACGGCGGACGGCTACAACCCCTACCGCGTGACCCACGAGGGGTATGACTGGGAGGTGCCCGATCCCGACGAGCCCTGGGCCCACTTCGGGTACTGGGGTGACCACCAGCTCGCGTATCTGATCAAGCTGCTGGAGGCATCCCGGGACCATCATCCGTCTCACCTGGCCGGCCTGCTTCGGGAGGCACGCTTCGTCTATGCCGACGTCCCGTACGACATCAAGCCGTACGAGGATCTCCTGGCGGATCCGAGGGACTCCCTGGTATTCAACACCGAGCGCGAAGCCCGCATCGAGGCTCGCGTGGACGCCCTGGGCTGGGATGGTCGCTATCTGCCGGATCCCGCTGGCGAGATCCTACGGGCGAACCTGACGGAGAAGCTGCTCGTCCCCCTCCTGGCCAAGCTGGCCAATTTCGTGCCCGGGGCCGGCTTCTGGATGAACACCCAGCGACCGGAGTGGAACGACGCCAACAACGCGCTGGCCGGATACGGCGCGTCCATGGTGACCCTCCAGTACGCCCGGCGGTACCTGGCCTTCTGCCTCGAGCTGTTCCAGGCGTTGGGTGAAGGCACGGTGGAGTTGCACGACGAAGTGGCCGAATGGCTCCGCCGGACCCACGCCGCTCTGGAGGAGCACCGGGCCCTCCTGGCCTCCGACGCCGTGGACGACCGCGACCGAAAATCCGTCCTGGACCAGCTCGGCGAGGCCGCGGGCGAGTACCGTTCGGCTCTCTACGCCCGGGGGCTCGCAGGATCGGTTCGCTCCGTGGACGGTGGGGACATCCGAGAGTTCCTGTCCACCGCGCTGGCGTTCATGGATCACTCCATCGGGCTCAACTGGGACGAGGAAGGGCTCCATCACGCCTACAACGTCCTGTGCATCGGTGATGACGGGATCTCGGTACAGCGCTTGTATCCCATGCTGGAGGGCCAGGTCTCGGTCCTGAGCTCGGGTGCGCTGAGCGCCTCGGAGGCGAATACCGTGCTGGATGCCCTTCGCCGGAGCGACCTGTATCGGGCGGACCAGCACACCTACATGCTCTACCCGGACCGCAGGCTACCGGGCTTCCTGGAGAAGAACGTGGTTCCGCCGTTGCTGGCGGACCGCTCCGAGCTTCTGGGCCGGCTCATTGCCGACGGCAACACCGACGTGGTGGAGCGGGACGTGGACGGTCGGATCCACTTCAACGGATCCTTCCGCAACGTCCGTGACGTTCACGCCTCCCTGGACCGACTTCGGGGAGAAGGGTACGCGGCGCTGGTGGAGCGGGAGTCTGGTCTGGTGGGGGAGATCTTCGAGAAGGTCTTCAACCACCACTCGTTTACGGGCCGGTCCGGGACGTTCTACGGCTACGAGGGGCTCGGGTGCGTCTACTGGCACATGGTGAGCAAGCTCCTGCTGGCGGTGCAGGAGTGCGCCACCCGGGCGGCCAAGTGTGATCCCGCGGCCTTCGTGGAACTGGCCCGTCACTACTACGACATCCGTGCCGGTCTGGGCTTCAACAAGGCGCCCGACGTCTTCGGCGCGTTCCCCACGGATCCCTACTCCCACACCCCCGGGCACGCGGGCGCCAAACAGCCGGGAATGACGGGGCAGGTCAAGGAGGAGCTCATCACCCGCCTGGGTGAGCTGGGCCTCCGCGTGCGGGAAGGGCGGGTCCACTTCGACCCGGTGCTCCTCCGCCGGAGCGAGTTCTTCGAGGGTCCCCAGGACTTCCGCTACTACGACGTCCACGGTGGGGAGCAGCATCTCGCCCTGGAACCGGACAGCCTGGCCTTCACGTACTGCCAGGTCCCCGTGGTCTACCGGCTCGGCGACGAGCCAGCCATCGCGCTGACCGAGGCCGACGGGACCGTCCGCCGCGTGGAAGGTGGGGCGCTGGACGCTGCTACCAGCGCCGGGCTCTTCCGGCGATCCGGGAGCATCACGCGGGTGGACGTGACGCTGCGTCCCCGCCTGGAGGCCCTGGGGTAGCGGGCGGTCGTCGGGCTTCTCCGCTCGCCTCGTGCGAGCCGACTCCGAGCCCCGCACGCTTCCGGGTGGCCGGAGAGCGCCGCCGCCTGATTCCCGAAGGCGACGGCGCCCCCTCACATCGATTTCCGGCTCACCGCCTCCGCGTCACCACCGCCCCGATTCCCGCTCGCTCCAGGGCCGCGTTGAAGGCGGGCACCTCCGTCGCCACCAGCCCGTCCAGCCGTTCCAGGAGCGGGTCCGTCTCGGCCACCAGGTCGTCGAAACGCTCGTAGGACCCAGCGGTGGGCCGTCCGTACGACCCGTTCACGTGGCTATACAGATAGGCCAGCTGGTCGTCCAGCATGGGCGGGAAATTGATGGGATCCTGACCCGACTCGCTCTTCGTCTGGATCAGCGCCGCCTCCACCTCGGTGAGAGTCTCGCCCATGGCGTCGGCCAGGGAGTCCAGCTCGGCCACCGCCTCGTCCGGGTATTCCCCGTCTCGGGCCCGGGCCACGAAGTCCCGGGTCTGCTCCCGGATGGAACGGATCTCCCGGACGGCGTCGTGCACCTCCGTCAGGCGGCCCCGCACCCGCATGGTGAGCGCGAACTGGGCCCGCATGTCCTCGGCGGTCACGTCGGAAATCCGGGGGTCCAGCCCTACCTGGACGGTGACCTCTTGTTCCACGTCATCGGCCTCCACCCGCAGGGTGTAGCTTCCCGGCGGGGCCCAGGCGCCCCCGGTGTTCGCCAGGGAGAACTGGGCCGAGGAGATCACGTCCGGGCCGGGATAGCGCAGGTCCCAGACGAAGCGGTTCATGCCCGGGTCGACCTCGAGCTCCTCCTCCTGCAGGTTCGCATCTTCTGCGTCCTCGTCCTCGCCAGCCTCGGAGGTCGCGGCTCCACTCTCGGTGGCGGCCTCGTCCGGCCCTTCCTCGTCGGCCTCTCCGGCTTCCTCCCCGGCTTCCTCACCGCCGTTTGTCTCCACGGCACCCTCGAACTCCCGGATCACCATCCCGGACGAATCCAGCACCTCGATCTCCACCTGGCCGACGTCGTCTCCCACCCAGTAGTCGAGGACCACGCCGTTGGGAGCATCCTCCGGGGCCCGGTCGCCGCCGGTGGAACGGAAGCGCGCAAGGGTGGCGTTCCGGGGCTGGAACACATGGAGGGCCTCGTTCCGGATGGCATCCCGCATGGCGTGCAGGGGAGTGACGTCGTCGAGAATCCAGAAGGACCGGCCCTGGGTCGCCACCACCAGGTCCTGCCGGTGGACCTTGAGATCGGTGATGGGCGTGCGCGGGAGGTTCTGCTGGAAGGATTGCCAGTGACGCCCCCCGTCGAACGAGACGAACATCCCGAACTCGGTTCCGGCGTAGAAGAGCCCGGTCCGATCCGGGTCCTCCCGTACCACCCGCACCGGGCGGTCGGCGGGGATTCCGTTGGAGCCGTCGGTCAGGAGATCCCAGCTCTCCCCGAAGTCCTCCGTCAGGAAGACGTAGGGCCGGAAGTCGCCGTCCCGGTAGCGGTACACGGCCATGACCGCTCGGCCCGGCGTGCGCGCCGAGAGGTCGATGGAGTTCACCGTGCCCTGGGCGGGCATCCGGTCCGGAGTGATCTCGGTCCAGGTGTCGCCCCCGTCCCGGGTGACGTGGACCCGTCCATCGTCGGTGCCGGCCCACAGCTCCGCAGCGTCATGGGGAGACTCGCTCAGCACGAAGACCGTGTTGTAGACCTCCACCCCGGTGTGGTCCACCTGGAGCGGCCCTCCCGGCAGGCCCTGCTGGGCTTCGTTGTCGGTGGTGAGGTCCGGGGAGATGGTCTCCCAGCTCATCCCGCCGTCGGTGGTCCGGTGCACGTGCTGGGAGGTGTGGTAGACCACCTGCGGATCGTGCCGGGAGATGAGGATGGGAGCGTTCCACTGGAACCGGTAGCGGGCGTCCCGCGGCGCGACCCCGTCCCCCATCTGGGGATACAGGATCATGTTGCGGCTCTCGCCGGTCTTCAGGTTCGAGCGGTCGATCTGCCCGATGTAGTTCCCGGCCCAGACGATGTGGGCCGAGTCCGGGTGGGGATGCACGGAGATGTGCCCGCTCTCGGCGCCGCCCACGCTCTGCCAGTCCTGTTCCGGGGAGAGGTCCCCGGCGACCCGGGAGGAGACCGAGATCGTCGAGTTGTCCTGCTGGGCTCCGTACAGCCGGTAGGGGAACTGGTGATCCGCCTCCACCCGGTAGAACTCGGCGGTGGGCTGGTTGTGCATGGTGGACCAGCTCCGCCCGGCGTTGAGGCTCACCTGGGCGCCGCCGTCGTTCCCCACCACCATTGCGTCGGGGTCATCCGGGTGGATCCACAGGTCGTGGACGTCTCCGTGAGGCACCCGGATCCGCTCCCAGTCCTCGCCCCCGTCCACGGAGCGGTACATCCCGGTATTCAGGACGTAGACCGTATTCGGGTCCCGCGGGTCCGCCTCCAGGTGCGAGTAGTACCAGTGACGCTGACGGAAGCGCCGGTCCCGCGTGACCTTCCGCCAACTCTCCCCACCGTCGTCGGTGCGCCAGATTCCGCCGTGGGGATCCGGCGCGCTGATGAGGGCCCAGACCCGGTCGGGGTCCGCCGGGGAGATGGCCAGCCCGATGCGACCGAACAGGGTCTCCGAAGGCAGCCCATTGTCCATGGACGGGTCCGTGAGGCGGGTCCAGCTGTCCCCTCCGTCTGTGCTCTTCCACACCCCGCCGTCCCGGGAGGCGTCCACCAGGGTCCAGGGCTTCCGCTCCGCGCGCCACATCCCGGCGTACAGCTCCCGGGGATTCCGCGGGTTCATGACGATGTCCACCGCTCCAACCGAGTCGGCCACGAACAGCACCCGGTCCCACGAGGCGCCGCCGTCCCGGGTGCGGTAGACCCCCCGCTCCTCGTTCTTGGCGAAGCCGTTCCCCAACGCCGCCACGAAGGCCACGTCCGGGTCTCTCGGGTCCACCTGGATCTTCGCGATGAGACCGGCGTCCGGCAGTCCCAGGAACCGCCAGCTCTTTCCCCGATCGGTGGTACGCCAGACGCCCTTGCCGATGCTCACATTTCCGCGGATGCCGGCGGAGCCCGTTCCGGCGTAGATCACGTTGGGGTCCCCGGGCGCGACCTCCACCGCCCCGATGGAGCCCACGTCCAGGAACCCGTCGGTGACATTCGTCCAGGTCTCTCCGGCGTCCTCCGTGATCCAGACCCCGCCCCCCGTCGTCCCCATGACGTAGTGGTGCGGGTCGTCCGGGAACCCACCCACCGC
>JBDHLC010000020.1:0-83000 GCA_039586075.1 Gemmatimonadota bacterium | reverse complement strand
CGTCGTCACGCCCGGCGCCACCCCCGTCACCTCGCCCGTCGCCGGGTCGATGCTCGCCACCCCCGCGTCCAGGATCGACCACGTCACCGTCCGCCCCGTCAGCACCACACCCGTGGAATCGAACACCGCCGCCGCGTACGTCGTCGCCCCGCCTACCCGGATCTCGGTGCTGTCCGGCGACACCGCCACCGAGTCCACCGGCACCGGCGATACCGCGATGATGGCCTGGTCCGTTACCCCCTCACTCGCGGCGGTCACCAAGGTGGTCCCGACGGAGAGGCCCGCCAGCTCGCCGGTGGACGGGTCGATGGAAGCCACCGACGGGTCCGCGATGGACCAAGTGATCGTCCGGCCGGTCAGGGCCGTACCCGCGGAATCGAACACGGCGGCCGTGAACACCGTGGCGCCTCCCACCCGGATCTCGGTGCTGTCCGGTGAGATCAGCACCGAGTCCACCGGAGCCAGCGACACGGCGATGATGGCATCATCACTCACGCCTTCGGCCGTCGCGGTTACGGTGGTGCTTCCCGGGGCCACCCCGGTAACGACTCCGGTGACCGGGTCGATGGTGGCCACCGCGTCGTTGGCCACCGACCAGGTGACGGAGCGAGGACCGAGCGGTGCACCGTTGGCGTCGAAGGCCGCAGCGGTGAAGGTGGTGGTCCCGCCGACCCGCACCTCGATGGAGTCGGGCGAGACCTGTAGCGAGTCCACCGGAATGGCGGAGACTGAGACCACCGCTTGGCCGACGACGCCTTCACTGGTAGCCGTGACGACGGTGGTCCCCTCTGCCACACCGGTGACCAACCCCGTGGCCGCGTCGATGCTGGCCACCGCGGGATCCAGGCTGGCCCAGGTCACGGTGCGATCCGTGAGCGGGGCACCGGTGGAGTCGAACACCGACGCCGCGAACTGCCCCTGCTCACCGACCCGGACCTCGACCGTGTCCGGCGCCACGGCCACCGAGTCCACCGGCACCGGAGACACGCCGATGATGGCGCTGTCCGTGATCCCCTCGCTGGTTGCCGAGAGGATGGTGCGCCCCGGTGCCAGTCCCGTCACAACAGTCTCGGCTCCGGTAAGTGGATCCCGACTGGCGACGGCTGGATCCAGAATGGACCACGTGACCGTTCGGCCCGTCAGCGGAGCGCCGGTGGAATCGAACGCTGAGGCGCTGTAGGTGGTCTGGCCTCCCACCCGGACTTCCGCGCTGTCCGGTGCGATCACCACGGACACCACGGGGAGATCGGTGACGCTCACGATGGCCACATCGGTGACGCCTTCGCTGGTGGCCGTGACGATGGTGGCACCCTGGGACACACCCGTCACCTCGCCCGTCGCCGGGTCGATAGTGGCGACGGACGGATCCTGGATGGACCACGTCACGGTCCGTCCCGTGAGCTCCGCCCCCGTGGAGTCGAACACCGCCGCCGTGAAGGTCGTGACGCCTCCGACGCGCACCTCGGCCACGCCCGGTGTCACGAGGACCGAGTCCACCGGCACCTGTGAGACCACCAGAATGGCGGCGTCCGTGACTCCCTCACTCTCCGCCGTCACCGTCGTGGTCCCCGCCGCGACACCCGTAACGGCTCCCGTGGCGGCATCGATGGTCGCCACCGTCGGATCTCCTATGGACCAGGCGACGGCTCGGCCCACAAGCTCCACACCCGTGGAATCGAACACGGTGGCCACGTACGTCGTCGCCCCGCCCACACGGATGGAGGCGCTATCGGGCACCACTCTCACGGAGTCCACCGCACGATCGGAGACGGTGACCGAGGCCGTGTCCGCGACACCCTCGATGACGGCCGTGACGGACGTGCTCCCCACCGCCGCGCCCGTGACCAAACCGGAGACCGGATCCACCGTCGCCACCGAGGGATCCAGGCTCGTCCAGGATGCGGGCCGACCGGGAAGGACGCCTCCCGCCGAATCGAGGGCCGCCGCCCTAAGCGTGAGGGAACCGCCGATCCGAATGGAGGCCGCCGCGGGTGTGATCTCCACCCCTTCCACGGGGACCTGGGATACCGTGACGATCGCATCGCCGGTCACACCCTCGCTGGTCGCCGTGATGGTGGCCGACCCCTCTGCTACCCCGGTCACCAGGCCCGTGCTGGCGTCGACCGTCGCCACGCCGGGGTCCGAGCTCTCCCAGGCCACCACCCGCCCGTTCAACGCGGCCCCCGTTGAGTCGAAGACAGCGACCATGAATACCGTCATCCCGCCGACGCGAACCTCGGTGCTGTCCGGTGATACCACGACTCCCACCACCGGAACGGCCGAGACACCGACCCACGCGTTGCCGGCGACGCCCTCGCTGGTGGCGATGACCGTGGTCGTCCCGGCTGACACACCGGTTACCACGCCGCTGGAGGCATTCACGATGGCCACGGCGGGGTCCGCCGTGCTCCACGAGACCGGACGTCCCCCCAAGATGACCGCGCCGGTGGAATCCAGGACGGTGGCCATGAAGGTCCGTGTGTCTCCCGTGCGCAGCTCCGCGCTGTCCGGCAGGACCACGACCGAATCCACCGCCACGGGAAGAACGGTGACGAAGGCGAATCCAGTGACCCCTTCACTGGTGGCGGTGATCGTGGTGGTGCCCAATCCCATCCCCGTTACCCGCCCCGTATTCGGGTTCACCGTCGCCACGAGGGGGTTGGTGCTGGACCAGGAGATTGCGCGCCCGCTCAGCGACGCTCCAGTGGCGTCGAAGGTCGTAGCGGTGAGGGTTACCGACCCACCCACCCGGATCTCGGAGTCCGCTGGATCCACCGCCACAGAGTCTACGGGCACCCTGGTCACCACCAGCGTGCCCTCGCCGCTTACCGCTCCCACCGCCGCCCGGACCGTCGTCACGCCCTCGGACTGGGCGTTCACGGCTCCGGTGGCGGAGTCGATGGCCGCGACGGCCGGGTCCGCGATGGACCACCGGACCACACTCCCGGTAACGACCCGGTTCTGCCCGTCTCGGAGCTCCGCCGAGAACGTCATGGAAGATCCTCTCACCACCTCGGCACTGTCGGGAACCACCCGGATGGACGCGACCCGGTTGAGGTTCTCCGTGGAGGAGCCGTCGGTCCCGCACGAAGCGAGGACGAACAAGAGAGCCAGGCCCGCGAGGGCCCGGGTGAGGGGACGCATGGAAACCGCTGAGGTGTATGGAGTTCGGATCGCCTGAGGGTAACCTTCATTGTTTCCTCTAAGGCGGGTTCGTCGCAAGGATCGGCCGCTCAGCGCTGCCGCTGGGAGATTGGAGACATCGGTGCTGGTCCAACCCAGCCGTCGCGCGCACCGCCCAAGGCCCAGGGTCGGTTGCACCACCCCGGGCACAGGCCATAGGCTTGGGCGCATGCAGCTCCATCCATCGCCCCCGCAGGGTCCGGTCCTAGCGAGCCCGAACATTCGGGCCGAGAGCCGCCGTGTCTGAGTTCTGCCGTGGCTGATATCCGTCGGGTCCTGGAGACGGCTCTCTACGTCGATGATCTGACCCTCGCCCGGGCCTTCTACGAAACGACTCTCGGGCTGAGGATCATCGGGCAGAGCGAGCGCTTCCTGGCGTTCGACGGCGGTGAGGCCACGGTGCTCCTGGTGTTCCAGCGGGGAGCGAGCACGACGGCGCTGGACGTGAGGGGCCAGCAGATCCCGCCGCACGACGCCTCGGGACCCGCCCACATCGCCTTCGCCATCGACCCGGATCAGGTGGAGGACTGGAGGGCACGCCTGATGCAGGACAGCGTCGAGATCGAGAGCGAAGTGCGCTGGCCCCGCGGAGGTCTCAGTATCTACTTCCGGGACCCGGACGGGCACTCCGTGGAGCTCGCCACCCCGGGCGTCTGGCCTACCTACTGACGAGCGTACCGCACCTCCCAACTCTCAACGCGATGTTCCGACGCGACTTCCTCGCAACGCTGGCCGCGCTTCCCGTGCTCTCCCCGGAGACCTTCGGCACGTTGATCCACACCAGGCCCGTGGCCGCCATCCGATCCCCGGTCCGAACGGGCCTGCGCCCCGGAGAGCTCTACGCCCTGATCCTTGGGACCGCCCAGGACGCGGGCTTCCCCCAGGTAGGGTGCTACTCGGAGCGTTGCGAGGGGGGCCGGCGACTCCACGAGCGCGGAGAGGGACGGTTCGTCTCGTCACTGGCGCTGGTGGAGCCCGCCGCGGAGCGGTTCTACCTCGTGGACGCCACCCCGGACATCACGCGACAGATCGACCTCATCACCGAGCCGGCCTTCCGGGAGCGCGCGTCCCAGCGACGGCCCTTCGACGGGATCTTCCTGACCCACGCCCACGTTGGGCACTACCTGGGGTTGGCGCTGCTGGGGAACGAAGGACTCGGAATCCGGGACACCCCCGTCTACTGCACCGCCGCCATGGCGGACTATCTGGCGTCCAACCAGCCCTGGCGGTTCATGGCGGACCAGGGGCGGATCGTCTTCCACCCTCTCGTACCGGACCGGTGGCACCGGATCGACTCGCACCTGGAGGTCCAGCTCTGGAAGGTGCCGCACCGTGACGAGTTCGCGGACACTGTCGGCTTCGTCTTCCGGGGACCGGAGCGCCAGCTCCTCTTCCTCCCGGACATCAACTCCTGGTCGGCGTGGGAGCGTGACGTCGCGGAGGCGGTGGCGAGTGTCGACGTCGCCCTCCTCGACGCCTCCTTCTGGTCGATGGACGAGCTCCCGGGCCGCTCCATCGACGATCTACCCCACCCCCTGATCAGTCAGACGATGGATGCCCTGCAGGGTCTGGTCGACCGCGGCGGGGCCGAGGTCGTCCTCACCCACCTCAACAACTCCAATCCGGCCCTGGACGAGGGAGGCCCCGAGCAGGCCGAGATCTCCCGTCGCGGATTCGTGCTCGCCCGGGAGGGGATGCGGTTCGGGCTGTAGCGGGAACGGCTCGCCGCCCCCCGGTGGGCCGACCTGCCGTGGCCCGCTTCCTCAGCTCGAGCCCGGAAACCCCTCCGTCGGCATACCCGGGATGATCCGCAGCGCGTTCCGGTAGTAGATGGCCCGCAAGACGTCGTCCGAAAGCCCCATGCCGTACAGCTTCCAGAAGGCGTGGTAGTCCCGGTAGTAGTCGAAGTACTCGTCCTCGGTCTCGAAGACCCTCCAGTAGTAGGGGTATTCGTCGGGCTGGAAGGAGTCCTTTCCGAAGAGGATGCGGTCCCGGTACTTCTCGAAGAACGCCCGGGCGAAACGGGGCTGCCGCCCGAGGTCGTACAGCACGGCCCCCAGCTCGCCGTGCACGTTGGGAAAGCGATCGAACAGCTCAGCCAGCCGGGCGAGGTCACTGGTGTACCAGCTCATGTGGGCTAGCACCCAGGTGGTGTTCGGGTGCTTCGCGATCATCCGGTCCCGCTCGGCCATCAGCTCGTCGAAGCCAGGGAATCGGGAGCGGTCGTTGAGCTGACGGCTCGGGAAGATGGCCATCTCCAGCCAGCGCTCGTTGCGCATGTCGTGGGGCTGAAAGAACTCGGCCGGGTCACCGGTGTGGATGAAGACGGGGATCCCGAGACGACCGGCGGTCTGCCACACGACGTCCAGCTCCGGATCATCCAACCTCAGCCGGGTCCCGTCGGCCTTGGTGGTGAAGAGTCCGAAGGCCTTGGAGAGCTCTCCAATCCCCACGGCGCCCGCCCGGACGTCCGCCTCCAGCTGCGCGGCGATCCGCTCCCCCGACCCGGGCCCCACATCGCTCAGGTCCAGCGTCGTGAAGAAGACGAACCGATCGCCGTACCCGGCCTCCCGCACCGCTTCGATCTGGCTCCGGAGGCGGGCCCCCTGACTTCCCCGTGCCTGAACGATGACCTGGATGTTCAACTCGTCCATGGCCGCGACCACCGCCTCGATGGTCTCCCGGTTGCCGAGCGTGGGCGGATGCCCGTGAAAGTCGACCACGGGGAACTTCGCCCGGGGCACGGGATGCTCCGGCACCACCAGGGTCGATCGGGGCTGATAGTCGGTGATGTTGGGGGGCGGAATCGAGGGCTCGCGGGTGCGGCGCGTCTGGATCTGCGCCAGGGCGAACTCGGGAACCGCGATGAGCGCGAGCAGGATAAGGGCCGACGGTGGAGTCATTCGCATGGGAGGGTCTCCGCAGGGGGAGCAGCCAACTTGCCGACCCGCGGCACATCTGTACACCGCCGGCCGGTCGCCAGGCAGCCCACCGCTCCTGATATCTTCCGCGGATGTACGCCCCGGTAACCCGCCGCCACATTCTGCACCTCGCGTGGCCCATCGTCCTTGCCAACTCGGCCGTTCCCCTCCTGGGCCTGGTGGACACGGCGGTCATCGGAAACACCGGAAGCACCGCCGAGTTGGGAGCCATCGGGCTGGGGGCGCTCATCTTCAGCTTCGTGTTCTGGGGATTCGGCTTCCTCCGAATGGGGACCACCGGCTTCACGGCCCAGGCTTCCGGGAAGGGAGACACGGCGGAGGTGCGCGCCACCCTGGCGCGAGCGCTACTCCTGTCCGCCGGCCTCGGGATCGGCCTCATCCTCTTTCAGGCCCCCATTGGCGGGGCGGCGCTGCAGCTCCTGGGCGCGACTCCCGAGGTCGAGTCCCTCACCCGCTCGTACTTCGACATCCGGATCTGGGCGGCTCCCGCCAGCCTCGGGACCTTCTCTGTGCTGGGCTCCCTCATCGGTCTGGGCCGCACCCGACACGTTCTGGCGACGCAATTCGCCTTGAACGGGCTCAACATGGCTCTGGACGTCCTGTTCGCCGGTGTCCTCGGCTGGGGTGTCGAGGGAATCGCTCTCGGCACCACGGTGTCGGAGTGGCTGGCCTTCTCCTTCGCCCTCTGGCTCCTGGTCCGGGTGCTGAGGAAGGAGCGTGCGGACGAGGAAGCCTGGTGGCCCAGGGATCGGATCCATGATGCGGCAAAGGCCCGGGCGCTGCTGGCCGCCAACGCGGACATCATGGTGCGCACCTTGTTCCTCCTCCTGGGATTCGGGTGGTTCACGAACCAGGGCGCCATCTTCGGGAACGAGATCCTCGCGGCCAATCACGTGCTCCTTCAGATCATCTCCTTGAGCGCCTACCTCCTGGACGGCTACGCCCACGCCACCGAGGTGCTGGTGGGGCGCGCCGTGGGCGCGGCGCGCCCCGACGTCTTCGACCGTACCGTTCGGCTTTCCACCCAGATGTCGGGGGCCAGCGCGGTGGCGCTGGCGGTCTCGATCCTCCTGGTTGGCCCGTGGGTGGTGGGGCTCCTGACGGACCTTTCCGCCGTGCGTGACCTGGCCACGGCCGTCCTCCCGTTCACCGCCGCGTACGTGGGACTGTCCTTCGCGGCATTCCAGCTGGACGGGATCTTCATTGGAGCCACGGCGACCCGCGACATGCGAAACGCCAGCATCCTCTCATTCCTCGGCTTCCTGCTGGCGTCCTGGCTCCTGGCACCGCTGGCGGGAAACGTGGGGCTCTGGAGCGCCTTCCTCCTCTTCGTGGTCCTGCGCGCAGTGGCGCTGGCGATCCGCTACCCATCCGCACGGAACAGGGCTCGATCCGCTCTCGGGTGAGCCGCAGGCAACCGCGCACCGCACCCTTTCGAGGCACCGCTTCACTGGATCCACCCCGAAACGATACTTATCGTCTATAACTGCGGACTTGACCGTCCTTGTCGCTCGTGTTTTATTCTTTTCGTGACACGAAACGGTCATATGATGCGATATGATCGAAACTCGGACCCTACGAGGAACCCACCATGTTCAAGCGCCTCACGCTCCTGTCGATGGTCTCCATGTTCGCCGTTGCGGCTTGCGCCGACGATCCTTCTCCCATGGCGCCGGAAGCGCCCCTGGCTGAGGGTCGTTTCGACAACAACGCCAAGGTCACCGGCCCGACCATCGCCGACATCGCGGTCGCTGCCGCAACCGCTGACGAGGACCCGCAGTTCACGATCCTGGTGGCAGCGCTGCAGGCAGCCGATCTGGTTGACGTGTTCAGCGGAAAGGGTCAGTTCACCGTCTTCGCGCCCACGGACGAAGCGTTCGCTGCCGCCTTCGCAGACCTGGGAATCGACGCCAGCGCACTCCTGAACGACCCGGAGATGCTGGGTGAGATCCTGAAGTACCACGTCGCTCCGGGGCGGCGTCTGTCCGGAAGCATCCTGGGCGCGAAGCAGATCCGCACGCTCCAGGGTGGCTTCCTCACTCCGGTCGTCACCGACATGGGCGCCTTCATCCGCGACGGAAGCGAGGCCACCCGCGACGCCGAGCTCCTGGCTGCCGCCGGCCTCATCGACCTCGAGGCGTCGAACGGCGTGATCCACGTGATCGACTACGTGCTCATTCCCTGAGGCATCGCTCCGGCGTCTCGCCGGTCCTGGTCCCCCCGTCGCGCATGCGGCGGGGGGACTTTGCGTCGTGCCGCCCCGCCGCGGTCAATCCCCCAGCGTCGGCGGCGTCAGCGGAAAACCCGGATAGACCTGGCCGCCCAGGTCGTTGGGATCCACGAAGCGCAGGTTCTGGCGGTACATCACTTCGTCGGACGGGCGAGGGTAGATGCGATCCACCTCCGGGCCGTCCATGCCACGCGCCACCACTCGAGGCCGAGACCGGTAGTTCACCTCCCGGGGATCGTCCACGCATTCCATGGCCTGCATCATCCCCATGTCTTCGTGGAGAAGGATGTGGCAGTGGTGGACCCAGCGTCCCACGTAGTCGTCGAACCGGGTCCGGAAGACCACCCGCCCTCCGGCCCTGGGAATGGGAACGGTGTCCATCCAGCGTGGTTCCGTAAGAATGTTGTGCAGCCGTCCCTGCTCGTCGGGCACATCGATTCTCAAGACCCACATGGGATTGATGTGGATGTGGAAGGGGTGGTCGCTTCCCTTGACGGTGATCTGGAACTCCGGGTCCTCCCAGAATCGTCTCTGCCCCTCGGCGCGGCTCACGCAGTAGGACTCGTAGTGCAGATTGTAGGCCCCCGGCTGCGGAAAACGCTCCCGGTCCGTATGGGACCACAGGGCCTGTGAGCAGTTGTAGAGGACCCATTCTTCGGCAGTATCCACGAGGACCCTAGAGCGCCGGGGGTCGTGGGGGTCGAACTTGTGCGGCGCCCGGGGCTCGGGATTCGCGGCCAGGTCGAACTCCGTGTTGACGGCCATGGTCCGGGTCAGGTTCGGCAGCAGGATCCGCTGTCCGTCCTGGGTCCCCCACACGAGGTTCTCCAGCTCCGGGTGGGCGTCGCAGAACTCGTCGGGAGCCGGAATCACGGGAAAGTCCGCACCCCCGGCACCCGAGTAGGAGATCACCCGCGTCCGGTGCTCGCCTTCACGGGAGCCGGTGAGTCCCGCTTCCTCGGCGGAAATGCGAAGCTCTTCCCTGCCAACGGGTCGGAAGAGCGGCGGAACCGGCGGGAGGACCTGGGAGAGCTCTCCCAGATCGAAGTCATCCCCCTCCACCGGCTCCCCCCGCACGTGGATGTACCCCACCACCACGTCGAAGAGGGGACGCCGAACGATGGGCTGCTCGTTGGTGAAGGCCGTCTGCAGCACCGACTGGTAGTTGTCGGTGTGCAGGTGCGCTTCCGCAGCGAAGATCGTGAAGACCTTATCAGAGCCGTCCCGGGGCGCGCGGAAGAAGACGTCCGCCCGATTCGCATTGCCCAGGTAGACTTCGTTGGGCCGCACGAAGGCCCGACGCAGCGAGTCGCCGTCGCGGAAGCAGTCCTCGAACGCGCGCAGTCGAGACTCCGGGTCGGACTCACCTGCCTGCCTTGGGCGCGCCAGGGGATTCCTCGTCCCACGGTTCTGTGCCGAGAGGTCCTTCACGACGTGTCGCGCCTCGCCGTCGACCTCCGAGACCAGCGTGATACCGTCGAATGACAGTTGGTGGAGGGGTAGCTTGGCGGCCTCCAGTTCGGCCTGGGTGACAGGCTCCAGGCGCCGAGTCCGGCTCGGGCCCTCACCCGAGTCCGGATCCGCCTGCTCGTCTTCGACGACTCGCCAGATCCGGTTTTGCCGCTGCACGTACTGGCCGTCCAGGACCATGAACCGCTTGGTGCCCGCTCCGTCCACGCTTCCGTTCAACACCCGCCAGCGCTCCGCCGCTCCGGGCCGCATGGTCATGACGGCCGCCGGCATGACGCCGTTCACCGCGGTCAGCGGAGGGAAGCGAAGGGAGTTCCGGCGCCGACCGGCGTCCAGGTCGATGGAGCCCACGAAGACGCGTTGAATGAACACCAACCTTTCGCGGTAGTCCCACGGACCGGTCTTGAGGTCGGGCTCCGGCCACGCCTCCCCGGTGAATCGACGGTTCACGGCTTCGTCGACGTCCCCCTCCACGATGAGGAAGCCCGCCATCCCGCTGGCGACCTGGTCGTGCGTGGCCCCGTGGGAGTGCGGATGGTACCAATGGGTCCCGGGGGGGTGTGCAGATCCGTCAGTGGGAAGGGACAGCCGTATCCGGTAGTCGAGCTCCCCCACGTGCTCGTTCTCGTCGAGCTCCGCCAGATCCGGATCCCCCGAGGCCAGCCTCGCGGCCATGTCAGCCCTGGGAATGATCCGCAGGAAGACGTTGTCCGAGTGTGACCCATCGGGATTCCGACCGGGAGCGACGTGCAGTCCGTGCGTATGGAGGTTGGTGTGGTGGGCGCGGTGCTGCCCATTCAAATGACCCTTGATAGCCCACCCGGGCCGGGTCTCGGGTTGGATGACCTGCAGCAGCTGCTCCGGATAGGCGAACGGGTTGCAGGGACTCGGGTTGTCCGGATCACCGCCCGGCCGCTCCGCCTCCACGAGCCGGCAGACCGCCTCGTCCACCAGGAGCGGCATGTCCACGGGATCGGGGCTGGGACCCAGGTGACTGATCTGCTCGTTCAGACCCAGGAGATTCCGGATCTTGAAACGGACCTCCCCATCGCCCCGCACCCGCACGGTGGGTCCCAGGCTGCTCCCGTTGTAGTTGAAGATCGCGGGAGTGGGATTCCCCGGGCTCGGAGAGCTCCCCGGGCTCTGGTTGCGGGTGACGTTGAGGACGAGCGGGCTGTCGGGCCAGTCCGCGGGACGCCATACCCACGGCTCCTGCCAGGTCTCAGCCCCTGCCTGCGTGGGGTCCACCAGGTCCCCGACCTCGGGCCGCGGTCCCGATCCGGGGCCACCCCCCGGGCCGCCGCCCGATCCCGGTCCGCCCTGGGGTCCCGGGGCGGGGGGGATGGGCTCCATGTCGGGGTCGGCCGCTACCCTGCACCCGGAAAGGGAGACGGCCGCGCCCAGGGTACCGAGCTTGAGGAAATCCCGGCGGTGGATGCCGCGGTCCGTCTCCTGTGGTCCTTCGTCCTGCATGCGTCGCTCCTTCAGGGGGTTCGGCAGTATGAAGTGGGGACCGCCCGCCCGCCACAGGACCGGTCATCGAGCCCCGCCCGTCTCGCCGCGAGCTGGCCGGTCCGGGCACCCGAACCGTAGTGTGCGGAAACTCACCCTCCGAAGCCGGATCGGCCCCGGCCCCTTCCCGCTCTCCCCGAGCTCTCGACCCGCTGATCCCGAGGCCCCACATGCCCTTCACTGCTTCCCTGGCCCGACGCCTCCTCCCGACCGTTCTGGTTCTCCTCCCCATTCCGGCGGGGCTGGCGGCCCAGGAATCGCCCACCGGTCCGCAGGAGGCGGAGTTGCGTGCCTTCCTGGAGTCCTACTACGACGCCTTCAGCGATCGCGACTGGACCCGGTTCCAGGACCACTTCTGGCCAGGAGCGACCCTTACCACGGTGTGGGCGCCCGACCCCGAGGAGGGTGAGCGAGTGGTGGTGACCACCATTCCAGACTTCGTGGCCCAGGCTCCCCTGGGACCGGGCAGCCGGGAGGTCTTCGAAGAGCGAATGGTGTCGGCGAGGCTCGAGATCGCCGGAGGCCTGGCCCAGGCCTGGGTGCGATACGATGCCCGCTTCGGCGACCCCGGGGCCATCGTGGAGTGGTCGGGGATCGACGCCTTCAACCTGATCCGCCACCAGGGGCAGTGGCGCATCGTGTCGCTCGCCTACGCCGCCGACGGAGGTTGAGTGGGGAGACCGGGCTCCGTGCCACCCGGGGCGCCGACGGTTCAGCCCTCGCCAACCTCCCGACACGGTCGCATCCGGAGCTGAACCATACCGCCCGGAGAGCTATGGTGTGAAAGGATCTCCAGCGGGTACCGTCGACTCAGCCCCGCGAACAGTGGGAGCCCCTCCCCCAGCGCGACGGGCGCGACGGTCACCGTGAGATCCTCGATGAGATCCGCCTCGGCCGCCTGTCGAATGAGGCGCCCGCCGTCGAGGTACACGTCCCGTCCGCCCGCCGCCTCCAGCGCCAGGGAGACCATGTCCCGGATGTCCCCCGCCACGGCACGCACTGTCGCCGGGGCGCCCGGGTCCAGGGGACGCCAGGTGGCCACCAGGACCGGATGGTCCTCGAAGGGCCAGGGCACGTCGAACCCTCGCACCACGTCGTAGGTGCGCCTCCCCATGAGGAGCGCTCCCACATCCGCCATGAAGGCTTCGTACGTGAGCTCCCCTCCACGGGTCGCATCCTCCAACCCGGCGCTCATTTCATCGGAACCGGGGAGCCAGGAGAGATCGTCGCCCGGGCCGGCGATGAATCCGTCCAGCGAGGTGGCGATGTAGACCCGGACACGACCCGTTGCCATGGAAGTCGGGACTCCCGAGGGTCAGTGCGTCACGATGGTGGCGGTCACGATCGCCGGGATGGCCGCAGTGATCACCAGCGCCGCTTCCATGGCCTCGATGGCCTCCTGGGCGGCCTGCGCCGTCAGCTCGCCGGCGACGATCCGCTCCAGTCTGCCCTTCGCTTCCTTCAATCGGTCCTTCCCGAAGACCGGTTCCAGGATGTCCGCCTGGGCGGCGAGCGCCACCAGGACCGCCGTGCGTCCATCGACCTCCCCCTCTCCGAACAGGGCCTCCTCGACCCGGGCCTTCAAGCGATCCTCGGGACCCGAATCGACCTCCGGGTAGATCTTGCGACTGAAGATCCACAGGACCTTGTCCTCGGCGACTCGCAGAATCCCGCGGCGGCTCAACTGCAGGGCGACGCGGTGCTTCAGGTCCGACGTGGAGGCGATCCGCCCGATCCAGTCCTGGAGGGTCCGCTCTCGCTTGGCACGGGCCATGACACCGAGCCACTCATCCAGGAGTGGGTCGCCCATGGCCGTTCTGTTCTCGAGGCGGACCGTGTCCTTCCGGTCTCCGTGTGCCACGGCGATCCGGCCGGACAGCAGGAGCTCGGAAAGGACCGCGCCTCCGATAGCGAAGGGGTAGTTGGTACCTCCGAACACGGTGCCTTCCCGGTCCCGAAGGGTCAGCAGCATGAGTTCTTCGTGCAGGAAGAGGTCGGTGGGGGACATCGCGGACTCGGGTGGTGTATTCCCAACGGTGGGACTCAACATACCCGGCTCGCGCGCGCGCCGCTCCACCGCCCACTCGCGCTCCCTGGATCCGCTCGCCAACGGGGGTGCCGCGGCCCATCTTTCCCCCGTCTCCCTGAACGTCCATCGGCTCGGCCGACGCTGGAAGAAGCCCATGCCCCATCGACCCAACGCCCTCCGACGCATCTCACCGGCACCTGCCGTCCTGCTCGCCTCGCTCGTGGCCCTCTCCGCTTGCGCGGGCCCCACCCGGATCGTGGCGTTCGGGGACGTGCATGGAGATCTGGAGGCTACCCGGGCGGCACTGCGCCTCGCCGGCGCCATCGACGATCACGACCGCTGGGTCGGGGGGCGACTCGTCGTGGTGCAAACGGGAGACCAGCTGGACCGAGGAGACGACGAGCAGGCGATCCTGGATCTCTTCGACCGGCTTCGATCCGAGGCCGATGCCGCAGGGGGCGCGTTCCACCCGCTCCTGGGGAACCACGAGCTCATGAACGTCCGCGGCGATCTGCGATACGTGACCGATGGGGGGTTCGCCGACTTCGGCGACGCCGTGGAGTTCGATCCGGCCGACCCGGAGTTGCTCGTCTTCGAGCCTCACGAACGGCCGCGGATGGCGGCCTTTCTGCCGGGCCGGCCGTATGCGCTGAGACTGGCGGACCGACCGGTCATCCTTCAGTTGGATGACAACGTCTTCGTGCACGGCGGCGTTCTCCCGACGCACGTCGCCCACGGAATCGACGTGGTCAACGCCGAGGCCAGTGACTGGCTGCGAGGGGAAACGGAGCGGCCGGCCGTCCTTGAGGGACCCGACAGCCCCCAGTGGGTGCGTCTGTACTCCAGTCAGCCCGATTCCACCGCGTGCGCCACGTTGGCGACGGTTCTGGAGGCCATGGAGGCTCGGCGAATGATCATGGGCCACACGGTGCAGGACGGGGGGATCCGCTCCGCCTGCGAAGGCCGCGCCTGGCTCATCGACGTGGGGCTTGCGGAACGGTACGGGGGCCCGTTGCAGGTCCTGGAGATCGTCGAGGACTCGGTGCGGGTCCTGCGGTCGCCGGAGACGGGCGGGTGAGCTCCCGCAATCCAGGAACTGTGGCACTCGTCCGGCGCCTGGCCCTGGAGTCGGTGGTCATCATCGGGAGCATCCTCGCCGCCTTCGCGCTGGACACCTGGTGGGATGGAGTCCAGGAGCGCAGGGACGAGCGGCTGGTTCTCGACGCCCTGCACGCGGAGTTCTCCGCGGCCCGGGACGTTCTCGTCGAGTACCGGGGACTGCAGGCCAGGGTCCTGACCTCGGTCTCGTCCTCCCTCGATGCACTGGACGCCGCGCACGCATCGGGCCGACGCTCCGTGGCGATCCCCGATACGGCGCTCGCCCTCATGTTCGTGCCCCCGACCACCCAGCTCTCACTGGGGACCCTAGAGGGTCTGGTGGCATCCAGTCGCCTGGGAATCATCCAGGACCGTGAGCTGCGAGCCCTGCTCGGGGGTTGGGGCAGCAACCTGGCGGAACTGACGGAGGAAGAGGAAGGCTCCCGCGACTTCGTCGGGAACCAGGTCGAGGCGGTCTTCTGGAACCGGATGAACACCACCTCGTTCCGCACGCTGGTCGACAGCGTGTTCCCCGTGAGCCTG
The DNA here is from genome assembly GCA_039586075.1 of Gemmatimonadota bacterium. GTDB lineage: Bacteria > Gemmatimonadota > Gemmatimonadetes > Longimicrobiales > Gaopeijiaceae > Gaopeijia. Next base: position 67,993 of record JBDHLC010000020.1, on the reverse strand, counting down.
AGCCCGGAGCGGTTGGCCGCCACGAGCCGGGTCCCGGTGGACGAGCCCATGGTCGGCGTCTTCGCCACGCGGTCGTCTCTGCTCCGGCACGCGCTGGAAGAGTTTCAGCCCGTCTTTGCCGAGGTCGACTCCATCCTGGCCCGCATCGAACGGTCCCGAGCCTACTGAGCCCACCACGGGACCGGGATGCGACCCGGGAGTGTAGCAGCAGATCTGCCAAGGGTGTCAGCGCGGAGGGGATGAGATGGAGGACTCGAAACGGCACGAACTCTCGATTCCTGATCCACCGCCAGACCGGCCGCGGGTCGTGGAAGAGGCGGACGAGGTCCTCACCGTGTTCGGGTGGCAGCTGGCGGGAGCCGGCGGTGCCGCAGCGGTAGTCTGGGCCGGCGCGGCGTGGATGGGGACACCGCTCCCCGCGCTGTGGCTCGTGGTGCTCGTGGCGGCTCTCGTGCTTCTCTACTTCTCTCCGGTGACGAGAGAACCCAAGCTCGCCCGCGAGGTCCTGCGGCGATGGGACGAGCTGCGGGTCCAGCGGGCCCTCGAGGCCTCCGGCGCCACCGCCGACCCCCGACTGGAGGTTGCGGAGTCCATGGCGTACCGGATCATGCGCCATCCGGCCGTGGGCGAGAACGTTCGTCAGACCACCGAGGCCCTGGTCCGGCGCTTACAGCTGATTCTCGCCGACCTCCGCCGCGTGGAGTGGCTGGGACGGACGACCGCGATGGACGAAGGTCCCCGGATGCGCCCCATCTCCGATCTTCAGGACGTTCTCGACGCCCGGGCCGCCAGCATCGTGGCACAGCTCGCCGAGCTCCACAGGACGGTGGTCCTTCGCGACGCCGACGCCACGCGTCGGGCCATGGCCAGCGTCCAGGAGCTCCTGGCGGAGCTCGAGGCCCAGGAGGAGGTGGAGCGATTCCTGATGGAAGCGGAGGAGGGACCCTGAGCGTCGTGCCGCTGCCCATCGTGGGTGTCATGGGGTCGGGGTCCCGGGCGCACGCCAACCGGTCCGAGCGCCTGGGGCGGTGGCTGGCCACCCTTCCGGTGCACCTCCTCACCGGCGGGGGCGGGGGCGTCATGGAGGCCGTCAGCCGGGCCTTCGCACAGGTGAAGGAGCGGGATGGCCGTGTGATCGGAGTGCTTCCCGCCGCCGCCGACGGAGAGGGGCCGCCACCGGGGTATCCCAATCCCTGGGTGGAGATTCCCATCCAGACCCACCTCCCGCTCCGGGGCGTGGGCGGGGCGCACCCCATGTCCCGAAACCACATCAACGTGCTGTCGGCCAGTGTCCTCGTGGCCCTCCCCGGAGGCCCCGGCACCGGCAGCGAGGTGCAGCTCGCTCTCCGGTACGGGGTCCCCCTGGTGGGCTTCCTGGGCGCACCCGAGGATATTCCGGACTTCCCCTCGTCGGCAGCCTGGACCCCCGAACTGAAGGAGGTCCAGGCGTTCGTCCTGGATGCTCTCTGACGGCACGTCCCTTGCAGCCTTCCCCGGTCCGGCAGCGCGCAGGAACCTCCCCTCGGCTGGACTGGTGATCCATGAAGACCGCAATTCGCCTGGCTTTCGCACCCATCGCCATCGTGGCGGCGCTGGCCGCCCTTCCCTCGGGAGTGTCCGCTCAGCTGGAGGTGGAGGTAATCTTTTCCACCCAGGAGCGTGCCCAGATCCGGGAATTCTACGTTTCCCACGGCACCCCGTCGGTGCGAGCGCTGCCTCCGGGAATCCGCAAGAACCTCGCGAGGGGGAAGCCGTTGCCCCCGGGCATCGCCAAGAAGACCCTCCCCGCCCAGCTGGAGTCCGCGCTGCCGCTGCGGGACGGGTACCAACGGGTTCAGGTCGGCGTGGACGTGCTCCTGGTGGAGATCGCCACGGGGATCATCCACGATGTCCTCATGGATGTGATCCGCTGAGGGCAGATTCGAGTCTTTCGATCCAAGCCCTTACGCGACGGCGCGTTCACCAGCAGCCGGTCCGGGAACTCGTTGCATCCAGTTCAGGTACTCGTCGCCCCCTCGAGGCAGGGACCCATTCCCACCGGAGAGGGTCCAAGGCCACCACGTGCCTGGAATCCCGCCTGACCCGGACCGGTCGATGACCCGAATCGTCTGCATCTCCGCCACGAGCAGGCCCGACAACTACACGGCGCGGGCACTGTCCGTGGTGGTGGACGAGCTGACCCGACGCGAGATCGAGGTCGAAGTACTCGACGCCCGGGACCTGGACCTCCCGTTCCCCGGGCATCCCGCCACCGAGGACAGCCACCGCCTGCTGGAGGCGGTGGCCCGGTCCTCTGGGTTGGTCCTGGCCACTCCCGAATACCATGGCGGCTATTCGGCCATGGCCAAGCTCGTCATAGAGAACCTGGGATTCCCTTCGGCACTGGCAGAGAAGCCCCTGGCTCTTCTCGGGGTGGCGGGTGGCCGCATCGGTGCAATCAAGTCGCTGGAGCAGTTGCGGGCCGTGTGCTCCCACACCGGGGCCCTCGTCCTGCCCCGCGCGGTCTCCATCGCCGGCGTGCGAGGCGCCTTCGATCCCGATGGCACGTGTACCGACCCGGCCACGGAGCGGGCACTGCGAGGGCTGGCCGAGTCCCTCCTGGACTTCCTCCAGAACTACGTCTGCCCGAAGCACACGCTGGAGACCATGGTGCGGGAAGACGGCACGCCCTGGGTGTCCAGCGTCTGAGGACCAGGGCACCCCACCCCCTTCGGGGGTCGGCCGCGCCCGGAAATCTGGCGGATCCGCGGGTCCGCACCCTATTCTGACCCGTTCGGCCCGAGCGGCGGGCCGGCCGCGGAGGCCCTCCCACCCCGTTGTGAGGGTCCGCTGTACGTTGGACCCTGGCCACGAGGTGGCAGCATGGCGAAGTACGTACTGGCGCTGTTCGGCGCAGTACTCCTCTTCGTGGGATCTCCGGTGGAGCCTGGGGCTCCCCTCGCTCCCGACACGCTGGAGGCAGACTACCCGGAGCTCTATGCGGGGTGGCTGGTCGATGACCTGACGGGTGCCGAGCCGAACGAGGTCATCCAGCTCTACTGCGTCCGCTGCCACTCGGACCGCCGCCTTTCGGGGAACCTCACGCTGGAGTCCTTCGACGCCGATGCCGCCGTCGACCAGCCCGAGGTCTCGGAGAAGGTGATCCGGAAGCTCGCCGCGGGGATGATGCCGCCGCCGGGCTCCCGCCGCCCGGACGACGCCAGCCTGCTCGACCTGCGGACCCACCTGGAAACCCAGCTCGACCAGGCCGCAGCCCACAGTCCGAATCCAGGCCGCCGGTCGTTTCAACGGCTCAACCGGGCGGAGTACCGGGCTGCCATCCGCGGGATGTTCGGGATGGACGTCGATGTGGACGCCTTCCTTCCCCCCGAGACCATGAGCAACAACTTCGACAACATCGCCGATGCGCAGCAGTTGTCGGCGACGCTCCTGGAGGGGTATCTCCGCGCCGCGTCCCACGTGGCCTACACGGCCATGGGTGATCCGGAGGCCACGCCGGCGTCGGTCACCTACAAGATCCCGCGGACCGCCTCGCAGCTCGAACGGGCGGAGGGCGCGCCCTTCGGCACACGGGGGGGCGTCTCCGAGAGACACGTCTTTCCCGCCGATGGGGAGTACGTCTTCCAGATGGAGCTGCACCCATCGCCTACCGGATTCCTCTTCGGGCGCACCCGCCTCGGGGAGAGGGTGGAAGTTTCCATCGACGGGGTGCCCGTCCAGACCTTCGAGATCGACCGCTGGATGACGGAGTCCGATCCCGCGGGCATGCGGCTCGAGACGGACCCGACCCGGGTCACCGCCGGACCGCACCAGGTGACCGCGGCCTTCATCAAAACCTCCGAAGGTCCCGTGGACGACCTCCTCACTCCAGTGGACCACACCCTGGCCGACACCCAGATCGGCGAGGCCTACGGTGTGACGACCCTTCCGCACCTGCGCGATCTCACCATCGTGGGTCCCTACCGCGTCCAGGGGGTATCGGACAACCCGGTGCGGCAGCGGATCCTGACGTGCCAGCCGGAAAGCCCGGCGGAGGCCCGGCCGTGCTCCGAGCGGATTCTCCAGCCGCTGGCCACCCAGGCCTATCGGCGTATCCTGACGGGGGACGACATGCGGGACCTCCTGGTCTTCTACGACCAGGGAGCGGTAGACGGGGGGTTCGACCACGGGATCCGTGTCGCGCTTCAGGCGCTGCTGGCCTCGCCACACTTCATCTTCCGGCTGGAGGAGGCGCCGGCCGATGCGGCGCCCGGAGAGGCCTATCGCATCAGTGACGAGGACCTGGCCTCGCGGCTCGCCTTCTTCCTCTGGTCCGCACCTCCGGACGAGGAGCTGATCCAGACGGCTGCCGCGGGTCACCTGTCCGACCCGACCGTGCTGGACGCGCAGGTGGACCGGATGCTGGACGATCCCCGGGCCGAGGCCATGGGGACCCGATTCGCATCGCAGTGGCTCCGCCTGCAGGACCTGGCGAAGCTCCACCCCGACGCGCAGCTGTACCCGTATTACGACGCCACCCTGGCGGATGCGATGAAGCGCGAGACGGAGCTCTTCTTCCATCACCTGGTCAGCGACGACCGCAGTCTCCTCGAGGTTCTCTCGGCCGACTACACGTTCGTGAACGAGCGGCTCGCCGATCACTACGAGATCCCGGGTGTGACGGGCGACTACTTCCGCCGGGTCAGCTATGCGGGCGAGCACCGGCGGGGCATCCTTGGACACGGCGCCGTGCTGGCCATGACCTCCCACGCGAATCGCACCTCCCCGGTGCTCCGGGGGAAGTGGGTGATGGAGGTGTTGCTTGGGAGCCCGCCGCCGCCGCCACCACCCGGTGTTCCTGACCTCGAAGAGACCGACGGAACCACCGAGGGTCGGGTCCTCACGGTACGCGAGCGGATGGAAGAGCACCGCAAGAACCCACAGTGCCGCTCCTGCCACCGCATGATGGATCCCATCGGGCTGGCCCTGGAGAATTTCGACGTTACTGGCGCGTGGCGGATCAAGGACGAGGGGATGCCGGTGGATCCCGTCGGGGAGCTCTTCGACGGGAGCACCATCGCCGGCCCAGACGACCTCCGGAACGCCATTCTGAGGCGCCCCGAGGGATTCATCCGGACCTTCACGGAAAACCTCATGGCCTACGCCCTTGGGCGCAGGGTCGAGTACTTCGATATGCCCACCGTGCGTGCCATCAGCGGCGCCGCAGCGGAGAACGACTACCGGCTTTCATCCTTCATCAAGGGCGTGATCCACAGTCCCGCCTTCCAGATGAGCATGATGGAGAGCGCGGGAGACGACGGGGACGGGGAGTAGCGGGTCGAGAACACCGGAGCCCGGCTCGGGATCGAGCCCAGGAGACTGTTGGGATGGACTTCATTTTTGGAAAGCACCTTTCGCGGCGCACGTTTCTCCGGAGCACCGGGGCCACCGTGGCACTTCCACTTCTCGACGCCATGGTCCCGACTCGGCTCATGGCTCGGAGCTCGGACGTCACGGATCCCACCCGCCTGGTCTGTATCGAGATGGTCCACGGAGCGGCCGGGAGCAACGAGCTCGGTGCGACGCTGAACCTCTGGTCTCCAGCCGAGGTGGGGCGGGGCTTCGACCTCTCGCCCTCGAGCCTTCGCCCCCTGGAGTCGTGGCGCGACCACCTCACCATCGTCTCCAACACCGATGTCCGGATGGCGGAGGCGTTCAGCCCCCGCGAGATCGGGGGGGACCACTTCCGCTCCAGCGCCGTCTTCCTCACCCAGGCCCACCCCAAGCAGACCGAGGGCTCCGACATCCAGGTGGGTGAGTCACTGGACCAGATCTACGCCCGCCGCTATGGCCAGGACACGCCCATCCCCTCCATGCAGCTCTGCATCGAGAACGTGGACCAGGCGGGAGGGTGCGCGTACGGTTACGCGTGCGTCTACACCGACACCATCTCCTGGGCCTCCCCCACGGAGCCCCTGCCCATGATTCGCGATCCGCGCGTGGCCTTCGACCAGATGTTCGGCGCGGGCGGCACCCCGGAGCAGCGGGCGCGCCGGAGACGGACCGACCGGAGCATCCTGGACTGGATCGTCGGTGAGGTGGCGGACCTCAAGCGGGAGCTCGGCGCCCCCGACCGGGTCCGCCTCGAGCGCTACCTGGACAACATCCGGGAGATCGAGCGGCGCATTCAGAAGATCGAGGCCCACAATCTGAGTGGTGAGCTGCGGGAGATGCCGGAGGCCCCGGCAGGTGTCCCCGACTCCTTCCGGGAGCACGTGGAGCTCATGTTCGACCTGCAGGCCCTGGCCTTCGCCGCCGACATCACGCGGGTCTTCTCGTTGAAGCTGGGCCGTGACGGCTCGGCTCGGGTCTATCCCGAGAGTGGCGTGGACCTCCCCTTCCACCCCGCCTCCCACCACGGTGGACGGGAGGAGTCGGTGAAGGACTTCGCCACCATCAACGAGTATCACGTGAGCATGCTTCCCTACTTCCTGCAGAAGCTCGACGCGATCCAGGAAGGCGAGTCCAGCATGCTGGACAAGACCATGATCATCTACGGATCACCCATGGGTGACTCGAACCTCCACAACCACAAGCGCTGCCCGCTGATCCTGCTCGGTGGCGCCAACGGCCAGATGAACGGCGGCATCCACCTCAAGGCCGACGACGGCACCCCCATGGCCAACGTAATGCTGTCGCTCATGCACAAGCTGAACCTGGACGTGGACAGCTTCGGCGACAGCAACGGCGACTTCTCCTTCACCGTGTAGGGGGGAAGGCGCCATGCGACTCCATCACCCCCGCCGACTGAACGGAAACGCCGCGGGGGCTGCCCTTCTGGCGGTCCTCCTGCTGGGCCCGGGTCCCGACGCGCCGGTGGCGGACGCCGCCGCCAGGGGCGACCTGGAGGCGGTGGAGGCCCTCCTGGCGCAGGGCGCGGATGTGAACGCGCCCCAGGGAGACGGAATGACGGCTCTCCACTGGGCCGCCCACCGCGGAGATGTCTCCATGATGGAGACGCTGCTCAGGGCCGGCGGGAAGACCGGAGCCCTCACCCGACTCGGGGCCTACACTCCGTTGCACCTGGCCGCGGAGGTGGGCTGGGGCGAGGTGACGTCCCTGCTGCTGGGGGCGGGAGCCGACCCCTCCGCGCTGACCTCCACCGGGGTAGCGCCCCTCCACGTCGCGGCCGGGGCGGGAGATCCCGGCGTGGTTGCGTCGCTGATGGACGCAGGCGCCGATCCCGACCTGCCGGACGCCGCCTCCCATCGCACGCCCCTCATGTTCGCCGCGGCCCGGGACCGCCGAGAGGTGGTGGACCTTCTCATGGAGCGTGGGGCGGACGTCGCGGCTCAGTCCCGCGTCGTGGACTTCGCCCAACGCGGGGAGATCGACGGCGAGCTCCAGCGTGAGCGGACGGAGCGGATGAAGGAGCTCCGAGAGGCGGAGCTCCGGGCCGCCGGGGCATGGGTGGAGAAAGCCCCGGACAAGTCGTCCCTGGTGGTGAACCCCGACGACCCCGACGTCCAGATCGCGCCGGATACCGAGCCCCACGCCGACGCGGTGGGAGAAGGGGACAGCGAGGAGGGCGGTGACGAGGAGGAGGAAGAAGCCCAGCCCATGGGGTACGACGACCTGGTGGGACGACAGGGAGGCCTGACCGCTCTTCACTACGCCGTCCGCGAAGGGCACGCGGAGGTCGCTCGACAGCTCCTTCGAGGCGGCGCCGACCTGGACCAGCCGACCGGAGGTGACCACTCCACGCCCATGCTGGTAGCCGTCATCAACGGGCAGTACGACCTGGCCAGGGAGCTGCTGGAGATGGGCGCCGACCCGAACTCGGCCAGCGAGGACGGGGTCACACCGCTCTACGCGGTGCTCAACAACCGCTGGGCTCCCAAGGCCCTGTATCCGCAGCCCACGGCCTTCAAGCAGCAGGTCACGTCCTATCTCGAGATGATGGAGGCCCTGCTGGAGGCGGGTGCGGATCCGAACGCCCGAGTTGCCCAGCACATCTGGTACACGTCGTTCAACTTCGACCTTCTGGGCGTGAATTTCAGCGGAGCGACCCCCTTCTGGCGCGCGACGTACGCCACCGATGTGAACGCCATGAGACTCCTGGTGTCGTACGGAGCCGATCCTGGAGTTCCCACCCTGGTGGTCCCGACCCGCAGGCGCGGCGGCGGGAGCGACGACCCGAGCGGACTGCCACCGGCGGAGATCGGCGGGCCTGCGGTGTTTCCCATCCACGCGGCATCCGGGGTTGGGTATGGGGTCGCCCGGGCCGGGAACTCTCACCGTCACGCGCCGAATGGATGGCTGCCGGCGGTCCGGTACCTGGTGGAGGAGCTGGGCGCCGACGTGAATCAGCGGGACCACGACGGGTACTCGCCGGTGCACCACGCTGCGGCTCGGGGGGACAACGAGCTCATCCGGTACCTGGTGGAGCGGGGTGCCGACGTGACCTTTGTCAGCCGACGCGGTCAGACTACCGTGGACATGGCCAACGGACCGCAGCAGCGGGTCCAGCCCTTCCCCGAGACCATCGCCCTGCTTGAAGGCCTCGGTGCGAAGAACAACCACAACTGCCTGAGTTGCTGATCATGAGGCGCATGCTTCTCCTCTGCGCGGCTCTGCTCCTGGCGGTGCCCGGGGCGGCCCAGGAGGCGCCGACCCGTGCCACCACCGCCACGCTTCTCCAGGCGGCCCGCAGCACGGACGACGCAGTGGTCTTCGCCCGATCCATCGCCGGGCTGATCCGGCGCGCCCACGAGGTGCCCGCGGAGCGGAGATCCGTTACCGAGGGCCTTACGGAGTTCGTGGGAGGCGGAAACGCGGTGAAGCGCGCCATCGCGGTGGACGCCGTGAAGAGCCTTCCCACCGACGCGCGGAGCTCCATGGTTCCGGCCCTTTCCAGGATGGCTGAGCGCAGCCCCGACGGACCGGTGACCCGCCTCTACGTGCGGGGCCTGGCAGAGGCGGGGCCCCCGGGGCTCGAAGCTCTCCGACAGATGGTCGGGCGCGGGCGGCTCAGCGGGGATGCCCTGGCGCTGGCCCGCATGTACCTGGGAGCCTAGCGGCCACCCCACACCCGGGTCTGCGCACCCGCCTCAGGGGCGCGCACCCATTGCCGCCCGGAGCGCCTCCACGGTGGCCTTTACGCGGAACTGGATGAGTGCTCGCCCCACTTCGATGGTCTCCGCCTTCGGCGCAATGCTGATTCCGTTGATGTGGGCCATCCCGGCCGCGACCCGCTCGTCGTACCGGACCGTCCCCGGATCGGTGACCATCTGCTGAGCCGTGATCCAGTAGAAGTCGTGGACGCCGTCGTCCCGGGGCTCCACGATTCCCAACTCCTCGTTCATGTAGGCCACCACGTCGGCCGTGTAGTACTCGGCTATGTAATGTGCTCTCGCGTCGGTCCACACCGCGTTCAGGGCCGAAGCCACGTTGCTCATTCCCCGCTGGTTCCCTCCGCTGTCCCCGATGAGAACGATGTCGGTGAAGCCGTGCGCCTTCAGGCTCCTGGCGACGTCCGTCAACATCATCTCGAACGTCTCCTGCCGCACCGAGATGGTCCCGGGGTAGCGCATATGCCCGGACGGCTCGTCGATGTCCCCCTCGGGAACGAGCTTGATGATCGGCGCACACAGGGCGTTCCGCAGCTCGCGGGCGATGGCAGGGCAGGTGGTCTGGAGGATGTAGTTGTGCTTCCCCATGGCCACGTACGGCCCGTTCTGCTCGATCCCTCCAGTGGACACGATGGCGGTGGTGGTTCCGGCGGCGATGAGGTCCCGGATCTCCATCCAGGTCAGCTCTTCCAGCCACACGGACTCGGCCGCATCGATGGGACGGGGTGCTCGAAGCTCCTCCAGAAGGGCTCGCTCCGCCTGTTCGGCGGTGGGGCGCTCCTGGCTCGAAGTCGGGCGCGGGAAGAGCGTCACGAGAGCGGTGAGCACGGCGGCCGCGGCGGCGGACCGAATCGGGCGCAGGAAGGACGACCCCTGCATGGTGGAAGCCTCCGGAAGGGTAGTAGGTTGGCGGGTCACTCTAGCCCCGGCGCATCCTGATGGCGACCCGACCATCCCCTCCCGAAGCCCCATGATGGTTCCACGTCCGCACCCGTTCTTCCCCCTCCTCCTGGCCTGCGTACTGGCGACTGGATGCGATCCGGGCGCCGGCGCCGCGCCGATCCCCACGGCCGATCCCGAGGCCCGCGGATACACCGACGCGGACTTTCCCCGGGTCCAGGAGCTCGCACCCGCTGTCTATTCGTACGAGCAGCTCCGTTCGGCTGGGGAGGAGCGGTTCACGACGGTGAGTCTCTTCGTGGTCACCGTCGAAGGGGTCCTGGTGGCGGACGGGCAGGGGAGCGTCGAGGAAACCCGCAGGCTGGTGGAGACCATCGCCGGGATCACCGACCGACCCATCACCCACGTGGTCATCGGATCCGACCACGGCGATCACACGGGGGGAAACGCCGCCTTCCCGCAGGACGCCCTTTTCATGGCCCACCCGACCTCGGCTGCGATCCTCCGCGCGGCGGCGGCGGAGGGAAGCGGGGCGAGGGTGCCCATCGTGGAGGTGCGGGACCGGATCGGTCTGCGGCTCGGGGACAAGGAAGTGGAGGTGCGCTTCCTGGGGCGAGCCCACACCGGGGGTGACCTGGTGGTCCATCTTCCCAAAGACGGGATCGTCTTCATGAGCGAGGCCTACCTGCACCGCATATTCCCCGCCATGCGCACCGCCTTCCCTTCCGAGTGGATCGGGATGGTGGAGGCGGCGCAGGCGCTGGACGCTACGACGTACGTGCCTGGCCACGGATTCGTCGACGATCCAGAGACGTTGCGAAGGGAGCTGGAGATCTTCCGCCGGGCGCTGGTGACGGTGGTGGAGGAAGGTCGAAGGCTCCACGAGGCCGGACTCTCGCTGGAGGAGGCGCAGGCCCAGGCCGACTTCGGGGACCTCGAATCGTGGAGTCTCCGTTCCAGCCAGGGTCCTCGGGCGCTGCAGCAGGTCTATGCGGAGTTGGACGGAGCCCTTCCTACCCCGGACGAAGGGCCTGGGCGTTAGCCGGAATCCAGGGAGAGGATATCGACCAACACGCCGGTCAGTTCGTGCTCGCCTCGTCGCGACCCGCCGCCATCCTGCCCACTGCCACCGCCGCGGGCTCGGTCACGATGATCATGCCCCACCCTTCCTCCAGCCGCCCGGCGATGTCCTCCACTCCCGCAGTCACTCCGCACACGACTTCGAATTCCTTGCATGCGGCCAGCACGGCCTGGATGGCTCCCTCCACCGCCTCCATGTCGCCGTCGTAGGCGCGGCGGAGATCTCCGGGACCGGCGAAGACCACGCTGAGCCCCGGCGTGGCCATGATCTCCCGGACACTCGCGATCCCCTCTCGGTCCTCCACGATGAGGATGTTCACCAGGCTCCCGTCAGGATCCTGAGGCCACGACTCGCTGAGGAGCCGCGCAGAGGCCTCGGCCTGGGCGGGCGTCGCCACGTGGGGGAAGACGATCCCGGCGATTCCGGTGGGGAGGGCCTCGTCCAGTCGCGCCCGGGTAGCCTCCTCGTCGTCGATTGGGGGAACCCGGAGCACCACCGGAAGCTCCTCGACCGCGGTGGGGCCGCCGGCCTCCTCCATCCCCTCCATGTACTCCTCCATCAGCGCCACGTCGAAGGGGCCGGACTCCATGGAGAAGAGAATGAAGTCGGCGTCGGTGGAGCCCAGGATGGCGGCTCCCTGTTCCCGGGTCTGAGGCCCGGAGAACACTCCGAACACCGGCTCTCCCGATGCCAGCAGCTCCACCAGCGCACCCCGATCGGGCAGCCCCCACGGCGCGTCCCCGCCGGGCTCGCCCCCCCGCCCACAGGCGGACGCGGCCAGGCCCGCGATCACGGAAACAAGGAGTGCGAGACCTCTGGACAGTCGGTTCATGATCCGGACCCTTGAGGGCGATCGTTGGGAGAATCGATGAAACAAGGAGTCACTCCAGGCCGGATCCACGGGCCACCTGCTCGGACCAGATCCGGTCGAGCGCCTCGCCCGGATCGGCCGCGACGCCCCGTCGGACGGGCGAGCTCTGGAGCACGTCGGACCGCGGGCAGGTGAGCCAGTGAAAGCGCTCCGACGGGGGGAACAGGGCCACCGGCCCCGCCTCCGCGCGGCCCCGGGCGATGGCACGCCAGTTCCTCAGGTACCGGACGAGGACGTCGACGTCCACTTCCGGGGCGATGCTCGCCAGTTGGACCGGGTCGTCCACCACCCGGGCGTCCAGGAACTCCTCGGTGCGCGCGTGCAGAACCACGCCCACCGGGGTCCAGCGCTCCAGGTGGGGATGCGGCACCAACCGCAGGACCGCGAAGTCGTACGCCACGCGCCGCGCTTCATTCGAGACCGAGCTCATCGGCGAGCCTCCAGGCGCTGAGGCGGAGCGCTGAGCCGTTCCTGCCGAAGGCTCTCCGCCTCTGCGGCGAACGCGCGAGGCTCCTCCAGACGCACCGTGAGGTAATCCAGGTACCGCGCCCGCTCCCGGTCGGGCGAGAGGCCGTCGGCACCCCCCCGGTGTGCGTCCACCAGGAGCTCGTCGGGGACCGCGTTCACCACGGTCTCCAGGGTGCCCGGGTCGAGGCGACCAGCCAGCTCCCGGTCCAGCCCTGAGATGTCTTCGGCCAGTCCCAGAAGGACGTGGTCCCGGATGCCGGTGAACGGCCGCCGGACTCGCCCGGGGGTGACCCTCGACCAGTCGTGGTGATCGAAGAGCGCCGCACCGTGGTCGATGAGCCAGGTGCGGCCCGACCAGAGCATGAGGTTGGGGTTACGCGCGGATCGGTCGGGGTTGGTGACGAGGGCGTCGAGCCAGACCACCCGGGCGGCCAACTCCCCAGTGACGGCCTCCGGGACGGCCACCGGATCCAGGTTGAAGGCCCCGTCCATGTAGCGGAGCCCGACGTTCACGCCCTCGCTGGCTCGGAGCACGTCACGGATCTCCGGGTCACGCTCGCCCTGTCCGAACTCCGCCTCCAGTTGGATCAGCGCCAGCTCGGGAACCGGCAGGCCCAGCGCCCGCGCCAGGGCGGCCACGAGAATCTCCGCAACCAGAGCACGGGGGCCCTGTCCGGCCCCCCGGAACTTCACCACCCACAGGCCACCGTCCACCGTCTCCACGACGGCGGGAAGGGAGCCCCCCTCCCGGAGGGGCGTCATGTAGATGGCGGCGTCAAGGCGTGGAAGCGGGCTCGTCATGGCCGTGGAAGATAGGGCCTCGAGCGCCGCTTGGAGACATCTGCCGAAGAGCGGGCCACGGATCCCTGTGCAGGCACACGCCTCTGAGCCCCGGTCCGCCTTGCCCGCTCCACCGGAGGTCCTCTACCCTGCTCCCCGCCGAACCCGTGTCGCATCGTCTCCCTCGAACGGACTCATCCGCCCATGCACCCCCTGCCTTCCCTCCTTCTCACCGTGTGGGCCTTGGTCTCGAGCGCCGCCTCTTCCGGACGTGGACCCGCAGACCTCGTCGCGGGAGGCGAGATCCAGGAGGCCCCGGGACGGCTGGTGATCGTCGGCGGGGCGTTGGCGGGAGACAACGCCGAGATCTACGGGGCCATCCTGGGTGGACGCGAAGGCGTTGGACCGCTGTGCGTATTCCCCACCGCCAGCGGGGTGCCCCAGGAGTCCATGGAGAGCGCGGTGGCGCGCCTCGAGGAGCACGGAGGCCCCGGTGCGGCGGAAGGGATCTTTCTGACCGAAGCCAACGCCGACGAAGCGCAGTCCGAATCCCTGGCCGCCCGCATCCGCGATTGCTCCGGCTTCTTCTTCACCGGGGGTGACCAGTCCCGGATCATCGACGTCTTCCGGCCGGACGGCGCCGGGACGCCTGCCTACGAGGCACTCATGGACCGGTGGCGCGAGGGAGCCGTGGTATCGGGGTCCAGCGCCGGCGCGGCGATGATGAGCGGACGCGCCATTGCCGGTGGAAACTCGTCCTCGGCCCTCGAGGCCGGTCTGCGCCACCAGGAGGAGGGCGAGGGGGTCTGGATTCGGTCCGGCATGGACTTCGCCCCCTGGGCCATCGTGGACCAGCACTTCCTGGCCCGAGGCCGTTGGGGTCGACTCCTGACGGCGGTGGTGGCGGACGGCGCGGTCCATCTCGGCGTGGGGATCGACGAGAACACGGCCCTGGTGGTGGACGGAGACGAGGCATCGGTGGTAGGTGCATCGGGCGTGATCTGGCTCGACGCGCGGAGCGCCACCCTGGACCATCAGAGTGTCACGGGAAGCGGGCTTATCATGCACCTGCTCGGGGAGGGCGACCGGGTGTCCATCTCCACCGGAGCAGTGGTACGGGCCCAGGGCAAGGCAACCCTGCCCGTGAGCGGAAGCGGCGTGGAGGCACCTCACCAGCCGTTTGCCCGCTGGGCCCTCCTTCACTTCCTGGTGGCCTGGTCGGTCTCGGATCAACCCGAGGTGACCGTGGGCCCGCCGGGGCGTCCCATCATTCTGAGAAAGGGAGAGGGGTTCCAGGCCGTTGCAGAGGGGCCGGGCGGAGTCGAGGGAACGCCGTCGGGGCTGTCGGCCGGACCGATCCTGGTGGATCTGGGCAGGGACTGAATCACCCTTCCGGGTAGGCGCGAAGGATCCGATCCAGGAGCGGGAATTCCCGGTCCAGGTAGGCGTTCCCGCCCAGGATCAGCGAGTCCTGGCCCCCCGCGCGCATCCCGCCCCCCGACGTTTCGCCGTACCCCGAGTAGAGCGCGTCCACCACGTCCATCCCCTCCGCCACCTCCCCGAACGGTGCGAACCCGCCCTCGTCCAGCCGCTGCAGGTCGACAGTGGCGATGAACACCTGCGTGGACCGCGTGCCCGCCTCCGTGAAGGCGAAGGCGACCCGCCCTCGCGTGTTGCTCACCACTCCCGGATCATCGGGAATCGTGCGGTGGAGCCATGCCGCGGTCACCTCCGGGTCCCCCGCCAGGCCCCACTGCACGATGAACCCAGGGACCGTGCGGTGGAAGCGGGCATCGTCGTAGTAGCCGTGCCGCACGAGGTTGAAGAACCGGTCCGCACCTCGCGGAGCCCACGCCCGGATCACGCGCACCACGAAGTCGCCCTGCGTGGTCTCGAAACGGATCCGCACCGTATCGGGCGCGGGGGTGGACCACTCGGGGTGGGTGGGATCCAGCAGGAGCTCTCTGCTATCTGGAGCCCGGGTGTGACTCGCGGCGTCCTCGGTCCCGGTGTCGTCCGACACGCCACATCCCCCCAGAACCAGCAGCCCCAGGGCCGCCAAGATCACGGCCGGCTTCATCACACGTCCCAGAACGGGCCGGTGAGCCCCACTTCGAGTAAGATGTCCTGGATCTCGGCCCGGGAGGGTCGCACCCAGTGCTCCTGGTCCCGCCCTGGATACCATCTGCAGGCCAGCTCCCAGCACTGGCGCAGCGGAACCAGGGCCCCGGGAGAGAGATCCCGCTGGTCGCACCAGGCACCCACGTGTTCTTCCGACCGGAAGAGGAGGATCGTGTCTCACGTAAACCCGATGTCGTCCCAGAAGTACCGGGCGGGAACGGAAAAGTGGACCACGGCCTCGTCTGGGGAGACCTCTTGCCGGTCGGGGCCGAAGAGGACGTCGCTCAGCTCCCCGTCCCGGACCCTCACGTCCATCTCTACGCCACAGTCGGGGCAGTGGGTGATGGTGTCGCTGTCCTTCCCCAGCAGGGCGGCGATGCCCAGGGCGTCCCAGGCGCACGGAGCGAAGTAGTGCCTCCCGCAGCACTCCACCGGGAAGGGCGTGGCCCCGGAGGAGAACGGGTGGGCCATCCAGATCCGGCTCATTCCGGGTAACAGCACGATCTCGCGTGCGTCGGCCAGCATCCGGAGCCCCTGCTCCACCTGGAAGATTGTGGTCTTCAGTCGGCCCGCGAGCCACCCCACCGTGGGCGCTTCGGCCTCACGGGCGAAGTGCCGGTAGATCTCGTGCCGGAGGCGTCTGGCGAAGTCGGCAGATCCCATACTCAGCTCCAGGTGCCGGAATCCATGGTGAACGGGGGCGGGGTCAGCGGGCGTTGCCTTCCCGGGTGAGGAGGGTGGGCCCACCGAGCCCCAGGGCGTCCAGGCGGGGCATCTGGGTCCGCGCGTCCCCAACCACCAGCCACACCATCTCCTCGGGATCCAGGTACTGATGGGCGAGGCGCTGAATCTCGGGAATGGTCATGGCGCTCACCACTTCGTCTCGCTGCAGGATGAAGTCCGCCGGGAACGCGTAGGCGCTCATGGCCCTCAAGACATCCAGCTTGGCCCCCAGCGTCTCGAACGCTCGGGCGTTGGCCCGCAGGAGGTAGCTCCGGGTGGCCTCCAGGTCCGACTCATCGAAGGTCGGACCGAATTCCTCCATGATCTCGCGCACGAGTTGAAGGGCCTCGAGAGTGATGTTCGACCGGACTCCCGAGGTGATGGAGAAAGGCCCGGGCAGAGCTGTCCCGGAGAAGTTGGACCGAATGCCATAGGTATACCCCTTTCCTTCCCTCAACTCCTGGGTCAGATCCGAAGCGAACCCTCCTCCGCCGAATCGGAAGTTCATGACCTGGGCTGGAACGAACTCGGGATCCGTCTGTGCCAAGGCCAGGTAGCCGATGCTGAGGACCGACTGGGAGGCATCCGGCACGTCGACGAAGTAGAGCCCAGCCCGATCCGGGTCCCATGCCGGAGGCTCGGGGAAGTCCGGCTCCTCCCCCTTGGGCCACCGGGTCGCCAGGCCCTCGAGAGAGGCCATGACCTGCTCCGGAGTCACGGCACCGACCACGTGGTACGCCGCCAGGCTTGGAAGTAGCGTCCGTCGATGGAAATCCCGGAGATCGGCGAGGGTGATGGCCTCTACCGACGCGGGGGTACCCATTGGATTACGACCGAGAACATGATCGCCGTACACCAAGCGGCCGTATACGTCGGACGCCACGGAGTTGGGGCTGGCACTCCTCTGCCGGAGGCGGTTCAGCGTCCGCTGGCGGGAGAGCTCGAACTCCTCCGGGTCGTACCGGGGCTCCAGGAGGATCTCTTCGACCAATGACATGGTCTCCTGGAAGTTCCGGGCCAGGGTCGATCCCGAGATGGAGAAGGTTTCTGGGCCGGCCCGCACCGCGATGCTCGCGCCCAGGAGGTCGATGGCCTGTTCCAGCTCTTCCGGTGTCCGCTGGGCGGTGCCCTCCGTCATGCTCGCCGCCAGGAGCTGGCTCACACCGACCCGGTCCGAGTCTTCCAGGAGCAGGCCGCCGCGGAAGGTGAGCTCGAAGTTCACCAGGGGAATCTCACGATCCTCGATCCCCAGGACGGAAACCCCGTTCGCGAGCCGATCCCGCCACACCTCCGGCGCGGTGAGAGTGGGCCGCTCTCCGAACGGCGGCTCGACGCTTCGGTCGAACGAGCCTCCCGGTGTCCGCTCCTCACCGCGGACGACCTGGAAGGCCTCCTCGGCACCCGGCACGATGGGCTCCTCCTCCACCCGGGCTCGCTCGGAGCCCTCCAGCGCCAGTTCCGTCCGCCCCTGCGGGACAAACGAAGATGCGACGTAGGGCCGGTCGAGAAGATAGGTGCGGAACACCCGCGTCACGTCCTCGGCGGTCACCGCCAACGTGCGCTCCAGATCCTCCTGGAAGAAGCCCGGGTCGTCCGCTAATAGCGCATAGTCCGCCAACTGGAACGCCTTCCCCAACGCCGATGAAAGGCCCCCGTAGAAACGGGTCTCCGTTCCGGCCATCACACGCTGGAGCTCGACTGGATCCACACCAGCTTCCTGGAACCGGGCAAACGCCGAGTCCACGCCGGCCAGTACCCGGTCGAGGTCAATGCCGTCGTAGCTCCGGACTCTCACTGAGAACCGCCCGGACAGCTCCTGGGACCCCTGGAATGCCGCGACGTCCGGCGCCACCTCCATCTCCTCCACCAGGACCTGGTAGAGCGGGGTGGTCTTCCCGTCGCTCAGGAGGTCGGCCAGGACCTCCAGTGCGTAGGCGTCCGGGTGGAATCGTGGCACCGAGGGCCACGCCAGGGTCAGTTCGGGCAGGCGCGCGAATCGGTCTTCGTGGTAGAGGCGCTTCGATGCCGTGAGTTCCACCACTGGGGGCTCGCGGACCTCGGGCATCTCGCGGGACGGGATTTCGCCGAAGTACCTCTCCACCCACGCCCGGGTCTGCACCGGATCGATGTCTCCGGCCACCACCAGGGTGGCGTTGTTCGGCCCGTACCAATTCCGGTGGAATTCCCCGGCATCCTCCAAGGTGGCGGCATCCAGATCCTCCAGAGACCCGATTACCTGCCAGCGATAAGAGTGACCGTCCGGGTACAGGGCCTCGTCGATGACGAAGCTGGTGTGGCCGTACGGACGGTTGTCCACGCTCTGGCGTTTCTCGTTCTTCACCACCTGCTTCTCCTTCGCCACTACCGATTCCGTCACGGTGTTGATGAAGAAGCCGAGCTTGTCAGCCTCGGCCCAGAGCGCCTTCTCCAGCCCGTCGACGGGAACCACCTCGAAGTAGTTGGTGCGGTCCCGGGAGGTGGATCCGTTGGTTGAGCTTCCGATGCGCGTCATGAGCCGGTCGAGCCCGCCCGCACCGAGATTCTCCGAATCCAGGAAGAAGAGGTGCTCGAACAGGTGGGCGAACCCCGTGCGACCCTCCATCTCCCTTGCCGATCCTACGTGGAAGGTCATGGCCACGGCGGCCAGGGGATCGGAATGATCCTCGTGCAGGATGACCTCCAACCCGTTGTCCAGGACGAAGCGCTCGTACTCGAGTCGGACGTCCGGGGCCTCCGTGGCGCGGGGCGCGCAGGCGGAAAGGACTGGGAGAGCGAGTGCCAGGGCAGCGAGCGGTGAGATCCTCATGATCTGATCAGGGGTCGGGGTCCCGGGGATTCGAGCAGACCGGGGGGAGGGATCCCGGTGGCGAGGTTCGGCGTCGAGCGTCAGCGCTCCGGAGCGAGTCCCGATGCTCCACGACCGCCAGCATCGCTCGCACCAGCCTTCCAGGCATCGTAGCGCATCCGGAGGGTCCTCACAGGATTCGCGTCCTCACCTGGACGGAGGTTCTGGTCGGTGACGTTCAGATAGAGGTGATAGTCGCCGTCGTTGTAGGCATCGCCCGACGGATCGTCGGGATCCGCCACCAGCAGGTAGGCCACGAAGGAGGTCCGGAACTCGCAGGGCGCGTCCGGCACCGGTTCGGTGGAGCAGGTGCTGGAACGCGGAGACGGCGTCATGGACGACCTGGTCGGAGGCCAGGATGTTTCCCTGGATGGAGAAGACGATGCCGGTTCCTGGCACGCTGTCCTGGACCGAGAGCGAGGCGGCCCCGTTGTCCGCGCCCGAGAACCCCGAGCAGCGTCCCTGCAAGTCGACGATGCCGAACTGGCGACGCTCGATGCGGGGATCCTCCTTGAGCATCTCCAGGATCAGGGAGGGCTCGGTGCCCGCCCTCATCTCCCGGTAGATCAGGTTCTGGTTCTGCCGGGTGTTGTCGACGCCCGCCTGCGCGGCCGCCACACCCACCCCGGGGACCACGATGGCCTGGATGTCCATGAGGCCCTTCGCCGGGAATCCCGCGAACCTCTCCTGGGCGACGCAGGTGGCGGAGGCGATGACGACGCGGCCCGTGGTCCGAGCGGGCAGGACCAGGAGTGACAGGACCGCCGCAGCGGCGGCACGATGGACGCGAGAGCGGCGGCGCATGGCGGGATCCTCCTCGGTATGGGCCTGTGATCTCACCCCCGCTTCAGTCGGGCGAGACGACGATCATAAGGCGTCCTGCCCACCGGAGGGAGGTGTCTTGCAGGTTTCGTCGGTGTAGATCAGGAGCCAGCCCGACACAGGATTCGACCGCGGAGCGGCGGACGCACGGGTCGAACCGGCGGAGCTGGACGTGCGGGCCGGACCCCTGACGACCAGGGCCACGGCCTTGGAGCGCTCTTCGTCCGGGACGAGGACGCCGTCGCCTCCTGCACGGGCGCCCGCTTCACCCAGGACTCGCCTCATCTGATCGTCCGGACGCCGCTCCACATAGACCTCCGCCGTGACGCGCCCCACCGTCTCGTAGGCGCACGGGACCGCTTCTTCGGAGAAGAATACGGGGACCCGGGGCACGCTCTCTCCTCCGCCCGCAGAGGCACACGCCGTGAGTATGAAGGGAATCCAGACCCCAACCGTCGCGGCCCGACTCAAGATCCGAGCCCTCCACCCGCCGGTGGTGGCCATGACACGCCCTGGGCTCTCCCTCGCTCGGTTTCCACCTCGTACTCTCTGTCCCTCTCCTTATGCCGGTCGATAATTCCCTCTACCACCCGTCGCACGTCCTGGCGAAGGACACTGCAGTCTTCCGTCTCGAAAGTCCGGAGCCTCGAGAAGATCTCCCGGACCGCGCCTAGGGCCGCGTCCCGGTGTCCCTCCCCGTGGATTCGAATCGCATCCTGGAATCCCGCCCACTCCTCCACCAGCGTCGGAGATGCATCCGGGGGCGGATCCCACTCGGGAATGGTGCGGACGAAGAGCAGGGTGATCTTGACGTCCCGAACACCACACCGCGGGAAGGCATAGGAGGCCTGCTGCCCCACGCCTTCACGCTCCTCCGATTGGTAGCCGTACCGGAGTTCCCATCGGAAGGAGTACCAGGCATCACCCGGCCCACCGTTGCGCATCCCGGTAAGGAGATCCCCGGCCGTCCTTCCATGGATGGCGTAGTGGGCCTCCTGCAGCTGTAAGGTGGTACCGGTGGGAATGGGCCCCAGGGGAGTGAGTTGATGGCCGGAGCCGCACGCCTGGCACACCGACGCCAAGATGATAACTGCGGCTGTTCGGCGGCTCATCATTGTGGCATCTCCAGTTTCGGGATCTCTTACACCTTCTTCCCGTACCTGCCCGAGTCAATACGTAGTGCCCGTGTGTGGTACGTACCGGAATTCCAGCGGTACCGACGGATCGCCCCATCAATCCTTGTAGGGATCCACCGTGTTTCCCGGCGCCATGCACACGATGAGCGGCCGGAGCGTATGCAGCACCTCGACGGTGTCACCCTGCGCGGCGAGCACGTCGGGAAGACGCCGATACGCCTGGGGCGCCTCATCCAGATCACCCCCGCGAAGGATCTGGCGGCCCTTCTTCCACTTGCCCTTGGCAGCCATGCGGCCCATGACCCGACCGGCGCCGTGAACCGTGGAGAAGAGGCCCTCCTTCTGATCGAAGCTCGCTCCGTCTCCCTCGGCCCCCTGCAGGATCACCGCGTCGTCCCCCATGGACCCCCCCACGAACCCGCGCTGACCCGGGAAGGCCGGTGTCGCCCCCTTCCTGACGACGACGAACTCTTCGCCCCCGTGCTCCTCTCGCCAGGCGAAGTTGTGATGATTGTGGACCAGATCCACCTCATTCCCATCGAGCATGCAGACCACCTTTCGGGCCACCCACTCACGCCCGGTGTAGGCGTAGCGCCCCGCAAGGTTCATGAGAGCCCAGTAGTCCTGGCCGATCCCCTCGCGGACATCCAGGAGGACTTCCTTTTCCTGGGCACGCTCCCCCCAGGACCCTCCCTGCGAGAGGGACAAGAAGTTGCTCGCGATGGTGTGCCCCAGGCCACGGCTCCCGAAGTGGACCCCGACCCAGATGCGCCCCTCTTCGTCGGCGAAGACATCCACGTAGTGGTTCCCGCTTCCGATGGTGCCGAGCTGGCTCCGCGCCTTGTCCATGAGCGTCTCACGGAAGCCCCCGTCGTTCGGGATGGTCCACCACGCGTCATCGTGGAAGAGGGGGTCGTCCACCGGTGCGTCGTCGGACAGGTTCTTCCGGCCGATGCCGAAGGAGAGCTCCTGGAAGAGCTCATCCGCGAAGGTCTTCAGGACCGGGCTGTCACTGACCCGATGTGGATTCCGGTCCAGCTCGTCGCGATCCATGCCCAGGAAGGACTCGGTGGTGAGGTCCGTCCGGATCGCCGCATTCCCGCAGCCGATGTCGAAGCCCACGCCCACCACGCTCACCTTCTCACGGTAGGCCGCCACACCGCCGATGGGCATGACGTATCCCAGGTGCCCGTCGGCCATGAGTGCCACGCGAGCTGCCCGGGAGGCCACATCGTCCAGCTGGATCAGGGTCTTCTCGTCGTGCTGTCCGAAGATCTTCTTGATCATGATCGCCACGTCTGTCCCGAGATGTAGGTCCTTCGAGGGTAGGGCCCGCGGCCCGGCCCCGAAACGGGACCGGGCCGGAGCCCGAGGTTGCGGCGCCTCTTGGCACCTGGTTCATCCGAGCATGAGTCGGACGATGGTGAGTACCACAACCGTGACCACCACGAACCTGACCAGGTCCGCATGGGTGGCCCCCGGCACGTCCGGGGTCCCGGCACCGGCGTCCTGCTCCGGCTCCTTCACCCCGGACTCGGAGGACGCCTCACCGTCGGTGGGCGCCTCCGGGGACTCGCTTCCGTCCTTTTCGTCCTCCTCGTACTCCTTGTCGATCTGCTTCCAGAATCGACGCTCGGTGTCACGCTGCGCCTGGCTCCACTCCCGCACGAACACGATGTGCTCGGCGCGGAGGTAGACCACGGAACCCGTGACGGTCTCGGCACGGACCCAGTCGACCCGCGGCTGCCCGAGCATCGCCTCCAGGATCCGTTCGGCAGATTCCTGGCGCACCGCGAAGCTCTGCCACGGCAGACGCACCTCGTAGTAGTCCAGTGCCGGCTGATCGAGCGTCGGATCCCGGAGCAGCTCCCGAATCCGGTTCTCGCTCATCTTCCTGCACCATGGTTGTCGGACCAGACCGGGGTGCGCGGCACGGATCGGGAGTCGCGTCCTTCGCCGTCCCGCGCCGCGAGCACCACCGGCAGGTCTCGTCTCTGTTCATGGCGTCCGGCGTACCAACGCCAAACGCCCCACCTGTCGTCGACACAGGTGGGGCGCTTCCAGAAGATCGCCTGGGATCCGGGGCTGCGGTCCTAGCGCATCCCGTCTCCTCCACCCATGTCGTGCTTTCGAGGGCCAGAACTCTGCGCGGCCCCCGGGAATGCCCCGGCACGCCGCATCGCCCGAAGGCGGCGGTCGCCGTGGCACGTCGACTTCCCATTGGGAAGCCATGCCGTATCACCGATGCGGTATGTCACGGGTCCTCCTTCGCAGAGGGTTCCAATGGGCACCGACCGGAGCCGGTGCTCCCGATGCCCCAGGGCGTCGGGACGAGATTTCCAGACACAAAAAAACGCGTCTCCGGTTGCACTCACAGGACTCTGGGTGAGGCCTGCTCCGCGGAGTCCTCTTCGAGGACCACCGTCGGTCGATTGCACCGGGACGCGACTCCCAAGACCCTTACCATAGAGATCTTGTCCGTTCGGGTCAAGATCTTTTCTTCAATTGCCCGTTCCCATCATGAGCCCGAACTCCTGACAAGCACTCCACGCGGGGTCGCTATGATCCCTGTCGCCCTGAAGGAGCTCGTGCACGATCTCATGGGTCACGACGCCCTTGTCGAAACGGGCCTCCCGGAGGAGTGTGATCTCGTGCCGTTCGTTCCACTGCCCTACGACGCCCGCCTGCCCCGGAAACCAGTCGGTCACGAACCACCGGACCTGCGCGGGGCTCCCGCCGAAGATGGTGGTGCACCCGGCCATCTCCTCCCAGTAGAGGTAGTAGACCTGGAGGGGATCCATGGGCTCCCGGACCTGCTCCACCGTGATGGGATCGGAGCATGCGCCCAACAGGAAGATCAGGCCCCATCGGGCGTGGCGAGACATGCTGGCTCCGTGGGCGCGCCGCGGTCGCGACTCAACGCATGTCGAAGGTCACGACCCGCGCCACCACCGGCGCCCCCAGGAAGAGGATCGCTCCGGCCGCCAGCAGAGTCAGGGCCGAACCCACCGCCATCCCGGTCATTCCCATGTCCGCAAACCCCCGGTCGGTCACCACCCGCTCGAACGCGGCGAGGCCTATCAGCCCCAGACCGCCACGAACTACGATATAGAGCGCGAGGAGTCGGACGATCACCGCAGCGGTCTTCTGGGCCTCGGTCATGGGAACCTCCCGTCTTCGGGGCTCGATGGGACATGGAACGCACCGGTCCGTGGAGAGCCACCTTAACGTCCGGGTATCCTGGCGGCCATGTCTCGATGAGCCACCCGCGCTTGCCTCCGGTGGCCGGCCGAATCTACCCTGCCGGGACATTGAATCGAATTGCCGGGAGGGTGGGATGCCGACACGACGAGAATTCCTGGCCGCGTCCGCAGCGGTGGGGGCCGGCGCCGTTCTTGCGGGGTGTGAGCCCCCCGACGGAGTCCGCGCGGGACCCGCCGGCTCGCCGAGCGCGCTCCCCGTCTCTCGTGCCTCTCGGTCCCTGGACCTCCTCTTCCTGGGCGGCACCGGATTCCTGGGCCCCCACCAGGTGGAATACGCCCTGGAGCGTGGCCACCGTGTGACTCTCTTCAACCGGGGGCGGACCAACGCCCGCCTCTTCCCCACGGTGGAGAAGCTCGTGGGGGACCGTGCGGCGACGGACTATTCCGCACTGGAGGGCCGACGCTGGGATGCAGTGATCGACAACTCGGCCAACGTCGCCAGCTGGGTGGCGGACTCCGCCGCCGCCCTCCGGGACACCACGGATCGCTATCTGTTCGTTTCGTCCCTGTCCGCGCACTCGGACAACAGCATCGTGGGGATGGCGGAGGATGGTCCGGTCTTCACCCGCCAGCAGTACCAGGAGGTCGTGGAGTCGGGAGCCGGGATGGGAGCCGCATTCGGCCCGAACAAGGCCGAGGCCGAGCGCATCACGATGGAGACCTTCGGCGATCGAGGTCTCGTAGTGCGCCCGGGGCTCATCGTGGGTCCCGGCGACCGCAGTGATCGCTTCACCTACTGGCCGGTCCGGATCGACCGGGGCGGCGAGGTGGTGGCTCCCGGAGATGGAACGGACGGGGTGCAGATCGTGGACGTGAGGGATCTGGCCCGCTTCATGATCGACCTTGTGGAGAACCAGGCCAGTGGGTTCTTCAATGCGGTGGGGCCTTCGAGCCCCATGAGCATGGCGGAGATGCTCTACGGAATCCGCGCGGTGACCCCGTCTGAGGTCACCATCACCTGGATTCCCATCGAGCTGCTCCAGGAGTTCGAGGTGGGAGCGTGGATGGAGATGCCGGTGTGGCTCTACCCGTCCCCGGAGACCGCCGGGTTCACGTCCTGGGACACCCGCAAGGCCATCGCCGCGGGACTCACCTTCCGGCCGCTGGCGGATACCGCCCGCGACACCCTGGAGTGGTGGAAGTCCGGTCCCGGCGATGAGCGCCCCCTACGGACGGGGCTGTCGGAGGAGAAGGAGGCGGCCATTCTGGAGGCGTACCACGCGCGGATGGCTCAGCTCCCGGGATCCACCGCCCGGTAGGCGTCGATCACCGCCTGCTCTCCAGCCATTCCCCGGATGGAGTTACCGTGCTCCATGCCGAGGATCCCGTCGTAGCCGTTCTCCCGGATGTGCCGGAAGACGTTGGCGAAGTTGATCTCGCCCGTGGTGGGCTCCCGTCGACCCGGGTTGTCGCCGATCTGGAAGTAGGCGATCTCCTCCCACGCCGCGTTCAGGTTGGGAATGAGATTCCCCTCGGTGATCTGCTGGTGGTACAGGTCGTCCAGGATCTTGCACGCGGGGCTGCCCACGGCACGGCAGATCTGGTACGCCTGGGGAATCCCCTTCAGGAAGAGTCCGGGATGGTCTCTGGGGTTGAGGGGCTCCAGGACCATCACGAGTCCGTGGGGTTCCAGGATCCCTGAAGCCTGCTTCAGGGACTCCACCACGTTGGCGGTCTGGAAGTCTGGATGGAGGCGAAGGTCCACATGACCCGGCACCACCGTCATCCAGGTGGCGTTGACGCGCTTCGCCACCTCGACGGACTCCCGGATCTCCGCCAGGAACTCCTCTCTCTTGGTCGGATCGCCGGAAGCCAGGTTGGGCTCGGTCCAGTGAATGGTGTGGGCCACGAAGACGCCCATTCGCATCCCCAGGCGCTCCATCTCGTTGGCGACGCGGCGCTGGTCCTCCAACGGACGGCCCTTCATCCCGTTGTCCTCGAGGGCCCGGAATCCCTGGTCCGCCATGAACTGGAGCTCGCCTTCCAGGCTCCCCCCGCCGTGCTCCCGGAACATCCCGAAGTGGGGAGCGAAATCCATGGAGAACGGCTCGGCCTGGTGGCTCGCCCCCGCCCGGCCGGGGCGCCGGGCGGGACCACGCCCGCTCACGGTGACACCTTGGCCGAACGCGGCATTGGGATCCAGCGCGGCTCCACCCCCGGCCACCAGCGCTGCCTGCATGAATGCCCTGCGGTTCATGGGGTCCTCCTCCCGGACGCTGTGGATCAGAAGAACTGCTCCCAGCCGATTCGGTTGTTCACGACGTCGTTGTAGATGGAGCCGAACTGGAAGGAGAATCCGACCCGGAACGAGTAGTTGAAGTTCTGTGCCCGGCGTACGAGATCCAGCAACTCCTCCTCCGTGGTGGCTCCCTCCGCCGCCAGGTAGATCTGGTCGTTCACCCACGCCAGGTTCCCGTTGGCGTTCAGGCTCAGGCCCCGGATGATCCGCACGTTCACGTTCCCTCGGAGTGACACGTTGTACAGGCCCGTGTCGTGCAGGAAGTGGGAGCCCCGAAGGCGGATCCCCGCCTCACCCCAGGGCTGGAGCTGGCTCAGGCTGAGGGACAACGACTGCTCCCAACGCAGTTCGTCCGTCTCGCCATAGACCGTGGGCTCGATGTAGTCCCGGTAGGCCGGACCGATCTTGTAGAAGGCGGTCAGGGAACGCCGCGTGGCCTCTTCGTACGGGAAGAAGGAGTACTCCAGCGCGGGCGTGACTTCCGCCCGGAAGTCCTGGTTGGCGCTCACGATGCGCCGGGCCTCGCCCCACACGCCGAACGACCAGTGCTCCGCCAGGGAGTAGATCGTGAGCTGTGTGAAGCCCCAGTCCGTTCGCTCATCCACGAAATCCGGACTGTCGGTCAGCTCGATCTCGCGGCGGTTGAAGTTGATGTTCCCGGAGAAGGTCAGTTTCCACGTCGGACTCACCCGAGACGCTGTGACACGCCCCTCGAATCGCTCGTTCTTCCGCGTCTCTTCACCACTCACGTTGGCATTTCCGTTGAGGCGGAAGACCCAGAGGTCCCAGGGGTCCTCCACCTCGGATGCGGCGACGACCCGCTCGGTGGGGTCCATCTCGTCCACCTCCACCGGCTCCAGGCGCACCACCTCCGGGAAGCCCTCCTGGCTGGCGAACCGCGCGAGACCGATTCCCAGAAGGTAGGCGACGCCGTCCAGGCGCTCGCGGTCCGTCGCTGTGGGAGGCGTCTGATACCGGAGGTCGTCCCGGTAACCCTCGTGCACGCCCATGCCGATGAGGTCTACCAGGTACTCCCGACCCGCCGCGCCCGTGCTCTGGCTTGTGAGGATGACGTGCACGTCGGAGTCCTGACGGTCGCGAACCCAGCTCACCCAAGGGATGTGGGTCCGGTAGTAGTCCGCCCGGCAGTCACGACCCTGGCAATCGAAGAACACCTTCGGACGGGCGCTCCCATTGGTGTCCTGCGCGGCCCCCGGCGGTGCGATCAACGCCACACCGAGCAAGGCCACGAGGCCTGGGAGCAGACTGAGGCGCCACAATCGTCGCATGGGTGTCATCCAGGGATCACCGGAGGGTTCGTCGTCTCGGACCTGAGAAGCGGAAATTCCGACGTCTGCCAACTCGCGTCGGCGGCCCGCCTGCTGGTCCACCGCACCGCCACCGTCGCCAACCCGTCCACCAAGAGCCGCCCTGCCTCCCGGTCCAGGATGGTCAGAGCGGAGGCCAGAACGTCGGCTGTCGTCCCGTCGCTGGCAACCACCACCACCGTCGGGGCATCGGGTACGCCCAACCCGGTACGAGGATCCAGGATGTGCGAGAAGCGCACACCGTCCACCTCCAGGTACTGGTACCGGTCGCCGGAGGTCGCCACGGCGACGTTGGCCAACCGGTGGGTCTCCCCTCCCGGGAACTCCACGCGCCACCCTGATTCGCCCGGGGGCGGATCTCCCAGGACGAGATCCCCACCCGCGTCGACCAGGGCCGTGGAGAGGCCCTCGGCCCGGAGCTGGTCCAGCACCGCCTGCGCCACATATCCCTTCGCGATTCCGCCCAGGTCCAGGCTCATGCCGCTTCGCTCAAGCCGCGCGGTTCCGCCAATGGTGTCGAGGATCAGCCCGGAGAACCCGGACCGCGCCCGGGCGGAGTCCAACCGGGGAGCCGGCGGAAGCTCTCCCCGGCGCATCCCCCACCGCCAGAGCCGCGTCAACGGACCCACGGTGACGTCGAACGCCCCGCCGGTCCGTCTCGACCACTCCGCGGACCGCACTAGCACTTCCCGGAGCTCCGGAGTCACGGCCATCGGGCTGTCCCCGCCCGCCAGCCGGGCCAGGGCTGCCACCTCACTGTCCGGCCGGTAGTCGCTGAACAGGGAGTCCAGCCGGCCCACCAGGGCGAACGCCCGCTCCGCCGCGGCTTCGGCTCGGGCGGCATCCGGCGCGTACAGCACCAGTCGCACCGCCGTGCCCATGTGGGCTTCCTCGTACTCCTGGCGCACAAGACCCTCTCGCCCCGGCCCACAAGCGAGGACCGAGGCGAGGAGAAGAGCCGACGCCCCGGCGAGGAGCGTCCTCACGGAGCCGAGGGGTTCGTGGTCAGAACACCTCCGTCACCCCCGGAACCGGAACGGGGTAGCGACCGTTGGCGTCCGGGAGCACCGGCGGCGGCGCGTCCCACGCGTACTTCCCCGGCATGAGGGACACCGACGAGTTCAGGGCCGCATCCCACTCGACGACCTGACCCGAGTACGTGGCCATGCGGCCCATGATGGCGGTCATGCTCGCCCGTGCGCCGCGCTCACCGTCGGCGTACCGGAAGTCTCCGGCCGCAATGGCGGCGAAGAGTTCGTCATGCTCCACCTGGTAGGGGTTGGGGTCGTCCTCGCCGTCGTGGCTGAAGAGGGCGTGCCCGCTGGCGGATATGAGTTCCCCCGGTCGCGGAGCCGTCCCGTTGGTGCCATGGAAGGCCTCGGAGACCCGCCGCGCCGTGTTGGGCATGTGCCGGCACTGGCTCAGCACCCGGGCACCTCCCTCGTACTCGAACTCCACCATGTGGTGGTCGAAGATCTGCCCGTGATCGGGCCCGGTCCGTACCAGGCGCCCACCCTGCCCCTGGGCCCGGACGGGATGCGAGTCGCCCAGCACCCAGTTGGCCACGTCCAGGTTGTGGATGTGCTGCTCGACGATGTGATCCCCGCAAAGCCAGGTGAAGTAGTACCAGTTCCGCATCTGGTACTCCATCTCGGTCTGGTCCGGTTGGCGCTCACGGACCCAGACCCCGCCGTCGTTCCAGTACACCCTGCCCAGGATCACGTCTCCGATCATTCCCGCCTGGATCCGGTCCACCCACTCCCGGTACACGGTCTGATAGCGGCGCTGGAGCCCCACGACCACGTTCAGCTCCCGGGCCTGCGCCATGGCGGCCGACTCCAGGACCGAGCGGACACCCGGTCCGTCTGTGGCCACCGGCTTCTCCATGAAGACGTGCTTCCCGGCCTCCACCGCGGCGCGGAAGTGCATGGGCCGGAATCCCGGCGGGGTGGCCAGGATCACCACGTCCACCAGCGGTAGCACCTTCTGATAGGCGTCGAACCCGGAGAACCGTCGCTCCTCGGGGACATCGATCCGCGGGGTGAGGTCCACCCCGCCCGACCAACTGTCCTCGGCGGTATTGACCAGATTCCGGTAGCTGCCCTCCACCCGGTCCGAGAACGCGTCCGCCATGGCCACTAGCTTCACGTCGTGGTCCGTGCTCAGGGCCTGTACCGCGGCTCCCGTGCCCCGGCCACCGCACCCCACCAACCCGATCCGAATCGCCTCACGGGAGGGTGTGGCGGCTCGCAGAGGTCCAGCCTCGCCCAGGGTCATGCCCCCGAGAGCCGCTGCCGCACCCACCTTCATGAAGTCACGCCTTTCCATCGGTTCCTCCTGCTCGTTGCCGGAGCTGCCAATCGATCCTGAGGGGGTCACCCACCCAGGATTCCATCCCAGTACTCTCGGATCTCTTCGAGGGTGAGCTCCTCTGCGGGACTCACCAGCCGGAAGCCCACGTGGGGCGCATCCGTATTCCACCACCGGCTCTTCGGGATCTGTGGATCCCTCTGCTTCCAGGCTCGGGACTCGGGGGTCCGCGCCGCGCACCGCGCCGCCTCCGGAGCGTCGTCGAAGGCACCGCCCCGAACCATTCCCTGGCCTTGCGAGGGACTCCCCTCCAAGGGCGCCTCCACCACGCCGCGGTCCGCACGGTCACCGTAGGCGTCTGCCAGGTACCCGTCCATGACCCACTCGGCCACGTTTCCATGAAGGTCGTGGATGCCCCACCGGTTGCCGGGGCGAGTGCCCACCGAGTGATGGCTTCCCTCGCTGTTCGCCTCCACCCAGGCGTGGTCCGTCAGCTCGGCGGGATCGTCCCCGAACCCGAAGGCGCCGTCGCCCCCCGCCCTGCACGCGTACTCCCACTCCGCCTCGGTGGGGAGTCGGAACAGGCGGCCCGTTTTCTCCGACAGCCAGCGAGCGTAATGAAGGGCGTTCCATCGGGTCATCCCCGTGGCCGGGTGATCCCCGCTGCCCATGCCATGCGCCGGGTCCTCGTACGGAGGAGAGGGTCTCGTCACCGCATCCACGTCGAAGGACCCCGGTCCGGCGGGCCCCAGGTCCCCATCGAACTCCGGGAAGCGGTAGGGCGAGAATTGTTCTGCGGTGACCTCGTGGATCGTCATCCAGAATCCGGGAACCCGCACGGAATGGACCGGTCCCTCGTCCGTGTCCCGTGCCGACTCCTCTGGCGGACTGCCCATGCGGAAGGTGCCGGAGGGCACGTAGGCCAGCGTAATCGACAGCTCCGTTCCAGGGACGGGCACCGCTGTCGTTTCACCTGGCTGCTGCGCTTGGAGCGGAACGGCCGCGCACGCGACGAGGAGCCACGCCGCGACAACCGCACCGCAGCACCGCGCCATTCCAGGAACCCGGGGCGCTCCCACCCTTCCTGAAGCGGAGGGAGTCGGAGTGAGGAAGAAGCTCATGCGCTACGCTTCGACTCGTGTTGCCGGGTAGGGGAGTG
Source organism: Gemmatimonadota bacterium (assembly GCA_039586075.1). Taxonomy (GTDB): domain Bacteria; phylum Gemmatimonadota; class Gemmatimonadetes; order Longimicrobiales; family Gaopeijiaceae; genus Gaopeijia. The sequence goes on along the minus strand of JBDHLC010000020.1, from coordinate 36,837 downwards.
GCGCGGGTGCGGCGCGCCCGTCACAGGGCGCAGGTCATGTCCTTGGCGCAGCACATGGGGGACTTGATCATCCCGTGACCCTCGGGGCACTTGGACACGGCGACCGTGCTGCCGTCGTCCTTGGTCAGGGTCTCGTGCACCAGCTCCCTGCCGCACTTGGCGCAGTTCATGTTCACGCTCATCCCGCAGACTTCGCAGGTATAGGCTGCCATTGGCTCGCACTCCATCACGCTGGGGGAGGGTCGGGTTCTGTGAATCGGCCACACATTAGCCCATGGGCCCGCCGCCTGCACTACCCCCGGACGGATCTGCGTCCAGGAATGCCGGGGCGCCCAGCGCACTCCCGGCATCCGTGCTGGATCGGTCTCCGATTCAGCCGCCGGTCACCATCTCCAGGCGCTGCGCAGCCTGGGGAAACTCGGGGTCGAGCTCCAGGGTGCGGCGGTATTGGCAAGCGGCCTCTTCCGGCTGCTCGGTGAACCGGTAGGCCTCCCCGAGATGGTACTGGGCCGAAGCGTCGTCGGGACGACTCTCGGCGTTGAGGCGAAAGAGGCTCAGTCCTGCGCCGCGGCCACCGTGGAGAGGAGGACTCCGGTCGGGGCCTCCGAGGCCCGGGTCCCATGACGGGAGAATGTCGCGGGGAAGGTCCACATGAAGCTTCTGACGTGCGGTGGGTATCCTGGTGCGGGAGGAGGTACGGCGTGAGATCCCGGCCCTTACCTCCCGCCATGGCCCGGCGGCCGGGCTACTCTTCGCTGAGCACGCGGCCCGGGTGCAGGCCGGCGGCCCGTAGGGCCGGCACCAACGCAGCCACGATCCCCGTGGCGAGGTAGACAGCCGCCACCACGGTGTAGGCCATGGGGGAGCGGGGATCTCCACCCAGGAGGAGGATTCCCAGCAGGGGCGCCGCGAGCCAGGCCAGGGCAAGTCCAACCACCAGCGCGGGCAGCAGTTGGCCCAGAGCGGTCGTGACCACATCCCGGGCCAGGCGCACGCCGTCGGCTCCCAGGGCCAGGCGGATCCCCATCTCCCGCCGCGAGCGCCTCACACGGAAGGCCAGGAGCGCATAGAGCCCGGCCCCAGCGACCAGGAGGCTGGCCAGACCCCCGGTCACCGCCAGGAGCGACAGGGTGGACTGGGCCCGGGTCATGAACCGGTGCCGATTCTCCAACGTCTGCACCTCGCCCACCACGAGACCGGGGATCGCTGCGGTGCCGGCGCGGCGCGCATCCCTGGCCAGGAGCGGAGTCACCTCACCCCGGACCACCAGAAGCCCCGACGCCGATGGCACCTGGGCCATGGGAAGGTACACGCCCTCTTCCCGGGCCAGGCGCCCTGCATCGAGGCCCGGATCCTCCACCACGCCCACCACCTGGTAGAAGCGAATGGAATCCAGCACTGGTACCCGGACCGCCATTCCCAACGGGTCGGCGCCGGGCGCCAGGCGGGCCGCCAGGCTCCGGGTCACCACTGCGACCAGGGCGGCGCCCTGCGCATCGCTCGACCGCAGGAGCCTGCCCTGGACCGGCTCCAGGTCCAGCGCCGGGAAGAAGGCGGGGGTCACGGCATTGGCGAATACTCGCTCTCCCGCGTCCAGCCCCAGGGAAACCGTTCCGGTAAGCTCCACGTCGGACCAGGGCTCCTGATACCCCGGGGCCCCCAGGGCCAGGGCCGCCTCCCGGGATCCAGGGATCCCGGCCAATGCGCTCTGAAGCGCCGCCAGGGACTCCTGCCTGGACTCAAGGCCGGCCCCGGCCTCCGCAGGCAAGTCGTAGTTGGCCACCAGGATCTCGTCGCCCGGGAGCCCGGTGCCGAACCGGCCCGCGGTCCGCATGGCGCCTGCCGTCAGGCCGGCCGCCACCAGGGCGAAGCAGGAGAGGGCCAGCTGTCCGGTGACCAGGACCCGGCCCCAGGTGAGGCCTTGAAATGGGCCCTTGAGGACGGGGCGGCTCCCCGCCTTGAGCACCTGCTGCAGGTCGGTCCTGAGGACCCGCACCACCGGGACGGTCCCCGCCACGAGCGCCGTTCCCAGCACCAACATCCCGGTGAACGCCACCACCGGTCCACCGATCGAGACATCCATCCAGTAAAAGCCGAAGTTCTCCGGACCCATCACCTGTTGGACATAATTCAGGAGGTAGTCCGCCAGGAGAAGCCCCACCACTCCGCCGGCGGCGGCGAGAAGAAGAGCCTCCAGGAACAGTTGAGACGCCAGATGCACCCGAGATGCCCCCAGAGCCGACTGGACTCCCAGCGTCCCCATGCGATCCAGCGCCCGCACCAGGAGAAGGTTCGCCGCGTTCACGCACGCGATGATCAGCAGGCACAGACCCACCAGGACCAGCCCGAGGTAGGCCCAGCTCTCTCCCGACTCCCCCCGCCCCCGGGTGAACAGACGCACACGAACCACGGCCTCGCGGGTTTCCGCGGGGCGGGCCTCGTCGTTCCGCCGCCACTGAGCGGTGAGGGGGGCGTCCAGGGCGCCGGGAGCCACACCGCCTGCCAGGCGAAGCACGGCCTCCACCCCGGTGCCCTCAGGAGGCGCGGCGGGATCCGCCAGTAGCCAGGCGGACTGCCTGAACGGGAACCTGAACCCTTCCGACATCACCGCCACCACCACCCTGACCGATCCGTCCACCATGACGGACGCACCAAGCACGGATGGGTCCGCGTCGAAGTGCCGCATCCAGATGTCATGCCCCAGGACCAGGGCATCCCGAGCCTCCGCTCCCTCCGGAATCCGACCCACCAGAGCGGACACCCGGAGGAGCTCGAAAGTGGCGGGCGTCATGACGGCGCCGGACACCGGAAGGGTCCCGAGGTCGGGAGTGGCCAGCGCCATAGGCGCGGTGCGGAAGGCCCCTACCGCCTCCACACCAGGGGCACCTTCCAGGAGCCCGACTTCCCTGAACGACACCGGCGCCGACCGGCCTGCACCTTTGGCGTCCAGCACCTCCACTCGCATGACCCGATCCCCTTCCGGGACCGGAAGCGGACGGAGCCCGCCACCCCAGAGTATGGAGAAGAAGGTGGTTGGAGCCGCCAGACCCAGGGCGAGAATCCCCACGGCGGCCAGCGACGTGACGCGGTCCTTCCGGAGCCCGGCGAAGGCGAGGCGGAGCGCGAGGAAGGGATTCATGGACGACCTGTTGGATGGAGAGTGAGCCTGCGCGGTGATCCGCTCATGGGCTCCTAATACAACGGACCCGTTCTGCCCGGGGTTTCGTCGCCGCCCCGACACGTCAGAGGCCGGGTGCACCGACCCGCGATGGGTCACCGGCCGTTCCCGGTCTACGGCCACCGCACGGCCCCGGCTTCGCGCTCCTCCGCCTCGTACTCCCGGTTTCGCTGCACGTACTGGTCGTGGATCCGGTCCATGAGTGCACGGGCCTCGCTCCGCATCAGGCTGCATTCTTCCGTTTCCAGGTCCCTCATGCGACGGATGGCTTCCTGGGTGTAGCCCACGGCGATGTCCCGGTGCCCCTCTCCGTGGAGCCGGACGGCCCGGTCGAACGCTTCCCACTTGGCCACCAGCTCGGGATCGACGTCCTCCGGAGGCTTCCACCGGGGAATCGAGTGGCGGAAGCGCAGCCGGATGGAGACCTCCTTGATCTCGCACCGAGGCTCCGTGGCGACCCCGGGATTGATGCTGGCCTGCTCGATGGGCCCGTGACGCCACGTGTAGCGGGACTCCCAGGTGAACCCGTACCAGCCATTCCCTGGACCCCCGATCCGCATGGCGCCCAGCAACTCATCCTCGGTGGACCCCTGGACGGTGTAGTCCGCGTCGACGAATTCCACCGTGACCTCGCGGGGGACGGGACCCAGAGGGGTGAACTCCCCCCCGCCGGTGCTGAAGGCGCCCAGAGCGAGCAGGGACACCAGTCCGGTCAGGGAGGTGCGAGCCCCAGGTGGGAACGACGCCTGGACGCACTCGAGCCTCCGGAGTGGGTGGTGGAGCTGGAACGAAGGGGTCGTCGCTAGACTGCCCCCATCGCACCCTTGCCGCCAGTCGCGTCCGGGCCTCCGGTCGCAGCGCTCACAGCAATGCCCACGGCGAGCACGGCTACCGTCCCGATGACGTTGAACCACAGATAGGCGATCTCCGTCACCAGGGAGAGTCCGAACACGGAGCCCATCCCTGCCACGAGTCCCCAGAACGCTCCGTGGCCATTGGCCGGCTTCCAGAGGAACGCGAGAAGGAAGACACCCAGGAGGGATCCGTAGAAGTAGGATCCCACTTGGTTCACGGCCTCGATCAACGAGCCGAGCTGGCCGGCGAAAAGCGCCACGAAGCAGGCCATCACTCCCCAGACAAAGGTGCTGAGCTTCGATACCAGGAGGTAATGGGCATCCGATGCGTCCGGCCTGAACCAGCGCTTGTAGAAGTCGATGACCGTGGCGCTGGAAAGGGCGGTGAGCTCCGAGTCCAGCGACGACATGGCGGCGGCGAAGATCACTGCGATGAGAAGACCCAGGACCCCCACCGGGATGTACTTGATGATGTATGATGGGAAGACGTAGTTCACGTCGTTGGACGAAGCTCCACGTACCTCCGACACCACACCCTTGGCCTCCTGGCGCAGCTCCACGAGCCGCTCGTCGCGATCGGCGATGATGGTCTGCAGATCGGCGATCCGCGCATCGTCACGGGCCTCCCGTGCCTCCAGGAGCTCCAGCGTCGCGGTCCTCCGCTCGCCGTGCACCGTCGCCTGTTCCGTCTCGAGCGCCCGGTATTCCTCCGCCCGCTCGCTCTCCATCACCACGGCCACCTCGGCGTTGTTGAACACCAGGGGAGGCTGCTCGAAATGGTAGAAGACGAAGAGCAGGACCCCGATGCTCAGGATGAAGAACTGCATGGGGACCTTCAAGAAGGCGTTGAAGATCAGGGAGAGGCGGCTCTGCTTGAGCGACGAGGCCGTGAGGTAGCGCTGCACCTGGCTCTGGTCGGTACCGAAGTAGGCCAGCGCCAGGAAGAAGCCCCCGATCATCCCGGACCAGATCGTGTAGCGGTTCGACGGATCCCATGACCAGTCGATGCTGGTCCACATCTCCTGGATCCCGCCGATGTAGGCCACGTCGCCCACCCCCACGCCGTCCGGGAGGGTGGTGAAGAGGATGACCAGGGCCACCGCGATGCCGACGAACATCATCAGCATCTGGATGACATCGGTCCAGATCACGGCCGTGATCCCGCCCATGAGGGTATAGGCGATGGTAACGGCAGCCATGATGAGAATGGTCACTGTCTCGTCCCACCCCATGATCACCGAGAGCACGATGGCCGGTGCGTACAGGACCAGGCCGGCTGCCAATCCGCGAGACACCAGAAAGAGGAACGACGTGAGGGAGCGCGTCTTGGCGTCGAAACGGTTCTCCAGGTACTCGTATGCCGTGTAGACTTTGGCGCGGTAGAAGAAGGGAACGAACAGCACGCACAGCAGGACCATGACCAGGGGCTGAGGGAGGTAGATCTGGATGAACTCCATCCCCTCGTCGAACGCCTGTCCCGTGGTGCCGATGAACGTGATGGCGCTGGCCTGGGTCGCCATCACGGAAAGGCCCACAGCGGCCCAGGGGAGGCGCCGATTGGCCAGGAAGTATCCCTCCACCCCTTCGTTCTTCCGACTCTGGAACCACGCGAAGGCGACGACTCCGCCGAAGTAGAGGGCGAAGACCCCCCAGTCGATGGGACTCATGGGCGGGCCCTCAGTGGACGCTGTGGTTGAACACCACCGTGAAGATCCAAAGCACGGCCACGAGCAGGACCGTGTAGATCACCACGCTCCAGTACAATGCGCGCCAACTGGGGAAGATCCCGATAGGACCCCGGTCTTCGTCGTCGTGGGTGAGATTCGGGTCGGACATGGGCCTCCTCGGGGATCTGGTCAGCCCGCAAGGTCGGATGACGGCCGGGAGATGGCAACGAAATCCTCGCCAACCTCCTCGTTCAGTCGTGTCGGCCGGGGGTGCGCCCGCGTACCTCTACCTGCCAGGTGGAGTACCAATCTGGCGCCGGATCCGCAGCGGGCCGCTGGTCCGGGTCCGCCTGGGAGGGCCCCCCGGGAAACGTCATTCTGGGCAGAGAGCCGCTCTCAAGCCGAACCACCGCAACGTTCTCCTCCTCGGCGAGGTCTCCGGCTTCCGAGGCGGGGATCACCAGCAACAGCACCTCACCCCGCCGGAACGGGAGCACGCCGTCCCGCGCCGCCGCATAGTACGCCTGGACGCTTCCGTCCCACCTCCGCAGCCAGTCGAGACCGGCCTCCGGAACTCCCGTCCGCGTCGCCTCTGACCGCATGACCGTCTCCATGAACTCCATGGCCAGTGGGAACTCCGCGGGGTCCGGAAAGGCCATCCGGTCAGCGAACCGGGGGTGAAGGAGGTCGTACCAGTCCAGCGGCAACCGGGTGGGCGAGACCGAATCCGTTCGTGCCAGAAGGACGAGGGAGTCCGGGTAGGGCGGTATCGCCGCAGATGCGATGTCGGTTCGGGTCGCTCCAGCGTCTTCTTCCGGCGGGGACTCCGCACCGCAAGCCGCCATCACCGCCATCACCCAAAGCGCCGCCACGGTGGCGAGCGCCCGCGCACCTCCCACCCTACCGCAGCTCCGACCCGCGCAGCGAGATCAGGTTCGCGAAGAGTCGGTGGGCGCCCGGGACCCCGGCCGGGAACTGCCGGAAGAAGGAGATCCCGGTGTACACGTAGACGCCGTCCCCCACCGGAGCGACCAACAGGCTACCGGCCACGGGGTCCTCTCCGGGATCCTGGAAGGTCAGGACCGGCTGGAATCGGTCGTCCCAGTCCCGCAGGAAGTAGAGCCCCCGCTCCTGCACCCAGCCATCGAAGTCCTCCAGCGTGATCCGATTCGGCCCCTCGATCACCGGAGAGGACGGGTCCAGGATCTCCACCGGCGATTGGTGGTTCGTCACGCGGGGAGCCGGCGGCCCCATGTCCACCGGGTACGGCGCGAACCCCCCGGCGGGGTACTCGTACTTGTTGTACTGGACCACGACCGTGCCGCCCCCTCGCGCGAACTCCAGGATCCGGTCGTTGGCCAGGGCCACCTGGGGCTGCGTCTCGTACACCCGGATTCCCAGGACCAGCACATCCAGGTCGGAGGGGACTCCACCAGCGAGCTCCGCCGGCGTCACCTCGCGCGCCCTCACCCCCATCTGGCGGAGAGCCCGCAGTCCGTCGTCCCCCGATCCCATGACGTATCCCACCTGGACCGGGGCGGCCGCCACCGGGAAGACGGATACGTCCAGCTCTGCCGGCTGGAACATGGCGGTCCGCTCGATGTGGGGGTAATCGACAAGAGTCACCCCCTCCGAGTGCCGGACGGATCCGCCCGTGGGGGCTCCCTCAACCACCGTGGCCACCGCCCGGAAGGCATGCACGCCTGCACCCGCGCCGCCGGGGCGCACGCGGAAGGCGGCCGACGACTCGGACCCGGCCCCCGCCAGACTGAACGCGGCAGAAGCCGGAGCCACACTCCAGCCTTCCGGAACCTCCAGGGCGACCGTTCCGGCCTGGGCTGAGTTGGCATATCCCACGAGGCGCACGCGGACCTCCCGCTCCTCATCGAGCCCCTCGGGCCAGACCATGGCCCCCGGATCGAGCGCCACCGAGACGGCGGGCATCACCAGCAGGGGCTTCTCGAACTCTCCCGTGGCCTTGTCGACACCCACGTACCGGGCCTCGGCGGTTCCGGCCACTGGGGTGGACACCCCCGTGCCTTCGAGGTCGAACCGCACTGTTCCCGTGAAGACCGGTGGATCCTTGGGGAGCCCCCAGACCTCCGAACGATCCTCCGGCCAGCGGTAGAACGCGCCGTCCCGCTCGGACTCCTGGAAGTACAGCTTCGACAAGGGCGCATCGGCTGGAATCGTGACCTGGAAACGCCACCGCGCGATGGCCCCGGGATCGAGCCGCCCGTCGGGACCCAGCTGCGTGGACGGCGCACCGCGGCCGAAGAACCGGGACAGGTCGTCCTGGGCGACCAGAGAGGCTGGCTGGGCCGACCAACCCTCCGGAAGGTTGAGCACCGGGCGGACCCGCGAGAGCGGATATGCGCCCCCGTTCCAGAACTCCACCACCACGTCCATCGTCTCACCGGGGACCACCAGGTCTTCTCCGGCCCGGACACGGAGGGTGACGCCCGCCGCGTCCATGAGGGCGGCGTGCACCCGCGCGACCCGCCCCCGGAGAACCCGGGCGATCTCGGAGCCTTCCGCGTGGGTAACGGCCGCGGACACTGCTTCCCTGAGGCCTTCCAGGCCCTGCGCCAACGCCGGAACCGTCCCTCCGGGATCCATGGGGTTCAAGGCGTCCATCGCTCGGTGGAGTCCCTCCCGATACCGCGCCACTCCCGCTGCCACCTGCTCCCGCGCCGCCGCAGGAAGCACCTCAATGCCCGCGGTGAGGGTGGTGTCGAGTCCGGCGAAGAGCCCCAGGCCCGCATCCTCGAGTCCCGGAGCCACCTTCAGGAGTACGAGCCCCGTCACCCGCTCACCGGGGGTCTGTGCCATTCCCATGTCCTGTGAGCGATGCTGGCTGCGACTCTCCATGGCCAGCTGGAAGTGGGAACGGCCCAGGACGGGGTCGAACCGACCGGTCTCCACCTCCAGCGTGGCGTCGGCTCCGAAGGGGCGTTGGAAGAGGCGACCGACCTGCCACGGCGCCACGCCGTGTTCTTCGAGCTCGGGGAACCGTGCCGGGTCGGCGGCAGCCTCGAAGGCTTCCTGGGCCACGATCCCTGCGGCCTGATGCTGCCCGTGCCCGTCCGCCGGCGTGCCGGAGAAGACCGAGACGACGACGTGCGGTCTGAAGGACCGGATCACCCAGACCACGTCCCGCAGCAGCTCCTCCCGGTTCCATGCGGTGAGGGCCTCGTCGGCGCTCTTGGAGAATCCGTAATCGAAGGCACGGGTGAAGAACTGCCGGCCCCCGTCCAGCTCACGCGCCGCAAGGAGCTCCCCGGTCCGCACGACCCCCAGCCCCTCCCCCAGCTCGGGACCGATGAGGTTCTGCCCACCATCGCCCCGGGTCAGGGCCAGGTAGGCGGTCTCCGCCCCCATTCCCCGCGCCAGAGTGGTGAGCAGCGCCGTGTCCTCGTCATCCGGGTGCGCTGCGATCATGAGGACGCGCTTCACGCCGTCCAGGGCCCGGAGCTTCAGGGCCGTGCCCGCCGTCCCCCGACTCAGGTCGACCTGGGACCGGACCGGAGCAGCGGCTACCAGCAGCGCCAGCACGGCGGCGCCCAGGGAAGTCAGGCGAGAGGATCGCATAGGGAAAGTCGGTGAGTGGAATCAGTCCCCATGTCGCCGGTGGGGCCACGGAAGAGCCAGCGCCGTCGGTGCGCGAGATCGGCCCAGCCATCCCCCCAGGGCGAGCAGGGTGAGGACGTATGGTACAGCCAGGAAGAGCTGATACCCAATATCCAGACCCAGGGTCTGAAGAAAGGTCTGCAGGGCGTACGCGGACCCGAAGAAGAGGGCCGCCGCCAGGACCCAGACGGGATGCCAGCGGCCCAGGACCACCACGGCAATGGCGATGAAGCCCCGACCGGCGGACATCTCAGGCTGGAAGGTCCCCGTGAACCCGATGGAGAGGTGAGCACCGGCCAGACCCGCCAGGGCCCCACCTGCCAACGTCACCCAGAGCCGGACCATCCGAACCCGGATTCCGGCCGCCGCCGCCGAGTCGGGGTCCTCCCCCACCGCGCGAATCTGGAGCCCCGCGGCGGTGCGGAAGAGAAACCACGCCAGAAGCGGCGCCAGAAGGTAGGCGAGGTAGACGGTGGGCTTCTGGGAGAAGAGCGCCGGGCCCAATACGGGGACGGAGGAGAGGCCTGGAAGCGTCCAGGTCTCCAGCGTGGGGAGCGACAGCTGCGTGCCGGTGGTCCCGAAGCGCGCCTGATACAGCGCCGCGGTGAGCCCGAGGCCTCCCATGGTGATGGCGGTCCCGGTGATGATCTGGTCCGCGTTCAGAACCAGGATGAAGAAGGCGAAGACACCCGCCACCGCGGCCCCCGCCAGGGCCCCGGAGATCAGTCCAGCCGTGGGAGAGCCCGTGGCCAGGGCTCCCAGCGCCGCTCCCAGGGCCCCGCAGATGATGGACCCTTCCAGTCCGATGTTCAGCACCCCACCCCGTTCGGAGAGCGTCTCCCCCAGCGCCGCCAAGGCCAGGGGGGCGCCCAGCCGGACACCCGCCTCAAGGAAGGCGGTCAGGATCACCAGGTTCAGGATCCCGGACTCACCCATCGCGCCTCCCCCGAAGCAGACGCTCCACGGCCACCACGCTGAGGATCGTCAGCGCCACCACCGTACCCACCCATCCCGCCGGCACGTCCGCGACCCTCTGCATGGCTCCCGCCCCGCCCTCCAGGGCCCCGAAAAGGGTACCGGTGAAGAGAACTCCCAGGGGGCTGAGACCCGCCAGCAACGCCACAGCGATGGCGGTATAGCCGAAGCCCGGCGAGAGATCTTCGTAGAGCGAGTAGGTCACCCCGGACACCTCCACGGCACCCGCCAGGCCCGCCAGAGCGCCAGAGGCCAGGAAGACCCACAACAGGGTGCGGCGGGATCGCAGTCGACCCGCCACCCTGGCCGCCTCGGGGTTGGCGCCCACGGCGCGGACCTGGAATCCCGCCACGGTGAACCGCAGAAACGCCCACAGCGCGACGGCCATGACAATCGCCAGGGCGAATCCCAGGTGCAGGCGGGTTCCCCCCACCAGGAGCGGGAGGCGCGCCGCCTCCGAGACGGCTTCACTCTGGGGAAATACGCCCCGGGGCTCCTGCATGGGTCCGTGCACGAGCCACCCGGCAAGGTGAATGGCCACGAAGTTCATGAGGATGGTTGTGATCACCTCACTCACCCCGGACCGGAGCTTCAGCCAGGCAGGAACCACCACCCAGGCGGCGCCCGCCACCGCCCCCGCCATCATCACCGCCGGGATTACGACCCACGCGGTCGCCGCCTCCGGGAGGGCCAGCCCCAAGGCGGTACCGGCCACCGCCCCGGCATACAGCTGCCCTTCCGCCCCGATGTTCCAGATCCCCGCGCGGAACGCGATGGCGACCGCCAACCCCGTGAGAATGAGAGGCACCGCCCGCACGAGGGTGATCGACAGAAAGACGGAGGGTGACCCCATGCTTCCCTGAACGAGGGCTCCCAGCGCTTCCCCCGGGTCGAAGCCCCCGAGCGCCAGCGTACCGGCCGCCACGGCCACGGTGGCTACCAACGCCATCACGGCGGCCACCCAACTCCGGGTCGCCGTCATTCCACCCCCAGCATGCCCGCGCCCATCCGCTCCCTGAGGTCCGGGCCGGGATGAATCGGGACCAGACGCCCGCGCACCATGACGAAGAACCGATCGGCCAACGCCAGAATCTCGTCCAGATCGGTGGAGATGAGCACGATTCCCGCGGGCCCGTCGGCCCGGTCCCGCAGGTCCCGGAGAACCTGGTGGACGTACGACTCACCGGCGACATCCAGCCCGCGGGTGGGACTCTCGGCAACGAGGAACTCCGGTTCCCCCTCCAGCTCTCGAGCCAGGACCACCCGTTGCTGGTTTCCGCCCGACAGGGTGTCCGCTCGGGTGTGGGGCCCTTCCGCCCGGATGGAGAACGTTGCCAACGCCTCCCTCGTGCGCGCCTCCAGGGTGCGCCAGTCCAGGAAGGGCCCCCGTCGAAATCGCGGCCAGCGGTGCAGGCGAAGGGCCAGGTTCTCCGTGAGGTCGAAGTCCTCCACCAGGCCCTCGGCCCGTCGGTCCTGGGGAATGAAGGCCGGCTCGGGCGGAAGCCTCACAGTCCCGTTGGTGGGAGCCATCTCCCCGGCCAGAACCCGCGCTAGCTGCCGCTGCCCATTTCCCTCGACGCCCGCGACGCCGACGATCTCACCGGGGCGGACCTCCAGGGAGACGTCCCTCAGCCGGGTGACTCCGCGCCCGTCCACTACGACCACCCGCCGGAGTTCGGCCACGGGGTCACCCTCGGCAGGCGGCCGCTCCTCCTGAAGGGCCGCCGCCTCCCGCAGGTGCACCACCGATCCGGCCTCGCGGGCTCCCACCATCGCCTGAGCGAGGGAAGCGGCATCGACCTCCTCGCGCGGAGCCTCCAGCACCGTGGCACCCCTCCGAAGCACGGTAACCCGGTCAGCCACGGCCAGGACCTCGTCCAGCTTGTGGGCCACCATGAGCACTGCGGTCCCCTGGTCGGCCAGGGTCCGAACCAGCCGCAGGAATCCCTCCACCTCCTGGGGTGACAGCACGGCGGTGGGCTCGTCCAGGATCAGGATCGCGGGCTCCTGGAGCAGCACCTTCACGATCTCGGCCCGCTGCCGTTCGCCCACCCCCAACGTCTTCACCGGAGCATCCAGGGCTACGTCCAGGCCGGTTTCCTTCTCCAGTGCCAGGGCTTTCCCGCGCACTTCCTCCCGCGGCAGCGAGAGCAAGGGCCCGGGCCAGCCCAGCATGAGGTTCTCCAGGACGCTGAACTCCGGGACCAGCGCGAAGTGCTGATGGACCATCCCCACGCCCAGAGCCCGGGCCTCCCGGGGAGACCCGATGGAGACCGGCTCTCCCCGGAGGAGGATCTCCCCCTCGTCCGCCGGCAGGAGGCCGGCGAGGATGGACAACAGGGTGGTTTTTCCGGCGCCGTTCTCCCCCAGCACTCCGTGGACCTCTCCGGCCTGTGCGGTGAGGCGGGCCCCATTCAGGGCGGTGACGGGGCCGAAGCGCTTCCCCAGCCCCCGAATCCGGACGGCGGTCACTCGACTCCGCCACCCCCCGGATCCTGCACCCCCTCCTCCCCCTCCACGAAGCGCACGCGGGGAACCTCCATGGCCCCGTTCACGATGCCCGCCCGAGCCGTGTCGACCCGCGCGAGCAGGGCCTCCGGGATCTGGTCGCGGACGGTGGGATTCACGATGAGGTCCACGACTCCCTCGGCAGCTCCGGCGTAGACCGGAGCCCCTCCCAGCTCACGCCGCTGCCATCGCCGGACCACGTCCAGGAACGCGGCGGGGATATCGATGGCGGCGCTCCCCAGGGTGACCTCGGGAGCGATGTCGTTCTGGTCTCGGTTCATCCCGAGGGCCCAGACCCGATCCCCCGCCTCCGCCGCCTCCCGAACGGCCTGGAAGACCCCGAAGCTCCCGGCGTCCACGTTGTGGATGATGACGTCGGCCCCTCTCCGCAACTGTGCCACTGTAGCCTCCTGCGCCGCGGCGACGTCCTCCCAACTCCCCGTGAAGGTCTGCAGGACCTCGACGTTCGGGTTCACCGCCCGCGCTCCGGCCTCGAAGGAAAGGAATGTGCCGCGGGCCGGAGGAATGGCGACGCCCCCCACCATCCCGAGCACGTTCGATTCCGTCATCCCCCCGGCGAGCATTCCCGCGAGGTAGCTCCCCTGCTCCAGAGTAAAGACCAGGGGGATGACGTTGTTCGCCACACGCCCTCCGCCGCTCACCACGAAGAATGCGTCCGGGAACTGCTCGCCGGCCCGGATGGCGGCGTCCTGGTACTCGAATCCGTGCGCGAACACGATGTCGTAGCCGGCTGCGGCGAAGGAGAGGAACGCCTCGTCGAACTCCGAAGGTGACCGGGTCTGCTGGTGGCTCACCTCGGCACCCAGAGAATCCCGGATCATGAGGAGGCCCTCGTAGGCTCCGGCGTACCATCCCGCGTCGCTCACGGGCCCGGAGGTGAGGAGCGCCACCTGCAATCCACCCACTCCAGCCTCGCCCGAGGAGCCGGACGAATCACCGCACGCCGACGCCGTCACGGCGGTGAGGAAGAGAACCAGACCGGCCCGGCTCCATGTGCGCATCTGAACTCCCGGGGAAGGCACGAGGGGCGGAGCGCCGGCTCTTCCGGCCCCCGCCCCGCCTGCATACGCCACACTCTCGTGCCGGATCCAGCGGTCCCTCGCTCCGGCTTCTTCCGGCTGCGGGCCCTTCCCGCCGGTCTCCGGTGATCGCCCCACTCGTCGGGCGCGCGGACACCTGCGCGGTCAGCCGCCCGGCCGGGCGCTCATCCTATCCGAAGACGTTCCGGAACTCGTTCACCAGGTTCATGCCCGTGTATAGAATCACCGGAATGATGATGACGGGCATGACGAACCGGATGAAGACCAGGACCGCCGGCACGATGCTGGCGAAGAACCCGGAGGCTCCGTCCAGCATCTCCTCCTGGGGATTCCGCATCCGCCAGCCGACGAACAGGGTGACGCCCAACGCACCCACGGCCAGGAACCACTCGGTGATCCGGTCGATGAGCCCCAGGGCGTCCAGACTCACCGCCGGGAGGAGCCCCACGAGGGTGATGATGATCCCCGCACCGATGGCCGCCGACTTCCGGTGAATCTTGAACTCGTCGATGGCGGAAGCCGTTACGACCTCCAGCAGCGAGACGGCGGACGTGACGGCTCCCACCGTCAGGGCGAAGAAGAAGGCGACTCCCACCACCCGCCCGATGGCCCCCATCTCCACGAACGCCCCGGGCAGGGCGATGAAGAGCGCCCCCACCGTGCTGTCGCTGACCTGGGCCTGCAGACCCAGCGCCGCGATCACGGGGAAGACCACCAGCCCCGCCGTGAAGGCCACCCCGAAGTCGGAGAATGCGATGGTGGTGGCTTCCCGGTTCAGGTTCTCGTGTCGGGAGAGGTACGAGGCGAAGGTAAGCATCGCCCCCATTCCCAGGGACAGCGAGAAGAATGCCTGTCCGGCCGCCTCGGAGAGGGTCGTGAAGTTCAGGAGTTCCGAGAATGAAGGCGCAAGGTAGAAGGAGTACCCGGCCTCGGATCCCGGCAGCGTGAACGCCCAGACGGCCAGCCCCAGGATGATGGTGAAGAGGACCGGCATGAGAATCAGCGAGGCCTTCTCGATCCCCTTCTCCACCCCCACGGACACGATGGTGATGGTCACCGCCATGAACGCGATGTGGTAGAGGATGGGAGCGATCCCGCTGGTGATCTCACCGAAGTGGGCGCCCGGATCCGCCGCGAACCCGCCGATGATCCCCTCGATGCCGTATCGGACTACCCAGCCGGCGATAACCGAGTAGTACGAGAGGATGAGGAATCCCGTCAGCACCCCAAGGAAGCCCACGATGCTCCAGCCGCGGCCGCCCTCCCGCTTGAATGCCCCGATGGGAGACAGCCGGGTACGACGCCCCACGGAGAACTCTGCGAGCATGAGCGGGATTCCCATGATGAGGGTCAGCGCGATGTAGAGGACCACGAAGGCCGCTCCGCCCCCCTCGGAGACCCGGTACGGGAATCGCCACATGTTCCCGAGCCCCACGGCGCTTCCCACCGCGGCCAGGATGAACCCGACACGGGTACCCCACAGCTCTCGCTGGATGGAATCTTCCGAGTGCTTCTGGACTTCCACGTCGATTGGATCGGGCACGTCAGTCTCCGGTGGGAAGGTCTTCAGCCGCCTCTGCAGTTGGGTGCCGAGCCGTTATTAGGCCGAAGAGCCCCGGAGACGTCAAGGACATCGACGTCTCCGGGGCTCCAGTCCTGCGCTCCCCGGCGAGGGCCGGAAGAGGATGCGGTGGGTCGCCGGCCCTGCTATCGGAGGTTCTCGGGGAGCCGCCGGACCACCACCATGGGAACCTCGAATTCGTCCTCATCGATGTACGCCACCAGACCGTCGGGACCGAATGCGTCCGGGATCCGGGGGCCGCCCTCGTCGATGGTCCCCACGTACTCACCGTCCGGAGAGAACACGTCGATGGGGCCCGCGGCGGTGGGATCCACCTGGCGGCGCTCCAGCCAGACGAGCCCGCTCCACCCCGCCGCCAGGCGCCGGGTCACGGCGATCTCCGGGTAGAAACCCCGGTTCTGGATGCGTTGCCGCATCATCTGCTTCACCTGCTCCTGGGGCATCTCGCGGGCACCACCGCCATCGTCCGTCACGATGCGCATGCGTGGGCCCTCGCCGGATTCGAGCTCATCCAGTTGCCGCTGGATCTCGTTCCGCTCGATCCGGTCGGTGACCTCGATGGGGTCGATGTCTCGGCTCACCACCCGCGCGACGCGTCCATTCTCGTCCAGGATCTTCACGGCGTAGGCGGACGAATCCACCAGCGCCAGCCCCCCGTCGGGGAGCGCGGCGGTGTGCAGGTCCGGCGAGAAGATGCGCGGCTCGGGCATCATCATCATCCGCACGCCGCCAGCGTTCATCTCGTTCGGGTCACCGCGGGGCGCCTCCCAGGCGCTGTAGAAGATCTCCTTGGCCGGCGACTCGCCGAGGATGATCCGCTCCACTGGACGTCCTTCGGGCATCTCGGGACGCGCCCCCGGCCCTCCGTCGAAGCTGACGCTCATCATGGTGTTGCCCCCCCCGTTGAAGAGGGCGCCGCCCCGGGGATCCGGCTGGATCCGTCCGACCCGGGTGACCGGCCCGTCCCGCAGGGGGGCCGTGCCGAGGAATGCGCCTGCAGCATCGAAGACCTGGTAGCTCCCGTGTCCCATGTCGGCGATGGCCACCGTACCGTCCCGGAATACCGCCGCACCCGCAGCGCTCCGCCACTCCCCGGGCCCCTCCCCTTCCTTGCCCCACATGCGGACGAGTTCTCCATCTCGGTCCACGATGATGAAGCGGGAGGTCTGCGAGTCCAGGATGTAGAGGTTTCCGTCGCCGTCGAAGGCCACCTGCCGCACCTCGCCGAAGGTCTCCCAGTCCGCGCCGTCGAAGGTCCCGACGCTGAACACCTCCTGCAGGGTGGGCTCCAGCATCCGGTCCCGACCCGGCAGTCCCACCGACTGCTGGGCCGCCATCGCCTGCGTAGCCATTAGACCGCAGAGGACGGCGGCCACGGGCGCCATCCCTCGAATTCCCACTCGCTTCATCGATCCGACTCCCTGCCCAGTGTATATCCCTGTCCCGGGGTCGCGCCGCGCCTCGGGCAGTGCGCAGGATGACCCTGGATCGTTGGATTGACCAGGGGCCGGAAGGGTTGTCCGCCTCCGAACGGCTCCGCTTGTCTCCCCCGACGACACCCTGACATCTTCCGGGTCCCTTCCGACTCCTCCCCGAACGACGCGAACCGAAGCGATGGACGACCTCAAGCAGCGCCCCACCGAGAAGCGACCCGACACGATCCGATTCGACGGTCGGATCCTCTACCTGCTGGACGACGCAGACCTGGTCCGGAAGCAACTCTACGACGGTGAGGACCTGGAGCTGACTCCCGAGCTTCGGGGGAAGCTGCGGGACCAGATCTCCACGGACGAGATCACCCCGGCCTACATCTGCTACTTCTACGACGAGACCCTGGGGGAATTCCCCTATCTGGGGCTGCGCTGCGCCAACCCCGCCACCGGGGACAAGGAGGCGCCGGTAGAGCGCCAGTCCGTGAAGGACGGCGGATTCGTGTGCAGCGTGGCCGGGAAGCGGCGGGGCAAGGGGTCGTCCCGCGAGCAGAGCCCGTACGCCGAGCTCATGGCCGGGATCCGGATCGTCGTGGGAGAGAGCATCGAGCGGATCTACAATGAGAACTGCCAGAATCTGGGGATTCTGACGACGACGGACTTCTCCATCCTGGACCGTATCGAGGCCGGGGAGGACATCCCCCTCGCCGTCTTCACCGAAGGCAAGGACGACATCACCCGCCAGATCATCGAGTACGGGGGCCTGTTCGAGTTCAATCTGGCGCGGCTCCAGGGGAAGGCGACGGTTCCCCCCGCCAAGGCCGTCTCCGGTGGCCCCGAGTCTCCCGCCGCGAACCGCCCCATGACGGTAGCCGAGAAGATCTTCGCGTCGCACTGGGTGGTGGATGCCGCCAACGAGATCCTGGGGGTCTCCGCGGTGGAGCCGGGTGAGGCGGGCTTCTTCCGCACCGACATCCGGTTCAGCCACGAGTACGTGACCCCCATGAGCGCCATCTTCTTCGAGGAGAAGGTGGGGGCCGACGCCAGGGTCCGGGATCCGGAGGGCGTTCTGTTCTTCCGGGACCACCTGACCTTCCTGCACAAGGCCATGAGCCAGGAGCGCATCGAGATGGGGCTCCTGGACGTGGCCAACCAGCTCGAGGTGAAACAGCGGGAATTCTCCGAGAAGCAGGGTATCCGCCTCTACGGCGAACAGAAGGGGCACGTCATGGGCTCGGAGGCGATCTGTCACTCCAAGATCCTGGAAGAGTACGCCGAGCCCGGCATGCTCATCATTGGCTCCGACTCCCACACTCCCCACGCTGGCGCCATCGGGTGCGTGGCGTTCGGTGTGGGAACCACCGCCATCTTCAACTCGTGGGTCACGAAGGACGTTCGGGCCCGCATCCCGGTCTCCTTCAAGGTCCACATCACCGGTACGCCCAAGCCGGGTGTGACCGCCAAGGACTACATGCTGGAGATCCTCCGGCAGCCCTACATCCGGGATGGCCACGCCATCGGCCAGATCATCGAGTACGCGGGCCCCGCGGTGGAGGCTCTCTCCGTGGACGAACGAGCCACCATGACGAACATGGCGGCAGAAGTCGGCGCGTTCACCGGGATCGTGGCCGCGGACCAGGAGACGGTGGAATACCTCGTGCGGGAGCGGGGGATGTCCCGGGAGCGGGCGGAGGAGCTCGCCCGGGGCATGGAGTCCGACCCCGACGCGGAGTACGTGAAGGTCATCGAGATCGACGCCTCCACCATCGAGCCCATGGCGGCCCTGCCCGGGGACCCGGGCAATGGTGTGTACATCGAGGAGCTGGAGAAGGACCCGGTGCGGATCGAGATCGCCTACGCGGGGTCGTGCACCGCCGGCAAAAAGGAGGACATGGACATGTACGCCCGCGTTCTCCAGGAAGCGGAGGACCAGGGACTGAAGATCCACCCGGACGTGGAGTGCTTCATCCAGTGTGGCTCCATCGAGGTCCGTGAGTACTGCCGCGAGAAGGGCTACCTGGACCTGTTTACCCGCATGGGAGCCGACTGGATCGAGCCCGGTTGCGGGGCCTGCATCAATGCGGGCCCGGGGATCACCAGAGGTGCGGACCAGGTGAGCGTCTCGTCTCAGAACCGGAACTTCCCGGGCCGCTCGGGGCCCGGGCAGCTCTACCTGGTGTCTCCCTACTCCGTTGCGGCCAGCGCCGTGTGCGGGTATGTCACTCGATGGGAGCCAGGCAAGCAGTTCGAGCCCATCACGCCCCGCAGGCTCGCCACGGTCTGAGGGGCCGGGCCGCCCTGGTCCCTGCCACGACACGCCCACCGAACCGCCATGATCCGTCGCATCGTACCTGCCGCTCTCGCCGTCTCGGCCCTCTTCCTGGCCGCATGTGGAAGCGGCTCCAACGGATGCTGGACCACGGATACCCCGGGCCAGCTCGAGAACCGACCCAGCCCCCTGGACTCCACCATGGTCACCCTGGGGGAGGACCAGGTGAAGGTCTGCTACGGGCGCCCCTCGGCGCGGGAGCGTCCGGTGATGGACGGCCTGGTCCGATACGGGGAGCTCTGGCGATTCGGTGCCAACGAGGCCACCTCGGTGCGGCTGCCCTTCCCGGCCCGCATCGGTGACGTGTCGGTGGAAGCCGGCGGGTACAGTCTCTACGTCGTGCCGGGCCTCGAGAGCTGGACCGTCACGGTCAACGGCATCGTCGAGCGTTGGGGAATCCCGGTGGACAGCGCCACCGCCGAAGCCGACGTGGGCTCGTTCAACGTTCCGGTAGAGGGACTTCCCGAGCACGTCGAGACACTCACCATGACCCTCGAGGAGATCGGTCCCGCTGAGGCCGACCTCGTGGTGGACTGGGAGCGGACCCGCGTGCGGATCCCCATCCGGCGCGTGGAGGGCTGAGCCACGGACACCGACGGCGGATCTCGAGAGGCCCCTCTGACCGACGAGGGCGAAACGCTCCCCCCGCGGCGACCGGTCGGCCCCATCGCCTGGATACCCAACGTCCTCACTGGGCTACGCCTGGCCCTGGTCCCCGTGTTCGTCGTGGTGGCCCGTCAGGGCGCCCAGGCGGGGTCCGAGGCCGGTTGGTCCAGCACGGCGTTGTGGATCGTCGCCGTCGCCGGTTTCTCGGATGTTCTGGACGGATTCCTCGCCCGCCGCTGGGGCCTGGTGACACGGTTCGGCGCCCTGCTGGACGCGGTGGCGGACAAGAGCTTCCAGTTCACCACGCTGGTGACCATCACACTGCTGGGGCGCCCGCTCTTCTCCCAGCTACCGATCTGGCTCCTCGGTGCCGTCTTCCTGCGGGACCTCGTGCTGCTGACGGGGTGGCTGTTCGTGCGACGCATGAAGCGACCCGTGGACCTGGAACACGAGTTCCACGGCCGCATGGCCACGGTCCTGGTCTTCATGCTGGTGGTGGGATCCACCCTGGGGTGGTCCGAGACGGCGCTAGCCCCGGCCGCTGCCCTGGCGGCGCTGGCGGCGCTCCTCAGCGCCGCGGCCTATATCCGTAGGGGGATGCGGCTGGCCCGCTCGGAGTCCGGCGGACAGGACCCGCGCGCCCCCTGAGGGTGGGATCCCGCGGGTTGGATGGGGGGTAGATCGCCGGAACACTCTTCGACCCACAACCCATCCGTCTCCATGAAGACCCAACGCATACTTCTTTCGGCGGCGCTGGCTTCGCTGCTGGTCGCCACCCCGTCGTCCGCCGCTGCTCAGGATCTCGGCGCCTGCTGGCTCCGGGGCGAGACGACCCCCGAGGCAGCCCAGGAGCGCCCCAGCCCCATGGCGGCTGTCGCCATCCCCATGGCCGGGGAGACCGCCCAGGTCTGCTACAGCCGCCCCGCCGCGCGGGATCGCGAGGTCATGGGGGCACTCGTGCCCTTCGGTGACCTCTGGCGCACGGGCGCCAACGAGTCCACGCAGCTCCACCTGCCCTTCGCTGCGCAGATCGGAGGGGTGGACGTTCCCGCCGGCGTCTACTCGCTCTACACCATCCCGGGAGAGGAGAGCTGGCAGTTCTTCCTCAGCACGGAGTACCAGCGTTGGGGAATCCCCATCACCGCCGAGGTGCGGGATGCCGAGGTCGCGGAGATCACACGCCCGGTTTCGTCCACCGATGAGATGGTGGAGAGCTTCACCATCTCCTGGCAGGCCCACGGCGACATGATGGGGCATCTCGTCTTCGAGTGGGAGCACACCCGGGTGGAGCTTCCGATCCATCACGGAGGCATGAGCCACTGAGACCTGGCATCGGTCCTGGGCTCCGCCTGGGAGAACGGGGGGGCCGGGCTCGCGCCCGGCCCCCCCGTGTCGTATGTCAGTCCCCGGGCCGCGACGACCCGACTGCTCGCCGACCCTGGTAGAGGTGACCGGTGGATGTGAACCAGCTTCTGGAAGCGTGGCGGACGAACAACCGCATCACGCTCTTCCTCCTGGACGAGATCAGCGACGACGGTCTGTCGTGCACCCTCTCGCGGAGGGGCGGCCGGGACGTGGCACGGCAGTTCGCTCACCTCCATGACGTTCGCCTCTACCATCTCGGGGAGCGGGCGCCGGACCTCGCCGAGGGTCTCGAGCCATTCCAGGTGAAGGCGCGTCCCCCGGTCTCGCCGGATCGGGAGACCCTCAAGGCCGCGCTCACCGAGTCCGGCGAGGCCATGGAGGCATTCCTGCGCGGCGTGGCAGAAGGCTCCGACGCAGGCCTACGTCGGCGAGGTTTCAAGAAGGGGATCTTCACCACCCTCGCCTATTTCATCGCTCACGAGTCGCACCACCGGGGAAGCATCCTCCTCACCCTGAAGCAGTGCGGCCACGCGGTGGACCGGAGCTCCGCCTACCGGATCTGGGACTGGGACCGGATGTAGCGGCGCAGCGCCGCACCTGCCCGGAAGGTCCGGCTCCAGCCCCACTCAGGGAGCGGGAGACCGCCAATCCCCTCAGCGCAGCTCGCCCGCTCCAATGAACCCGTGGACATCGCGGGCCACGGCCTCCAACGAAGGCTCGTGGACATACATCATGTGCCCGGCCTCATAGTAGGTCATGCGGACGCGGTCCATGTCGATTCCGTGTCGGCCGAAGGTGAACTCTGCGTCGAAGAAGGGCGTGGCGTAGTCGTAGTACCCCGAGGCCACGAGGACCCTCAGGGACGGATTGTACGAGAGCGCCCACGCCAGGTCCCGGGCGGTGTTCACCCAGACCGGCTCGCCGCCGGAGGCGAGACGTCGATTCCAGACCCACTCCTCACCGACCTCGGGGCCCGAGATGTGATAGGGGCGCTCCAACGTCACACCCAGCTCGTCCCGCACGTAGGTGTGGAACCCGGCGCTGTACGCCGTGGAAATGGCGGCGCTCGCCGCATCGTACGAGGGTCGCTCCGCCACGTCGTCCACCTCGTCCGAGAGGTATCGGGAGTCCAGGCGCCCCACGGCCACTCCCTCGTCCCGCAGGAGCTCCTTCACGTGGCGCACGGCGTTGACTCGCAGCCGCGAACGGAGGACGTACTCCACATCCATACCGGTGAGAGACGCGTACCGTTCGGCGATTCGACGCTCGGCACCCGGATCCAGCCGGGACCCCTGCCAGAGTGCCGGCAGGTATTCGTCCACCGCGAAGTCACGGACCTCGTCCAGGAAGGACTCCAGGGTGCGTCCCGCCGCCTCGACCCGGCCGTGGTACCAGGCCGTGGCGGCCATGGTGGGCAAGTACGTGACGAAAGAGACCAGGTTGTCTTCCACGTACGGAGTGCTCCCGGCGTAGTCCAGCGCCTGGGAGATGAGCACCACCCCGCTGACGCCCACCGGCTCCGACCCGCGCATCAGCTCAGGCAGCACCGCCGCCGCCCGGGTCGTTCCGAAGCTCTCGCCTGCGATGAACACCGGGGAGTTCCAACGTCCGTGCATTCGAATCCACTCCCGGATCAGCGACGCCACGGTTCGCGCATCCTCCCGGAGGCCGTACACGTCCTCCGGCTTTCCGTCTCCCACGAGCCGGCTGTAACCCGTACCGGCGGGGTCGATCATCACCACGTCGGTGGCATCCAGGGGCGCATGTGGATTGTCGGCCAGGGTGAACGGAGCATTCCCGGCGTGCCCCGCGTCGCTGGGGACCACGACCCGGCGGGGCCCGAAGAGACCCATGTGCAACCATACCGACGACGAGCCCGGTCCGCCGTTGAAGACGAAGGTCACCGGGCGGGTGGAGGGGTCCGCCACCTCGGTCTTCAGGTACGAGGTGGTGAACAGGCTCACGAATGGAGTGCCGTCGTCTCTCTTCAACTGGATATCAGCGACCACCGCCCGGTAGGTCACCCGCTCCCCGTTGAAGGCGCCCTGGTGTGTGGTCTCGAAGGAGACTGGCTCGGGAATGGGCCGTACCTTCTCGTCTTCCTGAGCCGTGAGTCCGGTGGCTGAGAGGGCAGCCAGCACCACCAGGACCCACGGGGCGCATACGGTGGTGAGAGTTCGCATGAGCTGGGATCGCGGGAGTGAGGGTATCGCGAGACCTGCGAGCAGCGGGCACTCGGCGAAGGCGGGAGCCCAGCGTAGTCCAGACCGGTTCGGGCGGCAACGCCCGGCACGCCTGACCTGCGGTGGGCCCGTGCGTCTCGCTGGCTGCCCCCGCTGAACGGACGGGCCAAAGTGCCTACGTTCCGACGTCCGCCGACCCCGTCCTCCGGAGCCTTCACCATGAACCGTGTTCCGCCCGCCAGATGGCTTCCCATCTTAACCGCCACGCTCCTTCTGGCGTGTGAATCCTCTGGAGAGGCTCCACCGGGGGAGGCCACTACCATCCCTGGTGAGACCTCGCAGGATGGGAGGCGTCCAACGCCGGAGGACGACACGCTTTCTCGACATCTGGCATCCATGGTCCTCCTGGGTCTCCAGGGGCTCCCGGACTCCGTGGCGCTGACGCAGGGCGCGTGGACGGACAGCACTACGCGGACGGCGGTGGCGCTGCTCCCGGCCTTCCACCTGCTGGGAGACCTGGACGGCTCCGGTGAGGGTGAAATCGCGTTTCTGGTGGAGACCAGCTTCGGCGGGACCGGGCAATTCCAGCACCTGGTGGTGGCCCGGTTGGACGGCGAAGCTCTGCGCTCCGTAGTCTCCCACCCCCTGGGGGATCGGGTCCAACTACGCTCCGGTGCTCTGGAGGGCCGGACGCTGGTGCTGGACCTGGTGGAGCACGGACCCGGTGACGCGGCGTGCTGTCCCCGGCTCCTCACCACCCGTTACCTCACCTTCGACGGGACCGCCCTGACGGAGGTCCAGCGAGTCGAGCACGGTCGGCGGACCCCGGAAGTGCTCGCCGGTGTCGAATGGATCCTCGCCGGTTGGGATCGTGGCGAGGCGGTGGATCCGGCGCTCCCCGAGATCACGCTCCAGTACCGAGCAGGTGGGATCTTCGGCTCGACGGGGTGCAACAACTATCAGGGATCATTCACAGAGGCGGGGGGACGGATCTCTGTGGGACCGCTGGCGGTGACCATGAGGGCCTGCGCCGGTGTTGCCGGGGAGCGGGAGGCCCGGTTTCTGAGCCGACTCCGGGCCGCATCCGGGTATTCGTTCTTCGCCGGACGGGTCTTGGTGGCCGGGGGCGAAGGCGAGGACTTCGGATGGATGCAGTTCCGGAGGCGATAGCGGTACACGAGCCGTCTCCCGAGTGGGTCGCTGTCCCATCCTCGTGCTAGCTTGAGTGCCCGTCGGCACGGCCCCCGGTGGCGTGCCTCGAAGCTCCACCTGCGGTGGGCAGCCGCCGCGAACCTCCTGGATTCGTGCAGCGCACCTTTCTCGGCTGGAACGAGCCCGCCCTTCCCTTGGCGGCCGACATCCTCCTGGACGCGTATGGGGGAGCGGACGAGGTCCGCCTGGATCGGGTGGTGGTGGTCCTCCCGGGAAGCCGTGCGGGGCGCCGGCTGAAGGAGATCCTGGCCGACCGGGCGGCGGAGCGAGGGGTGCGACTGGTCCCTCCCCGCATTGTGACCCTGGGGATCCTGCCGGAGCTGCTCTACGAGTCCCCAGATCCAATGGCCTCCGCCGCCGTGTCCCGTCTCGCCTGGGTGGCGGCCCTGCGGGAGACGCCGGCCGGGGTTCTGAGCACGGTGTTCGCTCGCCTCCCGCAGGGGAGCTCTCCCGACGAGTGGTCCGGGATCGCCCGCGACCTCGCGGCGCTCCACCGGGAGGTGGCACGGGCGGGCTTGCGGTTCGGCGACGTGGCGACCCAGTGCCGGCAGGCCGCCGCCCGCGGGTCCGTTACCTGGGACGACGCCCGGCGGTGGGAGGTCTTGGCTCGAGTACAGGATGCCTATGCGGCCCGATTGTCTGCGACGGGGCTCGTGGACGGGGATCTGGCTCGCCTCGAGGCCATCCGCGCCGGAAGTCTTCATGCCGAGCGCGACCTCTGGCTGGTGGGAGTATCGGAGATGCCGGAGGTGGTCCGTCGGGCCCTCCAGGGGGTGCACGAGCGGGTGCACGCCCTGGTTCATGCCCCGGCCGACCTTCGAGATGCGTTCGATGACTTCGGGTGCGTGGTGCCCGACGCGTGGGAGGATCGGGAGATTCCCCTGGACGAGGACGCTCTGCACGTGGTGGAGCAACCTCAGGACCAGGCCGACGCCGTCGCTCTGTGCTTGGCGGAGCTCCATGGAGCCCGGGCGCCAGACGAGGTTTCCATCGGCGTCCCGGACCCGGAGCTGCTTCCCTGGCTGGAGGAACGCCTGAACGGACTGGGCGTCCCGGTCCGCGACGCTGCCGGCCAGGACATTCGTCGCACCGGACCCTACCGGCTCCTCTCGGGGCTCGCCGAGCTGGTCAGCGGAGGCCGCTGGGAGGGGCTCGCGGCCCTGGCGCGCCACCCGGACGTCGGGGACTGGATCCGGGGGGAGATTGGCGAGGCCTCGGCCCTCGCGCACCCGGCGGGCTGGCTCGGGCCCCTCGATCGCTGGTACCAGGAGCACCTCCCGGCGGTGCTGCCGGCGGGGCTGGGCGAAGAGGGGTTCCCGGGGCGCCATACCCCCGATGGGCAAGTGGTCTACGAGCTGCTCCAGCTCCTGGGAAGGAGACTTCCCGGCTCTCTTGCCGTAGGAGGTAAGTCCAAGTCGGACCGAACGCTGCGTGACTGGACCACGGAGACCCTGGACCTCTTGGCGCGCGCCTACAGCCACCGGGACCTTGATCCCTCCCACCCCGGGGATCGCCGGGTTGTGCGGTCGTTGGGAATCCTGGCGGAAGCCATCCAGAGCTTCCATGCCATCCCCCGCGACCTCGACTCCGAGTGCTCGGCCGCTGCGGCGCTGAAGCTATTCATGGAGGAGGCAGCCGGGGCCCGGATTCCCGAGCGCCCCGACGCCGCGGCGGTGGAGGTTCTCGGGTGGCTGGAACTCCATCTGGACGACGCGCCGGCCGTGATCCTCGCGAGCGTCAACGACCCGTGGCTCCCCGAGTCCGTGAGCGCCGACCCGTTTCTTCCCGACGCCCTGCGTCGCGTGCTCGGGCTCGAGGACAATCGGCTCCGCTATGCCCGGGACGCGTACCGGTTGACCGCCATGATCCACTCCACCGGGTTCCTCCGCCTGGTGGCAGGCCGGCGCTCCTCGGCCGGTGACCCGATCCGCCCCTCTCGGCTGCTCCTCGCGGCGGACCGGGTGACCGTAGCACGTCGGGTCCTTCGCTTCTTCGGGAATGACGGCACCCATACGACCGAGGTCGAGCCGGCCGGGGACGAGGCGGGCTCCGGACGGGTGTCGCGCTTCCGGCTCCCACCCGAGGAGGCCATCGATCCCGGCGCCGCGCCACAGTCGCTTCGCGTCACCGATTTCCGTCGACTGCTCACCGATCCGTATGGGTTCGCGTTGGGTGAATACCGGGGGTGTCGCCCCCTCGCCGACCACGCGAGGGAGATGGACGCCATGCTTTTCGGAAACCTCGCACACCGTGTCCTGGAGCGGTTCGGATCCAGTGAGGTGGTCCATCTCGAGGACGAGCACGCCGTGGCTGAGCGGCTACACCGACTCCTGGACGAGGAGGTCCGCCACCGGTTCGGGGCAGGGGCAGGGTACGCGCATCCCGCCGTGCGCCTCCAGGTAGAGCAGCTCAGGGCCCGCCTCCGCCGGTTCGCGGTGTGGCACGTGGGATGGATCGGAGCGGGATGGCGAGTCCGGGACGTGGAGTGCACGACCCCTCCCGGGGGCGCCGACCTGGACGTGGACGGGATGCCCGTCTTCCTCCGAGCCCGGATCGACCGGATCGACCATCACCCGGATCGGGACGAGTGGGCGGTCTTCGACTACAAGACCAGCGAGCAGGGCGAAGGCCCCGAGGCCACCCACCGCAAGAACCGAGGGCAGGACTGGTGTGACCTCCAGCTTCCACTCTACCAGTGGCTCCTCCCGAGAATCCTGAACTCGGCCGGCGTGTTGGTGGCTCCTGATGCGAGTCCGGACCGGATCCGGGTGGGCTACATCCTGCTTCCCCGTGACCTCGACCAGGTGGGCGAGGCCATGGCCCCGTGGGTCGAGTCGGACTTCGCCGACGCACTGGAGCGGGCCCGGAAGGTCGTGCGGGACCTCAGGTCGGGGCCTATCCGGTTCGATCCATCCGTGCGCCCCCGCTTCCCTGACCCCCACACCGAGGCGCTCCTCGGTCGGGGGCAGTTTGCCGCGGGCGCGGACGACGGAGGGGAGGCATGAGCGCTTCGCCCATCGACCCTGGACCGGAGCGCGTGACGGAAGTCCGGGAGCTGATTCTGGCCTCTGCCGGTTCGGGAAAGACCTTCCGGATCTCCTCCAGGATCATCGGCCTGCTGGCACGAGGGGAGGCCGTAGCCAGCATCTTCGCCTCCACCTTCACCCGGAAGGCGGCGGGCGAGATCCTGGACCGGGTCCTGCTGCGCCTGGCGGAGGCTGCCACGAGCCCATCGGCGGCCCGCGCGCTGGCGGGCTTCGCCCTGGCGGAACAGGCGCCCGACGACGCCGCGACGACGGCATTCTGGCAGGAGATCCTGCAGAGGACCGTGCGGAACCTCCACCGGTTGGACGTGGGCACGCTGGACTCCTTCTTCGTGCGCGCCGCCCGAGGGTTCGCGCACGATCTGGGCCTCCCGCCCGGTTGGGGCATCGCCGATGAGCCCACCGAGGACCGGCTCCGGAGCGAGGCCCTCGCCGAGGTCCTGCGGACCGTGGACGGGGCCGCGCTCGTGGAGCTCCTCCGCACCCTTCACTCCGGTGGAGTCCGGAGGTCGGTCCACGAGTCTCTCGCCAGGGAGGTGGACGCCATTCTCGAGGCCCACCTTTCGCTCACCCCCCACGCGCCCGGGTGGGAGGCCATGGCCGCGGTGGCCGCAGCACACGGCGAACCCCAGGACCTGGATGAGCGGTGCCGGACGCTGGCCGCCCGGATTCGCGAAGCCGACGTGCCCCTCACGAAGAAGGGGACGCCCCATTCCAGTTGGCGCAAGGCAACGGAACAGACTGCCGACCTCCTTCAGACCCGCGACTGGGAGGACCTCCTGGACAAAGGTCTGGGCAAGGCCGTGCTGACGGCCGGGCCCCACACTCCGCCAACCTACTACAGCACGGAATTCCCAGAAGAGCTCCTGGCTCTCGTGGAGGAGGCGCTGGCGCTGGCCCGCACCGACCTGTCCGCGACTCTCGCTGACCGTGCCCGTGCCATGGGGCGTCTGGCCGAGGTCTTCCAGAGCACCTGGATGGAGGCGCTGATGCAAGCGGGGCTCCTGCGCTTCAACGACGTCACCCGGCTCCTCTCCAGCGCGGAGCGGAAGAACGGAGAGCGCTCCCTCCCGGGCCGCGAGGACCTCTTCTACCGGCTGGACAGCCAGACGCGGCACGTGCTCCTCGACGAGTTCCAGGATACGTCTCTCCTGCAGTGGCAGGCCCTCGTCCCCCTCCTCGACAGGCTGGCGGGCCGCGGCCAGGCGCCGACGACCGGCGCCGCCGTAGTGGTGGCCGATCCCAAGCAGTCCATCTACGGATGGCGGGGTGCGGCGCCCACCGTGGTGGAGGCGCTAGGGGACCGGTACGGCCTCCCCAGAGAGGACATGGCGGAGAGTTGGCGGTCGAGCCAGGTCGTGCTGGATGCCGTGAATGCGGTGTTCCAGGACGTGGACAAGGCGCCGGTGCTTGCTCGAGAGGTGCGGGACGCGGCCGTGGCCAACTCCTGGGGAAGTGCCTTCCGCCCCCACCGCACCGCCGCGGCTCGGGGGTTCCTTCCCGGCCGGGTACGCCTGGTCGTCGGCCCCGAACGAGAAGGGCAGGTCCAGAGTCAACCGCACATCATGCGGTTCGTCGCCGAACACGTCCGGAAGCTGCACGAACAGGCCTCCGGCTCGAGCATCGGGGTCCTGACCCGGAGGAACGAGTCCGTGGCTCAGCTCATCTTCGAGCTGGGACAATTGGGCGTCCCCGCCAGCGAAGAAGGCGGGACTCGGCTCACGGACTCGGCGTCGGTGGTCAGCGTCCTCGCCCTCCTTCGCATGAGCGATCACCCCGGTGATGGGCTCGCACGTTATCACGTGGCCCGAACGCCGGTGGGTGAGGCGGTGGGCTTCACCGACGAGGGAAGAGACGACCTCGCCTGGCGCGTGTCGCACCGCTTCCGGCGCCGCCTGCTCGACGTGGGGTACGGCCGGACCCTCTCCGAGCTCGGCGAACGGCTCCGTGACGCCTGCGACGACCGTGAGTGGAGGCGCCTGCGACGCCTCGTGGAGCTCGGGTATCGCTGGGACGACCGCCTCTCGGGTGGGGGGCTCAGGGTGGACGACTTCGTCCGCCTGGCGGAAGCGGAGCGCGCGGAGTCTCCGGGCGAGGACCCGGTGCGGGTCATGACCATCCACCGTGCCAAGGGTCTCGAGTTCGACGTGGTGGTTCTTCCGGAGCTCCACGGCCCCACCTTCTCGGCGCGCCGGGAGTCGGCCCCCCTCGTCTACAGGCCCGGTGGAACCGGGGCGGCTACGCACGCGTTCCCCCCGCTGAAGGCACCCCTGGTGGCGCTCTTCCAGCACATCGACGAGATCCGGCTGTCGGACGACCAGACGCGAGCTACCGGCACGCGGGACGCCCTGGGAACGCTCTACGTCGCCATGACCCGGGCGCGATACGCGTTGGACATGATCATCCCGGCAGACGGAGAGAACGGGCCCGGATCGGAGCGCTCCCACGCCCGCCTGCTTCGGGAGCGCCTCGCCCCGGAGACCTCGGACGACCGGGCCGTGGAGGGTGACACGCTGTACGACTCGGGAGACCGGGAGTGGGCCGGGAACGTGCCCGTTCACGCCGGGGCCGGCGTCCGGCCCCGGATCCGCGTACCGGCGAGGGTGGCCCTGCGCCATGCGGAGCTCCGGTCCCGCAATCTCGAGCGTCGCACCCCCTCGGGAGAGGAGGGTTCGGGCAGAATTCAGTTGAGCGCCGTCCTTGGCCTGGAAGGCGGGACCCAGGCACGCCTCCGAGGCACCCTGGTCCACGAATGGCTCGAGGCGCTGGTCTGGCTCGACGAAGGCCTCCCTCCTCAGCCGGAGCTTCTCAGGATTGCCCGCCGGGTCGTCCCCGAGCTTCAGGACGATGAGGTCCTGGCGACCCTCCGATGGCTGGAGGGTCGACTGGCCCTACCGGCGGTGGCCGCCGTGCTGAGCCGCGACCGGTGGCCGGACGACGCCACGGTGGAACGGGAGTTGCCCTTCCTGCTTCGGTGGGGGGACACCCTCGTGGAAGGCGTCATCGACCGGCTTGTCCTGGTACGTGAGAATTCGCGCGTGGTTCAGGCGGACGTTCTGGACTACAAGACGGATCGGGTGGACCGCCAGACTCCTGGGGCTCTGGACCGCCGGGTCGAGTTCTACGCCCCCCAGATCGAGGCCTACCGGGAGGCCGTGGCGACCCTCTACCGTCTCGACCCGGAGGAGGTGTCCGGACGTCTCGTCTTCCTCGACGCAGGAATTGTGCGGGAACTCCCGTAGCGCCGCTCCTTGGGGTGAGCGGTACGCCATCGGTGCTGCGCCTCTGAATGTGATCGGAAGATGAACGACCCGGGCCACGGCCCGGGCTGAACGGAATAGACGATGAACGATCGACTTCTCATCCGGGCGCAGCGGCGGCCAAGCCAGGTCCTGCGCCGGCTACGAAAGGTTCTTCGGTGGCTGATCCGCCAGGTGCCGGAGCTGGCCCCCACCATCCAGCACCGGCGGTTTCTCACCAGCCGGCCGAGCACCGCAAGGTCGACGGAGGGCGCCGCGAAAGAAGAACGCCCCGGCCGCCGGAAGGGCAGCCGAGGCGTCGAAATGGTCGCTACTGGACTCGAACCAGTGACTTCTACGATGTGAACGTAGCGCTCTACCAACTGAGCTAAGCGACCGTCCTGCGAGAACCGCGCCGCGCCGGAGTCCGGCGGGCGCGGTCTCTCAATACCCCCACGGGGACTCGAACCCCGGTCTTCGCGCTGAGAACGCGATATCCTAGGCCACTAGACGATGGGGGCGCTCTCCGCCTGAAATCAGGCAGGACCGAAAAAGGTATTCCAGGCCGCGCCGCCGTCAAGGCCGGATCGGCGTGGACCCTCCGGGCCGCCACGGGGTCTGTTCCAGATTACGACCCATTCCTCCATCCCGAGAACGACCATGCGAGCCCTTCTCGACGACCTCGCGATCGAGCGCTGGAGATCGGAGCACGAAGGCTGGAAGCGGAAGGGCGACCTTCTGGAGAAGGCCTTCACCTTCGCGTCGTTCGTGGACGCTGTGGAGTTCGTCAACCGGGTGGCCGAGCTCGCCGAAGCGGCCGACCACCATCCCGACATGGACATCCGCTACGATACGGTGCGAGTCGGGGTGGCGACCCATTCCGCGGGAGGAATCACTGCCATGGATACCGCACTGGCAGAGGAGATCGACCGGACGGCCTAGCGGGATCGAACCGGATTCGACCAAGGCGCCGCCACCACCCCCACGGCGAAATCCCCCCGTCAGACCTCCAGGAGCTGCTGAGGTCGCTGAACCAGGTGGTCGGGAGAGGAGGCCTCCAACTCGCTCTGGGAGAACGCGCCCCAGGTCACTGCGACGGTTCGGACGCCCGCTTTCCGCCCCGCAGCGACGTCGTGCGGCGAATCGCCCACGAACAGGGTGCGGTCCGCCGGCGGTGATCCCAGGGCGTGCAGCGCCCTCCGCACCGGCTCCGGGTCCGGCTTCCCGTGCTCCACGTCGTCTGCGGTGATCACCACGGGGAAAGCCTCCGCTACGCCGCAGGACTGCAGTGTCCGGAAGGTCATCTCGCGGGCCTTGGACGTGACGATGGCCATGGGGACGCCCCACTCGACGAAACGCCGGACGACGACGCCAATGCCGTCGAAGGGTCGGACCATCCGGTCGTGGGCCTCGCGTTGGAACCCCAGGTAGGTCTCCAGGAGCGAAGCCGCCTCGGCGTCGTCCCGGGCGAAGTGCTTCACCGTATCCCGAAGAGGTCGGCCCACGTGCTGGAGCCATTCCCGGTCGGGAAGGCGCGTCCCCCGATGGACCGTCATGGTGTGATGGAAGCTGGCCAGGATCAGCGGAACCGTATCGGCCAACGTCCCATCCAGGTCGAAGAGCACCGCCTCCCACCGTGGTTGCGGTGCTTCGCCAGCCCTCACGGACCTCCTCCAGCGCCTGCCGTCTCACCGGAATCTCCCATCCCACCCGGCCCGAGAGACTCTGGCGCCTCGCCACGGGTGAGGAACCGGCGGATGGCCTGGAAGGCGTCGGGGTGACTGAGGAGGCCCTCGTGGCTCGGGCAGCACACCTCCACGTCGGGTATGCCCACCAGCGTGGCGCTCTCCGGGGGGAGAACGTGGAAGTCCACCTTGGTGCGGAGCGTGATCGCCTCCACCCCAGACGGCACGGCCCGGAACGCCTGCAGATCCATGAGGAACAGGCTCCCCGGCTGCATCTCGCGTCCCCCCTCACCCCACGCGAGATATGCGGTCCACGTCCCTCGATGGGGCGTGGCGACGAAGACCACCCGCCGCACCACATCCCCACCGCCATTCTGCAGAAAGTACCGAGTGGCGAGCCCCCCCATGGAGTGGGCGACTACGTCCACACGCTCCGCTCCGGTGCGCTCCCGGAGCCGGTACAGCGCCGCCGCCAGCTCGTCGGCGTGACCGCGGTTGCTCCCCACCGGATCCTCGAACTCCACGCGCTCGACCCGGCTGTCCGGCCACCCCGCCTCCCGGAGCAGAATCTCGAGCGGGCCCATCGTCGCGGCACCGTCACTCCACCCGGGCACCAGGAGGATGGGGGTGAGCTCGCTGGCGGCCTCCGCCTCGGCGTCCAATCCAGGAGGCGAGGCGGGCGGGGGGGCGTCTCCCGTCGTCTGGGCCACCAGTGGGACACCCATCGACAGAACCAAGGCACCCGCGAGTAACCATGCGCCCGCGGCACAAACGGTCGTCCTCTCGCCGCCGTGCCTGCTGGTCCACATTCAACCGCTCCGGGCTACCGTTCGAACCGATCGGGCCACCACCTCCAGCGCGGCCCGCTCCTGGTCTCTGGTAAGGCAAACGGGGGGAGAGAGTTCCACCACCTCGCCCTGGTCGCCCGCCGGGAGGACCAGGACGCCCTGACCCAGCGCCTCCACGGCCGCCTCGACTCCACCACCGGGGTGGAGCTCGATTCCGATCAGAAGACCCCTCCCCCGGACGTCGCGGACGCCCGCCACCCCGGCCAACGCAGTGGCGAGCCAGGCCTGCAATCGGCCTCCGAGCTCCGCCGCCGTCGCTCCCAGGCCATGCTCGACCCGGTCCAGCACGGCGACTCCGGCGGCACAGGCCAGCGGATGTCCCAGGAAGGTGCTGGTATGCAGGGCTTCACCCGGGGAGGCAGGCCACGCGTCCATGACGGCGCGGGAGCCGACGCAGGCGCTCAAGGGGAGTCCCCCGCCCAGGACCTTGCCGAGGCACACCAGGTCCGGCTCCAACCCCGTCAGGTGCGACGCCAGGACGCTCCCACATCGACCGAGTCCCGTATAGATCTCGTCCGCCACCAGGACCACCCCGTGCTCCCGCGCCAAGGCGGTGAGCCCGGGCCCGAAACCGGGTGCCGGCACGCGAACTCCCCCACGCGCCTGTACCGGCTCCACCACGATGGCCCCCACGGCCGACCCGCCGGGCAGACCGTTGGAGAGCCACGCCTCCACTTCTCCAAGGGCTTCGTCCACCTGGTCCGGCCGAACCGGGAACGTTCCCCAGGCCACCTGCTCTGGACGCATACGATCCCGGAAGGGCGCCCGAAAGTACTCCCTGGCCGTGGCGGAGAGAGCACCCAGGGTGAGGCCGTGGTATCCGCCCCGGAAGGCCAGGACTCCGGGTCGGCCGGTGGCCAGATGAGCGGTCTTGAGGGCCGCCTCCACCGCTTCGCTCCCCGACGAGCCCAGGATCACCCGGCACTCGCCCCTGTCGTGGAAGCCGGCTCCCTGAAGGACCTCCACCAGCCGCTCCAGGAGCCGGACCTTAACGGCAGGGGGGTGCACGTCTCCCATCCCGTGGACCAGGTGGCGTCCCTGCTCCTCTACGGCCGCCTGGACATCGGCGTTCCCATGCCCCAGGAGCGCGACTCCGAAGGCCGCCGTCAGGTCCACGAAGACGTTGCCGTCGGCGTCGCGGACGTTCGCGCCCCGGGCCTCTTCCCAGAACACGGGGAAATCCGGGCCCAGCCACGTCACGTTCCGGGATTCCACTTTCCGCAGCCGCTCGCCGAGCCCACGCGACGCCGGTCCCGGCGGAGAGATGATCACATCCGGAAGCAGGTCACCGAAGTCGGGCACGGCGTCAGGCTGGCTTCGGCGCGTGCCGTGGTGAGGAGATTCTCCGGACCGGTGGCACGGCTGCGCCCGTCCGGGCACCGCCCACCTTCACCTCCGAACCGGAACGGCGGATTCCCACGCGGCCCCCGCCGCTAGTCTCCCGTGAGGAGCGAGGTATCCGCCGGCATCCCCATGGCGTGGTACCCCATGTCCACGTGCAGCGTCTCCCCGGTGATGGCCGCCGCCAAAGGCGAGCAGAGGAAGGCTGCGGCGTTCCCCACGTCGTCCGCCGTGTTCGCCGCCGGAAGGGCCGCGTTCTCGGCGTAGTAGTCCACCATGCGCTCGATGGTGCCGATGGCCTTCGCGGCCCGGCTCGGGAGAGGTCCCGCGCTGATGGTGTTCACCCGGATCTCCCAGCGGCGCCCCGCCTCGAACGCGAGCGTTCGGGTATCACTCTCCAGGGCCGCCTTGGCCGAGCTCATCCCGCCGCCGTACCCTGGAATCGCGCGCTCCGCCGCCAGGTAGCTCAAGGAGACTACCGCCCCGCCCCTCGACATGAGAGGCCCGAAGCGCTGCACCATGCTCACCATGGAGTATGCGCTGGCGCTCAGCGCGGCCAGGTACCCATTGCGGCTGGTGTCTACCAGGGCCTTCTGTACCTCGGGCCCGTTGGCCAGCGAGTGGACGAGCACATCCAGCGGACCGTCCAGGTCTTCTTTCAGCTTGTCGGCCACGTCCTGAATCGAGTACCCGCTGAACTCCCGATAGCGCTTGTCCTCGCGGATCTCCTGGGGCACGTCCTCGTTGGTGTCGAAGACCGCATCCAGCGGATAGATCTTCGCGATCTGCCACTCGCCACCACCGGGAAGCGAATGATCCAGCTTCCCGCGATCCAGCATCTTGCTGAAGATCCCCATCGTGGGAGGCCAGGTCCCCACGTAGACACGGGCCCCCGCCGCCGCCAGAGCACGGCAGATGGCCCATCCGTATCCACGGTCGTCGGCCACACCGGCCACGAAAGCATTCTTCCCTTCAAGATCGATGGAGAGCATATGTCGGCGAAGCACGAGGAGTGTGGGAGGATCCCGCCCGGGCCCGTCCCGGAGCGGATTCGACGCCTGTCCCGCACCGCGGCGCTCCTTCTTGGGGGACCACCGCCTTTCGGGTCCTTCAAGGTAGGTCGCCGGCTGCTATCTGTCTGCGGGCGCCCGCTCGGCCCGGATCCGGGTGGACACCCAGAACAGCACGGCGGCTGATATCAGGAGAGCCACCACACCGCCCAAGGCCCCGGCCTGGTCGATGGCGAAGAACCAGGCCGAGAGCAGCATCATGAGGGCCCCGGTCACCAGGACCTGGGGCGCTCGCCGAACGAGTCCATAGGCCAGTCCGGCCCCACCCACCGATCCGCCGAAGACCGCAAGCCACCGCGTATCCAGGCCGAGAGTCTCCACGGCGGTGAACATGGCCAGGAATCCTCCCACGACCACGCAGAGAGCCAGATTGGTCTCATACTCCGCCCGCCGGTACTCCGACGGTGAGCGGTGGATGCCCCACAGCGTCAGCGCCACGATCAGGAGCAGCCACGCGTCCGCGGGGAGGACCGCCGCCGCGTCCATGTCGAGTGGCCCCGCCCCGGTGAACAGGGCCAGCACGAGACCAGCCCACATGCTCACGGCGAACGCCACGAGCGCCCGGTCCGTGTACTCGTCCGGCCAGCGGCGGACCGCCACGAAGAAGACCGCCACCGCCAACAGCGCCACCCCATCCATGGCCCAGACGATGCCGTCGAACTCCAGGCCGAAGGTGCGTTCCAGGAAGACCGCCAGGTACCCGAAGGACAGGGCGGTATGCACCCCGGACATGAGCACGCCCTCTCTGAACGAAAGGGGACCCGCCACCGCCGGAATCACGAAGGCCAGCACACCCATGGCGATGGCCTCCGGCGTCCGCTCCGGCCAGGCGTTGGTGGAATAAACCAGGCCGGACAGGATCACGCCGAGGCCCCCGGTCTGGAGGAGCAACCCGGAATAGCGCCAGGACAGTCGCCGGAAGAGCCGCAGGCCCAGGAGATAGACCAGGAGCCCTGCAGCCAGGAGGAAAGCGGTGCGCATCCCGTCCGACAGGTTTGGCCAGTTCCGGCCCGCGAAGAGGGCCGCCGCG
>JBDHLC010000009.1:0-122231 GCA_039586075.1 Gemmatimonadota bacterium | reverse complement strand
GAGCCCGAGGAGCGCACCGGCTCCAAACAGGACGACGGCCCGCCGGCCGGCGCTGCCGCTTCTGAGCAGGATTCCCATGGAGACCACGCCCCCGAGAAGAAGCAGGCTCGCCGTGGCCGAGTCTCTCAAGGGCCATCCCGGTGCCAGCCACGGAACGACCAGGACGGCCAGCGTCCCGCCCACGGCGGTGAGGGCGAAGCCCCTCAGGTAGTCGAGGAGCAGGCCGGTGCGAACTGCACGCACCACCAGGGCCGGGGTGACCTCCCGAGCGCCGGGGACGGGGACCATGTCTCCATTCCAGAACCGCAAGCGAGTCTGGCTCCACCCCGCCACCAATCCCCAGATCAACCCGCCCGCCACCCCCAGGGCGACGCCGGCGGCACCCGGCGCGGACACCGCAGCGGCGACCGCGACGACGCTTGCCGTGCCGGCCTCGGGCATGCGGCCGCCGCCGGCGGGCACCGCGACCAGGAAGAACAACTCAAGGATCGCCCCCACCTCGGCCCCCACCCTGGGATCCCCCAGGACGCACCCGGCGAGGATTCCGGCCGCCAGGGGCCGGGAGATCATGGACTGCACCATGGAGACGTTGTCCGCCGCGACCCACCCGCCGAGGAGCGAGAGATACAGGAGGCTCACCCGAGGATCGCCTCCAGGGACACCCGGCCGGTTTCCGGGAGGTCCCGGCCCGTGACCGTCACTCCCTCTTCGGCGAGAGCCAGCAGGGCCGACCGGTCGTGCTCATCCAGGTGGATGTAGGAACGAACCTCCGTGCGGCCCGGTCGATGGTGTATGCCCCCGAGGTTCACCTCCTCGTCGGCGAGAAGGCCGCCAGCCGCCAGCCGCGACATGTGGTCCACGTCCCGGGTCAGGAGAAGCGTACGGCGCTCGTCCTCTTGGATCTCGGTGAGGCGTTCCCGAGTCTCCTTCACCGAAAGGAACTCCACCTCCACCGAGGTATCCACCGAGAGGCGATACAGATCCTGTTCCCAGTCGCTCTCGGCCAGGGCGTCGTCCACCACGACGTAGCGGTCCGGCCGGAGCCGCCGGCCCCAGCCCAGCACCACCTGGCCGTGGATGAGCCTTTCGTCGACGCGGTAGAGGACGATGGGCACGGAGACCTCAGCCTACCGGGAGGAGTCGGATGCCGTCCCGGCCCTTCGACTCCAGGCGGGGGAGGAGCTCGGCCAGGGACATCTCGCGGTGGAAGACGAACTCCAGGAGCATCGGGAGATTCACCCCCGTGACCACCGCGACTTCCCCTCGGTCCCGGCAGCTCAGACGGGCGGCGAGGGTGCAACTCCCAGCGCCCAGATCGGTGAAGATCACGGCGGGCCCTTCACCTCCGATCTCGACCAGTATGGCGTCCCGCAGCTCGTCCGGACCCAGCCCCTCGTTGGACACGGGGGCGAGGACCCCGTCCGCCAACCCGGTGATCCGCGAGACGGCCGTAACCATCCCACGGGCCATCTCGGCGTGAGCGACCACCACCCCTTTCATCTCCCCACCGGTCATCCGGCTCTCCCTACTCGAAGTCCTCTTCCAGGTACTCGCGGACGGGACGCATGGAGGCCTTCAACCGATCATTGAAGGCCTGCGCCGAATCCACGCCGGCGTACCGGAGGAGGTGGTTCATCGCTACGACCTCGGAGATCACCGTGATGTTCTTACCCGGATTGATCGGGACCGTCACCAGGGGAATCTCCACCCCCAGGATCTCCTGGGTCTCCGACTCCAGGCCCGTGCGGTTGTAATGCCGCTGGTCGTCCCAGGGTTCCAGGTTCACCACCACCTCGATCCGCTTCTGAAGCCGGATCGCCCGGATCCCGAACAGAGCCCGGATGTCGATGATGCCGATCCCCCGAATCTCCATGTGGTGCCGCTGGAGCTCGTGGCCCTGCCCGATGAGCACGTCGTTTCCCCGGCGGGTGATCATGACCACGTCGTCCGCCACCAGTCGGTGGCCCCGCTCCACCAGGTCCAGGACGCACTCGCTCTTCCCGACCCCCGACTTTCCCACGAACAGGAGCCCCACCCCGTAGACGTCCGCAAGGGAGCCATGCAGGGTCGTGTTCGGGGACAGCGCCCGTTCCAGGAACGGCTTGATGCGCCGGTAGAAGTACTTCGTCGAGACGTGCGCGCGAACCACGGGGACCCCAGCGTGGCGGGCCGCCGACAGGAAGGCCGGCGGCACCGTAAGGCCCTTCGTGACGAAGGCGACCGGGCAGTGGATGGCGAACAGCTCCGCCACACGGAGACTCAGCTCGTCCTCCGTGAGCGTCTCCAGGTAGGTCATCTCCGTCTCCCCGAACACCTGCATCCGCCCCGGGGGGAGTCGCTTGGTGTAGCCGGCCAGCGCGAGGCCGGGGGAGGAGATGTCCTCGTCCCCCACTACCCGGTCCAGAGGCACGTCGGGCGTGAGGAGCTCCAGACGGAGCGTCTCCCGCTTGGTCTCCAGGAGGTCCCGGACCGTCAGGCCGCCCTGGGGCCCGGGGGAGGACGCCATGGGATCAGGCCTCCCCGGGCTCCCCCGCCCCGGCCCGCGCTCGGTCCCGGATCTGGGATCGGCGGCGCCGGAGGATCTTCGCGAGCTTGTCCGCCAGGTCGTCGGCCGCTGCAAGGAAGTCGACTCCGGAACCGGTGGCCACCACCGGTTCCGCACGGGCTACGGATAGAATTCCCTCCACCTCCTTCCTGTGGCCCTGCTCCTCGAAGACGACCTCGGCGGAGAGAAGGTCCGAGTCGAACTTCTGGAGCTTGGTGATCAGTGTGGTAGCCCGGTCACGGGCGTCCGAGGGCACATCGCATTTACGAGCAGTGATCTGCACTCTCAAAGGAGCCTCCCAGAGGGATTTCGATGCACGTATCGTGCGTCAGTTCAAAGCTATGGTCACGGGGATTCACGGGCCAGCCGGGTGGTCGTCACGGGTGCTGGCGGAGCGTCGAAGCACACCCTCCATCGCTTCAGCGGAGGCGTCCCAGCTGAAGCCACGTGCGAACTCCACCGCGTTGCGGGAGAGCCGCCTCCGGAGGTCGTCGTCGTCCAGCAGCGACTGGACCCGGTCCGCAAGGGCCGTGACATCCCCGTGTGGCACGAGGAATCCCGTCACACCATCCCGCACCGAATCCCGCAGGCCCGGCGCGTCGCTGGCCACGGTGGGGGTCCCGCACGCCGCCGCTTCGAGATTCGCGATTCCCCACCCCTCGTTGGGTGAGGTCAGGAGATGTACCCACGCCCTACGCATCAGGTCGACCTTCTCAGCCTGGGGGACGAACCCTTCGAAGTCGACCCGATCCCCCAGTCGAAGCTCGCCCACCAACCGCTCCAGGGCCCGCCGGTGGTCCCCCTTCCCCGCAACGACGAGCCGGGCCGCCGAGCCGCGATCCCGGATCACGGCCAGCGCGCGAATCACCAGGTCCACTCGCTTGTAGCGCTTCAGGCGACCCACGTAGAGAAGCGTGGGCTGTGAGAAGGGAAGGACGTCGACGTCCGGTCGGTAGACCGCAAGGTCCACTCCGTTGGGAATGACCGCGACGTCCTCCCCCGGAAGCCCCCGGCGGATGAGATCCGCCTTAGTGCTCTCGGAGACTGCGACGGAGGGGATGCCCCGGAACACCCTTGGAATCGGCCGTTCCAGCAGGACCGTGGCGGCGGCCACCAGGGGGTTCGCCTCCCGGAACGCGGTCCACCCGAAGAGGTGGTGGACCAGCAGCACCACCGGCGTGGGCCCCCAGCGAGGGGTGAAGAGGGGGACCTTGTTGAGATCCTCCACGATCACGTCGAAGCCGCCCGGTGCCAGCTGCTCTCGAAAGTACCTCCGGGCGTGGAGGGAAAAGGTGTATCGCGACCCCACCCGGTGGATATCCATCCCGTCCGCACGGACCCGGGGCTCGCAGCCCTCCCACCCCGACGCCAGGACGGTCACGTCGTGCCCCCGCGACACCAGGCGCCCGAACGTCTCGTGCAGATGGATCTCGGCGCCTCCGGCCTGGGGGTTGGCCCGGTCGAGCCAGTTCACCACGAGGATCCGCACCTGAAGTCTCCGCCGTTCTCGCCGCGGCCTGGGCTCAGGCCCCCGCGGACTCGGCCATACGGCGGTAGAGGGCGTCCAGGACGCCGTTCACGAACCGAGGCGACTCCAGGCCGCCGTACTGTTCCGCCAGGCGCACCGCCTCCTGGATGGAGACCTTCGGAGGGATCTCGTCCATGAACAGGATCTCCGTCGCCGCCAGTCTCAGCAGGGCCCGGTCCACCACCGCGAGGCGCTCCAATCGCCAGTTCTCCAGCGCCTGCTCCACCGCCCGATCCACCGTCTCGAGGTGCGCCTCCACCTGACCCAGCACCTCCCGGACGTAGGGGAGCCGGCGTGGGGAGATGCGGCGGGTTCCCGTGGTGTCCACCAGCGTATCGCGGAGGGAGCTCTCCCGCCCGGTGGCTTCCCACCGATACAGGATCTGCAGCGCCCAGGCCCGCGCCCGGATCCGATCGATGCGGTCCCGCCTGGAGGCGAAGGACTGGCTCACTGCGCGCCCCGGTACAGGGCCGCCATGTCCAGGGCCGCCAGCGCCACCTCCGTTCCCTTGTCCATCCGGTCGGGATCGGCGCGCTCCTCGGCCTGCTCGCGGTTCTCCGTGGTGAGGAGCCCCAGGATCACCGGAATGCCGGACCCCAGCGCCACATCCATGAGTCCCCGAGTGGACTCTCCCGCGACGAAATCGAAGTGGGGAGTGTCTCCGCGGATCACGCAGCCCATGGCGATGATGACGTCCACGGCTCCCTGCTCAGCCAGCTGGGCCGCTACCTGGGGCAACTCCCAGGCGCCCGGCACCCGGAAGATCTCCATGTCGCCGTCTCGAACGCCGTGACGGGTCAGGGTGCGAAGCGCGGAGGCCATCATCTTCTCGGTGAGCTCTCCGTTGAAGCGCGATACGATAAGCGCGACCTGGACGCCCCTTCCGTCCAGCGTTCCCTCCAGGTCGCTCGTGTACGATCCGTCCTGACTCAAAGAATGTGCCCCAGCTTGGTGCGCTTGGTGGAGAGATAGCGCTCGTTGTGTTCCCCGGGCACCACCGCAAGGGGCTCCCGGCCGGTCACCGCCAACTCGTATCCGTCCAACCCGACGATCTTTCGCGGGTTGTTGGTCAGGAGCCGGATGGACTTGATCCCCAGGTCCAGGAGGATCTGGGCCCCGATACCATAGTCGCGGAGGTCCGCGTTGAATCCCAGGCTCTCGTTGGCCTCCACCGTGTCCTGCCCCTCGTCCTGCAGCTCGTACGCTCGAATCTTGTTTCCGAGCCCAATTCCCCGCCCTTCCTGCCGGAGGTACACGATGGCACCCCGCCCCGCCTCGGCCAGGCGGGCCATGGCCTTGTCCAGCTGTTCCCCGCAATCGCAGCGCCGGGAGCCGAACACGTCCCCGGTGAGGCACTCGGAGTGCATCCGCACCAGGACGTCCTCACCGCCGTCGAGGTCTCCCTTGACCATGGCCACGTGTTCCCGGCCGTCCATGAGGGATTGGTAGGCGATGACCCGGAACTCGCCGTGGTCGGTGGGGAGGGAGGCCTCCGCAATACGGCGAACCAGGCGCTCCTTCTTCAACCGGTAGGCCACCAACTGCGCCACGGTGATGAATTTGAGCCCGTGATCCCGGGCGAAGACCTCCAACTCGGGACGACGGGCCATGGTCCCGTCGTCCTTGAGGATCTCGCAGATCACCCCGGCGGGCTGGAACCCGGCGAGCCGGGCGAGATCGACGCCCGCCTCGGTCTGTCCCACACGGCGAAGGACTCCCCCGGGCTTCGACCTCAGTGGGAAGATGTGGCCGGGCCGACTCAGATCCTCGGGCTGGCTCTCGGGGTCCATGATGACCTGGATGGTCCGAGCGCGGTCGAAGGCACTGATCCCCGTGGTGACACCGTGCTTGCGGGCGGCGTCCACCGAAACGGTGAACGCGGTGCCCTTGGGGTCGGTGTTCACGTCCGTCATGGGGTGCAGACCGAGGCGGTCCGCGTGCTCACGGGTGAGCGCGACACAGATCAGGCCCCGCCCGTGCTGAGCCATGAAGTTGACGATCTCCGGGGTCACCGACTCCGCGGCGCAGACCAGGTCCCCTTCGTTCTCACGGTCCTCGTCGTCGGCGACGATGATCATCTTACCCTGGCGGATGTCCTCCAGGGCGTCCTCCACACGGTCGAATGGCATGGATGCCGTCCTCTGGCTGGCCCTCAGCCCTCCCCGCCACGGGGGATGCGAGGGCCGAGAATCTTCTGCACGTACTTCCCCATCATGTCGCCCTCGACGTTGACCGGGTGGCCCGGTTCCAGGGTCGCGAGGTTCGTCTCGGTCCAGGTATGGGGAATGATGGCTACCTGGATCCGGTCCGGGGCTTCCAACTCGTTCACCGTCAGGGAAATGCCGTTCAGGGCGATGCTCCCATGGAGGATCGTAAGGTCCCAGACCTCCGAGGGGATGCGGAAGTCGAGAAAACGGGTGTCTCCCTCCTGACGCACCGCCAGCAGCTCACCCACCCCGTCCACGTGACCCTGCACCACGTGGCCGTCGAGGCGCCCCCCCGCGGGCATGGCCCGCTCGAGATTCACACGGCTCCCGGAGTCGTATCTCCCGGCCACCGTCCGGTGGAGGGTCGAGAGAACCAGCTCCACCCGGAAGTGGTCCCTTCCGAGGGACACCGGGGTCAGGCACGCGCCATCCACGGCGATGGACGCGCCAGGAGCCACGCCTTCCAGGAACGCCGGATCCACTTGGACCGTCAGGCGACGGAGACCCGGAATGTCCTCGGTGTCCATCACCGTCCCCATGGTCTCGACGATTCCCGTGAACATCAGTCGATCCTGTCGAGCGTCAGCAAGGTGTCGTCACCGAGGCGCTCTGGATCCGTCGCGAGCCGCCACTGGGCTCCCGGGACGACCTCGGGGAAGGCGGGGACCGCCTTCGGACCGAGAATGGTGGGAGCCACGAAGAGATAGAGGCGACGCGCCAGGCCATGACCGAGGAACCGCGACGCCACCACTCCCCCGCCCTCGCAGAGGATGCTGTGTACTCCGATGGCCCCGCATCGCTGGACGACGGCATCCAGGGAAACGCCCTTGCCGCCCGGCGACAGTGGCACCGGGTGGACACGAGCCCCGGCCCCTTCGAGGCGTTCCATCTCCGCCTCGGGTGCATCCTCGCGACAGAACACCCAGACCGGAATCTTGGCCGCGTCCTGAAAGATGGCGGCTTCACTGGACAGGGAGGCCCGGGAGTCCAGCACGATCCGGATGGGCGGAGGCCTCTTCAGCATTCGGTCTCGCACGGTGAGC
The DNA here is from genome assembly GCA_039586075.1 of Gemmatimonadota bacterium. Taxonomy (GTDB): domain Bacteria; phylum Gemmatimonadota; class Gemmatimonadetes; order Longimicrobiales; family Gaopeijiaceae; genus Gaopeijia. Next base: position 114,908 of record JBDHLC010000009.1, on the reverse strand, counting down.
AGGGGATCGTCCACCCGGGCTGTGGTGCTGCCCACCAGGATGGCCTCGAACCCGGCTCGGAGGTGATGCACCGCCCTCTGCGCCTCCGGCCCCGTCAGGGTCGTGCGGGTCCCCGGCGCCTCCGCGATGGCCCCGTCCATGGACGTGGCCAGCTTCACCGCGACCAGCGGCGTGCCCTCCTTGTGCCACTGGAAGAAGGCGGGGTTCTCCGACCACGAACGCTCCGGGTCGAATACCGGGCCGGCCACCTCGACGCCCGCCTCCGCAAGCTCACGTCCTCCCCCACCCGACTCCTCCCCCGGGTCCGCGGCACCGAAGACCACCCGGGCGATCCCGCTCCGGATGAGGGCCTTGGTGCACGCCGGCGTCTTCCCGTCGTGGCGGCACGGCTCCAGGCTTACGTAGGCGGTGGCTCCCCGCGCCGCCGGCCCCCCCATGGCCAGCGCCCGGGACTCGGCGTGGGGACCGCCGAACTCCTCGTGCCACGCTTCCGCCACCACCTCTCCATCCTTGACCAGGACGCACCCGACCAGGGGGTTCGGGTGCACGCCTCCCCATCCCCTCCGCCCCAGCTCAACGGCCCGGGTGAGGTGCCTGCGGTCGTCGTCGCTCAGGTGGAATGTGGACACGGGTGCCCCCTCAGATGGTCAGTCGAAGCGAGAAGGTGCCGAAGAAGGACCCGGCGCCCTCATCTACCGTCTGGAAGAGCGGGGTCTCGCTGTCGAAGCCCCGGGCCCAACCGAACTCCGTGGAGATCTGCATGACGAGGAAGGTCCTGGACCAGCTGCCGAAGAAGAGAAGCCGGGACGAGTCGAAGCCGTTCAGCGGCGTGGCGTCCGGTGGGACCTGGAGGACGGGACCCACGTAGCGGATCTCGCCGTCGCTGGCGTACCGATCCCATCCCGCTCCCGCCAGGATTCCGCCGAACATGAGCTCCTTTCCCACCACCATCCGCAGGGAGGTCGTGACCACGTCGTCGAAGTGTACCCTGGCGAGGCCACCGGCTCCCTGATCCACGTCACCGCCGTGTCGGCGGGTGGCGGAGAGGGTGATTCCGGGAAGGGTGAACGATTCGCGGATGATCCCGACCCGGGCTCCGTAGCCCCAGCTCGCGACGTTGCCCTGGAAGCCCTGCCCCCCGGGCAGGAGCGCGATCCCTGCATTGGCCAGGAGATCCAGGGAGAGGAGTCCGCCCACCGTAGGCCCCGGAGAGAAGCCATCGAGCACCCCCACGGTCACCTGACCCTGGAAGGAGGGCGCCAGCGCCCAGTCGGCCGACGAGGAACCCGTGTTTCCCCCGAAGCGGTCCAGGACCGGGAACCGGGTCACTCCCACGCGACCGGCGAAGGCCACCCGCGGAGAGGCGCCGAACCGGCGCCCCAGCGTCGACGCGGCACCCTGGAACGCGTTTCCACCCGCCAGGGAGAGACCCACGCCGGCTTGGGCCAGGCGGGTCGCGACGGCGGCACCCTGGCACGCCGTGGGACCGCCGAGAGTCCCGACCTGCAGGCAGCGTTCCCCGAGCTCCGCCACCTGGGCCCCACCCGGCGATGGGACGCACGCCACTCCGGCGACAACCAGCAGCGCGAGAGCGCTACCCCCGGGCCGGCCCCGGCGGCGCTCAGTCACCGTAACGCACTCCGTTGCCCTTCTCCACCTCACCCAGGATCCAGGGCTCCTCCCCGGCCGCACGGAGGGATTCCAGGACGGCATCCACCTCGTCCCTCCCCACCACCAGGATCATTCCAGCGCCCATGTTGAACACGCGGTACATCTCGTCCCGCTCCACGCCTCCGGCGCGCTGCAGGAGCCGGAAGAGGTGACCCGGCGCCCAGGAGCCACGATCCACCACCGCGCCAAGCCCGTGTGGAAGGACGCGGGGAAGGTTGCCCGGAATGCCGCCCCCGGTGATGTGAGCCAGGGCGTGGATCCGGTCCTGCTGAAGGAGAGGCCAGAGCACCGGCAGGTAGGAACGGTGGACGTCCAGCAGGACGTCCACCACGGGCCGATCCAGCTCCGGCATCTCGTCGTCCGCCCGCAGCCCCATCTGGTCGAAGACGATCTTGCGGGCCAGGGTGTACCCGTTCGTGTGGAGGCCGCTGGACGCGAGACCTACCAGGACGTCCCCGTCGGCTACGCGTGAGCCGTCCAGGACCTTCTCCCTGGAGACCGCTCCCACGATGAATCCGGCCAGGTCGTACTCGTCGTCCGCGTAGAAGTCCGGCATCTGGGCGGTCTCTCCTCCCAGGAGGGCGCAGCCGTTCTCCTTGCACGCCAGCGCCACCCCGGTGACCACGGAGGTGACCACCGACTCGTCCATGGCCCCCGTGGCCAGGTAATCCAGGAAGAACAGAGGCCGGGCCCCCTGCACCAGGATGTCGTTGACGCAGTGGTTGACCAGGTCCTGCCCCACCGTGTCGTGGCGACCCGCCATGAAGGCGACCTTGAGCTTCGTCCCGACGCCGTCGGCGGAGGACACGAGCACGGGATTCGCGAGGTCACCGGGAACCGCGTACAGCCCTCCGAACAGACCCAGCTCCGAGAGGGTGTTGTCGTCACGGGTGGAGGCCACCAGGGACTTGAGCCGCTCCTTCGCCCGCTCCGCGGCATCCAGATCCACTCCGGCATCGCGGTAGCTGTTCCCCATCAGAGGGCCTCCAGTTCGTGTTCGAAGGTGGTCATCTCACGGAACTCCTCGACGCGGCGGGCCACCTCCAGCGGCGTCAGGTCCTTGAAGCGGTCCACCGAGAAGCGCTCCACCGCGTACGATCCGGTGGCGGAGCCGTAGATCATGGCCCGCCGCAGCGCCGCCCGGTCCAGCGTGCTCTCCCCCGCCAGGCACCCCATGAAGCCCCCGGCGAACGAGTCACCGGCCCCCGTGGGATCGAACACTTCCTCCAATGGATACCCCGGCGCGAAGAACATCCAGTCGGGCCCGTACAGGATGGCGCCGTGCTCGCCCTTCTTCACCACCACGTATCGGGCTCCCCGTTCCTGGATCCACCGGGCCGCGTGCAGGAGGTTGTGCTTTCCACTGAGCTGACGGGCCTCAGCGTCGTTCAGGAGCACCACGTCCACCCTCTCGAGGAGCTCGAGCAACTGGTGACGCTTTCCCTCGATCCAGAAGTTCATGGTGTCACAAGCCACCAGCCCCGGATCCTCCACCTGGTCCAGGACACGGAGCTGCAGCTCGGGATCGATGTTCCCCAGAAAGACCAACTTGGCATCCCGGAATCCCTCCGGGATGACGGGATCGAACTCGGCGAACACCCCCAGCCGAGTCTCCAGCGTGTCCCTGTTGTTCAGGTCGTAGCTGTAGCGCCCGGCCCAGAAGAAGCTCTCGCCGGAGGCCGTGGCGACCCCGGAGTAGTCCACACCGCGACCCTTCAGGAAGTCGAGCTGCTCGGTGGGATAGTCGTCCCCCACCACACCCACCACCTGGACCCCGCCGAACAGGGACGCGGCCGCCGCGAAGTAGTTCGCGGACCCACCGAGGACCCGGTCGGCCGTTCCGAAGGGAGTCTCCACGCTGTCCAGGGCAACACTTCCAACCACGAGAACCGACATGCCGATTAGCTTCCTGGGAATTGAGTTGTGTCTTCGGATTCAGGGTCCCGCTCCATCCGCTCCGGGGCGTGAATGCCCAGGAGCGTCAACCCGTTCCTGAGGACGATCTGGATCGCCCGGCTCAGGACGAGCCGCGCCCGGCGGAGTCCCTCGTCGTCCACCAGCACTGCCATCTCGGGGTTCCTCGACGGGTTGCCGGCGTGATACCACGAGTTCACGGCGCCAGCCAACTGCTCCAGGTAGTCGCACACCAGGTGGGGGGCACGCAGCTCCGCGGCCTTGTCCACCAGCTGGGGGAACTCCGCGAGCCGCTGCACCAGGTCCCGCTCCAGCTCGTGGGACAGCCGATCCAGGGGAGCTCCATCCGGATCGATGGCCTCGGCCCTCAAACCCGCCTTGCGGAAGATGGCGTGCATGCGGGCGTGCGCGTACTGGATCTTGTAGACCGGGTTCTTCTCGGAGTGATCGAGGGCCACATCCAGGTCGAAGACCAGGTGCCCCTCGGGCTTCCTCATCTGGAAGAAGTAGCGGGTCACGTCCACCCCAACCTCTTCGAACAGCTCCCGGAGGGTCAGGTAGGAGCCCGCCCGCTTCGAGAACTTCAGCTCGCGGCCCTGTCTCTCCACGCGCACCATCTGGTGCAGGACGTACTCCGGGTACCCCTCCGGCACTCCCAGCGCCTGCACCCCGGCCCGGACCCGCGCCACCGTCCCATGGTGGTCGGATCCCTGCACGTTGATGGCGTGGTGGAAGCCCCGCTCCCACTTGTCCATGTGGTAGGCCACGTCGGGAAGGAAATAGGTTGCGGTCCCGTCGCTCCGCAGCATCACCCGGTCCTTGTCGTCCCCGAACGCGGTGGTGGTCAGCCAGGTGGCTCCGTCCTTCTCGTAGACCAGCCCGGTGGCCCTGAGCCTCTCCACGGTTCTCTCCACGGCACCCGTCTCGTAGAGGGACGACTCCAGGAAGTACTGGTCGAAGTGCACCCGGAACTCTCCCAGGTCCCGGTCCTGCTCGCCCCGGAGGATCCGCACGGCGTAGGCGCGCATCCGGTCGAGCGCGGCCGGAGATCCGTCTCCGCGGAAGGCGTCACCCTCCTCCTGCCGGAAGCCCCGGGCGATCTCCTTCACATACTCGCCCTGGTAACCACCGTCGGGGATCTCCGCCGCCTCCCCCAACTCCTGCTGGTATCGGGCCCACACGCTCCCGGCCAGATTCTCCATCTGCTTGCCGGAGTCGTTGTAGTAGTACTCCCGGTGCACCCTCCACCCGGTCCATTCCAGCAGGGTGGCGATGGCGTCGCCCAGTGCCGCCTGACGTCCGTGTCCCGGGTGGAGCGGTCCGGTGGGATTGGCGCTTACCCACTCCACGATGACGGGCTCGTCCGCTCCGCTCTCGCTGCGGCCAAAGTGGTCATCGGCGTCCAGGATTCCCGGCAGTGCTCCAGCCACGCTCCCGTGGGAAAGCCGGAAGTTGAGAAAGCCCGGGCCCGCCACCTCCACCGAGGTCACCCCCGCGGCCTCCAGGTCCAGACGGTCGGCGATCTCTTCTGCGATAGCCCGCGGCGCCCGCTTCAGCACCCGCGCCTGCGTCATGGCCACGTTGGTGGCCAGGTCGCCGTGACTGGGGTCCCTGGGTCGCTCCAGGAGGACGTCTTCCACCGGTGCCCCCATCTCCGCCAGGACGGCTCGCAACGCCCGGCGAATGGCTTCCTGCGCCATGTCAGTCCGCGGGGGAAGAGGAGGAGGGCTTGGAGCTTCCGCCCGAATCGCCCTTCGAGGCCCCGGCCGACGACTCGCCACCGCCGGAGTCCTTCTTGGCGGCCTTCTTGTACGAGTCGCTCCGGTAGTCGGTGATGTAGAAGCCCTCTCCCTTGAAGAGGAGACCCCCGCCGCCGGAGAGAATGCGCTCCGCCGCTGCGCCGCACTCCGGGCAATCGGCCACGGGGTCGTCGGACATCCTCTGGAAGAGGTCGAAGGTGTGCCCCTCTGGGCACCGGTACTCGTATGTCGGCATGTGGGGCTGAATCCTGCGGCTCAGGCTCGTGGGGGAGCCAGAAAATTTAACCCTTCGGTAGTCCGGACGGGAGCGTAGCCGCGCACCGGTCAATGACCGTCGTAGGTCCCCCACTCCTGGCGCAGCGCGTCCGAGATCTCCCCCAGCGTGGCGTGGCTCTTCACCGCGTGGATGAACCGGGGCATCAGGTTGTCCCCCGCGCTCGCGGCCCGGCGCACCGATTCCAGCGCCTCGGCCACCGCGGCATCGTCCCGGTTGGCCCGGAAGGTCGCCAGACGCTCCTTCTGACCGGCCTCCAGAGCCGAGTAGTCCGGTTGGGCGATGGTCACCGGCTCTTCGTCCTCGGTGAACGCATTCACCCCCACCACGGGACGCTCCCCCGCTTCCACCGCCAACTGATGCCGGTAGGCGGCTCGGTGGATCTCCTCCTGCATGTACTCGACGGCCTTGGCGGCGCCCCCGAGCTCCTCGATGCGCTCCAGGTAATCCCGGGCGCGGGATTCGATCTCGTCCGTGAGCGACTCCACGAAATACGAGCCCGCCAGCGGGTCGGGCGTTCGCGGCACCCCGGACTCGTGGGCCAGGATCTGCTGCGTCCGCAGGGCCAATCCGGCGGACTCCTCCGTGGGAAGCGCCAGCGCCTCGTCGTAGCCGTTGGTGTGCAGGGACTGGGTCCCCCCCAACACGGCCGCCAGGGCCTGGATGGTCACACGGACCACGTTGTTCAGGGGCTGCTGCGCCGTGAGGGTCGATCCCCCGGTCTGGGTGTGGAAGCGGAGCCGACAGGCCTTGTCTCCGGCGTCGTATCGCTCCCGCATGAGTCGAGCCCACAGGCGCCGGGCCGCGCGGAACTTCGCCACCTCCTCCAGGAAGTCGTTGTGGGCGGCGAAGAAGAACGAGAGCCGCGGAGCGAAGTCGTCGAGGGGAATCCCCGCTGCCAGCGCCCGCTCCACGTACTCCAGCCCGTTGGCGAAGGTGAATGCCACCTCCTGGGGGGCGGTGGACCCGGCCTCCCGAATGTGGTAGCCGGAGATGGAGACGGGATTCCAGCGCGGAACCTCCGAAGCGCAGAACTCGAGGATGTCCGAGATGAGACGGAGGGAGGGATCCACCGGGTAGATGTAGGTGCCCCGGGCGATGTACTCCTTCAGCACGTCGTTCTGGATGGTGCCAGCCAACGCCTTCCGGTCCACCCCCTGCTCGTCCGCCACCGCGATGTACAGCGCCAGCAGGATGCCCGCGGTGGAGTTGATGGTCATGGACGTCGAGACCTGGTCGAGCCGGATTCCGCGGAAGAGGGCCCGCATGTCCTCCAGCGAGTCGATGGCGACCCCTACCCGGCCCACCTCACCCACCGACATCCCGTGGTCCGAGTCGTATCCCATCTGTGTAGGGAGGTCGAAGGCCACGGAGAGACCGGTTTGGCCCCGCTGGAGGAGGTAGTGATACCGCTGGTTGGTCTCCTGGGCGGTGCCGAACCCGGCATACTGCCGCATGGTCCACACGCGACCCCGGTACATGGTGGGGTAGATGCCGCGCGTGTAGGGGAAACGTCCCGGCTCGCCGAGGCTCGATCCCGGGTCCCGGGGACCGTGCTCCGGACCGTAGACTCCCCTCACCGGGATTCCGCTGTCGGTTACCACCTCCGCGTCGGGCGTGGGATCCTTCGGGTCCCGGCTCGTCATACGCTCTCCCCCTCCGGCTCCGGGGCCCGGAAGTCCAGGAGGATCTGGTCCTTCTCCACCGCCTGGCCCGGCTCCACGAGGATGTGCTCCACGACGGCCTCCACCTCCGCCCTCAGCTCGTTCTCCATCTTCATGGCCTCTACGATCACCAGTCCCTGGCCGGGTTGGACCGTCTCACCCACCGCCACCTCCACCTTCACCACCAGGCCCGGCATCGGCGCCTTCACCGGCTTCGGCCCCGCGGCGGATGCCGCGGCACCGGTCATCTCCCGGACCCGCCGGGTCCGCTCGTCCACCAACTCCACGCGAAACGCTTGACCGTCCACGTGGACGCTCCTCACGTCTCCCACCCGCGCACCACCCACCACGGCGTGGGTGCGGTGTCCCAGCCGGAGCGCGTGGACATTCGAGCCCGGCGCCCCATGCAGGGTGGCCTCCACGGGCTCGCCGGCCAGGAGCACGCGGTCCCCCACGACCTCCACCTCCAAGACCTCATCCTGAATGGTCACGAAATAGCGCATCAGGTTCTCTCGCCTTGGCTTGCATGGTCCAGCACCACCAACGTCTCCACGTGCGTGGTCTGGGGAAATAAATCAAATCCGCGGACGGAGCGCACCCGGTAGGCCGACCCGAGGCGCCCCAGATCTCGAGCCAGGGTGGCCGGGTCACACGAGATGTAGAGGATCCGCTCCGCCCGGTGCTCCCTCAGGACTTCCGGGATGGACTCGTGAAGCCCACCGCGGGGCGGATTCAGGATCAGCCGGTCGGCCGGCAGCCCCTCGTGGAGCAGGTCCTCGACCCGACCTTCCCGCACGTCCAGCCCGGACGGTGCCTCGTGGCGGGCCGCCGCCACCGCCACCGGATCGACTTCGATCCCCATCACGGTAGCTCCGTGCCGGGCAAGCCGTCGTCCGTAGGCTCCGAGCCCGCAGTATCCATCCACGATGCGTAGACCCGCCGGGTTGCCCACCTCCTTCAGCACGGCCAGGTGGAGCGCCTCTCCCGCCTCGCGGTTCACCTGCATGAACGTGCCGGAGGCCACCGGAACCTCCTCGCCGAACCACCGGTCCAGCGTCTCTTCCGCACCCGCCAGGTGCCGTAGGCTCCCTGTCGCTGGGCGATGAGCCACAGACACCAGACCGGGGACCCGCTCCACCAGAGCCCAGGCGTCCCCACCCGCCCGTCCGCCCTCCACGACCAGGGCGGCTCCCTCCCCCGCCCGGCGGAGAGTCAGTCGCAGCTCACGCCCCGGAGGAAGGAGGCGGGCATCGGAGTCCCACGATGCCTGCAGGGCTACCCAGACGCGCAGGACGGGGGCCTCGGGAAGAAGGCATTGGTCCGAGACGGGCACGATCCGCCCGGGCGCGCCGGCACGGTGGAGACCCGCCACGACCCGCCCCCGTCCGAGACGCTTGAGAGTGAAGGACATGCGGTTCCGGTATCCCCACTCCAGCGGCGACGGCTCCACCTCCGGGTCGTCGACCTGCAGCCCTCCGATCCGACGGAGAGCTTCTCCGATCCGACTCGCCTTCCATTCCACCTGGGCCCGGTACCGGAGGTGCTGCAGCTGGCACCCCCCGCACTCCCCGAAGAGCGGGCAACGCGGCTCCCTCCTGAGATCCGACGATCGCAGGACCTCCGCCAGGTCGGCCAGAACGAAGCGCGCCTTTTCCTGCGTGACACGCACCCGTACCCGATCCCCCGGAACCGCTCCCGGGACGAAGACGGCCCGGCCGTCCGGCAGCTTCCCCACCCCCTCACCACGGGTGGTGAGGTCGCGGATGTCCAGGTCGATCCCCCCTCCGGCTTCGGCGCTCACTCGCCCCAGGGCCACCCCTGGGCGCGCCAGGTGGAGAGCTGGGAGCTGTTCCCGGCCCCCATCCGGGGCGTCGCAGAGCCACGGCGGCTCTCTTCCTCCAGCAGGACCGCCGCCAAAGCCGCGGCGCGCACGGCCTCCGCGTCCGGGACCGCGTTCAGCAACTGGGGATGCTCTTCCAGGAATCGAATGCTCAGCGAGCCGTTCACGAAGTCGGGCTCGTCCAGCAGGCGCCGGTGGAAGGGGATGCACGTCTCGATCCCCTGAATGACGAACTCATCCAGGGCACGGCGGAGGCGGCGAAGGGCCACGGCCCGGTCGGGACCGTACACCACCAGCTTCCCCAGGAGGGGATCGTAGTGCAGTCCGACCTCGTAGCCCCGCTCGATCCCTCCGTCCCACCGGATCCCGGGTCCCTGCGGGATCTGCAGCTCCCCGATGACGCCCGTGGACGGGAGAAAGCCGTTGGACGGGTCCTCCGACGTGATGCGGCACTCGATGGCGTGCCCCTGGAGACGGACGTCGCCCTGATCGAAGTCCAGCGGCTCCCCGGCGGCGATGCGCAGCTGCCAGTGCACCAGGTCCAAGCCCGTCACCAGCTCGGTAACGGGGTGCTCCACCTGCAGCCGCGTGTTCATCTCCAGGAAGAAGAAGGCACCGTCCTGGTAGAGGAATTCCACGGTGCCCGCTCCGCGGTAATCCACGGCCGATGCCGCTCGGACGGCGGCCTCCCCCATGGCGCGGCGCTCCTCGGGGGTCAAAACCGGAGAGGGCGCCTCCTCCACCAGCTTCTGGTGCCTACGCTGGATGGAGCATTCCCGCTCTCCCAGGTGGACCACATTCCCGTGGGCGTCCCCCAGGATCTGGATCTCCACGTGTCGCGGGCGATCCAGGTACTTCTCCACGTACACCGAGCCGTCCCCGAACGCCGCTTCCGCCTCCCGGCGGGCCGCATCGAACGCCTTCGGGAGCGCCTCCGGGGACTCCACGACCCGCATCCCCTTCCCCCCGCCTCCTGCGGACGCCTTGAGAAGGACGGGGAACCCCATCTCACGGGAGGCCGCCAACGCCTCGTCGGGGGTCGCCGCCGGGTCCACGAGCCCCGGGACGATGGGCACTCCGGCAGCCCGCATTCGCCGGCGGGCCTCCGTCTTGTCCCCCATGGCCTGGATCGTCTCGGCCGTGGGGCCCACGAAGATCAACCCCGCCTCCTCCACGGCGCGCGCGAAGGGCGCCCGCTCCGACAGGAAGCCATACCCCGGATGCACGGCCTCGGCGCCGGTGGCGCGCGCCGCGTCCAGGAGCCGGTCGATACGCAAGTAGCTCTCGCTGGAAGGCGCGGGCCCCAGGAGCACCGCTTCGTCCGCCAGGAGGACGTGAGGGGCCAATGCGTCCGCCTCCGAGTACACGGCAACGGACTCGATGCCCATCTCGCGGGCCGCCCGGATGATCCGAACGGCGATCTCACCACGGTTCGCGACGAGGATCTTCTTGAGCAACGCGGCGGCTCCGGCAGTAGTTCAATTCGAGACGGGCTAGTCTAACGGAAAGGGGGAGGCGGCGCAGCGCCGCCTCCCCCCCCGGATCGCCGAGTCCGCCGGACTCGCCCGGACCCCCGCTATCCCTCCCTGCGGCGGCCCAGCACCTCGATCTCGCGGCCCTGGCGAATCACCCGCAGGCGGATTTCCTCGTTCATCTCGTAGGAGTCGAGAATCCGCCTCACGTGCCCCGCGTCCCGCACGTCGCGTCCGTCGATGGCCAGCAGCACGTCGCCGGCGCGCAGACCCAGGCTCGACTCGTCCGCCACCTCGGTGACCAGGACGCCCCCGTCCGCGGCGTCGAAGTACTCCGCCAGGTCCGGGTTCAACTCGACGAGCTCCACACCGTCGACGCAGTTACCGCTCCGGGCCAGGATCGAGAATCCTCCCTCCCCTTGGGATCGAGCCATGCTGAAGCACGGGTCCGATTCGAAGAACGTGAAGGCTCCGGACTCCACCAGGGAATCTCCACGGAACCGGAATACCGCGTTCGCTTCCGGTCCCCGGAACTGCCAAACGCGGCCGCGAGGAGCGGTCTCCGCCTCCTTCCGGGCCTGTTCTTCGAACTCCCGCCGCAGGCGAAGCTCATCGTCCCGGAGCTCCCTGAGGTCCAAACGCATCCGCTCACCGTCCAGGAAAAGCGTGGGCTCCTCGCCAACCCGGAGGGCGAAGCTTCCCATGGCCGCCTCCGGGGTCACCGTGAGGGTCCGGCGCTCGCCATTCCGAAGAACATGGAACTCCACCGGCTCACCCGGCTCCAACTCCCCCACCAGGTGAACGAAGCGCTGCACGGCGACGGACTGGTCCAGGTCCAGGGATTCCTCCGCCTCCGCCTTCTCCAGGGGGGCGGTAAGGGCGTGCCCACCCACGCTCACCACCACGTCTCCCGCCTGGAAGCCCGCCTCGTCCGCGGGGCCGTCCTCACGCACCTCGGTGATGAGGGCGCCACCCTGCGCGTTCACTTCGTCATCCTGCCCGTAATCGATGTAGACCCCGATCACGGACCGCCGAGGCGACATGGCGGCGAGCAGGGGGCGGATCACGCTGATCCCCGGCGCTCGCATGCACGTGCAATTCTCGATCTCGTTCCCGTTGCGGTCCACGCACCGGCACTCCTGCCGGGACTCCGCGGTGACGTCCTGCGCGGCGACGGGGAGCGCCCCGCCGAGCCAGAGCGTGGCCCCGGCCACGGCGAGAAGCGCGAAGCGCAAGCGGGGTGTGCGGCCCGTTCCTTCCCTGGCTACGGGCATTCCGGGGGTTCTCCTCGTCATCATCCAGTTCCTCATGAGTGGTGCACCGGGCGTGCCGGTGGCGTCGTCGTTCAACCACCCTATAGGATGCGAAAGGAATCTCCGGGGTTGTCCGGGGTGCCGCCGGTTCCGCTACAGCGGAATGTTCCCGTGCTTCTTGCGCGGATTCGCGTCCCGCTTGTTCTGGAGCATGTCCAGCGCCGAGATCAGGCGAGGGCGGGTCTCACGGGGATCGATGACGTCATCCACGTACCCTCGGGCAGCCGCCACATAGGGGTGGGCGAAGGCCTCGCGATACTCCTCGATGCGAGCCTCCGTGGCCGCCTCCGGGTCGTCGGCCTCGGCGATCTCCTTTCGGAAGAGCACCTCCACCGCGCCCTTGGGCCCCATGACCGCGATCTCGGCCGTGGGCCAGGCCAGGTTGAGGTCACCGCGGATGTGCTTCGAGTTCATGACGTCGTACGCCCCGCCGTACGCCTTTCGGGTGATGACGGTGACCTTCGGGACGGTGGCCTCACAGAAGGCGTAGAGAAGCTTGGCGCCGTGTCGGATGATGCCGCCGTGCTCCTGGTTCACCCCGGGAAGGAACCCGGGAACGTCCTCGAAGACCACCAGGGGGACGTTGAAGGCGTCACAGAAGCGGACGAAGCGAGCCGCCTTGATGGACGAGTCGATGTCCAGGACCCCGGCCAGCACCGTGGGCTGGTTGGCCACGATTCCCACGGAATGGCCTCCGAGGTGCGCGAACCCCGTCAGGATGTTACCGCCGAAGTCCGGCTGCACCTCGTAGAACACCCCGTCGTCCACCACGGCCCGGAGGACCCGGTGCATGTCGTAGGGCTTGTTCGGGTTGTCCGGCACGATCTCCAGAAGGGCCTCGTCGCGCCGGTTCGCCGGGTCCGTCCCCGGTCCTCTCGGCGGAAGCTCGGCGTTGTTCTGTGGAATGAACCGGAACAGCTGCCGCACAGCCTCCAGGGACTCCGCCTCCGAGTCGTGGGCGAAGTGCGCCACGCCCGAGGTGCCCGCGTGGATGTCGGCGCCCCCCAGGCCCTCCATGTCGATGTCCTCGTGCGTCACCGTCTTCACCACGTTGGGCCCGGTGACGAACATGTAGCTCGTCCCTCGGACCATGTAGACGAAGTCGGTGATGGCAGGCGAGTAGACGGCACCACCGGCACAGGGCCCCATCACGACGCTGATCTGGGGAATCACCCCCGATGCCAGGGTGTTGCGCAGGAAGATGTCGGCGTACCCCCCCAGGGAGACCACCCCCTCCTGGATCCGGGCTCCACCCGAGTCGTTGAGCCCCACCAGCGGCGCCCCGTTCTTCAGCGCCAGCTCCTGGAGCTTGACGATCTTCTCAGCGTGCGCCTCGGAGAGCGATCCGCCGAAGACCGTGAAGTCCTGGCTGAACACGTAGGTGAGGCGGCCGTGGATCGTCCCGTACCCCGTCACCACCCCGTCTCCGAGGAACTGGCGTTCCTCCAGTCCGAACCCTGTGGCCCGGTGCACGACGAACCGATCGAGCTCCACGAACGAGTCCTCGTCCAGCAGCAGGTCGAGCCGCTCCCGGGCCGTGAGCTTCCCTCTCTTGTGCTGGGCCTCGATGCGCTTCGCTCCGCCGCCCTGCTCGGAGGCGGCACGGAGCTCGTTCAGTCGCTTCAGCTTCTCGTCCATGGACATGGGCGGTACCCGGGGCGCGTCAGGATGGGGAACGGGAACTGCGACGGAGCGCTGGAACGACCCGGACGGTGTCCCGGCTGAAGAGCGTGTCTCCCGGGGGCGGGAAGTTCGGTGCGCCCGGACACGCATATCCGTCTGGACGGCCGGGACCCTCCGGAATCTCCTCGGTCTCCGGGTCCGGCTGATAGGGTCGGTACAGCTGCGCGGGAAGCTCACCCGCCACAACGGGTAGGAGGGTCCGTCCGTACACGCACACGACTTCATGCAGTCTGCGGACCTGGCCGTCGACCACCGACAGCTCCCCGGTCGCACCCTGCAGGCCCTGGACCTGTTCGAGGGCCGCCGCGACCTCGCGAGGCTCGCCCGCTCCGGAATAGACCCCCTGCAGCACGAGCGATGCGGCGTCGTACCCCAACGCCCGGACGGTCCCGTCCACCAGACTCCGCTGGAATCGCGTCTCGTACGCCTCCCGGAAGCGGGCGTACCCTTCGGCCTGCTCGTCGGGGCGCACGGGGGTGGCCACGACGACGCCGTCCGTATGGCGTGTGTCCACGTCGTCCAGCACCCGCGGGTCGGTCCACGCACCCGTACCCAGGATCCGGATTCCCAGGGTGTCCAGGCCGAAGAAGGTCACCTGGGGCGCGATGCCGGGGACGTCCTCGGGCGGAACCGGCAGCACCAACGCCTCCGGGAGGAGGTCCGCGGCGCCCAGGATCTGGCTTTCCCAGAAGGTGGCGCCCGGCTCGTATGGAAAGGTCCGGAGGACCGAGCCCCCCAGGGACTCGAACCTCTCGGCGAACACGCGCGCCTCGTCGGCGGACGACCCGGTCGCGGCATGGATGATGGCCACCTGGCGCAGGCCACTGTCAGCCGCCCAGCTGGCCAGGGCCTCGGCCGCGCCGGGATCGAAGGCGTTCAGCGAGAAGACGCGAGAGCTGGTCTCCGGCACCGTGTAGGCCGTAGGTGAGATCAGGGGGACGTCCACCTGGACGTCGCTGGCCGCCGCCAACGTCTGGTCGTCCAGGAGCCCTACGACGGCCACAGCGCCCCGCGTCTCCGCGGCGCGCACCAGATTGGCCGCGGTGGGAATGTCCCCGCCGTCGTCCATGACCATCAGCTCCACCTCGCCGGTGAGACCCCACGCCTCCACCGCCGCCTCGATGCCTTCCTCGAGCTCCTGCGCGAAGATCTGGAACGCGGGAGAGCCACCCAGTGGCAGCACGACTCCCAACGGCACCGGGGCCCCGTCTCGCCGGGGCAGTCCCCGCCCGTCCACCAGCGCCTGCGCCACCTCGGCGTCCACCCCGGACGCTCCCGCATCCAGCGCCGAGCGGGCGTACCGCCGGGCCCCGTCCTCGTCTCCGGCGATCCGCAGACTGCGCGCGTAGGCCACCAGCACGGGGATACGGAAGGGCTGCCCCGGATCGGTGGCCTCCAGGACGGATCCCAGGGTCTCCGCCGGGAGAGCGCTGGCGGCCTCGCGCATCCACGATTCGGTCACGTCGGCCACCGCTGCCTCCGGTGTCCCCGGGAGCGAGAGAGCCATCCGCAGTGCAGACTCATCCTCGCCCTGCGAGGCCATCACCCGCGCCAGCGCCAGGCGCGCGGGCGTTTCCCGGTCATCCTCGAGGGGAAGCACACCGATGAGGCGGTCCAGGTCCGCGCGGGCATCCTGCAGGCGCCGGGCGACCGCCCCGTCCTCATCGGGATCCGATCCCTGCCGGACCCGCTCCGCGCCATCGTCCGCGCGAATCCGGGCCCGAAGCCACAGGGCCTCTACCGAGACCCGGCTCGACGGGTACTCATCCACGATCTGGCCGGCGGCGTCCTCCGCCGCGTCCACGGCGCCCGCCGTCCAGGCGTTCCGAGCCTGCTCCATGAGCGCGCGAGCTTCGGCTTCGGCCGCCGGGGTCAGGGAACCCACCTCCAGGGTGGGACCGGCGGGCACCTGCTCCACGGGTGGAGTCGACGGACCCCCCGGCGTGCAAGCGACGACGGTCAGGGTCACGAATGCGGCGAATCCCCTCATCGGCGAGGCTGCTCTCCGTTGGATATACACAGGGGTGGGAACGACCCTCGCCCGGACACCTTCAGGCGCCCGGGCGAGGGAAGAAAGGTGCACCGGATGATAACCGGACACCGGCGACAGGGCGATCAGTCGTCCTTCTTTTCGTCCTCGTCTTCGTCCTCGTCTTCGTCTTCGCCCTCGTCTTCGCCCTCGTCCTCCTCGTCTTCGTCTTCGCCCTCGTCTTCGCCCTCGTCCTCATCGGCTTCGTCCTCGGACTCCTCCGGCTCGTCCTCGCCGGAATCGTCCTCCGACTCATCGCCGGCTTCCTCCGGCTCCTCGGCATCCTCGGATTCAGCCGCCTCTTCGGCCGAAGCCTCGGGCTCGTCCTTGGCCTCCTCCTGGGCGGCGGCTTCCGGCTCATTCGAACCCTCAGCTGCCTCCTCGGCGTCGGCGCTGGATGCCTTCTCCGCGTCCAACTCCTCCTGCGGACGGCGGGTCGGCTCCTCCGTCACCTCGAGCACGATCCTGCGATTCGCAGCGTCGGACTCGATGATCCGAAGTGCGACTGCCTGACCGGCCCCGTAGAACTCCTCCAGGCGGTTCGCGTCCTCGACCCCCGAGTGGGACGACGGGACGAAGCCCTCGATGTCGTCACCCAGGTCCACCACCACGCCCTTGTCCTGGACGCGCACCACCGTCCCGTCCACCTCCACGCCCGGGGTCAGGCGCTCACTGATGCCAGGCCAAGGATCGTCCTGGGTCTGCTTGATGCCCAGCGAGATACGCTTGTTCTCCGCATCCACGTCCAGCACCATCACCTTCACCTCGTCGCCCTTCTGGACCAGCTCGGAGGGGTGCTCCACACGCTTGGTCCAGGACATGTCGGAAACGTGGACCAGCCCGTCGATCCCGGGCTCGATCTCCACGAAGGCCCCGAAGGAGGTCAGGTTCCGCACCACACCGTCCAGCACCGTACCCGTGGGGTACTTCACAGGAAGGGCCAGCCACGGATCCTCCTCGATCTGCTTCATGCCCAGCGAGATCTTCTCCTCACCCGGGTCGACCTTGAGGACCACGGCTTCGATCTCGTCACCGATGGATACCAGCTTGGACGGATGACGGACGTTCCGCGTCCAGGACATCTCGGAGATGTGAACCAGCCCCTCCACACCCTTCTGGAGCTCGATAAAGGCACCGTAGTTGGTGATGGAGACAACCTTTCCACGGACGCGGGCACCGACGGGGTACTTCTTGTCGATGTCGGTCCAGGGGTACGGCAGCAGCTGCTTGAGCCCCAGGGAGATGCGCTCGCGGTCCCAATCGATGTCCAGGACCTTCACGTCCAGATCCTGGCCGATCTCCACCACCTCGCTGGGGTTGGCCACGCGGCCCCACGACATGTCGGTGATGTGGAGGAGTCCGTCCAGCCCGCCCAGGTCGATGAAGGCACCGAAGTCCGTGACGTTCTTGACGACACCCTCGCGGACCTGCCCGACCATGAGCTCCTTCACCAGCGTCTTCCGCTTCTTCTCGCGCTCGGTCTCCAGGATCACGCGGCGCGAAACCACGATGTTCCGGCGACGCTTGTTGAGCTTGATGATCTTGAAGTTGTAGGTCTCGCCGATGAGGTCGTCGATGTTCGGGACCCGGCGAAGGGCGATCTGCGAGCCGGGCAGGAAGGCGTCCACACCCATGAGATCGACGGTGACGCCACCCTTGATCTTGCGGACCAGCATACCCTTGACCGGACGGTCCGCGTCGTGGGCTTCACGGATCTTCTCCCAGACCCTGAGGAAGTCCGCCTTCTTCTTGGAGAGGACCACGATCCCGTCGTCGTCCTCGAGGCTCTCGAGAAGGACCTCGACCTCGTCCCCCACCTCGGGAGCGTCCTTGAACTCGTCCTTGGCGACGGAGCCCTCGGACTTGAAGCCGAACTCCAGGATGACCGAGCCGTCGGTGACGCGGAGAACCTGCGCCTTGACGATCTCACCCTCGCGGATGTCCTGGAAGTCGGCCTGGTGCTCCTCGAGAAGGGCCTCGAAGGCACCCCGGGAGATGTCCAGCTCCTCCTCGCCATACGGATCGTGGATGAGCTCGGGCGAGATCCCGGTGGGGGTCTCGTCCTCGTCCTCTTCATCGTCGGCGGCGCCCACGATGACCTCTCCGGTCAGGGCGTCCACCATGATGTTCTCCTCCTCGGCGAGCTCCTCGGCGCTGTGCTCCTCGGACTCCTCAGGGGCCGGAGGGGCCTCCGCTTCGGTCTCGGTGGGGGGGGGATCCTCGGTCTCGGGCGCGGCGACCTCCTCGGCCTCGGTGGCGGGGGTCTGCTCGTTCTCGGCCTCGGGGGCCTGCTTCTCGTCGCTCATGATCGTCTCGCTCCTGCCCGGAGCTGGGTGTGGCCGGGCTGCGTCCTGCCTGCGGACCGCCCCCGGGTTCGTGAGAAAGAAGAACGGCCGAGGACGCCGGTGCGCCCGGGCCGTTCACGGGGTCCCGAATTCGTTCGGGGTATAGCAGGGAAAAGCTATTTGGCTCGTGTTCAGGCGTCAACGTCCGAAGGCACGGATCGGCCGGCCATCTCCCTCGCGTACGCGACGATTCGTGCCACCTGGCCTTCGAATGTGAGATGGGTGGTATCCACGACCAGCGCGCCCTCCGGCTTCCGCAGGGGTGCCACCTCCCGCTCCTGGTCCTGGCGGTCCCTGGCCTCCAGGCGCAGAACCTCCTCCCGCAGCGCCGCCGCGTCGGGATCACTCACCCCGTGGTCGCGAAGGCGCCGACGGGCCCGCTCCGAGACGTCGGCTTGAAGGAAGACCTTGGCCCACGCTTGCGGGAACACCACCGTGCCCATGTCCCGTCCGTCCGCCACCAGGCGACCCTCGGACGCCGTAGCTCGCTGGGTCCGCAGCAGCCACCGCCGGACCGCGGGAATGCGAGCCACCCTGGGGACCAGCTCCGTCACCCGCGCCGTTCGGAGCTCCGGGTCGAGAAGCACTCCCTGATGCCGGATCTCGAGAGTCGCGGCGCCGGGTGATACACGAATGCCCAGCCCGGCCAGGTGCTCCGCCGTGAGGGCGTCCCATTCCTCCGCGGGAATGTCGCTGCACAGGAGACCATGAGTGACGGCCCGGTAGAGGGCCCCGGAGTCCAGGTACCGGTAGCCCAGCTGGTCCGCCACGGCCCGGGCGGTGGTGGACTTTCCGACACCGGCGGGCCCGTCCAGCGTCACCAGCGTTCTCCCGCGGGGATCGGGGGACTCGGGAAGGGGTTCGGCGGTTCCCGGGGTCTCAGCCATGCCGTCTCAACTCCTCAAGAAAGTCCCAGAATCCCGGGAAGCTCACCTCCACCGACTCCCGCCCCAGGACCTCGATCTCGTTCCGGTCCTGTGCGGCCAGGACTCCGAAGACCATGGCGATCCGGTGATCGTGGAAGGAGTTCACCCGCCCCCGCAACGGCGCATCGGTACCTTCGATCTCCAGACCGTCGGCAAGCTCTTCGCAGCGCACGCCCACCGCCTTCAGGTTCTCCACCAGCGCGCGGATCCGGTCGGTCTCCTTCACGCGTAGCTCGCGAGCCCCGGTGATGCGGGTCGTCCCCTCGGCGCGAGCCGCCGCCACGGCCACTGCCGGCAGCTCGTCGATGGCGGTGACCACATCGGCCGCGACCACCTCCACGGCCCGCAGGGCGGACCGGACGGCCGCGAGCCTTCCCACCGGCTCTCCACCTTCGGTTCCCGTGACCTCCATCTCCACGGCGCCCCCCATCCGGCGAAACAACTCGACCACGCCCGTCCGGGTGGGGTTCAGCCCCACGCCACCTACCTCGACCTCACCTCCGCCCACCCCCAGGAGGGCGGCCAGGAGAGCGAAGGCGGCGGACGAAGGATCGCCGGGCACGCTCATCTCCAGGGGCCTCAGCTCGGCCGGCGGATCCCTCAGCTCCACCCGCCGTCCGGGTCCTCGCACGTGGCTCACCACGGTGGCCCCGGCTCCTGTGAGCATTCGCTCCGTGTGGTCGCGGGAGGGGCCTGGCTCGGTGAGCAGGACGGGCACCCGCCCCACCAGGCCGGCGAGAAGGAGCGCGCTCTTCACCTGCGCGCTTGCCACCGGAAGATCCAGATCCACGCTCTTCAGGGGGCGACCCGGCTGCACGACCACCGGCAGACATCCTTCCGTGTCCATCCACCGGAAGCTCGCACCCATCTTCTCCAGCGGCCCCGTCACCCTGCGCATGGGTCGCGTGCGGAGCGAGGCGTCCCCCGTCACGACGCTGTCGAACGACTGTCCCGCCAGGAGACCCAACAGGAGACGGGCCCCCGTCCCCGAGTTCCCGAGGTCGAGGGCTTCGGCCGGAGCCCGCAGACCTTCGAGCCCCACCCCCTGCAAGCGGATGCTGGACCCGTCGGACGGAATCGAGGGGATACGTACCCCCAGAGACCTCAGCGCCGCAGCCGTCGATCGGGGATCGGCGGCGGGGAGGAGCCCGGTCAGCCGGCTCTCCCCGTCGGCCAGCGCTCCCAGGATGATAGCGCGTTGGGTGATGGACTTGTCTCCCGGGACCCGCAGCCTCACGACTTCCTCCACCTCCCCGCCCGCTCGAGAGCCCGCACGAACGCTTCCGTATCCCCTGATTCCAGCCGCTCCGCCTCGATGTGCAGCCGCTCCGCCAGGACCTTCAGAGCCCGGGATGCAGGACCGGAAGCGTGCCCGAGGATATCGCGCCACATGGCCGGGCTGCTCGCCGCCAGACGCACCATGTCCCTCCCTCCGGGCCCCAGGTCGTCCGGAGAGAACCCCGCCTCCTCCATCGCCAGCGCGAGATGGGTCGAGACGACCTGCGGCAGGTGGCTGACCCACCCCATCCGCTCGTCGTGCTCTTCCGCGTCGACCCACACAGGTCTTGCCCCGACGCCCGCCCAGAAGTTCTCCGCCCCGGACCGGGCCGGCTCAGACGCGCCGGCGTGTGACAGGAACACCGGGACTTCCTGGTAGAGCCCCTCCCGTGAGGCGCCGAACCCCGAAGCTTCAGAGCCGGTCATGGGATGGGCGCTCACGTACCGGTCCGCCACGCCCGCCGCTCGGGCCCAGTCCAGGGGTGGCGCCTGGAGGCTCGCCACGTCCTGTAGCCACGAGGCCGAGCCGCAGGTGAGGTCCGCCCACCGGGACACCAGGTCCCGCACGGCTCCCAGGGGGGTGGCGAATACCACCCCGTCGCAGTCCGGTGCGAGTGCATCCGGTGAGTCCGCCACGATGACACCGGGGAGATTCCCGGCCGCGGCGGTCTCCTCAGGGTCCGGGCTCCAGCAGGGCACCTCCGTTCCTTGTCGGGACAGGTCCCGCACGAGAGACCCACCCATGAGTCCCAGCCCCACCACCGAGACGAGGCTCACCGGGCCCCGGCCCCCGAAGGCGCCCTCTCGACCGGCGTGAACACGAACAGCGTGGGCACCCGGGCCAGGATCTCGTCCCGGTACGCCTCCCACAGGAACCGTCGTTCCAGCTCCCGATGGCGCTCCAGGTCGGCGAAGGGCACCTCGAGCTCCACAAGCGCCCGGAAGCCCGCGGCACCCCGGGCGTACCGCAGCCGGGGCACGACCCCGTGCCCGAAGATCGCCTCGGCCAGGGCCCCGGCCCTCCAGCGCGCGGAGTCCGCATTCCAGGCTTCGCGGCGCGCCTCCTCGTGGACACCCTGCAACAGGGTGGCGGCGTCTTCCAGCGGATCCACGCCGCGGGCCCGCCGGGGGACCAGGCTCATTCGCCGTCCTCCGGATACGGGATCTCGATCACCATTCCGTCCCGGCCCACCCGGGCCCCGGGAAACGCCGACCGGGCCTCACGCCTCAACGGGTCCACGTCGTCGGCGTAGCGAGCCGACACGTGGGTCAGCACGAGGCGCCTCGCCCCGGCCTCCCGGGCCAGCCGGGCGGCACCCAGCGCCGTGGAGTGACCGGTGCCCCGTGCGCGGTCCGCCTCTTCCTCGGTGAACGTCGCCTCGTGGATCACCAGGTCCGCCCCCCTCGCGGCGGCCAACACCTTCTTCGTGGGCCGCGTGTCCCCGGTATAGACCACCCGACGCCCCCGCCTGGGGGGTCCCACCACCTGGTCCGGCCGCACCGTCCCCCCGGGGACCTGGACCACCTCGCCACGATGGAGGCGACCGAAGTCCGGGCCCTCGGCCACACCCAGCTCGCGGGCCCGCTCCACGTCGAACCGGCCCAGACGCTCCGGCTCCTGCAGGGCGAATCCCAGCGCCGGCACACCGTGGGAGACCGCGAAGGCCTCCACCTGGTAGCCCTTGCGGGATACTGCGCTCCCAGGCTCCATCTCCTGAACCTCCACCGGAAACGGTACGCGATTGTTCCCGAGTCGAACGGCGGACTCCAGGACCCGGCGGCTGCCGGGAGGTCCGTACACCTCCAGGCGGTCCTCCTGCCCCTGCAGCCCGAGGGTGCGTAGCAACCCCGGGATCCCCAGGAAGTGGTCGGCGTGGAGGTGCGTGACGAAGATGGCGCCCACGTTGAAGCCCGTGTTGTAGCGCATCATCTGGCGCTGGGTCCCCTCGCCGCAGTCCCACAGCACGAGGTCTCCCTCGTGCTGCACCGCCAGTCCGGCCACGTTCCGGCCCGGGGTGGGGCGCGCAGCCGCCGTACCCAACAGGGTGACGCGGATCACGGAGCCCTCCCTTCCTTCGACCGGAGCAGCCG
This sequence comes from Gemmatimonadota bacterium, assembly GCA_039586075.1. Taxonomy (GTDB): domain Bacteria; phylum Gemmatimonadota; class Gemmatimonadetes; order Longimicrobiales; family Gaopeijiaceae; genus Gaopeijia. Next base: position 92,648 of record JBDHLC010000009.1, on the reverse strand, counting down.
GGTGCGAGAGGGTGAGAGGGCCGAGCGGGGTCGAGTGGGCATGGAGTCGGAGATTCGGATTCGACGGATCGAGGTCGAAGGCGGGTCCCGGAATGTTACCTGATCGGGCCGGATAGGCCACGGGGGCTCCCGCCTGTCCCGAAGCGCTCCGGATCCGTATTCTGCGGGGTCCAACACCTGTTCCCGGAGGTTCCCGTGCCTGACCGCCGCCAGTTCCTGGGGGCCCTGGGCGTACCCGCGTTGGCCGCCGTGGCCGGCGTGCCCGTGCGTCCCGCCCTGCTGAACGCCCACGCCGCAGCCCTCGTTTCCGATCTCGCGCGTCACCCGGGATCTGCCGCTGAGCTCGCCGACGACGAGGATTTCTGGAGCGAGGTGGCCCAGGCGTTCACCGTGGACCGAACCCTGGTGAACCTGAACAACGGCGGGGTGAGCCCCGCGCCGGCCTTCGTCCAGGAGGCCATGAAGCGGCACCTTGACTACAGCAACCTCCTGCCGCCCTACACCATGTGGGAGATCCAGGAGCCCCAGCGTGAGGGCGTCCGCCAGCGCATGGCCCGCCAGTGGGGAGTGGACACCGAGGAGATCGCCTTCACGCGGAATGCCTCGGAAAGCCTCCAAACCTGTCAGTTCGGGATCGACCTGAGGCCCGGCGACGAAGTCCTGACCACCACCCAGGACTACCCACGCATGATCACCACCTTCAAGCAGCGGGAGCGTCGCGAAGGGATCGTCCTGCGCCAGATCCAGATCCCCACGCCGGCCGAAGATCCCCAGGAGGTGGTGCGGCGCTTCGAGGAGGCCATCACGCCCCGAACCCGGGTGATCCTTGCCTGCCACATGATCAACATCACGGGCCAGATCCTGCCGGTCCGGGAGATCGTGGCCATGGGGCGTCGGCACGACATCCCCGTGATCGTCGACGGAGCGCACGCCCTGGCTCACTTCGACTTCACGCTGGCCGAGTTGGAGTGCGACTACTACAGCTCCTCCCTCCACAAGTGGTTGTTCGCGCCCATCGGAACGGGTCTCCTGTACGTCCGGCGTGAGAAGATCCCGGGGCTCTGGCCCCTGATGGCGGCACCGGAGGGAATGGATGGGAACATCCGGAAGTACGAGGAGGTGGGAACCCACCCCGCGGCGAACACCCTGGCCATCGGCGAGGCGCTGACCTTCCACCAGGCCCTGGGCCCCGCCCGCAAGGATGCCCGCCTGGTGCACCTCAGGAATTTCTGGGCCGAGGCTCTCCTCTCCGAAGACGATCGGGTCCGCCTGCACACCAGCCTCAAGCCCGGCTTCGCGTGTGGGATCGCCAACGTGGAGATCCGGGGGGTGGACGCCGGGGACCTTCGCAACCACCTGTGGAAGGAGCATCGGATCTTCACCGTGGCCATCCGCCACCCGGAGTTCCAGGGCATTCGGGTGTCGCCATCGGTGTATACCACGCCCGAGGAGCTGGAGCGGTTCGTGGACGCGATGCGGGGTGTGCTCCGGGAGGGACTGGCCTGATGCGAGTCCTGTCAGCCCTGCTGCTCGCGGCATGGGCGGCCCCGGGCGCGGCGCAACTGTCCGTCGAGGACGTCCTGTCGGCGCCCTTCCACGAGGGTCTTGTGGCCGCATCCGGGGCGGACGTCATCGCCTGGGTGGCCAACGAGCAGGGAAGCCGAAACGTCTGGGTGGCTCGGGGGCCCGGCTTCGTCGGAGAACCGGTCACCCGCTACCAGGGGGACGACGGTCAGGAGGTGGGCGGTCTCTACCTCACCGCCGACGGGACCGTCCTTCTGTTCACCCGTGGAGGTGCGCCCAACCGCTCGGGATGGGTCCCCGCCCCCGCGCAGGACCCGCTGGGAGCCGAGCGTTCCCTCTGGTGGGTCCCCACGGATGGCTCCACGGACCCCGTGAAGGTGGAAGCGGGGGGAAGCGCCGCCCTCTCCCCGGACGGCAGCCGCCTGGCCTTCACCCGGGAGGGAGGAATCTGGATCGCCGGGTTCCCCGACGGGGAGGGGGAAGAGGTGGCCCGGCCTCGCACCGGGACGGGGGGACTTACCTGGTCCCCCGACGGGACTCGGCTGGCCTTCGTATCCGCCCGGGGCGACCACGCCTTCGTTGGAATCCTGGACCCCGGCACGGGTGAGTATCGGTATTTCGACCCGTCCGTGGACCGGGATGGGAGCCCGGTCTGGAGCCCCGACGGCACGCGGATCGCCTTCCTGCGCCAGCGTTCCGAGAAGGACCGGCTTCCCTTCTTCCCCCGGCGGGAAGCCCAGCCCTGGTCCATCCGGGTCGCGGATGTGGAATCCGGCACCACCCGGGAGGTCTTCCGCGCAGATCGGGGCGCCGGCAGCGCCTTCCAGGGCGTGACGGGGCCGTCCCTCCTGTGGGCGCACCAGGACCTTCTGGTCTTCCCGTGGGAACGGGGCGGGTGGCTTCGCCTCTGGACGGTGCCGGCCCGAGGCGGAGAGCCGCGTCTGCTCACCCCGGGCGAGCACGAGGTCCAACGCCTCTCCATGACTCCCGACCGTCGCCGGATCGTATTCGACTCCAACCGGGACGACATCGATCGCCGACACGTCTGGACGGTGGAGGTCACGGGAGGAGCGCCCCGCCTCGTCACCCCCGGGACGGGGGTGGAGTGGGGGCCGGTGGAGACCGGCGGCGGGCACCTGGCCTTCATCGGATCGGGCGCCACCGTGCCGGCCCGACCGTTCGTCATTCGGCCGGATGGGAGCCGGGTCGCGCCGGCAGGCCCGATTCCCTCCTCCTTCCCGTCCGACCGCCTCGTCGTGCCGGAGCAGGTGGTGTTCTCCAGCACGGATGGCATCCCCATCCACGGGCAGCTCTTCCTGCCTCCTGATCTACGAGCGGGGGACCGTCGCCCGGCGGTTCTCTTCTTTCACGGTGGGAGTCGGCGCCAGATGCTCCTGGGCTTCCATCACCGGGGCTATTACCACAACGCGTACGCCCTGAACCAGGTCCTGGCGTCCCGTGGATACGTGGTCCTGTCCGTGAACTACCGGAGCGGCATCGGCTACGGCCTGGACTTCCGCGAGGCGGAAGAGTACGGCGCCAGCGGCGCCAGCGAGGTGCGGGACGTCCTGTCGGCCGGGCTGTACCTGCGGAGTCGGGACGACGTGGACCCCGACGCCATCGGTCTCTGGGGCGGGTCGTACGGTGGCTTCCTGACCGCACAGGGGCTGGTGCACGGGCCCGACCTCTTCGCCGCCGGGGTGGATTTCCACGGCGTACACGACTGGAACATGGGGATCCAGAACTTCGTCCCGGACTACGAGCCTGCGCACCACCCGGAGGTGGCCGACCGGGCATGGGAATCCTCGCCCCTGTCCAGAGTCGACCAGTGGGAGGACCCCGTCCTCCTGATCCACGGGGACGACGACCGGAACGTCCGGTTCAGTGAGACCGTGGACCTGGTGCGGATCCTGAGAGAGATGGAGGTGGAGGTCGAGACCCTGGTCTTCCCGGACGAGGTGCACGGATTCCTGTTGCACCGGAGCTGGGTGACGGCGTACCGGGCGACCCTGGACTTCTTCCAGCGGCACCTGGGGCGATAGGACCCCAACGGTCCGGGCGGGTCACGGCCCCGCCCCGGGCGTTACAGCCGGAGGAAGTTCTCGAGCAGCTGCGACCCCGCCTCCGAGAAGAGGGACTCGGGGTGGAACTGCACGCCCCAGACGGGATGCCGTCGGTGGCGCACGGCCTGGATCTCCCGGCTCCCATTGGGATCACGAGACCAGGCCACCACCTCCAGCTCGTCCGGGAGCGCGGCAGGATCCGTGACCAGGGAGTGGTATCGCGCCACGGTGAGGGGCTGCGGGAGGCCGGCGAACAGTCCCTCCCCCGTGTGCTCCACGGGAGCCGTCTTTCCGTGCATGGCCCGCCCTGCACGAATGGTACGGCCCCCGTAGGCCTCGCCGATGGACTGGTGCCCGAGGCACACACCCAGCATTGGGATCCTGTCCCCCAGCGTGCGGATGACCTCCACGCTCACCCCCGCCTCCGCCGGCGTACAGGGCCCCGGCGAGATGACGATCCGCTCGGGCGCCATGGCAGAGATGGCCTCCACCGAACGCGCGTCGTTCCGCACGACCTCCAGCTCCGCCCCCAGCTCACCCAGCATCTGGACCAGGTTGAAGGTGAAGGAGTCGTAGTTGTCGAGGACGAGAAGCATGGAACGTGCGGAGCGTCAGTAATCCACCGGTCGGAGATAGAACTCCCCGATGGCGCTGGAAGAGAGGAGGGCCACCGTGGGAAGCTCCCGCTTCCAGTGGGTGGTGTTCAGGCGTCCCTCCACGAGCGCCACTTGTTCGGCATCGAATCCACTCCCCATGAGGTCCGGCGCGTGGTACCCGCGCACCAACCAGTGGAGGATGGGATCCGCTTGAAGGTATCCGATCCCCAGCTCGTCCTCGTCCGTGACACCCTTCACGAGGTCGGCGGTGGCCGGCTTCTCCACGATCTCCGCGGGAATCCCCAGGTGCCGCGCAAGGTCCCACACCTGGGTCTTGAAGAGGTCCCCCAGGGGGTTGATGGGCGGAGAGTCGTCGGCGTGCCAGGTATAGTACCCCAGCAGGCGCTCGCTCTTGTTCCCCGTCCCCAGCGGCAACGCGTGGAGCTTGGCGGACTGGTCGAAGAGCGTCACCGCCCGGAGCCGGGCCATGAGGTTCCCCTTCCGCTGTGGCGTCACGTCCTGCTCGTACCCGTTCACATAGGCGTCCACGGGTCCCGTGATGTCGATGGTGTGGGAGTGTGCGCCGGTGTGATCCAGGATCAGCTGGGCGTGCTCGAGGCTCTCGGGGCTGGAGGTGGCGTACGGAAGCCTGAATCCGTGGACGTTCTCCGGTCCCAGGGCCCGACAGGCCAGCGCCAGGGAGACGGCGGAGTCCACTCCCCCGGAAACCCCCACCACCACCTTCGCGAACCCCCTCCGCACCACCACCTCGTCGTGGATGAATCGCACCAGGGCCTCCTCCACCAGCGCGAGATCCAGCTCGAGGCATTCCGGGCCCGTGGAAACCAGGGGCGCTGGCCCCCCGGCGCCGGACAGGGGCGGAGGTTCCCGGGTCTCCCGTCCGCCGTACCGCGCGTCCACGAGCGACTCCTCAAGGTGCGGTAGCATCTGCTCGAGATCCGCCAACAGCGGGGCCTCGGCACGAGCCCGGTCCAGGTGCAGGCCGTGGAGGACGGCCGGGACCACCGCCTCCTCCATGAGCGGGCCCCGAGCCAGGACCTTGCCGTCGGGCCCGACTGCCAGCGATCCCCCGGCGAAGAGCTTTCCTCCCTCGGATCCCACCAACTGGGAGACCACCACGAAGATGCCGTGCTCCTCGGCGGCGCTCCGGGCCAGCCGTTCCCATCGCGCCAGGTTCGCGGGCTGCCCTCCTTCGGTCGGGCTCAGGTCCCGCGCGGGCGAGGCGCTCACCACCACCATCAACTCGGCGCCCCCGACCGCCAGGATGGTCGCGGGAAGGGAGTGCCACAGCTCCTCGCAGATGGTCATCCCCACGCGCCCGAACCGGGTGTCGAACACCTGCAGCGAGGCACCCGGATCCACAAAACGCGCCTCGTCGAAGACACCGTAGGTGGGGAGGAACATCTTCCGGTGGACGTGCACCACCTCCCACACGTCGCCCGCGGGCGTGAGCCATACCGCGCTGTTGTAGTTCCTACGGCGCCACCGCTCGTAGAAGCCCACCACCAGGTCCGGGGCACCCTGGGGCGGGGATCCGAGTCCAAGGGCCACCTCCGCCGCCGAGCGGGCGGCCTCCGTGACTCCGCCCTGCAGGAAATACCCACTCAACGCCGTCTCGGGAAACACCAACACGTCGTGGTCCGTCCCCGATTCCCGTACACGGCGGGACACGGCTTCGAGGTTGTCCGGCACGCGGGCTTTTCGAGGCTGGAACTGGACCAGCCCCACCCGCAGTGGAGAGGGATGTTCGTGCATGGTGCGGCCTGTCGGGAAGGCGTCCGAGAACTCAGGTTCCGTCGTACCTGAAGCTACACCCTCCGCCCGTCTGCGTCAGGCGGGGGAACGCCGATGGTGCCGCCGGGGTTCCACGGGGAGGACGAACCATCTGTGTCGGAGTCGTGAATGCGCTTGTACCGGACCCTCCCGATCCTCTTCGGACTGATTCTCTGGAGCGGCGGACTCGCCGCCCAAAACGCGTCACAGCAGCGCGACTCGTCCCTCGCCCCGGTCTCGTTGGCGCCCCAGAAGGCCCCGGACGCCGCGGAGCAACAGGCGCAGATCTTCGTCAGCGCTCTCCAGGCCATCGCGCAGCTCCATCAGGGGGCGTTCTCCGACTCCACGCTCTGGGCCAACGCGCTGGACGGACTCATCGAGTCCCTGGACGATCCGTATGCATCGGTGTTCACCCCGGCGGAAGCGGAGGCCTTCGACGAGGACAACACGGGGAACTACGCCGGAATCGGCGTCCAGATCACCGAGCTCAACGACGTGGTGACCGTCACGGCGGTATTCCGCTCCACCCCGGCCGACCAGGTGGGAATGCAGGTAGGGGACATCATCGTCGGGGTCGACGACCACGACGCCACCGAGTGGGGTTCGGACATGGTGGCGGACTCGGTGCGCGGACCGGTGGGCACCGACGTCGCGGTACGCGTGCGGCGGGAGGGATACGCGACGCCGATCCTGTTTCCCATTACGCGGGCCCAGGTACACGTCCCCGCGGTGGAGGCCGACCGGCTGGATGACGGCGTCATCTACGTCGCCATGGACCGGGTAGCCCGGGGCGCGGCGCAGGAGATGGACTCCGTCCTGCGCCAACACCGGGACGCCTCCGGCCTGATCCTGGACCTCCGCCGCAACCCGGGAGGATACCTGGACGAGTCCCTGATGCTGGCCGACCTGTTCCTGGAGCCCGGTCGGCGCCTGGCCAGCACCCGCAGCCGGGACCCCAGTGGCGCCAGCGACTTCTACGAGGAGTCCTGGGACGCGCGCATGTCGTCGCGCCTGCCCGATACGCCCGTGGTGATCCTGGTGGACCAGTACACTGCCTCTGCCGCTGAAATCCTCGCGGGTGCTCTGCAGGACTACGACCGGGCCCTCATCCTGGGTCAGCGAACCTTCGGAAAGGGCGTGGTGCAGACCGTCCTGGAGCTTCCCTTCGGTCGCCGCCTACGCCTCACCACCGGTGCCTGGTATACGCCTCTGGGTCGATCCCTCCATCGGGTGAGGGACGGGTCCGGGCGGCCCACCGAGGTGGACGTCGTCGATTCCCTTCCCACGATCCTCTCGGAGAACGGCCGTGAGCTGATCGCCGCCGGGGGGATCTTCCCCGACCTCGCGATCCCCTACGACACGCTGACGCTGAAGGAGCGAGAGATGCTGCAGGCGGCCGCAGAGGCGGAGATCCCACTCCCACTCCGGATCGCAGAGTTTGGGTTTGCCGAGGCGCGGGCCCTGAGTGCCGAGGGTCTGGACCCCCAGCTCCGTGAGGAGCCCTTCGAGGCCTTCATCGGCGCCCTCCGTGCGGAGGGCGTGCCAGGGGAGCTGTTGGATCACCCGGAAGGACGAAGCTACCTCGCCTGGAGCAGCCGCATCTCGGTAGCGGAACGGATGAACCGGTTGGGGGCGGCGGCCCAGGTCCGAATGGAGCGAGATGGGATGCTCTCGCAAGCCGTGGCGCTGCTAATGGACCACCCGACGCAGACCGAGCTGTTCGCCGCGGCCCGCGAGCTGTCCGATTCAGCCGCCACGGGGGACTCGCAGGGCGCCGGCTCGGTGCCCGAGGGAGCGCGCTGACCGACTCACCCCCGGGGGTGGTAACTCCGGTGGATCTCCCGGAGGTACTCACGGTCCAGGTGGGTGTAGATCTGGGTCGTGGAGATGTCGGCGTGCCCGAGCAGCTCCTGCACGGCTGCCAGGTCCGCGCCCCCTTCAAGCAGATGGGTGGCGAAGGAGTGGCGAAGCGTGTGGGGTGAGATGTCCTTGTGGATGCCGGCGCGCTCCGCACACGTCTTCACCAGCTTCCACACCGAGGTCCGGGAGATGGGAGTTCCCCGGGAGTTCAGGAAGATCCGGCCCCTTCCCTTCCCCTTCTCGAGCCCCGGCCGCACCTCTCGCAGATAGCGCTCCAGGGCCCGCGTCGCTGCCCCGCCCATGGGGACCAAACGCTCCTTGCTCCCCTTGCCGAAGACCAGCACGACGCCTTCGACTGCGTCCACGTCATTGAGTCCCAGCCCGGTGAGCTCCGACACCCGGAGCCCGGAGCCGTACAGAACCTCCAGGATCGCCCGGTCCCGCCAATAGAGCCGGTGCGTGGTGTCGGGCGCCTCAAGCAGACGTACCACCTCGTGGCGGGACAGGGTGTCCGGTAGGGGACGCCCCACTTTCGGGGCCTCCATCCGCTCCGTGGGATCCTCGTCGACGATGCCCTCCGCCAGAAGGAAGCCGAAGTAGGTGCGGAGCGCCGACTGGGCACGCCGGATCGAGGTGGGGGCCATCCCCTGGTTCCGGAGCCCATAGACGTACTCCCTGAGGTCGTCGTGGGTCACCGACGACGGACCTGGCCGGCCCACCTCCTGGGCGAACTCGAGGAATCGACGCAGGTCGCGCTGGTACGCCGCCACCGTCCGATCCGACAGCCCGCGGTCGAAGGCCAGGTAGTCGGCGAAGGGCTCGATGCGGAACTCCCGCTCCAACGCCTCACTCACCGGTCTTTTCCCCGGGCGGGGCCGACCCCGGCCTCCCGCCGCCACGGGTACGAGCCCACCACACCACGATGACCGAGGCAAGCAGGAGCGCCGCCACCAGGAGGGAGTAGTTCACCCCCGCCAGCCACTCCTCCAGCCGTGGGATGCTGCGGTTGGCCTGCATTCCGACCCAGAAGAGGACGCCGTACCAGATCCCGGACGCCACAACCACCGGCGGCGCCACCCTCCACGGCCGCAGGTGGGCCACCCCCGCGAAGGCGGGGACCACGGCCCGAAGGCCCGGCAGGAACCGGGCGACGAAGATGGCCAGCACACCCCAGCGCGCATAGAACCGGGCGATCCGCTCCAGCTGCCCGGGGCTGAGGATATGGCGCCCCGCTCCCAACGTGAAGAAGGAGCGACCGTGCCGCATGCCCGTCAGGTACACGGCCATGGCACCCGCAACGTTGGCCACCCAGATCCCCCCCAGAACGCTCCACGGACCCACCTCTCCGCGCGCGGCCAGGAGGCCGCCCACGACCACGAAGGTGTCGGCGGGGACCGGTGGAACGAGGTTCTCCAGGAGGGCGCCGGCGCTCAGGATCATCACCAACGCCCAGGGGGGGACGACCCCCAGCCACTCCAGCGCCTGGCTCACCGGCCCCACGATCGCCCGTCCCCGTCAGGACCCGGTCGCCGGGGAATCCCCTCCGTGGACCCGATCGATGAGGGCCACCGCGTGGACCGCCAGCCCCTCTCCCTCGCCGATCCAGCCCATTCCCTCGTTGGTCTTTCCCTTCACCGACACGAAGTCCGGGCCGACACGCAGGACGTGTCCCAACCGCTCCCGAATGGCCAGGCTCACCGGCCCGATCCGGGGGGACTGGCAGATCACCGTGACGTCCACGTTGACCACCTGGTAGTTCTCGCGTTCCAGGATCTCCACGGCGCGCCGGAGCAGCTCCATGGAGTCCGCCCCCTTCCAGGTGTCGTCACTGGGTGGAAAGTGGCTCCCCACGTTTCCCAACCCTGCCGCTCCGAGGATGGCGTCGATCACGGCGTGGCAGATGGCGTCCCCGTCGGAGTGGCCCTTCAGGCCCGGGTGGTCGGGGATCGTCACGCCGCCCAGGACACAGGGAGTCTCGGGGTCGAACCGATGCGAGTCGTACCCCAACCCGACCCGCACGTCAGGCGCCGTCCCACCTCCGGAGCGCCAGACACACGTTGTGGCCCCCGAAGCCGAAGGAGTTGCTGAGCGCCAGCCTCACCTCACGCTCCACGCTCTGGTTGTGGGCGTAGTTCAGGTCGCAGGTCGGGTCCGCCTCGGAAAAGTTGATGGTCGGCGGAATCTTCCCTTCCCGGAGGACCTGGGCACAGATCACCGCCTCCACCACCCCGGAGGCGCCCAGGAGGTGCCCCGTCATGGACTTGGTGGAACCCACCACGATCTCGTACGCGTGGTCCCCGAGGACCTGCTTCACGGCCGTGGTCTCGTGCTCGTCGTTCACCGGGGTGGACGTGCCGTGGGCGTTCACGTAATCCACGTCCCCCGGCTCGGCCTCGGCATCCTGAAGGGCGAGCCGCATGGCATCCTGCGCACCCAGGTGGTCGGGCGGGGGTGACGTGATGTGGTAGGCGTCTCCCGTGGCGCCGTACCCGACCAACTCCGCCAGGATCGTAGCGCCGCGCCCCTGGGCGTGCTCCAGCGATTCCAGCACCACCGCCCCGGCTCCCTCTCCGATAAGGAAGCCGTCCCGGCCCGCGTCGAAGGGGCGCGACGCGCCCGCCGGGTCGTCATTCCGCGTCGTCATGGCCTTCATGGCCGCGAAACCGGCGACGGTCATGGGAGTGATGGTGGCCTCGGTCCCTCCGGCGAGCATCAAATCGACGTTGCCGCGCTGGATCGCCCGGAAAGCCTCCCCGATGGCGTGGGCGCTGGAGGCACAGGCGGACACGGTGGCGTAATTCGGCCCCTTCAGGCCGAACTGGATGGAGATGAGGCCCGCCGCGATGTCCGGAATGAACATGGGCACGAAGAAGGGACTCACCCGCCCCGGTCCCCGCTCCAGTAGGATCCGATGCTGCTCCTCGAAGGTCGCGATCCCGCCGATCCCGCTCCCGAAGATCACTCCGAAGCGGTCGGCGTCGGGCACGCCCTCCGGCGCCTCGGGAAAGCCGGCGCTCCGCATGGCCTCCGCCGACGCCACGATCCCGAACTGAGCGAATCGGTCGAAGCGACGGCTCTCCTTTCGATCCAGGACATGGCTGGAGTCGAAGTCCTTCACCTCCGCCGCGATGCGCGTCGGGAAGTCCTCCGTCGCCTCGAACTGGGTGATGGGGCCGCCCCCACTGGTTCCGGCGAGAAGGGCGGGCCACGCGGTGGGGAGGTCGTTCCCCACCGGCGTGACCACTCCCGCCCCGGTGATCACCACACGGTGCTCACCCCGGGAGTTCCGAACCGATGCCGTCATGTAGAATCCCTGGTTGGGTTCGACACGTCGAGGTCAGCCCTCGGAGCCCTTTTCCTTCATGTACTTGATGGCGTCGCCCACGGTGCGGAGCTGCTCGGCGTCCTCGTCGGGAATGTCGATCCCAAACTCCTCCTCGAAGGCCATGACGAGCTCGACGGTATCGAGCGAGTCGGCGCCGAGATCTTCGACGAAGGAAGCATCGTCGGTGACCTTCTCGGCCTCCACACCCAGCTCGTTGATGATGATCTCACGGACCTTGGATTCGGCGTCCGACATGGGTCCCCCTTGAGGTTGTTATGGTGCTGAATGAACGAATTGCGAACGATCCCGGGAAGTCCGGAAATCACATGACCATACCGCCGTCCACGGCGATAACCTGGCCGGTAATGTAGCGTCCCCCGGGCCCTGCGAGAAAGCGCACGATGGGCGCGATGTCCTCCGGGTCTCCCAGGCGGCCCATGGGGATCTGGGACTGCAGCGCGGCGGTCTGTTCCTCTGATAGCTCCGAGGTCATGTCGGTACGAACGTACCCGGGCGCCACCGCGTTGCAGCGGATGCTCCGAGAGCCGAGCTCACGGGCCACACTCTTGGTGAGTCCGATGAGCCCCGCCTTGGAAGCGGCATAGTTGGTCTGGCCGGCGTTCCCCATGAGCCCCACCACGGAGGTGATGTTCACGATCACGCCGTCCCGCCGCTTGAGCATTCCCCGTGTCAGGGCTCGAATGAAGTTGAAGGCTCCCTTGAGATTGACGGCCAGCACCTGGTCCCAGTCCTCGTCCTGCAGCCGCATGAGGATGTTGTCCCGCGTGATGCCGGCGTTGTTCACCAGCAGGTACACGGGTCCCAGCTGGGACTCGATGGCCGCAACCACCTCCTTCACCGCCCCCGGGTCGGACACGTCGCAGGCGAACCCCGCGTGCCCCTCCCCCGGCAGCGTGGCCGCCGAGGACCCGGCCTGCTCCCCGTTCCGTGCCACCAGCGCCAGAGTAGCACCGGCGGAGGCGAGCTCCCGGGCGATGGCCAACCCGATCCCCCGGGAGCCACCGGTCACCACCGCGACCTTTCCCTCCAGCTCTCTGCTCATCCCTGACTCCCTTCCTCGATGAAGGCCTCGACCTCGGCCGGCGTTCCCACCGATCGACATGGGAGGCCACGGGCGTTCCGCCGGTTGAGGCCGCACAGGACGGATCCCGCGCCCAACTCGGCGAAGCGCTGTGCTCCGGCCTCCACCATGTTCCCGATGGACTCGGACCAGCGGACCGGTGCCGTGAGCTGGTGGACCAAAAGGTCCCGGGCCGCCTCGGCCCCGTCCACCGGCTGCGCGGTCACATTCGAGAAGACCAGGATGTCCGGATCACGGAACTCGGTGGATTCCAGGTGGGCCTGAAGGCCGTCCTCCGCGGGCATCATGAGGGGAGAATGGAAGGCTCCCGACACACTCAGGGGAATGACCTTCCGGGCACCGGCCTCCTTCGCGGCCGCCATCCCCGCCTCCACCCCCTGCTGGTCACCACTGAGGACCACCTGGCCCGGCGCGTTGAAGTTGGCGGGAACGCACGTCCCGATGGCTACCCCTCGGCAGACCTCCTCCACCTGGGCATCGTCCAATCCCAGGACCGCGGCCATGGTTCCGGGCCGAGCCAGCCCGGTCTCGTACATGAGCTCGCCGCGACGCCGCACTGCCGAGAGCGCATCCCGGAAGGTGAGGGTTCCCGCCGCCACGTGGGCCGAGAACTCCCCCAGGGAGTGTCCCGCCGCGAAGTGCGCACCGTCCAGGTGCGGCGCCAGGACGCGGTGCACGGCCACGGAATGGACCAACAACGCCGGCTGGGCGTTCTTCGTGAGGGTCAACTCGTCCTCGGGTCCCTCCCACATGAGGGCGCTCAGACGAGAATCGAGGAGGTCGTCCGCCTCCTGGAACACCGCCATGGCCTCGGGGAAGGCCTCGGCCAACTCCCGACCCATCCCGACGTGCTGCGACCCCTGCCCCGGAAAGAGCAAAGCAAGTCCCACCATCACCTCCGTGCCGTACCGAGTCTTTGCCTTGGAACTAGAACTGCCAGACCATGGCGCCCCAGGTGAGGCCCGCGCCGAAGGTGGCGGTGAGTACCTTCATACCGGGCTGGACGCGGCCCTCCTCCAGCGCCTCGTCCAAGGCGATGGGAATGGACGCCGAGCTCATGTTCCCATAGCGGTCCACGTTCACGTAGACCTTTTCCATGGGGATGTCGGCGTACTTGGCCGTGGCCTCGATGATGCGAATGTTGGCCTGGTGGGGGATCATGAGGTCCACCTCCTCCCCGGTGATCCCAGCGCTGTCCAGCACGTGGGAACACGCTTCGGCCATGGAGCGGACCGCGTTCTTGAAGATCTCGCGACCGGACATCTTCAGGAGGTGATCCTTGCGGGCCAGGACCCCTTCATCCATGGGGACCGAGGCACCACCTCCCGGCCGGTACAGAAGGTCCGCCAGGTGGCCGTCGGACCGGTGGAACGAGGACACGATTCCCCGATCTCCCTCGGACCGCTTCAGTACCGCGGCACCGGCGCCGTCGCCGAACAGCACGCAGGTGGTCCGGTCGGTCCAGTCCACGATGGCGCTCATCTTCTCGGTGGCGATGACCAGCGCGTATTCCGCTCGACCGGCCGCGAGGTATCCCTCGGCCATGCTCAACCCGTAGAGCCAGCCCGAGCACGCGGCCGAGACATCCAGCGCCATGGCGTGCGAGCATTCCAGGAGGGCCTGGGTATCGCAAGCGGTGGACGGTAGCCACCGGTCCGGCGTGGCCGTGGACACCACGAGGGTCCCGACGTCTTCCGGGCCGATTCCCGCCTTCTCCATGGCCTTTCGCCCGGCCTCCGCCGCCATGTCCGCCGCCGTGGTCCGGTCGTCGGCGAGCCGACGCTCGCGGATTCCCGTCCGGGTCCGGATCCACTCGTCGTTGGTGTCGACGATCTTGGCCATGTCTGCGTTGGTAACCACTCGCTCCGGAAGGAAGCGCCCGGTCCCAGCGAACTCCACCAGCGGCTTCGGATGACTCACGAAGAACTCCCTTGAGCGTGGATCTGGGACAGCTCGGTCCCCATGTCCTCGACCATGTTGCTCCGGACCGCCCGGGCGGCCACACGGACCGCGTTTCGGATGGCCTTGGGAGGTGAGCCGCCGTGGCAGATGATGGCCACACCGTTCACTCCCAGCAGCGGAACCCCGCCGTACTCCGAGTAGTCCAGGACACGGAAGACGTTCTCCAGGTCCAGATCGCACTCCTGGACCGAGGCTTCCGCTTCCAGAAGGTTCACGATGAAATGGGCGACGCTCTCGTAGAACTTCAGAAGGACGTTTCCGGTGAACCCGTCGGTAACCAGCACGTCACAGGCCCCTCGGACGATGTCGCGACCCTCCACATTCCCCACGAAGTCCAGGTGCTCGTCCTTCGAGAGCAGCTCGTAGGTCTCCACGGTCACCTCGTTCCCCTTCTCCGGCTCCTCGCCGATGTTCAGCAGTCCGATGCGAGGCTCCTTCACACCCAGGATGTCCTTGGCATACACCCGCCCGAGATGGGCGAACTGGACCAGCTGCCGGGGTCGGCAATCGACGTTGGCCCCCGCATCCACCACCAGGCACGGGGAATCCGAGGTGGGGAACAGGGTCGCGATGGTAGGACGATCCACGCCGGGCAGGCGCCGCAGTAGGAAGAGGGACGACGCCATGACGGCCCCGGTGGATCCGGCGCTGATGAAGGCGTCGGCCACTCCCTCCTGGTGGAGCCGGATCCCCTGCACGATGGAGGAGTCGGGCTTCCGCCGAACCGCCGCTGCCGGCGGGTCCGAGGCGAGGATCCGATCCGGCGCGTGGTGGATGTGGAGCCGAGGCGAAGGAGCCCACCCGGATCGGGCCAGCTCGGCCTCGATGGCGGCCTGGTCCCCTACAAGGACGATCTCGATGTCCTCGCCGAGCTCATCGAGCGCCTCCAACGCACCGGCCACTTCCGTAGCGGGAGCGTGGTCGGTGCCCATGGCATCGAGAGCGATGCGCACGGGATCAGCGCCGATCAGAAGGTCTCGACGTCGATCACCGCCTCACCACGGTAGTGCCCACAGTTCGGGCAGACCCGGTGAGGGCGCTTCGGATCGCCGCACTTCGGGCAGCTCTGAACGGCGACGTCCTCCGCCTTGTAGTGGGTGCGGCGCTTCCGCTTGCGCTGCTTCGAAGTCCGCTTCTTTGGAACGGCCATGATTTCTTTACTCGCTCTTTAGAGCCCGGAGGGCATCCCAACGGGGATCCGGCTCCTCCAGGGTGCATTCGCACGATTCCGCGTTGCGATCGATTCCGCACTGGGGGCACAGTCCCTTGCAGTCATGGTCGCAAAGCACGTAGGAGGCCGTGTTGAGGATCAACTCCTCACGAACCGCCTCCCCTATATCCACTTCCGTCGCCTCCGGGTCCACGGGACGGATCTCTCCGTCGTCGCCCGCCTCTTCGTCGGCCTGCCCGAACACCAGCAGCACGTCCAGGTCCACCGGAGTGCCCACCGGCTTCAAACACCGTCGGCACTGCTGTTCCAGCTCACCCTGGATGTTGGCATTGACCAACACCTCCCCGCTTCCCGCCAGCGAGGCCCGGCCATGAACACGCAACGGGCCTCGAAAGCGGAGGTCCGAGCCCTCCCAAAGAGGGGCGTCAGCGGGGATTTCCGCCGAGATCTCGAGTGTTCCCTCACGCTC
The DNA here is from genome assembly GCA_039586075.1 of Gemmatimonadota bacterium. Classification (GTDB taxonomy): domain Bacteria; phylum Gemmatimonadota; class Gemmatimonadetes; order Longimicrobiales; family Gaopeijiaceae; genus Gaopeijia. The sequence goes on along the minus strand of JBDHLC010000009.1, from coordinate 76,782 downwards.
GAGCCGGGGGAGATCGAGCTTGAACATAGACGCCAAAAATAGCCCAAGCCCCGCGGAGGTGTCAACGCGTCAGGAGCCCACCGCCAGGAGGTCGGAGTCGGAGAAGAAGAAGCCGATCTCGCGCGCCGCATTCTCGTCGGAATCTGAAGCGTGAATGGCGTTCCGACCCTTCGACTCAGCGTAGAGCTTGCGGACCGTTCCCTCCGCGGCCTCGGCCGGATCGGTGGCTCCAATGGCGTCACGCAGGGCGGCCACGGCGTCGTCGGCCTCCAGGACCATTGGAATGCATGGGCCGGAGGTCATGAAGTCCACCAGCTCCCCATAGAAGGGGCGCTCGCGGTGCACCGCATAGAACTCCTCGGCCTGGGCCCGGGTCAGCCAGGTGAGCTTGAGCGCCCTCACCGTGAACCCCCCGTTCTCAAGATGAGCGAGCACCTTGCCCGCCTTCCCGCTCCCCGTAGCGTCGGGCTTGATGATAGCCAGAGTGCGGCTCATGTCGTGCTCCTTCGTCTTTTCGTCTCGAATGGGTCAACCCGTTTCCGGCAGGCTCCCGAACAGGGCCGCCAGAACGGAGTCGCGTGTGATGAATCCAACCAGTTGTCCGTCGCGGACCACGGGCAGCTGCTCCACGTCCCGGTTGACCATGAGCTGCGCCACCTCGCGTAGCTCCTGGTCCTCCGACACGCACAGCACCGCTCGGGTCATGACATCCCGGGCGAGCCCGGGATCGTCCTCCCCCGTCCCACCTTTGCGGGCGAGGAGGTGCTCGAGGGCGTCCCCTGTGGTGACGATCCCCAGGACCTCGTACCCCTCCCCCACGACAGGGACGGCGTGGAGGCCCCTCCGGACCATGAGGTCCACCAGCTCGTCCAGCGGCGTTTCCGCGTAGACACGGTACCGGGCCGTCTGGACCGCCTCTCCCACCCGCGGCTGCTCCGGGACGGCGATCTCCTCCAGTCCCGGAATCTCCAGGACCGAGCCGGGATCGTTTGCGGACAGGAGGGCGGAGACCCTGGACTCATCGGAGAAGAACCGTCGAAGCTCAGGCAGCAGCCGGGCCCGGAACGCCGTGGTGCGCCCCGGAACGAGGATCAGCAATGCCGCTCGCGCGCTGCCCGGCTCTTCCTTCCCCTCCGCCGTCACGGTGAACGGCAGACCGGTCACCCCCAGGAAGCCCACCGGCGCGCTCAACCCTTCCTGCTCGGCAAGCACCGTCACCACCTCCGACTGAACCCGCGCCACCTCTCCACGGGTACCGAACGCCAGGTCCCGCGCCGCCTTCTCCCGCGCTTCGGGGGAAAGCGGAAGGGCGTCTCCGCCACGCCCCAGCAGGCGCCAGAGAAGCTCTTCGAGCGTCTCTGCTTCCACCGGGCACAGGACCCGCGAGGGGGTCAACCAGTCGAGAAGTCTCACCGTAGGGCTCCCGTCCCTCCGGCCCCGGGGGACCGGAGGGAGACGGTAGGATCCTCAGCCGGCCAGAGCGGCCTGCACGAGTTCCGCGATCTCGATGGGACGCTTCGCCACCTGGATGCCATTGGCCTCAAAGGCCTCCATCTTCTCGGCCGCCGTTCCGGCCGACCCGCTGATGATGGCACCCGCGTGTCCCATGCGGCGCCCCGGCGGCGCCGTCTGCCCGGCAATGAAGCCCACCACGGGGATGTCGAGGTTCGCCCTCACGTATTCGGCGGCCTCCTGCTCGTCGGTACCCCCGATCTCACCGATCATGACGATGGCCCGGGTGTCGGGGTCCTGCTTGAAGGCTTCCAGGCAGTCGATGAACTTCGTCCCGATCAGGGGATCCCCGCCGATCCCGACACAGGTCGTCTGGCCGAGCCCGGCATTGGTGAGGTGATAGACCGCCTCGTAGGTCAGGGTGCCGGACCGGGAGACCAGCCCCACGGGGCCCGGCGCCACGATCTGCCCCGGGAGAATCCCGACCTTGGCCTTTCCTGGAGAGATGAGCCCAGGGCAGTTGGGCCCGAGGACGCGCGTGCCCCGGTCTCTGGCGAACGCGTGGGCCCGGGCCATGTCCAGGACCGGGACACCCTCGGTGATGGCCACGACGAACCCGATGCCCGCGTCCGACGCCTCCATGACCGCTCCGGCGGCGAATGCCGGTGGGACGTAGATCACCGAAGCGTTCGCCTCCGTGGCCGCCACGGCTTCATCCATGGCGTTGAAGATGGGGACCGCCTTCCCGTCGGGTCCTTCGAAGGTCTGCCCCCCCTTACCGGGGGTCACACCCGCCACGACGTTGGTGCCGTATTCCATCATCTGACGGGCGTGGAAGGACCCGTCGCGCCCCGTGATCCCTTGGACCACCAGGCGGGTGCTTTCGTCAATGAAGATCGACATCGCTCTGCTCCCCTACGCCTGATTGGCCAGTTCTACGGCCTTCGAGACCACCTCGTCCATGGAGGTGTAGGCCTCGAAGCCCGCGTTCTTCAGGATCTCCAGCGCCTGCTCCTCGTTGGTGCCCGTGAGCCGGATGACGATGGGCACTCCGATGTCGATGCTCCGGGTCGCCTCAACGATCCCGTTGGCCACATCGTCCGTCCGCGTGATGCCCCCGAAGATGTTGAAGAGAATCACCTTCACCGCTGGATCGGCGGTGATGATCTTCAGGGCGTTCACCACCTTCTCCGGGTTCGACGATCCGCCGATGTCCAGGAAGTTGGCCGGCTCACCCCCGTAGTACTTCACCAGGTCCATGGTGGCCATGGCCAGCCCGGCGCCGTTGACGCAGCAGCCCACGTTGCCGTCCAGCTTGATGAACGTGAGGTCGGCGTCCCGCGCCTCGGTCTCCGCTTCTGGTTCGCCCGAGGTGTCCCGGTAGCCCTCGATGACCGGGCGGCGGAACAGCTCGTTGTCGTCGATGCTCACCTTGGCATCGATGGCCTTCACCACCCCGGCCGGCGTGGTGATGAGCGGGTTGATCTCCGCCATGGAGGCGCCCGCGTTGATGAAGGCGTTGTAGAGCTGGCCCATGATCTTCTGCGCCTGCCGGATCAGGGCGGGATCGTCGTAGAGGGAGTTGGCCAGCCAGTAGGCCTGGTGGGGCAGGAGCCCATAGCGGGGGTCCACCGTAAGCTTCCGGATGGCGTTCGGATTCGTGTGCGCGACCTCCTCGATGTCCACGCCGCCCTCCGCCGAGACCATGAACATCGGAGCCTGGCTGTTCCGATCAACCAGGACGCCCACGTAGGCCTCGGTGGCGATGTCCTCCGCCGTCGTGATCAGGACCTTCTGGACGGTGAGGCCTTTGATGTCCATCCCGAGGATGTTGCCCGCGTGCTCACGGGCCTCCTCGGGGGTCTTGGCCAGCTTCACCCCTCCGGCCTTTCCCCGGCCCCCGGAATGCACCTGCGCCTTGACGACCACCATCCCACCGAACTCCCGGGCGAAGGCCTCGGCCTCCTCCGGAGTGGTGGCGACCTTTCCGGGCGGTACCGGAATCCCGGCGCCCCGAAAGATCTCCTTTGCCTGATATTCGTGGAGATCCATGTGCTCTCAATCCTTGGTGAGGTCGTGCGTACCCGTGGGGAACGCCCCAGCGACCCGAGCGGACGCGTCGTCCAGTCCCGAGCCCGTTGAAGCTACCCTCGGGTCGGGGGGGATTCAACCGGACCCGCCGCCCCGTTGCGAGAGGGCTTCGAGCACCCGCCGGAGCTCGTCCAGGGCAGCCCCGAAGCCCGCGAAATCTCCCTCGCGGAGGCGGGATTCGGCCTGGTCCAGGAGCCCCAGCGCATCCTCGACCCGCACGGCCGAGGTTGCACCCTCCAGAGCCTCGTCCACCGACGGAACCAGCACGTCCCGGAGCGTCTCCCCGGCCAGGGCGGCCACCGCCTCGGAGAGCGTCTCCTCCATGCTCACCCGCTCGCCGTCACTCACCACGAACCGGCGTAGCTCGGGGATGGCATTCTCGTCCGCAGCCAGGAAGATGGGCTCCATGTAGAGCACCCGATCCCCCAGCGGGAGCACGTGGAGGTGGCCGGTCCACACGGTACTCCCTCCCTGGCGCCAGAGAGAGAACTGCTGCGAGATGACCGGGTCCTGCTCCACCAGCGCCTCCACCTGCCGGGGCCCGCGGAGCTCCTGGGAAATGGGGAAGTCCAGAAGCCGCAGGGAGGTGCGTCCCTGAGGGTCGATCCGGCCGGAGAGGAGGCCGGTGAGATTGTCACGACCCGCCGGCACGAAGACCGTGCTGATCTGGAAGATCGGCTCGGCGTCCCCGGGGAGCTGCAGAATGGCGTACTCCGGGCGATACTGCACCGGACGGTTCGGGGTGAGGGAGAGCTCTTCTGAGATGGCCCACTGCTCCTCCTGTTCGAAGAACGTCTGGGCCGATCCCTGGTGATACTGCAGGAGCACCCGGGACTGGACGTCCAGCAGCGCCTCGGGGTAGCGCACGTGCTCGCGGAGCCCCGGCGGCATCTCTTCCCACGACCGGATCACCCCGGGGAAGGCCGCCATCCAGGCATCTCGCAGGGGATCGGGCGCCGGGAGCGCGTAGAAGGCCACTTCGCCGGTGACGGCGTCCACCGTGATCTTGACCGAACCCCGTGCGTAGGCCACGGGCTGGCGCTGGCGGCGCTCCAGGTCGACGGCGCGCGCCAGGGGGAAGTACCGCGTCGCGGTGAACCCCTCCACCATCCAGACCACCCGCCCCTGGTGGATCACCGGGTAGGGGAGGTCGGGATAGCGGAGGAAGGGAGCGATGCGCTGGACCCGCTCCACCACGCTCCGGTACAGGACCAGGCGGCTGTCCGCTTCCACCTCCCCGGCGAAGAGGAAGTTGGCCTCCTGAAGGTGCCATGCCACCAGGAGCTTCCGCAGCAGTCCCCCCATGGGGATGCCGGTGGGGAAGTCGACGCCGGCCTCTCCCGGGCTCCCGTCCGGGGCCAGGAAGGTGGTGTCCGTGGGCGTCACCACGGCGTAGTCCTGAATCCGGGTCGCGTAGTCGCGGGTGCCGAAGAAAATGGAGGTCCGCTCCAGCTTCAGCTCCGGCGGCCCGTCCGGCGCGAACTCGGGGGGAATCCCCGCGATGTAGGGCCGGGGCCCCCACTCGTCCGAGCGCTCGGTGGCGGCCACGGCGACCACGCCGTTCCCCACCACGAACCGCTCCCGCAGGTGCAGGTTCTGCCAGTTCGGGTCCTCGATTCCAGCGGGATCCACCTCACGCACCGAGATGGCGACGGGTACGGGACCGTCCGGAGACGGATATCGGTCCACCTGCGGGATGGAGAAGTCGTAGTACTGGAAGCGGGCCTGCCGCTCACGGAAGGTCTGAAGCAGGGCTCCCTGACTCCAGACGGGAAGCCCCTCGAACCGGTCCGGGACCAGCGCCCAGTCCACTTCCGCGTCAAGGCGTGTGCCGAGCTCCTCGCGCTCCATCCCCTGGAGGTCGAAGCCCAGCCGCGTGAAGCGGATGTTCTCATCGATGAACGGAGTCTCACGCTCCAGCTGGTTGGGTACCACCACGAATCGCTGCATGAGCGACGGATACAGCTGGCCACCCACAAGGCCGCCCACCACCAACGCGGCCAGCCCTGCCAGCGCGGGAACCAGCTGGCCCTTCCACGTTCCGGCGGCGATCCCCACTGCCCCCAGCACCGATACCACCGCAAGGATCCGAAGCGCCGGCAACCTCGCCGCGTGGTCCGCGTACCCGAAGAGCCCGGGGATATCCGACGTCCCGTACAGGAGCAGCAGCGATCGGCCGAGGGCGAAGCGCGCGGCCAGGAAGAGGAGGACCACACCTACCAGGATCCCCAGATGACGCCGCGCTCCCTGGGTGACCGCCAGGCCCTGTTGGCCCACCTGGAAGGTCCCGGTGGTGGCATAGCCCGCCACGGTCACGGCCAGGACGAGGAAGGAGACCACCATCCCGAAGGTGACTCCGGCGCGCAGGACCGGGACCGTGAACACGTAATGGCCGACGTCCCTTCCCAGGAACGGGTCCACCAGTCCCCACTCCGGCGCGTTGAGCCATAGAAGGAGGCCCCTGGCCACGAACTCCGGGACGGACGCGCCGAACCACAGACCCAGGACCACCGATACCCCCGCCACGCCCCAGGAGATGTAGTGACTGGGAAGACGCTCGGCGATCTCCAGGTTCCCGAAGCGCCGACGGATCTGGAGCGTGCCCAGGCTCGCGGCCACGATCCGAAGGTTCACAAAGAGGACGACGCCCACCAGCAGCGCCATGGCCGCCCGGGCTCCCCAGACCCATGCCAGGTTCTTCCAGAAGACCCCGCTGTACCCCACCTCCCGGTACCAGGCGGCGTCCACGTACAGCCCCGATAGGACACGGCTCACCACCACGAGGAGCGCCACCGCCACGAGCGTGGCGAGGAGAACGCGTCCGCGGCGGAGGCGCCGGAGTGTCGGGTCCGTCATGGGATGGGGAGCGGCCGGTCAGTGAGAGGGCGCGGCCCGGATCTCCACGCCCTGATCACGAAGCCAGGCCTCCATCTGGGCCCGGATGGCATCGCGACGGGCTGCGGACCGGGCCTCGTACCGGGCGACGATCACGGGCTGGGTGTTGGACGCCCGGAGGAGTCCCCACCCGTCTCCGAACAGAACCCGGACTCCGTCGACGTCCACCACCTCGTGCGTCTCCCTGAAGTGGGCCAGAGCCCGCTCCACGAGCCCGAACTTGTTCTCCTCGGTCACCTCGATGCGGATCTCGGGAGTTGAGACGTACGCCGGGAAGTCCGCCACCATGGCCGAGAGGGAGCGGTTCGAGCGGGCCAGGATGTCGATGAGATAGCACGCGTCGAACAGGGCGTCGTCCACCCCGATGTACTCGTCGCCCCCCACGCAGATGTGGCCCGAGAGCTCGCCGGCCAGGGCGGCTCCCTCGTCCTTCATCTTCTTCTTCATGAGGGAGTGACCCGTCTTCCACATGATGGGGACGCCGCCGTGGGCTTCGAACACCTCCGGAAGGACCTGGGAGCACTTCACGTCGAAGACCAGCTTCTTCCCCTTACCCTTCCGCTCCATGAGGTCGAGTCCGAACAGGAGCGTCAGGAGGTCCCCACGAACCACGTTCCCGTGCTCGTCCACGGCACCGATCCGGTCGCCATCGCCGTCGAAGGCGATCCCCGCCTCCGCTCCGTGGGACTTCACCGCCGCCACCAGGTCCACGAGGTTCTCGTCCACGGTGGGGTCCGGGTGATGGTTCGGGAACGTTCCATCGGACTCGCAGAACAGGGGGACGACCTCGACGCCGAGCCTTTCCAGGAGCTTCTCGGCCACCACCGCTGCAGTCCCGTTGCCGCAGTCCACCGCCACCTTGACCCTCCGGGCGAGGGAGAAGCGCCCGGTGACGTCGTCCACGTAGCGGTCGAGAACCTCCTCCGTGGAGCTCTTCCCTGCCCCGCTCTCGAAGTCGTCGTCCACGATGGTGCGACGGAGATCCTGAATGGTCTCCCCGTACACGGAGGCGCCCTGGAGGGACATCTTGATGCCGTTCCACTCCGCCGGGTTGTGCGAGCCGGTGATCTGGATTCCGGCGTCCACCCCCAGGGTCTTCTCGGACCAGTAGAGAACGCCCGTGGGAACGGTCCCGACCCGCACCACGTCCACCCCCGCTGCGTTCAACCCCTCTACCAGTCCGTCCGCAAGCGCGGGGGACGAGGGGCGGTTGTCCTGCCCCACGGCGACGCGGGGTGTGCGCTCACCCAGGGTCCGACGCGCCAGGGTGCCGAACGCCCGACCGACCGATCGGGCCACGTCCGCGTCGAGGTCCTTCCCGACGATGCCTCGGATGTCGTACTGCCGGAAGATATGGGGTGCGGGATACATGGTTCCGGTAGGGGTTCAATGGGTCGAGGGGGCCCCGAACCTTATCCAGCAGGGACCCCAAGGGTCAACGAGGCGGCCCCCCGCCCGCGGATTTCCTCCGGGGCGGGGTCCGTGTCTAACGGCAGGAATGCGCTTCGAGCACCCCATGCCGGAGCGGGGGTCAGTGGACGATTCCCGCCATGGAGGTCCCCGCGCTCACTAGGGTCGCCACGCTGTCCCTGGCGAAGTCCATCGCGGCACTGGGGAAGATCCCGAACAACAGAATCAGGGCCACGCCCGCCGCCAGCGCCACGCGAGTGGTGAGCGGGATGAACAGGGTGTCGTGCTGCCCGTCCTCCAGGGGCTCACGCATCCACACGTACCAAGCCAGCCGAAGGTAGTAGTAGTAGGACACCACGGTGGCGAGGACCAGAATCACCGAGAGGTACCACAGGTCCGCATCCACCGCACCCTGCAGCAGGTAGATCTTCCCCACGAAGCCCCCGGTTCCCGGGAACCCGGCCAGGGAGAGGAGGAAGATGGTGAGGAAGATCCCCAGCAGAGGCTGTTTCCCGCCCAGCCCCGCGTAGTCCTCCAGCTGGAGGCTGTCTTCGCCCTGCCTGCCCACCACCACCACCACCGCGAACGCCCCCATGTTCATGACGGCGTACACCAGGAGGTAGAACAGGAGTCCCGCAGCCGCGATCTCGTTCGCCGCGGTCAGGGCCACCATCAGGTATCCGGCGTGAGCCACGGACGAGTAGGCGAGCATCCGCTTCACGTTCGTCTGGGCCACCGCTACCACGTTCGCCACCACCATGGTAAGGGCGGCCAACCACCACATGATGGGATACCACTCGGCGTACACTCCCGGGAAAGCCACCAGGAAGACCCTCAGGAAGGCCACGAACGCCGCCGCCTTGACCGCCACCGACATGAACGCCGTGACGGGCGTTGGAGCGCCTTCGTAGACGTCCGGTGTCCACATGTGGAACGGCACGGCCGAGACCTTGAAGGAGAAGCCCACCGCAAGGAGGCCGACCCCCAGGACCAGGAGGAAGCGCTGCGCCGCCCCGCTCTCCACCGCCCAGGCGATGCTGGCGATGTCCGTGGAGCCCGTGGCGCCGTACACCAGCGCCAGGCCGTACAGGAAGAAGCCGGTGGAGAACGCCCCCAGCAGGAAGTATTTCAGCCCCGCCTCCGCGGAACGGCGGTCCCGACGGTTGAAGGCCGTGAGAGCATACACCGAGATGGACATGACCTCGAGCCCCAGGAAGATCACCATCAGGTCCCGGGCCGAGGCCATCATCATCATGCCGGCGGTGGCGAAGAGGGTCAGGGAGTAGAACTCCCCGGCCTGGAGTCGCTGGCGGTACACGTAGGTGAGGGACATCACCACCCCGAAAACCGCCGAGAGGAGGAAGATCCAGTTGGCGAACAGCCGGAAGCGGTCCACCGTCACCAGACCCTGTCCCGCCTCGGTGACCCCGTAGAGCCATCCGTTCGCCAGCGCGGCCGCCAGGACTCCGACCAGGGTGAGCAGCCCCAGGTCCTGGGACGGCCCTTCCGCGGCAAGGTCCCCGCCCTTTCGCGGATCACGCTTCCCGGACACCCCCAGGATCAGGATGAACATCCCCCACCCGCAGAGGATGAACTCCGGAAGAAGCGCCCAGAAGTAGTGCAGATTCGAAGAGTAGTCGAGCACCATGTTGGTCAGTCCTGATCCGCGGCCTCGAGGCCGTCCTGGGCGTTGCCGTCGTCCGTGTCCTCGTCCACCGGGTCCGCCGCGACCCGGGTCTCAGGAGGCTGGGCCTCCAGCGCGGGCAAGGTGAGCTCGACCGTATCGGCGGAGCCTCCAGGAGCCACGCCGGCCAACTCGCGCTCCGGGTTGGCCGCCTCGACCCGCTCGAGCACCACCCTGACGGAGGGCTCCATCCGCTCGAGGATGGGGGTCGGGAAGACCCCGAGGATGATCATGAGCGCCAGCATCGGGGTCAGGATGGTGAGCTCGCGCCGGTCCAGGTCCTTCATCTCCCGGTTCTCCGGCTTCTCCAGCTTGTTGAAGAAGACCTTCTGAACCATGGGGAGCATGTAGTACGCGGCGAAGATCACTCCGGTGGAGGCCACGACCGCCATGACGGGATGCGACTCGAAGGTTCCGAGCAGGGCGAGGAACTCACCGACGAACCCGCTGGTTCCGGGAAGGCCGATGGAGGCCAGCGCCGTCACGACGAACGCCGTGGCGAGCCAGGGGGCCACCCGGGCCAATCCGCCGAAGTCTTCGATGAGCCGGGTATGCCGCCGTTCATAGAGCATTCCCAGCAGAAGGAACAGGGCGCCGGTGCTGATCCCGTGCGAGATCATCACTACCAGCCCGCCCTGGATGCCGTTGAGCGTCAGGGCGAAGATCCCGATCACCACGAAGCCCATGTGGGCCACCGAGGTGTACGCCACGAGCTTCTTGGCGTCCGGCTGCACCGCGGCCACCCAGGCGGCATAAATGATCCCGGCCACCCCCAGGGCCAACATGACCGTCACCACGGTGGGGTGCTGCGCCGCCCCCGGGAAGAGGGGAAGCAGGAACCGGAGGAACCCGTAGGTGCCCATCTTCAGCAGGACCGCGGCCAGCACCACCGAGCCCGGCGTGGGCGCCTCCACGTGGGCATCCGGTAGCCAGGTGTGCAGCGGAAAGAGCGGCACCTTGATGCTGAAGGCGAGCGCGAAGGCGCCGAACAGCCAGAGCTGTTCCTGCAGGGTCAGCGGGACCCGCAGCAGGTCCATGTAGGCGAACGACGGGAACCCGAGCTGCGCCTTGGCTCGCGCGTAGATGTAGAGGATCGCCACCAGCATGAGGAGGGAGCCCAGCGCCGTGTAAAGGAAGAACTTCACGGCCGCGTAGATCCTCCGCTCCCCGCCCCAGATCCCCACGATGAAGTACATCGGGACGAGGGTCAGCTCGAAGAAGACGTAGAACAGGAAGAGGTCGGTGGCCAGGAAGACCCCCACGACACCCATTTCCAGGAGGAGCATCAGCGCGTAGAACGCCCGCTCCTTCTTCCGGATGTAGTTGAAGGAGCCCAGGATGGCGAGAGGAGTCGTGAAGGTGGTCAGGAGCACCATGAACAGGCTGATCCCGTCCACTCCCAGCGAGTAGTGCACGCCCCACGCCTCGATCCACGAGACGGACGACGCCATCTGCATGGCCCCGCTCCCGGGGTCGAAGCTCCACCATAGCCCCAGGCTCAGCACGAAGACCGCCAGCGACCACCAGAAGGCCACGGTCTTGGCGCGCTCCTCGGAGGAGGCCAGAACGGCGCCGACTCCGACCAGAGGGAGCCACACCAGCGCGTGGAGCGCCCACGACCCGTAGCTCATCGACTCGAGAAGCAACGTCATGGGAGCCCCCTAGAAGCCGACGGTCCAGAGGATCACGAGGACCCCCACCGTCAGAATGAATGCGTAGGTATTCAACGACCCGTTCTGGAAAAGGCTCACGGCGAACCCGGCGAACTTCACCACACCGCCGGCGAGGTTCACCAAGCCGTCGATGATCACCGAGTCCACGATGCGCCACAGGAAGCGGGATGTGCGCAGCACCGGCTGCACGATGACGGCGTCGTACAGCTCGTCCACGTACCACTTGTTGTAAAGCACCTTCTTCAATCCGGCCTGGGGCTCACCCGCCTCGGCCGCCGTCTTGATCTGCCAGCGTCCCACCACCCTCACGGCGATCAGGACCACCGCCAGCGCCGCCAGCGTGGAGGCCAGCGCCCAGGCCAGCTCCCCGCCGCCGAAGGGAGCGTGCTCCAGGTATCCGTGATAGTGGTGCTCGCCTTCCAGGAAGCCGCCGGCAACCAGCGCTTCCTCCCGGATGGCGGTGGCCGAGTACGTGATGGGCTCGAGCCAGTGGTGGAGCCATTCGCTCATGGGAAGCGCGCCACCGAAACCCAAAACCGAGTTCCGGATCGCCTCCGGGACGTTGATCCACCCCCCGAACACGGACAGGAACGCGAGAATGGAGAGAGGCACCGTCATGGTCAGCGGCGCCTCGTGGAGGTGCTTGGCCTCCTCGGCGCCAGTCCGGTTCGACCCGTGGAAGGTCATCACCATCATCCGGGTCATGTAGAACGCGGTGAGCATCGCCGCAGCCAGCGCCAGAACCCAGAAGACGGTGTACAGTGAGGCGTACGGGCCCGTGGCCGCCGCGCCCGCGTACCAGATGATCTCGTCCTTCGAGAAGAAGCCGGCGAAGGGCCAGATTCCCGCTATGGCCAGGGTCGCCAGCCACATGGTCAGCGCCGTCACCGGCATGAACTTCCGCATCCCACCCATGTTCCGCATGTCCTGCGGGTCCTCATGCGAGTGGGTGTGGTGCAGGGCGTGGTGCATGGAGTGGATCACCGCACCGGAGCCCAGGAAGAGCAGCGCCTTGAAGAAGGCGTGCGTCATGAGGTGGAACACCCCGGCCGCATAGGCCCCCACCCCCACGCCCAGGAACATGTAGCCCAGCTGGGAGACCGTGGAGTAGGCCAGGACCTTCTTGATGTCGTACTGGGCCAGGGCGATGGTCGCGGCGAAGAGCGCCGTGAGCACGCCGATCCCGGCGACGGTGACGCTCCCCACCGGAGACAGCGCGAACAGGACGGACGAGCGAGCCACCATGTACACGCCGGCCGTAACCATGGTGGCGGCATGGATCAGCGCCGAGACCGGTGTGGGACCCGCCATGGCGTCGGGGAGCCAGACGTAGAGGGGAATCTGTGCCGACTTCCCTGCGGCCCCCAGCAGAAGGAAGAGGGTCACCGCGGTGGCCAGCGCGCCTCCGTAGACCATCTCGTCCGGTGCGCGCCCCAGGACCTCGACGAAGTCCAGGCTCCCGAACTGCACGAAGAGGAAGAAGAGGGCCACCAGGAAGCCGAAGTCCCCGATCCGGTTCACGATGAACGCCTTCTTTCCGGCGTCGGACTTCTCCCGGTCCCCGAACCAGAACCCGATGAGCAGGTACGAGCAGAGCCCCACCCCCTCCCAGCCGACGAACATCACCGGGAAGGAGGCACCGGTGACGAGCACCAGCATGAAGAAGACGAACAGGTTCAGATACGCGAAGTACCGGGGGTAGCCCGGATCGTCCTTCATGTACCCGACACTGAAGACGTGGATGAGGAAGCCGACGCCCGTGACCACCAGCATCATGATCATGGAGAGCTGGTCGAGCTGAAGCGCCGCCTCCACCCGGAAGGCGCCCGTGCTGAGCCACGTCCAGTAGCGCACCACCATCGGGTCGTGCAACTCCACACCGCTCATGCGGAGGAAGTTCACCACCACCAGGATGAACGAGGCGAGAAGTACTCCCGGGCCGACCCAACTGGGAAGCGTGTGGGTGGCGGGCCTGCCGCCCGCGTCCAGGTCCAGTTCCTGTCCGGCGCGAACGGCCTCCGCGGATCGCCGCCCATGGACCAGGGCGAGAGCCCCGTTGACCACGAACCCCAACAGGGGGAGCAAGACGATCAGGCCGGGGAGGAACGGCTCGAAATGCCCGGCTGCTTCGGCGTGGGAGGCGGCTTCCGCGGCCTCCTGCACCACCGGGAGCGAGAAGATCCCCAAGGGAAGCATCATGCCCCTACCACTTCAGGAGGTTGAAGGAATTCACGTTCACCGTCTCGTAATGGCGGAAGATGCTGATGATGATGGCCAGGCCCACCGCCGCCTCGGCAGCGGCTACCGTCATGACGAAGAAGACGAAGACCTGTCCGTCGATCCCCGCGACCCGAGAGAAGACCACCAGCGCCAGGTTCACCGCGTTCAACTGCAACTCTATGCAGAGGAACATGATGATGGCGTTCCGGCGGACGAGGAACCCGAAGGTCCCCACAGCGAAGAGCAGGGCGCTGAGTACGAGCGCGTGTGTCAGCATGCGGGGCTCCTAGGCGACCCGACGCTTCGCCAGCGCCAGGGCTCCCACGATGGCCACCAGGAGGAGGATCCCGGTGATCTCGAAGGGGACGACGTAGGTGGTGTACAGGGGCTCGGCGATCACCGCCACGGCTCCCTGCTCGGCCATCGCCGCGTCCATGGCGGCGGTATTGGCGTCGGCCAGGAAGTCCAGCTCCCCTCCTCCTCCCGGGCCGGCGAACCGAACGGCCAGCAGTCCGGCCATGGCGCCGGAGACCAGGAAGAGCACCAGCGAGGCGGCCCACCCCTTCATGTCCTGCTGGTATTCGTGCCCCAGGTTCAGGAGCATGATCACGAAGAGGAACAGCACCATGATGGCTCCGGCGTACACCATGACCTGAATGGCCGCCAGGAAATGGGCCTCCAGAAGCACGTAGATGCCCGCCACGCTCGCCAGCGTGGAAATCATGAAGAGGAGCGAGGCGATGGGGCTGCCACCCTTCCCGGGAAGCCGCCCCCCCAGGACCACACCGAAGGCGCTCCCCAGGGCCACCACCCCGAAGATCCAGAAAAGAACGGTCTCAACCATGTGCGCGCCTCACTCGGACCGGGGGTCCGACGGATCCCACAGGAGGGTGGTGGGATGGTCCTGTTCCATGAGCCGATCCAGGTCGTAGACGAACCGGGACCGGGAGTACTCGGCGTTCTCGAAGTGCCTCCCCACGTGGATCGCCTCCACCGGGCAGACCTCCTGACACATCCCGCAGAAGATGCAGCGGAACTCGTCGATCTCGTATACGACGGGATACCGGTTCCCCTGGTCGTCCTCCCCACCGACGAGCCGGATGCAGTTCGCGGGGCAGACCGTGGGACAGAGCCCGCACGCCACGCACTTGGGCCGGCCGTCCGCGTGGACCTCCATTCGATGGGTGCCCCGCCACCGGGGATGCAGCTCCGTCTGCTCCTCGGGGTACTGCTGGGTCACCTTGTCCGGGTTCACCATGTGCTTGAAGGTGAGGGCCATCCCCTTCAAGGCAGCCCGGAGGTAGGAGGTGCGGCCCTGCTCGGGCCGTCGCATCACCTTGACCTGTACAGCCATCGGCTCTCGCTGCGTTACGGGTCGAAAGAGTCTGTCGTCAGTCGCCGGTCACACCCGTGGCGCCGGCGTCCACCTCCGCCACCGGCATCCGAACGGGCCGGTCCTGGCGATGGGGGACCGACGCTCCGGAGATGATCCGGTCGGAATCCAGGAAGAACATGAAGGCCACCGTACAAATCCCGCTCACCAGGGTGAGGACAAGCCCGAAGGTGAAGCCGTACGGCACCTCCAGAAGGTCCAGCACCAGGACGGTGGCGGCGACCACCATCACGTAGGCCAGGGCCGTGGGAAGCATGACCTTCCAGCCCAGCGTCATGACCTGGTCGTACCTGAACCGGGGAAGCGTCCAGCGGACCCAGATGTAGAGGAACAGGAAGAAGAGGGTCTTTCCGCCGAATCCGGCCAGCGTCAGGAGCGTCTTCCACCAGGCGGGCTGGGCCAGAATCGGCACACCGGCCGCATCGAAGCCCGAGATCAGCATCCCCTCGAACCAGAAGGCGTTGTCCCACGATCCCGGCAGGTCCCAGCCTCCGAAGAAGAGGGTCGCCATGAGGGCCGACGCCGTCACCATGTGGGCATACTCGGCGATGAAGAACATGGAGAACTTCATGGACGAGTACTCGGTGTGGTACCCGGTCACCAGCTCCGACTCGGCCTCCGGCATGTCGAACGGAAGGCGGTTGGTCTCGGCGAAGGCGGAGATGAGAAAAAGGATGAAGCCCAGCGAGAGGGGGAAGGCGAACCAGAAGCCCAGCTCCTGCTGCTGCCACACCACCTGGGTGAGCGTCACATTCCCCGCCAGCATGAGCACCGCCACCAGCGAGAGCCCGAGGGCAACCTCGTAACTCACCATCTGAGCCGAGGCCCGCAGTCCGCCCAGGAAGGCGTACTTGTTGTTGGACGACCAGCCCGAGAGCACCAGGCCATAAACGCCCAGGGAGGACAGGGCCAGGATGTAGAGGATCCCGATGGGCACGTCCGCCACGATCATGTCCACCACGCCCCAGGGCGTCGGCAGCGGCGCCGCGAAGGGCACCACCGCGATGGTCACCAGGGCCGGGATGATGGAGAGCATGGGGCCGGCCACGAACCAGAAGCGATTCGCGGTGGCGGGCATGGTCTCCTCTTTCAGGAAGTTCTTGATCCCGTCGGCGATGGGCTGGAGCAGACCCCATGGTCCCACCCGGTTCGGACCGCTCCGGTCCTGGATCCAGGCCGAGATCTTCCGTTCCGCCAGCGTCGTGTAGGCCACCACCAGCATCGTGGCGGTGAAGACGGCGACGACCTTCCCCGTCATGGCGACGAGCGCCGGGACGCCGCTGATGGGCTGCAGCATTTCCATCCCGTCAGTCTCCTGCCACGGACACGGGCTCGTTCAGCACGGCGCCGCGCGTCCCCAGTGAGGTGTATTCGAGGCCGGCGAACGCGTCGTGCGAGGCCACCCACCGGGTGAAGGCCGCGGCCGCCGTGGTCGCCACCTCCGAATCGGTGAGCTCGGCCGCCAGCGCACCCAGAACCAACCAAGCCGGACGCGCCGCGCCCGCTGCCTGCAGCCCGGGCCAGAACCTCTGGACCCGCTTGCCATGGCTGGTGAAGGTGCCCTCCTGCTCGGCGAAGGTGGTCACCGGGAGGAGGAAGTCGGCTCCCTGGGCCGCGTCTCCCGCGTGGGTGCCCAGGTACACGAACAGCTTCGAGCCGGAGGCGAAGTCTCGGGCCTGGTCGCCCAGAGCGTCCCCCAGCACCACCACCACGCCCTCGTGGGCGGCAACGGCGTCGAGTCCGCCCGTCCCGTCGTCTCCGCCCACCCGGGCCATCCCCAGCAGGTCGGCACCGGCTCCGTTGGGCGCCAGGTCCCGACGACGCGCCAGGGAGGGCATCCCCTTCAGGGGGACCTCTTCGGCCGCCCTGGGCATGCGGTAGACGATCTCACCGCCGCCCAAGGCGTCCACCAGGGCCTTCAGCGCCGCCAGGTCCTCGTTGGAGGCGGAGGGCGACGCCACGGCCTTCACGGCGCCGGGGGACTCTCCGGCGCGGGCCACGAGGGCCGCGAGGGCGTCCTTCCAGCCCATGGCGGTGTAGCTCCCCTCGGTCTTCACGAGCGGGGCCTCCATGCGGTCGCCCCGGTTCATGAACTCGTAGTTGTGCCTCCCGTGATCGCACATCCAGTGCGCGTTCACGTCCATGTTGGTCCGGGGCTTGAGCCGCTGGACCAGGTTGTCCCTGGTGTGGAGGTCGATGTTGCAGCCCTGTGAGCACGAGGGGCAGATGGAGGGGGTGTGGTCCAGGTCCCACGCGCGTTGCTTGTAGAGGAAGTCCTTGGAGACCAGCGCGCCCACGGGGCAGATGTCCACGATGTTTCCGGACCAGCTCGTCCCGTCCAGCCCCCGGTCGAAGAAGGTGTCGATCACCGACCGGTTGCCCCGCTCCACCACGGTGAGCCGGGGGTCCTGCTCCATCTCGTTCATGAAGCGGACACACCGGGTGCACATGACGCAGCGGTCCCCGTAGAACAGCACGTCTCCGCCGAAGTCGTCCCGCCCGAAGACCCGCTTCGGCTCGCGCGAGCGCCCGTGGTCCCGGCCCTCGGCGTGCACGAAGTCCTGCAGCTTGCACTCCCCCGACTGATCGCAGATGGGGCAGTCCAGGGGGTGGTTCACGAGGTAGAACTCCAGCACGCCGCGCCGCATGGCCTCGGCGTTCTCGGAGTCGGTGCGCACGACCTGCCCGTTCTGGGCCTGCGTCACACAGGAGGGCTGAAGCTTGGGCGCTCCCTCCACCTCCACGAGGCACAGCCGGCACATGGCGGGAGAAGAGAGGCCGTCGTGGTAGCAGTAGTGGGGCACCTTGGTCCCCACGGACTCGGCGGCCTTGAGGAGGGTCGTCCCCTTGGGGACGGTGACCTCATGGCCGTCGATGGTCAGTGTGACCATCTCTGGTTGTCCGTTCTCAGCCATTCGCGGTCTTCGTTCCGTATCCGGTGGAAGCGAGCAAGAGGTCTCGGTCTGCTACGCCGCGCCGACCCGCTCACCCCTCCGGATGAGCGCCAGGTATTCGTCGCGGAATTTCTTGATGCTGCTCTGGACGGGTGCGGCGACGGAGTCCGACAGGACGCAGATGGTGGTCCCCGTCATCTGCGTCGTCACCTCGACCAGGGTGTCCAGGTCCTCCTCCGTCCCACGGCCATCCTCGATCCTCCGGAGGATCTTGGTGACCCAGGCGGAGCCCTCACGGCAGGGCGTGCACTGCCCGCACGACTCGTGCTGGTAGAAGTAGGCCATGCGCCGGACCTGCTTGACGATGTCGGTGGTCTCGTCCATCACGATCACCGAGGCGCACCCCAGCATGGATCCCGCGGCCATGACCCCCTCGTAGCAGAGGGGGCAGTTCTCCGCCTCCTCGGCGGAGAGGATCGGCACCGAGGAGCCCCCCGGAATCACCGCCTTCAGGGCGTTCCCGTCCCGGACCCCCCCGCAGACGTCGTCGATGAGCTCCTTGAGGGGGAATCCCAGGGGAAGCTCGTAGTTGCCCGGCTTGTTCACGTGTCCCGAGACGCAGAAGAGCTTGGTCCCGGGGCTCTTTTCCGTGCCCCACTGCCGGTACCACTCGCCTCCGTTCGCCACGATGTGCGGCACCGCCGCCAGCGTCTCGACGTTGTTCACCGTGGTGGGCATGCCGAACAGGCCCGCCGCCGCGGGGAACGGGGGCTTCACCCGGGGCTGGCCACGCCGGCCCTCGAGGGAGTTCATGAGCCCCGTCTCCTCACCGCAGATGTACGCCCCCGCGCCGATGTGCACGGTGATGTCCACGTTGATGCCCGAGCCCAGGATGTCCTTCCCCACGTACCCGGCCTGGTAGGCGTCCTCAACGGCGAGGGCGAGAATCGACGACGCTTCGAAGAACTCGCCCCGGCAGTAGATGTAGCAGTGCTCCGCGCCGATGGCGTACGAGGCGATGAGGCACCCCTCGATCAGCTGGTGGGGATCCCACCGGATGATCTCCCGGTCCTTGAACGTTCCGGGCTCCGACTCGTCGGCGTTGCAGCACAGGTAGTGGGGCTTTCCCGAATCCTTGGGCATGAAGCTCCACTTCACGCCGGTGGGAAATCCGGCCCCGCCCCTGCCCCGGAGGCCCGAGGTCTTCACCTCGTCGATGATGGCGTCCCTCCCCATCCCCAGCGCCTTCTTCAACGCCTCGTAGCGACCGTTCGCCAACGCACCCTCCAGGGTACGGGCCGCCGGGTCACCGAAGTGCTTGCTCAGGACGCGGACTTCCCGGTCCGAAACGTACGGATAGGCCATACCTTACTCCCCCCTCTCCGTGAGCCGGTTCAGCAGGGCCGGCACATCCTCAGGGGTAACGTTCTCGTAGTAGCGCGAGTTGATCTGCACGCAGGTGGGGAACCCGCACGCCGCGAGGCATTCGGCCTCGACCACCGTAAAGTTCCCGTCCGCCGAGGTCTCTCCCATCTCCGTGTCGGTGGCCCGAAGGAAGGCGGCCATCACCTCGTCGGCCCCGCAGAGGTTGCAGGAGATGTTCGTGCAGACCTGGATGAGGAAGCGGCCCACCGGGGCCTTGTTGTACATGGTGTAGAAGGTGGCCACGCCTCGCACGTACGCGTCCGGCAGCTCGAGGAGCGTCCCCACCTCGTCCATGGTCTCCGGGGAAACGTGGCCGCGGACCTCCTGGGCCAGTGCGAGGGTCGGCAGCAGCGCCGCGCGCTTGTCCGGGTACCGGGTCAGGAGCTTCTCGAATCGCTCCTTGAAGGGACCCTCGAAGAGCGGGGCTTCCGGGTCCTTCTCCGGCAACATGTAGGGGTAGCTGGCCGTGCCGGAGGGGTGTCCGCCCTCCGGCGGGCGAGAGGGCACGAAGTCCTTCCCCCGCACCTGGTCCTCGGAGAGGTCGAACTCTCCGGTGTTCCCGGCGAAACCGGGGTTCTTGAACGGAGCGTCACTCATCGGTCGATCTCCCCCAGCACGATGTCCAGGGAGGCGTTGATCATGATCAGGTCGGACATGAGGTGACCCTCCGCCAGCTTCGGGATCACCGAGAGATTCACGAAGGAGGGTGGGCGGACCCGCCAGCGAACCGGGTTCGTCCCTCCGTCGCCTACCACGTACATCCCCAGCTCGCCCTTGGACGCCTCCACGCTGAACCACGAATCGCCCACCGGGGCGTGAATCCCCTCGGTGATGAGCTTGAAGTGGTGGATCATGGACTCCATGTCGTTCATGCAGTCCGTCTTGGAGGGCAGGGAGATGCGGGGGTCCTCGACGTTGATGGGTCCGCCGGGGAGGCGATCCAGCGCCTGGTTGATGATGCGGATGCTCTGGCGGATCTCCTCCAGCCGGACGATGAACCGGTCGTAGCAGTCGCCATGTTCGCCGATGGGGACCTCGAAGTCGTAGGACTCGTAGTCGTAGTACGGCTTGTCCTTGCGGACGTCGTACGGCACGCCGGAAGCCCGGAGGTTGGGACCCGTGAAGCCGTAGTTGATGGCGTCCTCACCGGAGATGATCCCCACGTTCTGGGTGCGCCCCAGGTGAATCCCGTTGCTGGCCAGGAGATAGTCCACCTGGTCCAGGGTGTGCGGGAGCTCATTCACGAACTTCCGGCACGCCTCGGCCCAGCCCTCGGGCAGGTCCGCCATCATTCCCCCGACCCGGGTGGCCGAGGTGGTAATGCGAGCCCCGGTGAGGGATTCGTGCAGGGAGTAGATCTTCTCCCGCTCCTGGAAGGTGTACAGGAAGGGCGTGAAGGCTCCCACGTCGATGGACCACGTCCCGGCGAAGAGGAGGTGGCCGAAGATCCGGTCCAGCTCCATGAGGATCACGCGGACCACCTTGCACCGCTCGGTGACCTCGATCCCCATGAGCTCCTCCACCGACATGACGTAGGCGCAGTTGTAGATCAGGGGCGCCAGGTAGTCCATGCGGTCGGTGAGAGGTACCACCTGATTCCACGAGCGGTACTCACCCAGCTTCTCGAAGCCCGAGTGGAGGTAGCCGATGTGCGGAATGACGCGGAGCACCGTCTCCCCGTCCAGCTCGCACACCAGGCGCAAGACCCCGTGGGTGGCAGGATGCTGCGGCCCGATGTTGATGAGCATGTGCTCGGACCCGATGTCCGGCTCCGCCACATCGATGGGAGCGAGGGGGCCGTACGCCGGTCGGGAGTCCACACCCATCTCCGGGGTGCGGCCTACCGCGAACTCAACCGTCTTGGTCGGCATTGGGGTTCCAGTGCGGGGGTTCAGGCTTCGTCGCGGGGGGTGAGGGCGGCTTCGCCGGCCTCACCGTCCAGGAGCTGCGGTTCCCTTCCGATCTCCATCTCCTCCGGGATGTAGAACGCCGCCACCTCCTGCGAGAGGGCTCGACGCGTCTGCTCCGCGCGGGAGAACCGGCCCCGCAGGGGGAAGTCCTTCCGGAGCGGGTGTCCCTCGGCGTAGTTCTCCGGCATGAGGATGCGCCGAAGGTCCGGGTGCCCGTTGAACCGGATCCCGAACAGGTCGTAGACCTCTCTCTCCAGCCAGTCCGCCGTCTTCCATAGCGGCTGGACCGAGTCGATCTCCAGCGCGGTCACCGGAAGCTCGCACTTCACGCGCAGGCTGCGGTGATGGGTCATGGAGAACAGCTGGTAGACCACGTGGAGCGGCCGCCCGCCACCGTAATCCACGGCGGTCAGATCCGAGAGGAACTGGTAGTCCTGCCCCGGATCCTCCTTGAGCCATTCCAGGATCTCCCGATTGCGGGACGGATCCACGAATACCACGTGCTGGCCCCGGGAGCCGACCTCCTGTCGGCCGACGGCGTCACCGAAGCGCGCCCGCAGGGCCTGTACCGTGGGGTGTTCCGGGGCGAGCGTGCCTGCGCCGGCCGAGGCGGACCCCCCGGGGTCGCTGGCTGACGGGCCCTCCTCCACCGCGTCCAATCCGGAAGGGGATTCTTCGGCCATGGGATCTCCTGCGGTTACGGGAGTCGGTCCTCAGGGCGGGAGATCCGGTCCGTCTGGACCAGTCCGCTCACCCGGTTCTGTCGGGTCGAGTTGCCGAAGGGACCGGTGAGCGCCGCCACCTCTTCGTCACCGGACCGCGGACGGCCCACGGTGAGGGGATCTTCCGCCCGGTTGTCGAAGTGCTGGGCCAGCGACTCCTCACGGATCTTCTCCTGGATCATCATGAGGCCGTAGATCAGCGCCTCGGGACGGGGCGGACATCCCGGGATATAAACGTCCACGGGGATGATGGTGTCGATGCCCTGCACCATGGAGTAGTTGTCGAACACCCCCCCGGACGAAGCGCACGCCCCCATGGAGATGGACCACTTGGGCTGGGGCATCTGATCCCAGATCCGGCGAAGGACCGGGGCGAGCTTGTACGGAACGCGCCCGGCGCAGATGAGGACGTCGGCCTGCCTCGGCGAGAACGACATGCGCTCCATCCCGAACCGGGCGAGGTCGAAGTTGGAGGCCGCCGACGCCATCATCTCGATGGCGCAGCACGCGGTGCCGAAGGGCATCGGCCAGAGGGAATTCCTCCGGCTCCAATTGACGATGAAATCCAGCTTGGTGGTGAGGAAGGTCGGTCCGCCCGCTCCGAAGAGCCCACCGGTGCGGGCGCTGGTGCCCCCGCCCGGAAGCTTCTTGTCCGTCAATCCCACTCGAGACCTCCCTTTTTCCACTCGTAGATCAGGCCGAGCGACAGGACCACCACGAACAGGGACATGGCTACGAAGCCGCCCCATCCCAAATCCCTCATCCCCACCGCCCAGGGGATCAGGAAGATCGCCTCCAGGTCGAAGACGATGAAGCTGATGGCCACCATGTAGAACTTCACGCTGAAGCGCTCACGCGTGTCGCCCAGGGGAATCATCCCCGACTCGTACGGCATGTCCTTCTGGGGCGTCGGACGCCGGGGATTGATGATGTGGGTGGCGACGGCGATCCCTACGGCGTTGAGAACGGAGACGCCGAAGAGGATGAGGAGTGGCGCGTAGGACCCCGACATGTCGGCCTGCGTCTATGGATTTGTGAAATTGTTCACTTGAGTGACAACGCAATGTACCGGGACCCGAAAAGAAGTGTCAACCGGGAAAAACCCTAGAAAAGTCAACGGTTGAACGGAGTTTGCCGGGGCCTTCCACCTCTTCTATCTTTCGGCCCCATCCGTCCGCTTCTTGAGGCGCTCAGGGAGCCGTTCACCCCACCAGAAAAGACGCAGGATCAGGACCCTTCATGCCCATCAAGAGCGACAAGTGGATCCGCCGGATGTGCGAGGAGCATCAGATGATCGAGCCCTTCGAATCCGGCCAGGTCCGGGGCGGCAAGATCAGCTACGGCATCTCGTCGTTCGGCTACGACATCCGGGTGGCCCCCGACTTCAAGGTCTTCACCAACGTCCACAACGTCGTGGTGGATCCGAAGAACTTCGACGACCGCTCCTTCGTGGACGTGCACGCCAACGAGTGTATCATCCCGCCGAACTCCTTCGCCCTGGCGAGGACCGAGGAGTACTTCCGGATTCCCCGGGACGTCCTTGTGATCTGCGTGGGCAAGAGCACGTACGCCCGGTGCGGAATCATCGTGAACGTGACGCCGCTGGAGCCGACCTGGGAGGGCTATCTCACCCTGGAGATCAGCAACACCACGCCGCTCCCGGCCAAGATCTACGCCGGGGAGGGCATCGCCCAGCTCCTCTTCTTCGAGGGAGACGAGGAGCCGGAGACCGCCTACGCGGACCGGGAAGGGAAGTACATGAAGCAGGTGGGGGTCACGCTCCCACGGATGTAACCTCCGGAGGCGGTTGCGTCCGGAGGCGGTGGCGCCCGGAAGACCCCGGGCGCGACGCGGCTCCCGGGATCAGGCCGGGGCGCCGCCCTGCAGGAGCTCCACCTGGAAGACGAGGACCGAGTGCGGCGGGATGGACGACGTCCCACGGCTGCCGTACCCGAGCTCCGAGGGGATCACGATCTTCCGGATCTCACCGACCCGCATCCCCGAAACGCCTTCTTCGAACCCGGGAATGACCATTCCCGTGTCGAACTCGAAGGTCAGCTCACCCGAGTCGATCTGGCTCCCGTCGGGAAGCCAGAGGGTGTAGGCCACCGTGACCTCGCCCACGTCGATGGGCACACCGTCCCCCTCCTGCGTGGTCTGGATGTAGACCCCGGAGTCCAGCATGGTCATCTGGGACAGGTCGATTCCCAGGGAGGCGGCGAAGTTGGTGTCTTCCGGATAGCGGGGGCCCAGGGGATCGTCCCCGCAGGAGGCCAGGAACGGGACAAGCGCAAGGCCGAAGGCGAGTCGGCGGAGGGAGGTGCGGGACCGGAGCATCGTCTCTCTGGGATTCAGGTTCGTGGGCGCGCCACCCGGGCGCCCAAACCTGTTACGCTAGCGACGGCCTGGGGTTTCCCCAAGGCCCCGGGGTGCGTCAGCGCACGTCTACCAGCTGCACCTCGAACACCAGGGTGCTATTACCGGGCACGTTCGGCGTCCCCCGGCCGCCGTAGGCCAGGCCCGGGCGAACGACGAGCTTCCGCCGCCCGCCCACCTTCATTCCCGGAATCCCCTGGTTCCAGCCCCGGATCACCTCGTTCCCCCCGAGGCGAAGGGTGAAGGGCTCACCGCCGAGGCTCGCGTCCACCACTGACCCGTCCGAGAGCCAGGTCACATAGTGGATGGTGACGAGACTGGTGCGACGGGCCACCGGCCCCACCCCCTCCGCCAGGTCCTGCACGTAGAGACCGGAGGGGGTGCGCTCCATGGCCGCGAGATCCACCTCCAGCTCCTCCGCGAAGGTGACGCCGGCCGGGTCCGCTGCCGTCCCCTCCCAGGTGCCCGACGAGCACGCACCCACCAGGGCGGCGGCGAGCCACGCCGCCGGCGCTCCGCACCGGACCCGCCCGCGGCCGGGCTTCACGAGCCCCCCCGTTCGAAAACGACGTCTCCGTCCACCACAGTGTAGAGAACAGTGAAGTCCTTCAGCTCCGAGGGATCCACCTGGAACACGTCCCGATCCAGCACCGCCAGGTCCGCCAGGTAGCCCGGGACCAGCTTCCCCTTCCGGTCCTCCTCGCCGGCCACCCAGGCGTTGTTCACGGTGTACGCACGGAGCGCAGTCTCCACGTCGATGCGCTCCTCCGGGAACCACCCACCGCTGGGGCTTCCGTCCAGGGTCTGCCGGGTCACCGCCGCGTACATTCCCTGGAGTGGGTTCACGGTGTACCAGGCCGCATTCGTACCCGGCCAGTCGCTGCCGAACGAGAGGAGGACCCCGGCATCGTGCAGGGTGCGGAACGCGTACGCCCAGCGGGCCCGCTCACCGATCCGCTCCTCCATCCACCGCATGTCGTCGATGGTGTGGTAGGGCTGCATCTCGGCGATGATCCCCAGCTCCGCTTGGCGCTGGGCGGTCTCAGGGCCCCGGATCACCTGGTTGTGGATGATGGCGAAGCGGCGCCCTTCCCGGGGTCCGTTCCAATCCATCACCCTGGCCATGAGGTCCACGATGGAGTCGATGGCCTCGTCCCCGATGGCGTGCACCCGGGGGTTGAAGCCCGCAGCGTCGGCTCCCCGCAGCAGCGTTTCCATGTTGCCCGCGGGCTCCATCCCCGACCCGTCTCCGGTGACGTACCCGGTATTGGAGGCGTCCCGCCACCGACCGCGTACCCCCGTGGTGAGGTACGGCTCGTAGAACCGGGCCTGGGAGTTCCCCATGATCCCGTCCACGAAGCCCTTCAGCCCCTGATAGCGGATCCAGTCGTCTCCGAAGCCCTCGGTGATTCCCGCGTCCCGCATCTCGTCCCACGTGTCCAGGACCAGGCGCATGTTCACGCGTGCCGTGAGCTCTCCCGATTCCCGAAGCCGCTCGTAGACCTCAACCTGTTCCGGCGGCGTGATGTCGAAGAAGGTGGTGACCCCGTATTGGGCGAGGTCCGCGAGCGCCGCTCGCGCCTCCGCCAACCGCTGCTCCGTCGTCTTCGAGGGGATGGCGGACCGGATGCGGGAAGCCGCCGCGGCCGAGAGGCGGCCGGTGGGCTCCCCTTCCTCGCACTCCACCCCCGGCCAGTCACACCCGGCGCCCGCCGCCTGGAGAGCCGCACCGTTGGCGAGGTACTGTGACCGATCCCAGTTCCAGAGGAGCGCCGGGTTGTCCGGACTCACCGGGTCGATGAGGGAACGGTCGGGCCGGAACTCCTGCGCCGCCGGGTCCCCGGCCTCATCCGCCTCGCCCGACGAGCTCATGGACCACTGGGCGTAGGCGCCCCACATCCCTCCCACCATCCAGGCGCCCTCCGGAAGGCGCCCCGCCGTCCTCCCGACCTCCTCCACCAGGCCGTCGGCGTCCGTCACCTCCAACAGGTTCACCCCGAGCAGGAGCTCCCCGGCCCGGTTGAAGTGGGTGTGGTTGTCGATGAAGCCGGGAGTCACCAATCCCCCCTCCAGCGCCAGCACCCGCGTGTCCGCGCCTCTCAGGGGCAGGATGTCCGACTCGGTTCCCACGGCCAGGATGCGGTTGCCCCGGACCGCCACCGCCTCGGCCCAGGGTGAGGCGGCGTCCCCGGTCCAGACCCGGGCGCCGGTGAGAATCAGATCGGCGCCCGTCCCGTCCTCGTGGTCCCCCCCCAGAGTAAGGACCCAGATGCCGACGGCGAGAGCCACGAGGAGGGCGAAAAGCTGGATGAGCCTGGACATGGGTCGAGCTTCCGGAGGCAAGGGACACCCGCGGCGGCGGGCCTTCGACGAGGGGGGAGACTAGGGTGCGGACTGTCGGGGCGGCAACCCGACTCGCCCAGGGTGACGGACAGCCGTCAGATCTTCCAGACCCATCCTCTTCGATACATCCACCAGAGCACCAGCCACCATCCCATGACCCAGACCACAGCGTGGAGCAGCGAGGTGAGCTCCGGTGACCCCAGAGGAGCGAAGACACCCCGGTAGATGGTCCCCGAAAGAGACCCCGTGCCGCCGTCCGGCAGGGGAACGCGAATCAGCCCGAGGGTCTTGGCAAGCAACCCGCTGCCCACGTAGACGGTGATAGCGTTCACCCCGTAGATCTCCAGGGCGTGCACCCACCGTGGCGGTGCGCCCGCCTCCCCCGTCGAGGGGCGATCGTCCACCCAGAAGTGCAGGAGCCCCAGGATCACGAAGGCGGTCCCGCCGGTGAAGATCACGTACGACGAAGTCCAGAGCTGCTTGTTGATGGGGAAGGCCTGACCCCAGAGCCATCCCGCCAGCGTCATCACCACGCCCCACATGATGAGCCACGGCGCCGCCGGAATGGGGCTGGTCCGCTCGCTCGAGCGGGACCATCGGAGCTTCTCCCCCGCCCAGATCCCAAGAAGGACGGTCACCAGCGCGGGGAAGGTCGAAAGGACTCCCTCCGGATCCCACTCCCGGTTGGCGGCGGACCAGAGGTGGTCCCCCAGGACCGCCCGGTCCACCCACGCCGCCAGGGTGGCTGAGGCCGGCTCCAGGACCCCTGCCGTGGCGGTACCCGGAACGGGCACCAGCATCAGCACTGCCCAGTATCCCAGGAGGATCACGCCCCCCAGCACGGCGCGGCCCCGGGACCGGAGCCAAAGAAAGGCCACGACTCCCAGGAAGTAGCAGATCCCGATCCGCTGCAGGACGCCGGGGATCCGGAGTTGGGAGAAGTCCCTCAGGGCGAAGTCCGGGCTCCAGCGGACGAAGGGCCAGGCGGCCATGAACAGGCCGAGCCCCACCAGGATGGCCGCGCGCTTCCCTGCCTTCGCCAGGATGGCCCGCCGCTCGACCCCCGCCTCGACCCGGCGGCCCAGCGCCAGGGCGATGGCCACCCCGACGATGAAGAGGAAGTAGGGAAAGACCAGGTCGGTAGGCGTCAGCCCGTGCCACTCGGCATGCCGGAATGGGGGATAGATCGCGGCCCACGTCCCGGGGTTGTTGACCAGGATCATCCCGGCGATGGTGGCTCCCCGGAAGGCGTCCAGCGAGCGGAGGCGGCCCGGACGCGAGCCGGTGGCTCCGGCCCCCGGAGTCCCCTGCCCCTCCCGTCCGGCCCGCTCCGGCGGACTCCCGCCCCCGTGCCTCAGACTGCAGCCTCCTCAGGGCGATCCATGAGGGTCGCCTTGAAGAGATCCCGGTTCAGCCGCGCGATGTTGTCCACGCTGATCCCCTTGGGGCAGGCATTCTGGCAAGCACCGTGATTCGTGCAATTCCCGAATCCCTCTTCGTCGTGGGTGTCCACCATGTGCAGCACTCGCTCGTACCGCTCGGGCTGACCCTGCGGAAGCAAGGCGAGCTGAGACACCTTCGCCGAGGTGAAGAGCATGGCCGACGCGTTGGGGCAGGCCGCCACGCAGGCGCCGCACCCGATGCACGCCGCCGCGTCGAAGGCGTCGTCCGCGAACTCCTTGCGGATCGGGACGGCGTTGGCGTCCGGTGCGCTCCCGGTGCGCACCGAGACGTACCCGCCGGCCTGGATGATGCGGTCGAAGGCGGATCGATCCACGATGAGGTCTTTCAGCACCGGGAACGCCTGGGCTCGCCAGGGCTCGATCCAGATCTCGTCCCCGTCCTTGAACGCCCGCATGTGGAGCTGGCACGCCGACGTCCGCTCCCACGGTCCGTGGGGATTGCCGTTGATCATCATCCCGCACGTGCCGCAGATCCCCTCCCGGCAGTCGTGGTCGAAGGCCACCGGCTCCTTCCCGTCCGCGATGAGCCGTTCGTTCACCACGTCGAGCATCTCCAGGAAGGACATGTGGGTGGAGATGTCGTCGGCAGTGATGTGCTCGAACTGCCCGGAGACGTCGGGACCGGCCTGCCGCCAGATGTGCAGCTTCAGCTTCATTACTTGTAGCTCCTCTGCGAGAGCTTCACGTTCTCGAAGGTCAGGTGCTCCTTGTGGAGCTTGGGTTCCTTACCCACTCCGGTGAACTCCCACACGGAGACGTGGGCGAAGTTCTCGTCGTCCCGCTTCGCCTCTCCCTCGTCGGTGACGTGCTCGGGCCGGTAGTGGGCGCCGCAGGACTCGTCCCGAGCCAGGGCGTCGTAACACATCACCTCGGCGAACTCCAGGAAGTCGGCGGTGCGGCCGGCTTTCTCGAGCTCCTGGTTCAGGTCGTCCGCCTTTCCCGGCACGCGGACGTCGTTCCAGAACTCCTCCCGGAGCTCCCCGATGCGGCGGATGGCGTCCTTGAGCCCGTCGGCGGTGCGCTCCATGCCGCACTCGTTCCACATGATGCGCCCCAGCTCCACGGCGAAGGAGTCCGACGAGCGGGTCCCCCCCACGGACATGATGGAGCCGATCCGGTCGCCCACGCCCTGTTCCACCTCCGTGAACGACGGATGGGACGTATCCACCCCGCCGGGCGTGACGCCGGCCAGGTAGTTCCCGATGGTCATGGGCATGACGAAGTACCCGTCCGCCAGGCCCTGCATGAGCGCGCTGGCTCCCAGCCGGTTGGCCCCGTGGTCCGAGAAGTTGGCCTCACCGATGGCGAAGAGGCCCGGCACCGTGGTCTGGAGATTGTAGTCCACCCACAGCCCGCCCATGGTGTAGTGCGGCGCGGGATAGATCCGCATCGGGGTCTTGTACGGGTTCTCGCCCGTGATCTTCTCGTACATGGCGAACAGGTTCCCGTACCGCTCCGAGATGACCCGCTCTCCCAGCCGTTCGATGGCGTCCTTGAAGTCCAGGAAGACGCCGTTCTTCAACTCACCCACGCCGTGGCCGGCGTCCACCATCTCCTTGGCCCGCCGGGAGGAGATGTCCCGGGGCGCGAGGTTTCCGAATGAGGGGTAGAAGCGCTCCAGGTAGTAGTCGCGCTCCTCTTCGGGGATCCGGCCCGGCTCCCGCTCGTCCCCCGCCTCCGCCGGCACCCAGATCCGTCCATCGTTCCGAAGGGACTCGCTCATGAGCGTGAGCTTGGACTGGTACTCGCCGGACGGCGGGATGCAGGTGGGATGGATCTGGGTGAAGCACGGGTTCGCGAACCCCGCGCCCCTCCGGTGCGCCCGCCACGTGGCGGTCACGTTGCACTTCTTGGCGTTGGTGGACAGGAAGAACACGTTGGAATACCCGCCCGTGGCCAGTACCACCGCGTCGGCCACGTGTCGCTCGAGCTTCCCGGTCCGGATGTTCCGCGTGATGATGCCCCGGGCCACCCCGTCGATGACCACGACGTCCATCATCTCCTGCTCGTTGTGCATCACGCAGGTTCCCGCCTGGATCTGACGCTCCAGAGCCTGATAGGCCCCCAGCAGGAGCTGCTGCCCGGTCTGCCCCCGGGCGTAGAAGGTCCGGGACACCTGCGCGCCACCGAATGACCGGTTGGCCAGGAGGCCTCCGTATTCCCGCGCGAAGGGGACGCCCTGGGCCACGGCCTGGTCGATGATGTTGCCGCTGAGCTGAGCCAGC
Organism: Gemmatimonadota bacterium; assembly: GCA_039586075.1. Lineage (GTDB taxonomy): Bacteria > Gemmatimonadota > Gemmatimonadetes > Longimicrobiales > Gaopeijiaceae > Gaopeijia. Next base: position 46,606 of record JBDHLC010000009.1, on the reverse strand, counting down.
CGGTAGACGTTGGCCTCGCGGGACCGGAAGTCGCCTCCCTTCACGGTGTCGTAGAAGAGCCGGAAGTCCGAGTCGCCGTCACTCTGGTAGTTCTTCGAGGCGTTGATTCCACCCTGGGCGGCGATGGAATGGGCTCGCCGCGGCGAGTCGTGGTAGGTGAACACCTGCACGTCGTACCCCAACTCGCCCATGGTGGCGGCCGCCGATGCGCCGGCGAGCCCGGTGCCCACCATGATGATGGAGTATTTCCGCTTGTTGGCGGGGTTCACCAGCTTCATTGAGAAGAGGTGGTTGTCCCACTTTTCCGCGATGGGACCGTCCGGGATTTTCGCGTTCAGCTCCATTGCTGCACCGATCCTTCAGGAAACCACGCCGGCAATGACCAGCACCGGCGGGATGAGAAAGCCGACGAAGATGCCGAGAGAGAGGCCCACGGCCACGGGACGCCGGAGCGGATTGTACTTCGGATGGCTCGCACCCAGGGTCTGCGTCACCGACCACAGACCGTGGTACAGGTGCAGGCACAGGGCCGCCTGGGCCACGGCGTAGAAGCCCAGGACGAGGGGGCTCTGGAAGGCCACCACGTAGTTGTGGTAGACATCCCCCGCCACGAAGTCCGTGTGGACCGATCCCGTGGTCAGATGGAGAATGTGGAAGACGATGAATAGAGCCAGGATCACCCCCCCCCACCGCATCGTCCGGGAGGCATACGAGAACGAGAGATCCTCCGTCTTCCGGTACACGCCGTTCCGGGCCGCGCGGCTCGTGGCCCACAGTTGCAGCGCCGAGGCCGCATGGAGCAGCACCGCGCCCAGAAGGACGATGCGGAAGATCCAGAGGAAGCCCTCGTGCGGGATGAGGGGGTAGCCGAAGTCCCGCAGGAACTCGGCGTAGGCGTTGAACGACTCGGGGCCGGAAAGGACCTTCAGGTTCCCCACCATGTGCCCGACGATGAAGCCGAACAGGAGGAGACCCGAAAGGGCCATCAGAATCTTCTTCCCTACCGAGGAGCGGTAGAGCTTGGCGACGCGACGCATTCCATCTCCGTCGAAACCGAGATTGTGGTTGGGCCGTTGAAAGGCCCGGAAACGAAAGCGGGGAGAGGCGCTGTCCGCCTCTCCCCGTTCGAACTCAGCCCAGAGCCTTCATGGACTCACGGACATGATTGGCGCTCTTCCCGAGCGCCTCCCGCTCGCTTTCCGAGAGCTCGACCTCCAGCACCTCCTTGAGGCCGCCCTCGCCCAGCTTGCATGGCACGCCCAGGAAGATCCCGTCCTGTCCGTACTCGCCCGTGAGATAGACGGCGCACGGCAGGATCCGGTTCTTGTCCTTGACGATGGCTTCCACCATCTGCACGGCCGCCGCGGAGGGCGCGTAGTACGCGCTGCCGGTCTTGAGGTATCCCACGATCTCCGCACCGCCCTTCCGGGTGCGCTCCACCAGGGCGTCGATCTTCTCCTGGGGGAGGAAATGTCCGATGGGAATCCCCGCGATGTTGGTGCAGCTCTGCAGGGGCACCATGGTGTCACCGTGGCCGCCCAGCACCAGCGCCTGGATGTCCTCGACGCTGACTCCCGCCTCGAGGGCGATGAAGGAGCGATATCGGGCGGTGTCGAGCACGCCGGCCATCCCGATGACCCGCTCGCGGGGGAAGCCCGTGGTCTTCATGGCCACGTAGGACATGACGTCCAGCGGGTTCGAGACCATGATGATGATCGAGTCCGGCGCCACCCGCTTGATCTCCTCGGAGACGCTCTTCACGATCCCGGCATTGGTCTTCAGCAGGTCGTCCCGGCTCATGCCGGGCTTGCGGGCGATCCCCGCGGTGACCACGAAGATCTCCGACCCTCGGGCCGGTTCGTAATCCTGCGCCCCGACGACCCGGGTGTCGAAGCCTTCGATGGGAGCGCTCTCCCACTGGTCCAGGCCCTTCCCCTGCGGGATTCCCTCCGCGATGTCGATGAGGACGACTTCCTTGGCGAGTTCCTTCTCGGCGATGCGCTGTGCGGCGGTGGCGCCCACGTGTCCGGCGCCGACGACCGTGATCTTCTTGAAGCTCATGGAGTCGTTGGATTTCTCGGTCCCTGGAGGGAGTCCGCGCCGGGTGAAAACTCAAGGCTGGAACGGCGCGGTGGGGGCCGATGGTCGGCCTGGCGGAACCTATTTTTCGGGGGGTGGAGTGTCAACGTGACCCACCTGCCCGAATCGCCGAGGTTCGGCCCTGTCAGCCCCCCGTCTGAGATAAGGCCACCAGGCCGCCGGACCCTTTGTCGCTTCCCTGGACGAGATCGTGCCGCTCCGGCTTGATCCTCAGGGTCTCGCGGATGGCCGGCTCCAGCGGCTCTCCCGCCCGCAGGAGACTCCTGAGGTCCGTCTGGAGATCGCCGAAGAGGCAGGGACGAAGCTGGCCGTCCGCCGTGAGTCGGAGGCGGTTGCACTGGTCGCAGAAATTGTGGCTCATGGGGGTGATGACCCCCACCGTTCCCGGCGCGCCCGGGAACCGGTAGTACGTGGCGGGGCCATTCCCGGCGGGGCCCTCCACCGGTTTGAGCTCTCCCAACCCCCGCACCTGGTCCAACGCCTCCTGGCACGAGATGAACTGCGTGGCGGAGAGGTCCAGGTTCGCGGTGGTGGGCATGATCTCGATGAACCGGACGTGCCACGGCCGCTCGCGGGTGATGGCGGCGAAGTCGCGAATCTCGTCGTCGTTGTGCCCCCGCATGAGCACCACGTTCACCTTCAGCGGGCTGAACCCCATCCGCTCGGCGGCGTCGAAGCCCTCCATGATCCGCGGGTAGGCGTCGGGCCGCCGGGCGATGGCATCCACCCGCTCGGGGCGGAGGGAATCGAGGGACACGTTGACCCGCGTCAGCCCCGCGTCGCGGAGGGCTTCCGCCTGGTCCGCCAGCAGAACGGCATTGGTGGTCAGGGCGATGTCCTCGATCCCGGGGATGTCCGAGAGCATTCCCACGAGCTCCGGGAGGTCCCGGCGCACCAGCGGCTCGCCTCCGGTGATTCGCAGACGGCGGAGCCCCAACGGCGCCATGGCCTCCACCACACGGCGGATCTCCTCGTAGCTCAGGAGCTGGTCCCGCTTGAGCCATGGGAGCCCCTCCAGGGGCATGCAGTAGACGCAGCGGAGGTTGCACTTGTCCGTGACGGAGATGCGGAGGTACTCCACGCGACGTCCGAAACCGTCGACCATGGCGGCCGGATCGGGGACCACCGGCAGGTCGCTCCTCTGTCGTGGATCACCCATGCCCTTGCACCTCCCGAGGTGGCAGCGGAAGGCCCGGGTCCCCGGGGGTATACGGAGCCGGAGAGTCCGGTGTCAGGTGGGTACCCGGGACCCAGCGCTCCCCCCCATCGACGAAGTGCTCGTGCTTCCAGACCGGAAGGCGCCGCTTGATCTCCTCGATCACGTATCGCGACGCCCGGTACGCCGCGTCCCGGTGGGGACCCGACACGACGATGGCCACGCTCGCCTCACCGATCTCCAGCTCACCCAGGCGATGCGCCGCAACCACCGACCCCACCTCGTGGCGCTCCTCCGCCTCTCCCACGATGGCCTGGAGCACTTCCAGCGCCATGGGCTCGTACCCCTCGTAGCGCATTCCCCGCACCGGGCGCCCCTCGGCGTGGTTCCGTACGACCCCCACGAAGACGACCTGGGCGCCGTCGGTGGGGGTCGGCGACCCAAGGAGGAGCTCCTCGAGAAGCAGTGGGTCGGAGGTGATCCGGGCCGTTCCCATCTACCCTCCTGCCACAGGAGGAAGGAAGGCCACTTCGTCCCCCGATTCCAGTCGGTGCGCATGGGGCACTACCGACCGGTTCACGGCCACGGCGGGCCGGTCCGGCAGGCGCGAGAAGCCCTCGCCACGGGCGCGTACCTCTTCGACCAGGTCGGAGACGGTGGCGTCCACGGGGAGGGTGATCCGTACGCTGGGAGTCCCCACCAGCTCGCGATAGCTGGCGAAGAAGAGCACGTCCAGGTCCATACCGGAGGAGGGCGCGGGAAAGAAGGTTCGAATGCCCTACAGTGTCGCTAGGACTCGAACACTGGCCAACCCGCCAGGGTTTCACCAGGGGGCAACGGGCCGTCCGGTCCTCCCCCGCCAGGCCGGTTCTCCCGCAACTGGCGGATCCGCCGGCTGAGCTGGTCCCGGAGCGTGTAGAAGCGGACGAGCTGGGGCGGGGTGAGGATCTCCAGGAGTCGTTCCTGTTCCAGGGCCATCAGCCTGGCTTCCTCCTCCTTCACCCCAACAAGCTCGTCCAGCACCGCTCGGGCTTCATCCTCGGAGAGCAGTGCTCCGGTCCCGGTCAGGCGCCGCTCCAGGCCTCGCTGTCGCTGGAAGAGCTCACGACGCGGTTCCTGGAACTCCCGCACGGCCTCCGCCAGAGCCCGCCCCCGGTCCTCGTCCAGACCCAACTCCCTCACGACCAATCCCTGGAAGCGCTGGCGAAGCTGGGCCTCCATCTGGGCGCGTTCGGGCCGCGGGCGGCGTTGCTGCGCATCCGTGGCCGTGGGAATCACCAGCAGGGCCAGCAGAGCCAGGAGGGCCGGACGCCGTCCGAGGTTTCGGGTTGAGATGGTCATCATCAGCGCTCCAGTTCCTCGAGTAGAAGAGCAAGGTCGTCGTCCGACAGGCCGTCCAGCACCAGCGCCCCCGCCACCATCGCGTCGTCCTCCAGGAGGACGGGGAGCTCCCCGTCGGCCATGGCCAGGAGGTCCGGCTCCGAGTCCGCCGATGGAAGCAGGGTCCGACCCATGAGAAGCGCCACGGCCGCGGCCGCAGCAAGCCCCCACGCCGGAGCCATCCAACGCCTGCGTTGCCCGAGCCTGGTCCGGCCGGGTGACGGGCGGGCGTCGGCGAGCGGATCCGCACCCCGAGCCGCAGCCGACTCGCTCCGCACCGCGGCCTGGATCCGTTCCTCCAGTCCCGCGGGGGCCTCAACGGGCGCCGCGGCAAGCAGGCTAAGGGTCTCGAAGGCCTCGCTACACGCCGCACACCCCCGCAGATGGACTTCCACGCCGGCGCGCGCCGCCTCGCCAAGGCGACCCGCGGCCAGATCCGGAAGCTGGTCCTGAATTGTCGCACACCGTTCGCTCATGATTTCCACATCATCTCCCGAAGCCGCTTGATCCCGTGATGGTAGTTCACCCGGGCTGCTCCCTCGCTGGATCCGATGACCTCTCCCACCTCTCTGAAGCTCAATCCCTCGTCCAGCCGGAGCTGCACCGCCAACCGCTGCTTCTCCGGCAACTCTTCCAGCAGGCGCCGAGCCCTTCTCGCCTCGTCGGCCACCACGACGCCGTCGTCCACCGCTACGGCGCGGTCCGCCACCGGACCGGCGTCGTCCAGCGTCGACTCCCGCCTCCGTCCCCGCTTCCTCACCTGTCCCCGCGCCTCGTTGCCGACGATGGTCAGGAGCCAGGTCCGGAACCGGGCGTCGCCGCGAAACCGATCCAGCGCCTGAATCGCCTTGAGGAATCCGTCCTGAGCCGCGTCCGCCGCCAACTCGGGATCCCGCACGATCCCCAGCGCGACCCGGTAGGCCGTCTGATGGTGCCGCGAAACCAGGCGGTTCAGCGCCACCTCGCTTCCGGCTTTCGCCTGGTCTACCAGGATCTCGTCCGGAGTGTCCGGGCCGTCGCGGGAATCCGTCACTGTGAATGGGATGCGCGGGTCCGGGGGGACGTTAAAAGCGGGCCGGCGCCGGGCCTCCGAATGGAGTGCGCCGGGGCCGGCCCGCTACGCGGGAGGTCCTGCAACGGGTGGGATCCCGGTCAGTCCCGGGCCTCGTGGCTCCTGGCCACCCGGGCCTGGAGGTGCTTGGACGGCTTGAAGACCGGAACGGAGCGGGACGGAACCCGAACCGCGTCCCCGGTGCGGGGGTTGCGCGCCATGCGCGACTTCCGGCTCCGCACCTTGAAGGTCCCGAAGCCCCGGATCTCGATGTGGTCGCCGTTGGCCAGCGCCCGCTTCACGGCATTGAGGAACCCGTCTACGACGAGGGCACAATCCTTCTTGGTGATCCCCGGCCCAATGGCCTCGGCCACCTGCTCAACCAGGTCCGCCTTCGTCATCGTACCTCCGTCAGGGGTTCAGGCTTCCTCTCCCGCAGATGCTCGGGCGCACGGTACGGCGACCGTATGCACCCGTCAAGCAAGGGCGCCCCGGCGAGCCTGCATGAGCTCCACGAAGTCGTCGAACAGGTAGCGGCTGTCGTGCGGTCCGGGAGCCGCCTCGGGATGGTACTGGACGCAGAAGACGGGGCGCGAAAGGTGCCGCACACCCTCCACCGTTCCGTCGTAGAGGTTGAGATGCGTCACCTGGAGATCCGGTGCGCCGTCCACCGTCCGGTCCTCGTTGGCCCGCACCGCGAATCCGTGGTTCTGAGAGGTGATCTCCACGGTCTCCCGGTCCAGGTTCTTCACCGGGTGGTTCCCTCCGTGATGGCCGAAGGGAAGCTTGAAGGTCCCGGCACCGAAGGCCCGCGAGATGAGCTGATGACCAAGGCAGATACCGAAGACCGGGATGCCCGCCTCCGACAGGGCAAGAATGGCACCCTCGGCCTTGTCCACGGCCGCGGGATCGCCCGGACCATTGGACACGAAGAGGCCGTCGGGGTTCATGGCCAGGATCTCCTCAACCCCCGTCTCCGCCGGAACGACCGTCACCCGGCACCCCCGCTCCGCGAGGAGCTTGGGGGAGTGGGCCTTGACCCCGAAGTCGTAGCACACGACATGGAACCGCTCCTCTTCCACCGCCTCCACCACGTAGCTCCGGTCGGTGGAGACGCCGCACGCCAGATCCAGCCCTTCCATGATCGGCTGGGCCAGGATCTGCTCCAGGAGCTGGTCCGGATCGACGTCGCCCGCGGCGATGGCCCCTCGCATGGCGCCATGCGAGCGTATGTGGCGCGTGAGCGCGCGGGTGTCCACGTCGGCGATGGCGGCGATCCCGTTCTCGGCAAGATAGGCTTCGAGAGAGGCTTCGCTCCGCCACGACGACGGAGAGCGCGCGGACTCCCTCACGATGAAGCCGGCGACGCATGGATCCGGCGACTCCCGGTCCACGCTGTTCACCCCGTAGTTCCCCTGTTGGGGATAGGTCATGCACACCAGCTGGCCCGTATAGGAGGGGTCCGTGAGGACCTCCTGGTACCCGGTCATGCAAGTGTTGAAGACGACTTCGCCGAACGCGGGGCCCGGGGCCCCGAGGTGCACTCCGTCGAAGCGTCGTCCGTCCTCCAGAAGGAGGTAGGCGGGTGAGGACAGGATACGATGGGGATGAAGGGGACAAGGGCGACCGCGAGAAAGGTAGAGTGGCCCCCGGGCCCGTCAAGCAGCGCGTGCCGCCAGCCCCATCCCGGCGGGTCTTCCCCTGGTTTCCTTCGCGGGTAGCTTCAGGGCCATGAGCGACCTGCCCCGCGTCCAGATCCACGCCGATGAATCGTGTCTCGGCAATCAGTTCCAGGACCGGGCGAATCCCGGTGGCGCCGCGGGCCTGGTGGAGTTCTGGAAGGACGGGCAGTGGGTGCGCCGGGACTTCTGGATCTCCGAACCGGATACCACGAACAACCGCATGGCGCTCCGTAGCGCCATCGAGGGTCTGGGGTGGCTGAAGCGGCCCTGCCACGTCCGGTTCGTGTCCGACAGCCAGTACCTGGTAAGGGGTGCCTCCGAGTGGATCCACGGCTGGAAGCGCCGCGGATGGAAGCGAAAGGCGGGCCCCATCGAGAACCTCGAGCTGTGGAAGCGCCTCGACCGGATCATGGCGCGCCACCGGGTCTCCTGGGAGTGGGTGCGGGGGCATGCGGGCCATCCGCGCAACGAGTACGCCAACGACCTGGCGGTGCAGGCGGCGAAGGAGCTGAGCCGGTCCGACGGGTTGGTGGAGTCGGGCTTCCAGGACTGGTTGGACGAGGAACGGGAGTCCCGGGGACGCTACCTGGACTTCATGGAGCACCTGCCGGCCGACGAATAGGTGTGTCTTCCTCGCGGCGGTCCCGGGAGTCTTCCCCGGGCGGGGTGGGGGCGGTTCCCCACCACGACCCGCCGTCACGCCCCGTCGCGCTCCAGCCTCCGCCCGAAGACCCGGGCCAACGCCTCCTCCACCACGGGCATGACCTCACCCACCGTGATCGGTCGCCCCAGGAGCCCCTGCAGGGACACCACCTCCCGCTCCCGAATCCCGCACGGAACGATGGCCCCGAAGTAGGTAAGGTCCGGCGACACGTTCAGCGCGAATCCGTGGGACGTGATCCAACCGGACGAGACCCGCACTCCGATGGCCGCGATCTTCCCGGCGGAGGCCCAGACGCCGGTGTAGCCCTCCTCCCGGTGGGTCTGCACCCCGAAGTGCCGGAGCGCCTCCATGAGCGCCGCCTCGAGATCCCGGAGATAGCGGTGCAGGTCTTTACGGTCCGGCTTCAGGTCCAGGATCGGGTATCCCACCAGCTGCCCCGGGCCGTGGTAGGTGACGTCACCTCCGCGCCCCGTCTCGAAGAGCTCGATGCCGCGCCGGCGCCGCTCGTCCTCGTCGGCCAGGACGTGTTCCGCGGAGGAGGACGTCCCCAGGGTGATCACATGGGGGTGCTCCAGCAGCAGGAGGGTATCCGAGATCCGGCCCTCCCGCCGGGCCACCACCAGCTCCGCCTGGAGCTCCAGGGCCCGGGCGTAGGGGACCCGTCCCAGCCGCCGCGAGCGCAGCACCCGGGATAGTTCCGGCCCCGCCGAGCCCCCTAGCTCCGACGCACCGGAATCCGGCCGGGATGTGCCACCGCCCCCCGGATCCGTGGACCCGGGGGGCGGTGCACCAGGAACCTCCGTCACGGATCAGGCGTCCATGGGGAAGTCTTCGAGCAAGGCCTTGAGCTCCGCCAGGAAGCGAGCCGCGTCGGCGCCGTCCACCAAGCGATGGTCGTACCCCAGGCTGAAGAAGCAGCGCTTCCGGATGGCGATGGAGTCCCCGCCGGTGTCGGGGTCCGTGACGACCACGACCCGCTTCTCGATGGCACCGGTTCCCAGGATGGCCGACGTGCCCTTGGGAATCACCGGCATCCCCACCGTGGTTCCCAGGACACCGGGATTGGTGATGGAGAACGTCGCTCCCTGGATCTCCGACGGCTGGAGCTTGCGGTCACGCGCCCGGTCGGCCAAGTCCACGATCTTGCGGCCGATGCCGGCCAGGCTCAGATCGTCCGTGTCGTGGATGACCGGAACGATCAGCCCCGGGTTCAGGTCCACGGCGATCCCCACATTCACGTTCCCCCGGTAGATGATGTTGTTACCGGAGACGGTGCCGTTGACCGTGGGATAGTTCCGCAGGACCCGGCTCACGGCCCAGGTGACGAACGCCGTGTAACTCACCCGGACGCCCTGCTCTTCCCACTTGGGCTTGAGGGCCTTCCGCACCCGATCGATGGCGGTGAAATCGATCTCGATGAAGGAGTGCACGTGGGGCGCCACTCGCTTCGCCACCACCATGTGCTCGGCGGTGAGCCTCCGGATCTTGTCCATGGGCTCGACGCGGTCGGCCTCCCGGACCGGGAACTCCGGATGCTGGACCTCTCCATAGAACCGCGCCCAGAGATCCGACGGTGCTCCGGCGGCCACCGGGGCCGGTGCGGGAGCCGGAGAGGGCTTCGGCGGAGCCGGCGCGGGAGCCGTCTCACCACCAGACTCGATGAAGCCCAGGATGTCCTGCTTGGTCACCCGGCCCGCATGTCCCGTCCCGGGCACCCCGGCGATATCGATCCCGTGCTCCTCGGCGATCTTCCGGACCACCGGAGTGGACTTGGTCCTCAAGCGCTCGGCAGCGCTCTCCTCACCCGCGGGACCCGCGGCCGGAGTCGGGACCTCTGGGGTGGGCGCGGCCACGCCTGCTGGAGCGGGAGCCTCGTCGGCCTCCGCGGCGGGCGCCTGGGCGGGCTGATCGGGAGCCCCGCCTTCGGGATCGATGTACGCCACGACGGTCCCGACCTCCACCGTCTCACCCTCGGCCACCTCGATGGCTACCAGGGTCCCGGCCGCAGGTGCGGGAATCTCGGCGTCCACCTTGTCCGTGGAGATCTCCAGGATGGGCTCGTCCCGCTCGACGGTGTCGCCGAGCTCCTTGAGCCAACGGGAGACGGTGCCCTCGGCGATGGATTCGCCCATCTGGGGCATGGGAACTTCAATCCGAGCCACGCTCGCCACTCCAGCGTTCTGTTTCCTTCTGGGAAACGTTGATTCTATTCAACGGCCGCCATCAGGCAAAGGCCCTCAGCGGCGGCCAGGATCAGTATCGTGCCAGGTACTTCGCGGCCTCCACGACGTCTTCCACCGACGGGAGGAACGCGTCCTCGAGGACTCCGGCGTACGGAACCGGGGCATCCATGGCCGTCACACGCAGGATCGGGCCGTCCAGCCATTCGAACGCTCGCTCGTTGACCCGCATGGCCACTTCCCCCGCGAGCCCGCCCGTGCGCGTGTCCTCGTGCACCACCAGCAGCTTTCCGGTGCGCCGGACGCTCTCCACGATGTGGTCCTCATCCAACGGAAGAAGGGTCCGCAGGTCCACCACTTCCAGGGAGATCCCCTCCTCTTCCTGCAGGCGGGCCGCGGCCTCCAGCGTCCGGTGCACCATGAGCCCGTAGGTCACCACCGTGACATCGGTGCCCTCCCGGGCCGTGCGGGCCTTCCCCAGTGGGACGACGTAGTCCTCCTCTGGCAGGAGCTCCCGGAGGTGGGGGGCCCGGTAGAGCCCTTTGTGCTCCTCGAAGATGACCGGGTGATCGTCCCGGATCGCAGCCTTCAAGAGCCCCTTGGCGTCGTAGGCGGTGCTGGGGTAGACGATCTTCAGGCCCGGGGTGTGGAAGAAGGCCATCTCCACGTTCTGGGAGTGGAAGGGTCCGCCGCGGTTTCCGCCCCCCACCGGTCCCCGGATGACCAGCGGCAGGTTCCCGGCGCCCCGGTACGCGGAGGTGGCGATGTAGTTCGTCAGCACGTCGTACGCCGGAGAGATGAAGTCCATGAACTGCATCTCCACCACCGGGCGCAATCCCATGTGGGCCGCCCCGGCGGCGGCACCGGTGAATCCGCCTTCCGCGATGGGCGTGTCCAGGACGCGATTCCCGCCGAAGGCCTCCAGGAACCCTCGAGTCACCTTGAAGGCACCCCCGTATTCGCCGATGTCCTCCCCCAGGAGGAATACGTCCGGATCGCGCTCCATCTCTTCCCACAGGGCCTCGGCTATGGCCTCGAGGAAGGTCACGGGCTCACGGTTCCGGGTGTGGAGCACCTGTTCCGGAAGGGTCTCGGCCACGGTCAGCTCCTTGCGCAGGGGAGGTTCAAGGGGTGATGGGAGTCGGGGCTGGAGCGCCGATGGCCGACCCTCGCCGCCCCCAACCCGCCAGGGCCTGTCCGGGATCCGGGTCCGGCTCCGCGTCCACCTCGTCCAGTGCCGCACGCATCTCGGCGTCGGCCGCCTCGCGGAATCCCGCTACGGCGTCCTCGGAAAGAGCATCGGCGGCGAGGAGGTTCTGCACGAGCCACTGGAGCGGGTCCGTCGAGGGAGCTGCCACGTCCACCACCTGGAGCCCCGCCCCGCTCCGCGCCGACTCCACGGCATTCCACACCACCCGTTCCACCGCCCGGGGGTCGGTGCCGTCCACTTGGTGGGACCCGAATCCATAGGCCCGGGCTCGCTGGAGCATCTGCTCTGCGGGAGCGTCCATGGGGCCACGGTGGGCGTGATCCACCACCAGGACCATGGGAACCTCTCGTACCGCCGCGAAGTTGAGCCCCTCGTGCCAGTCGCCAGAAGCGCTCCCGGCCATGTCGTCCACCAGGAGGGCCACTCGGGATTCCCCCCGGAGCCGGAACGAGAGGGCGATCCCCGCCATGACCTCCACCAGCGTCCCCGGAAGCTCCACAGGGGCCAGCAGGCCGATCCGGAGGTCGGTGGGAAACCCACCGGGATCCCGCCCCATGGATGGAGCGCTGGCGCGTCCCAGAGCCTGCCGGAGAACGACCCGGGGATCCACGCCCATGGTCAAGGCCGCGGAGGGGGATCCGACACGGAGGGAAAAGACGTCTCCGGATCCGTCGTCGGCGCGGTGCAGCGCCCGCGCGGCAGGGACGGCGGGAGAGATGCGGCGAGGGCCGCCGTGACGGGGGGCCCGGTCACCGACCACTCGGGTCAGCAGGTCTTCGAGGGCCCGGGCCCTCTGCAACTCCCGGAGTAGCTCCACCTGAGTCGGGAGACCCGTGCCTCAGTTCCCCTCGTTACCGGTGGTCCCGGGGTCGCCGGCCGGGGTCTCACCCCCCGGCGCCGCGGCGGCACCCTCGTCCGTGAGTCCGGGCAGAACCGGCACGGGCTCGGCAGCCTGCGGCAGGTCCGGACGCAGAATCGACTGCGGCGCGCTGGCCCGGGAGGACATGATGGACAGCACCAGGGCGAGCACCATGAAGACGGTCCCCGACGTCCAGGTGGCCCGGGTCAGGAGGTTCGTGGCCTGACGCCCCCCCATGATCCCCTCGGTGGGCATGGTGCCGCTTCCTCCCATTGCGGCCAGACCTCCACCCTTACCGGACTGGAGGAGGATGACGACGCCCAGGAAGAGCCCGTCGAGAATGAGGATGGCGAGAAGAAAACCGTACATGGTTCGCGCGGGAGGAGATGTGTATTTCTACAGCCTGTAAACGTCGCCAGTGGCCCCGGTCCGTGTCAACGCCGACCGGCATCGACGATGGCCGCGAAGTCGCCGGCCTTGAGACTGGCTCCCCCCACCAGGACGCCATCCACCCCCGGTGCGTCCATGAGCTCGGCGGCGTTGCCGGGCTTCACACTTCCGCCGTACAGGATCGGGACGTCCCCGTCCGACCATCCCCGGTCCTGGAGACGCTCCCGCAAGAGCCCGTGCGCCTGGCTGGCGTCCTCGGGCGTGGCGGTCTCACCGGTACCGATGGCCCAGACGGGCTCGTACGCCAGGAGCCAGTCCGTCCCCGCGGGAAGGACATCCAGGACGGCGTCGAGCTGCCGCAGGAGCACGGTCTCCAGGTCCCCGGCCCGCCTCTCCTCCAGCGTCTCTCCCACGCACACCACCGGCGTCAGGCCCGCGGCCGCGGCGGCGGCGGCCTTCCGGGCGACCGTGGCGTCGTCCTCCCCGAAGATGTGCCGGCGCTCCGAATGCCCTACAAGCGTGAGGGTGGCGCCGGCGTCCAGCGCCATGCGGGCCGAGATCTCCCCCGTGAAGGCTCCGGACTCCTCGGAGTGGATGTTCTGGACCCCCAGCTCCAGGTGGTCCGGTCGCCGGGGGTGCACCACCGCCGTCCCCACCGACAAGGACGGCGGAAAGATGAGCACCCGCGGTAGCCCGTCCCCGGGGGGCATCTCGAAGGCATCGAGGAAGGCCCGGGTCTCGCTCGGGCCGTTGTTCATCTTCCAGTTCCCTGCCACCACTCGGCGCATCAGTCCTCCTCGTCGGATAGTACGGCCACCCCCGGAAGCTCCGCCCCCGAGAGGAACTCGAGAGAGGCCCCGCCCCCGGTGGAGACGTGCGTCAGCCGGTCGCTCACGCCCGCCCGCTCGGCGGCGGCGGCGGAATCACCACCCCCCAACACCGAGACCGCTCCGGCATCGGTGGCGTCCGCCACCGCGTGGGCCACGGCCACCGTACCGGGTGCGAAGGGCTCCATCTCGAAGACGCCCATGGGTCCGTTCCACAGTACGGTGCGCGCCTCGAGGATCAGCTCCCGGTAGAGCCTCTCGGTGTCCGGACCGATGTCGGCGATGAGGTCTTCCGTCCCCACCGCATCCCGGGGCACGGTCCTCACCTCCGCGTCGGCGGCGATCCGGTCGCCCACCCGGCAGTCCACGGGGAGCACCAGTCGATCACCCGCCCGGTCCATGAGCTCCCTTGCCATCTGCACCCGGTCGTCCTCCACCAGCGACTTCCCCACTTCCAGTCCCAGCGCCAGGAAGAAGGTGTTGGCCATGGCGCCGCCGATGAGAAGCCGGTCCACTCGGGGCAGGAGAGCCTCCACTACGTCGATCTTCCCCGAGATCTTGGCGCCTCCCATGACGGCCAGGAACGGACGGTCCGGATGAGCCAGCGTGTCGCCCAGGAAGGCCAGCTCCTTCTCTAGGAGGAAGCCGGCCACCGCCGCTCCGCCCGCCTCCTTGATCACCTCGGCCACGCCGGCCGTGGAGGCATGGGCCCTGTGGGCGGACCCGAACGCGTCATTCACGTAAAGGGAGCCGAAGGCGGCGAGCTGCCGGGCCACGTCCGGGTCGTTCGCCGTCTCCCCAGGGAGGAATCGGGTGTTCTCCAGGAGCAGGACTTCCCCCGGACCGAGGCGCTGCACCGCCGCCTGCGCATCCTCGCCGACGGTGTCCGGCACGAAGTGGACGGGGGCCTCCATCAACTCGCTCAGCCGCCCCGCCACCGGCGCCAGGGAGAACGACGGGTCCCGGCTTCCCTTGGGTCGGCCGAGGTGCGACATGAGGACCACCGAGGCCCCACTGGAGGTGAGGTGTTCCAGGGTGGGGAGAGACGCCCGGATCCGCGTATCGTCGCTCACGGCTCCGTCGGCCAGCGGTACGTTCAGGTCCGCGCGTACGAGGACTCGTCGGCCCCGCAGCTCTTCGGCGCCCAGCGTGCGGAGTAGGCTCTTGGACATGCGCTTCAATGGGTTGCGGAACGGAAGGTTCCGGAAGCTAAAAGGGGCCCCGGAGCGCCACAACGCACTCCGGGGCCCCGCCCGTCGTCTCCGGGGGTACGGCCCCCGGGGTCAGAACTCCACTCGCTCCAGCGGAGGCGCCGGCCCGTCCTCGTCCGCCTCCGGAGCGACCCGGTCGAGTCCCGCGAGCTCACGGTAGACGACATGACCGTCCCCGCGCTCCACGAGGACGCGAAGCGTGAAGGCGCCCGGCCCCACGCCCCGCAGGTCCAGCGTCATGAACTCGGGGGCCGTTCCGGCCCGCAGGGGCCGGCGGGTCCACTCCTCGCCGAAGAGCGACTGCCCGGCGGGACGCATCTCCAGCGGCACCACAGCGCCGTTCTCCGCGGACACCAGCTCCGCCCGGAGCCGGTACGTCTCGCTGGCGCCCATCTCGTAGATCTCCAGGAACACCCCGGCCATCTCCCCCACGAGCCGGGAAGCCGAGGGCCGGGTCCGGAGCCCCTGCCCCATGCGACCGACGTCGATGCGGTCCACTTCCGCCGGTTCCACGAGAAGGAGCTCCGACAGCCCCCCTGCAGGGGATGACACCGGAGTTCGCACGCCGGCGGCCATTCCCGTGGTCGGATCGAACAGCTCCACCACCAGGCGGTGGACGCCGGGACCGGCGGGGACCACCAGGTCCACCCGCTCCTGCCGCGGCTCCAAGGTCCAACGGAGGGTCTCCATGGGCACCCCGGACGCGCTCAGCAGGAATACGCCCACTTCGAGCTCGGAACCGGATGAGGCCGACCGGAACTCCCCGGGAACGGCGAAGTGGATCTTCGCCTCGGTGGTGCCCTCTCTCGTCCCGCGGAACTGGGCGATCTGGGCCGGAAGCGCAAAGAGCGGCCGCGCCCGGGTCCCATACCAGTGGGGCATGACCCCCTCCAGATCCGTCACGTAGTCCTCGCCCTCCACGGTGAGCGCCCCGTTCTGGGACGCCGCGGGCCGATAGAAGGTCACGTCCGGTCCGGCACCGTAGTCCCAGAACTCCAGTCGCAGTCCCGGACCCGCTCCGAAGGCGCGGATCTCCTGCGGGCGCCCGTACCGCACCCAGACCCTGGACGCATCCGCCTGCAGCGACCCGAACCGGAGGAGCGCGTAGCCCGCCCTGGCCCAGTGTTCCACCTGGCGTTCATTCACGGCGGTGGAGAGGATGGGATCCAGGGCACGCCAGACGGCATCAGGACTTCCCGCCTGCGGCCCATCCATGAGGAGCTCCAGGGTCTGGAATCCTCGGGCCCGATCGGGATCGAGGCCTTCCAGCGCCACCTTGAACACGTCTGCCGCCTCCTCGGAGTGCCCGAGACGATGGAGCGCCACCGCCTCAAGGAGCAGGGCGTTGGGATGACCCTGCGACGCCCAGGCGAACCGACGGGCTCCCTCCCGCAGCTCGTGCCACGCCTCCCGGTCCGCCAGGTCCAGAAGGATCTCCGTGTTGGCGCCCACGTGCGCGGGGTACGCCTCCACCGCGCGAACGAAGGACTCCAGCATGGTGGACCGGAGTCGATTCCCCTCGGCCCGGGGCTGGAACGCGGCGCCGAACACCTCGTGCAACGCGCCGGGGCAGTAGTAGTTCCAGGTGAGCAACGTCTCAGACGACGCCACCTCGCCGGGGCTCCCGGCCGAACCGGCGCACCGTCCCGGCAGGAGAGCCGGCGCGGGGACCTCACCCAGGTTCCGCCATCCGAGCCAGTTCTCGCGGACGACCCGCCCGGACTCGTACGCCAGCTCCGCCACGAGGCGGGGGGACACCGGGCGGTCCGCCGACGCGGCCCGCGCGAGCCCTTCCTCGAAGAGCATCTGCGCGTCGTTCCGTAGCCCCTGCTTGCGCCGGATCCTGGCCAGCGCCAGGTAGGGCGCCGGATTGCCCGGGTCGCGGACGCGGGCGGCTTCCAAGGCCCGCGTGGCGCGCTCTCGCCAGCGGACGGGATCGATTCCGGGAGGCGGGTCACCGGACAGGACGCCTTCCAGCGGCCCGAGCTCGTCCTCCAGAGCGCGGCGATCGCGACCCATGGCGACACGGAGCAGCTCCTGTGACTCCATGAGGATGGGCGCCGGCACCACCGCGGCCTCGCTCCAGTCACGCGGCGGCTCCCAGCCGTCCACCTCGGGGATCATCGGTGTCTCGAGGGCACCCGGCTCCGCGAGGGTCACCAGGCTCGGCACCGGCTCGAACACGAGGTCGAATTCCACCCAGGTGCCCACGGGTACGCCGGCCCGCATGGCCGGCTTGAAGCGCAGCTCCGGAGCCGCTCTCAGGGCGGCGCGGTCCAGCGCCCCGACACCCGAGCCCTGCGACATCTGGATGTGGTCCACCGAGCCGTCCTCATCGACCCAGAGCTGGAGCTTCACCACGCCCCTCACTCCGGCCCGCTGGAGCTCCTCGGGGTAGTAGCGCCGCACCAGCTGCCGGTCGGCCTCCTTGTCCAGGAGGGTGGGGAACGCGGACGTGCCGGGCTGGAACGGCGGAAGGTCGATTCCCGCCTCCTCCGTGGTGACCGCCTCTCCCCCGGATGTGACCACGACCACCCCGGGGTCGGTCCGGGGCACCGCCGCCCGCTCCGGACTCAGCGCCGACGGCGAAGCTGGTTCCGGCGTGGCCTCCTCGCCTCGCAGGGTCTCGAAGATCCGCTGGACGCCCTCTACCAATGACGCGCGGGCGGGGGGTACCACGAGCCCCGTGAACGCCAGGAGGGCGACGGACGCGGCCAGGGCGGGTCGCATCCAGACCCCGGACCGGGGCTGCGCGCTGGGCCGGGTCCATTCCCGGGCCAGCTCGTTACGAAGCTCCGGACCGAACGAAGGTCGCTCGTCCAGCACGAGCTGCGATAGCTCCTGGTCGAGCTCCGCCAGCTCCGGAGGAAGATCCTCGAGGGGATCGGGGTGGTGTTTGATGCTCATCTATCTCGTCGGCCCGGGGGCCGTGTTCGAATCGTAGACCGCGTCCTTGAGGCGCTTCAGCGCTCGATGCAGACGAACCGCCACCGCGTTGCCGGAGATGCCGAGGGCGTCCGCGATCTCCTGGTTCCCGAGTCCTGCGCCGTACCGAAGGGAGAGGATCTCCTGGTCCGGCTTCCGAAGGGTGCTGGCTCCATTCAGGATCGTCTGGATCCGCTCCTCCCTCAGGACCCGCTCGTCCTGGGAAGGCACATCCGAGACCAGATCCGGGACCCGGTCGAGTGAGACGTGCAGGGAGCCCTTCCGCTTCAACGAGCGGAGATGGTCGGTTACGGCGTTCCGCGCGATCCTCAGCAGCCACGTGCGGGGCGAGGCCCGACCGGCGTCATATCGGTGGAGGGACCGTAAGGCCTTCATGAAGACCTCGGAGGTGACGTCCTCCGCCACCTCCCGGGTCGCCACCCGGAAGCGGACGAAACGATAGACTACCGAGCGGTGCTCGTGATACCACGCCTCGAAGTCCTCGGGAAGCGCCCCTTCACGGGGCGGATGCTGTCCCAGGGTGCGCTGAGGAGTGGCTACCTGGAGGGTCGCCTTTCGGCCGGTTTCTGGACTCATGCCCTAACCTACGTGCGGGAGGGCCGCCGCGTTACAACTTCCCGTACCCATCCGCCGGGGCCCCCCCAGCCCGCCGGAAACCAGGATCCGCAGCGGTCGGACACCGCCCTGCTTTCCCCATACGAAAGACGCGGCGGCGGGCACCGCCCACCGCCGCGTCCGGCTCCCGATTCCAGCGGGTATCAGAGTCGCTCGCCCATGTACCGAGCCAGGTCCACCACCCGGGTGGAGTACCCCCACTCGTTGTCGTACCAGGAGAGGACCTTCACCATCCGGCCCTCCATGACGGCGGTGCTCAGGCCGTCCACGATGGAGGAGTTGGGGTTCCCCGTGAAGTCGATGGACACCAGAGGCTCGTCGGTGTAGCCCAGGATCCCCTTGAGGGAGCCCTCCGAGGCCGCCTTGAGGGCCTGGTTGACCTCTTCGGCGGTCACGTCCCGGTCCAGCTCTGCGACCAGGTCCACGATGGACACGTCGGCGGTGGGAACCCGGATGGCCATCCCGTCCAGCTTGCCCTTCACCTCCGGGATCACCAGGGCGGTGGCCTTGGCGGCTCCGGTGGTGGTGGGAATCATGGAGAGCGCCGCGGCCCGGGCCCGGCGCAGATCCTTGTGCGGCAGGTCCAGGATGCTCTGGTCGTTGGTGTACGCGTGGATGGTGGTCATGACTCCCCGGCGAAAGCCGAAGGACTCCATCAAGACCTTCACCACCGGCGCCAGGCAGTTCGTGGTGCAGCTGGCATTGGAGACCACGTCGTGCGAGGCCGGATCGTAGGACTCGTGGTTCACCCCCAGCACCACCGTCACGTCCTCGTTCTTGGCGGGCGCGGTGATGATCACCTTCCGGGCCCCGGCGTCCAGGTGCTTGGAGGCGGAGGCGCGGTCCCGAAAGATCCCGGTGGCCTCGATGACGATGTCGACTCCCAGCTCCTTCCAGGGGAGGTTCGCGGGGTCACGCTCCGCGAACACCTTGAGATCGTCTCCGTCCACGCGGAGCCCGTCGTCCGTGAGCTCCACGGTGCCCGGATACGGACCGTGCACCGAGTCGTACCGGAGAAGATGCGCCAGGGTGGCGTTGTCGGTGAGGTCGTTCACCGCGACGAAGTCGAGGTCCGTCACCCCGGCCTTCTTCGCACTGCGGAGAACGTTACGACCGATGCGGCCGAAGCCGTTGATGGCGACACGAATGGCCATTGCCTTGAATCACTCCTTGATGGTCAGTACGGAATGTCTCCGGAGCCCGGCGTCTCGGGCAGAGCCCTGGCGAAGGTCACCAGCGCCACCGTCCGAGCCCCACACGCCTCCACCACCCGGGCCGCCTCCGCGCCCGTGGCTCCCGTGGTCAGCACATCGTCCACCAGGAGCACGTTCTGGCGGCGGAGGGCCCCGGAATGGGCCCCTGCGGGCTCGAACGCGCCTCTGACGTTAGCCGCGCGCTGTGAGGGTGGCAACCCGACCTGGCGGGGCCCTTCGGCGGGCCTCAGAAGGGCGTCCACGCGGGGGATTCGCAGGTGCTCGGCGATGACCGAGGCCAGCAGTCCAGCGGGGTTGAAACCCCTTTCCCGCAGTCGACGCGCCGTGGTGGGGACGGCCACCACCAGCCCCGGTCGCCACGCGTCCCGTTCACCGTCCACCAGGCGGGCCATCCTCATGCCCGCCAGCGCGGCCACGGACGTCCACCCCTGGTACTTCAGGGCATGGACCAGGTGGGACGCCGGCGGCGCGAAGCGAGTCACGGACCGGGCCCTCACCAGGCCGGCCGGCCAGGGCGAGCACACCGGGCACGGGCCCAGGCCCGGGAGCGTGGGGTGATGGCAGCGGGCGCACCGCGGACCCGGAAGGTCCGAGATGCGGGTGGTGCAGCGCGGACAAACCGGCCAGGGGCCCTGCCCCACACCGACTCCGCCACACCCGAGGCACCGGGTGGGCAGCAGGAGTTCCGACCACGCCGACGCGATCAGGGCTGCGACCGCAGCGCGTCCCGCATGGCCTCCAGCGGGGCCGGCCGATCCCACCAGAGCTCGAACGAGGCCGCCGCCTGCCGCACGAGCATCTCCTTTCCGTCCGTGGCGCGGATCCCAAGCGACTCCGCGTGTCGCGTGAATGGACTGCCCTCCGGACCATAGACCAGGTCCATGACGGCTCCGGCCCGGGCCAGTCGCTTGAGGTCCACCGGGAGGTCGTCGTCGCTGCCGAGTCCCAGGGTAGTGGCGTTCACCACGAGGTCGAAACTCTGGTCGTGCCAGTCGCGGGGGCCATCCAGCACCCGCGCCCGGGCCCCACCGATGCGACGGGCCATGCTCCGGGCTCGCTCCACGGACCGGTTGACGATACAGACATCCTTGACACCGTCATCCAGGAGCGCCACCAGGGCGGCCCGAGCCGCGCCCCCGGCCCCGATCAGGAGGACCCGCCTCCCCTCGGGCGCACCGGAGAGGAAATGCCTCAGGGCCTGCTTGAAACCCTCCACGTCGGTGTTGTCCCCCACGACGCGCCCGTCCTCCAGCCAGAACGTATTGCATGCACCGGTACGGCGGACCGCCTCCCGCGGCGTGTCGAGCACCGACGCGGCCTTCTCCTTGTGGGGCACCGTCACGTTCCCGCCACCACCGGCGCGGGAGAGCCCCCGCATGAAGCCCGGAACGTCCTCCACCTCGCATCGGAGGGCGACGTACACCCCGTCCATCTCGGTGGCTCGAGCCGCCGCGTTCTGGATGAGGGGGGAAAGCGAATGCTCCACCGGATCCCCCAGGAGGGCGAAGACTCTCGTGTGCGCCGAGATCATGTCGGGGCCAATGCCTCCTGCAGCCGGTCCATCACCAAGCCCACCAACTCCTTCAGCACCTCGTAGGTCTGTTCGTACACCTCCAGCGGCGCGCCCACCGGGTCGGGGACCGACGGTCCCTCCAGCCCCTCCAATCCCAGCGCGTGGCTCCCCAGGAGAACCACTCGCGCGGCGGGCGCCACTTCGCGGGTCCGGGTCACGTGACCCGGCGACATGCCCAGGATCAGGTCGGCCTCGACCGCCAGCTCCGGGGTGAGCATGGAAGATTCATGGGACCCCAGGTCGAGGCCATGGCTGGACGCGACGCTCAGCGACCCCTCGGAGGCCGGCATGCCGGGATAGGCCGCGATCCCCGCGGACCGCACCGAGACCCGGTGGCCGAGCCCACGCCGATCCGCCTCGCGGCGGGCCAGCGCCGCCGCCAGTGGGCTCCGGCACGTGTTCCCGGTGCAGACGAAGAGGAGAGAAAAGGGTCGGTCATCCATGGGCGATGTCGGGAAGCACGCAACGGAGTCGCGAAAGGGGAGTGCTGCCCTCGCGAAGGACCCGGGGAAGGTCCCCGGTGCAGTCAACGATAGTCGAGGGCGGACTCGAGGGAAGGGTGCCCGCGTCCAGGAGGTGGATCCCCCCCACGGGGTCCATGTCCAGCGCCGCCCGCAGCGCCTCGCTCCCCGATCGAGCGGGGCGGCGGCCCGGCGCGTTGGCCGACGTGGAGGTCATGGGAGCTCCGAACCGTTCCACCAGGGCGGACGTGACCGGGTGTGAGGATCGCCGGACCGCCACCGTCCCGCCTGGGGAGCGGACACCCTGCGGGAAGGTCCGGTCCGGGTCCGAGAGCACCAGGGTCACGGAGCCGGGCCAGAACGCCTCGGCCAGCTCCCGCGCCGCCGGAGTCCAGACCAGTCCGTTGACCGCGTCCAGGGTGGGGACCAACACCAGGAGGGGCCGGGATTCGTCCCGCCGCTTGAGATGCTGTACGGCGCTCACGGCCTCCGGATCCAAGCTCCCGCCAAAGCCGTACACCGTCTCGGTGGGGTGCACCACAACGCCGCCGCCCCGCAGCACCGACAACGCCGCGTCCAGGTCCGTGGCCGCGTCGAAGGCCCGGACGTCGGTGACACCCGCCTCGCTCACTCGCCGGCTCCTGCGGGCTCTTCCCGCGACGGCCCGGCGCGGCGGCGGGCCAGCAGCAGCTCGGCCACCGGCAGGTCCTGGGGTCGCGTGACCTTGAGGTTTTCGGGGCTGCCCTCGACCATTCGAACCGGAACCCCCACGGCTTCGACCAGCGAGGCGTCATCCGTGGCCCGGGCCCGCAGATCCGGATCCCCCAGCGCTCCGCGCAGCACCGCGGCGGGGAATCCCTGGGGCGTCTGCGCGTGCCAGATGCGGGATCGGTCGGGGGTCCGGAGGATTCGATGGTCTCCGTCGACCTCCTTCAGCGTGTCGGTGGCAGGCCAGCCCGCCACGGCCCCCTCGCCGCGAGAAGCGACCTGGATGCACCGCTCCACCGTCCCCACCGTCGTCAGGGGTCGGGCGGCGTCGTGCACCAGAATCACCTCCACGCCGTCCGGCAGGGCCTCAACCGCATTCGCAACCGAGTCGGAGCGGGTCTCGCCCCCGGCCACAACGCGGACCCGAGGGTCCAGTCCCGGCACCCAGCCCCGCGCCGCCTCCAGGTCCTCCGGCGAAACGGCCACCACCACGTCGGTGACCTCGGGCAGGGACAGAAAGGGGCGCAGGGCGTGCACCAGGAGAGGCTCGCCGGCCAGCGTGAGGAACGGCTTCTTCCGCCCACCCATACGACTCCCCTGCCCCGCCGCCGGGACGGCCACCCCCACCCGGGGGGAGGTCCGTGAGGACACCTCGGACCGCTCCCTACCCACCGTGGCCGGCGAACCCACCCCCGCTCACTGCAGGCGCTCCTCCCGGAGCGTGCGGCGGGACCGGCGTCCCCTGGTGATCCCGGGCCATGGAGTCGAATCGCGTGTAGGCCTTGTGGAAGAAGAGGGGGACCGAGCCGGTGGGTCCGTTCCTCTGCTTGGCCACGATGAGCTCGGCGAGCCCCTCGATGGAATTCCCGTCGTTGTCCACGGGCCCGAAATAGTACTCGGGCCGGAAAAGGAACATCACCACGTCGGCGTCCTGCTCGATGGACCCCGACTCCCGGAGATCCGACAGCATCGGGCGTTTGTCGTTCCGCTGCTCGGGAGCCCGGGAGAGCTGGGACAGCGCCACCACGGGAACCTCCAGCTCCCGGGCCAGCGCCTTGAGCCCCCGGGAGATCTGTGAGACCTCCTGCACCCGGCTCTCGGCCCTCTCCCCCGACATGAGCTGGAGGTAGTCGATGATGATGAGCCCCAGGTGGTGGCCCTCGGCCTGGACGTCCGACACCAGCCGCCGGGCCTTGGCGCGGATCTCCAGGACTGTCAGGCCCGGAGAATCGTCGATCCAGATGGGGGCGGTGTTCAGGTGCCCCGCGGCGGTGGCCAGGCGCTTGTGGTCTTCCGCCGTCATCCCGCCCCGGCGCAGGTGCTGCGCGTCGATCCGGCCCTCCGCCGAGAGGAGCCTCTTGAGGAGCTGCTCCTTGCTCATCTCCAGGGAGAAGATGGCCACCGGTTCCCGATGCTCGATGGCGGCGTTGGCCGCCACGTTCATGACCAGGGACGTCTTTCCCATGGAGGGGCGGGCCGCGACGATGACCAGGTCCCCGCGCTGGAGGCCCGTGGTCATCTTGTCCAGGTCCATGAAGCCCGACGGGACCCCGGTCACCGGCGACCCCGACTCCTGGAGCTTCTCGATCTCCTCGAAGGTGGGCCAGAGCAGGTCCTTGATCCGAACGAAGCCTTCCCGCTCATGGCTCTGGGCCACCTGGAAGATCCGCGATTCGGCCTGATCCAGGAGCTCCTCCACGTCCCGCTCGCCCTGATCGTAGGCGTCCCGGATGATCTCCTGCGAGGCGTCGATGAGGCGCCTCAAGAGGGCCTTCTCGCGGACGATGCGAGCGTGGTACTCGATGTTCGCCGCCGAGGGGACGGCGTCCAGGAGCTCGGCCAGGTAGTCGAGCCCCCCGGCCACGTCCGACTCGTCGGTCTTCTGCAGGTCCTCGTGGAGCGTGATGACGTCGATGACGTCGCTCCGCTCGAAGAGGCGGGCCATGGAGCGGAAGATCCGCCGGTGCGCCTCCGTGAAGAACATGGAGGCGTCCACGATCTCCACGGCCCGGGCTACCGCGTCCCGGTCCTGGAGCATCCCGCTCAGGACCGAGACCTCCGCCTCGCGGGAGTACGGCTGGCGGCGTTCGTAGTTCGGGGTCGCGGGGGCCGACTGGTTCAATCCATCACCTGGCGCAGAAGCTGCAGATCATCCCAGGTCGCACGCACCCAGCCGGAATTCCGGAGGAGGGCCGCGGGGTGGTAGGTCACCACCAGCGGGATCCCCTGGTAGCTGTGCACCTGACCCCTGAGCTTCCCCAGGGGAGCGTCCGAGGAGGTCAGAAGCTGAGCCGCGAAGGTGCCCACGGCAAGGAGGGCCTCGGGCCGTACCAGCTCGAGCTGCCGAAGGAGGTACGGGGAGCAGGCCCGGATCTCGTCGGGCTGTGGATTCCGGTTCCCGGGCGGTCGGCACTTCAGGACGTTGCAGATGTAGACCGACTCCTCCCGCGAGAGGTCGATGGAGGCCAGCATCAGGTCCAGGAGCTTCCCCGCGGCACCCACGAAGGGGAGGCCGGTCCGGTCCTCGTTGGCTCCGGGAGCCTCACCCACCACCACCACCCGGGCCTCGGGGTTGCCGTCCGAGAACACCACCTGGGTCCGCGTCTCCGAGAGCCCGCAGCGCGTGCACTGCAAGGCGAGCTCCCGCAGCTGGTCGTAGCCCAGCTGGGAGAGGTCCGGCGACGGCCCGGAGTCGCCCGGACCCGGGGCGTTCGCGGGCGGAGGCCCACTCCCCCGGGCCGCTGTGGCGGCGGGTCTCCGGTCGCTCTGGGCCGTCCTGGGGCGCGGTGGCTCGGGTGTCGCCACACGTGGCGCTTCCACCGGGCCGTTTCCGGGATCCGGAGTGGACGACACCGCCGCCAGCCCGTCCAGCAGCTCCTGGCGGCTTCCTCCCCCCAGCACCAGGGGCGGAAGGCCCATCTCGGCCCGCTGTCGCAGGAGGCGGGCGACCGCCGCCCGATCCAGGGTCACGACCGCCCCCGAAGCAGCGTCTCCACCCGGTCCAGGACCTCCTCCGCCACCGCGTCCTTGGAGAGGAGCGGCAGAGCCACCGGATCCCCCTCGCCCAGGAGGGTGACCCGGTTGGTGTCGGTGCCGAATCCCGCGTCTGGCTCCCCCGCCGGATTCGCCACCACCAGGTCGAACCCCTTGGCCTCCCGCTTGGCCCTGGCGTTCGCCTCCAGATCCTCCGACTCCAGGGCGAACCCGACGCTGACGGCCCCCTCCTTGCGGAGCTCCCGGGTGCCGGCTGCGATGTCCGGGTTTACCGCGAGAGCCACGCTCCAGTCGTCACCGTCTCGACTGCGCTTCCGCTTCCGGTCGGCGGGATCCGCGGGACGGTAATCCGCCACCGCGGCGGCGTAGACCACCACGTCGGCCGTACCCACCCGCTCCCGCACCGCCGCGTCCATCTCCAGGGCGGTCTCCACCGGGACTACCTCCACGCCCACGGGATGCGGGACGGAGGTCGGCCCGGACACCACGGTGACCTGGGCGCCGCGCCGCCAAGCCGCCGAGGCCAGGGCGAATCCCATGCGGCCGGAGGACCGGTTGCCCAGGTACCGCACCGGGTCCAGAGGCTCCCGGGTGGGACCCGAGGTCACCAGGACCCGGCGCCCCTCCAGGGCTCCCCCGCTTCCCAGGAGCCGACCCAGGTGCTCCACGATCTCGTCCGGCTCCACCAGTCGCCCCGGTCCTTCGGCCTCGCCCACCGCCAGGGGCCCCTCCGCGGGTCCGAGCCGGTGGTAGCCGAGGGCATCCCGGCAATGGGCCGCGTTGGCCTGCACCTGGGGGTGGGCCCACATCCGGTCGTTCATGGCCGGGCAGAGGAGGACCGGGGCGCGGGTCACCAGCAAAGTGGTGGTGAGCAGGTCGCTCGCCCGGCCCTGGGCGGCCCGGGCCAGGAAGTCGGCCGTGGCGGGCGCGACGCACACGGCGTCCGCCTCCCGGCCCAGCCGGATGTGACGAGCCGCCCCGTCCACCGAGAACAGGTCGGTGAGGACGGGGCGGCCGGTGACCCCCTCGAAGCTGAGAGGGGTCACGAATTCCCGCGCCGAGCGGCTGAGGACCACGTCCAACTCCGCACCCAGCCGGGTCAGGCGCCGGGCCAGGAGAATGCTCTTGTACGCCGCGATCCCCCCGGTGACGCCCAGGACGACCCGGCGGCCCTCCCACGGACGGCGTGGAACGTCGGCGCTCGGCATTCCGGCCCGGAGGCTACTCGTTGAGCTTCCGGCGCTTCACCAGCCGGAACTCGATCTGCCCGGAGGTCAGCGCCTCCATGGACCGGGTGGTGAGCTTCTTCTCCGCACCCAGGGGGAGCACCTCTCGCGGGAGCTGGTTCAGCTCCCTGGCATACTTGGCGGCCACCAGGACACCGAGGTACTTGGAGTAGGTGTGCTTGGCCACCTCTTCAGGCGTGAATACCCGCATTGCTTTTCCTCCGCGCTTCAACGCGCCGTGTCTGCGTATTCCTCCGAGAGTATATCCCGGATCTCGTCTTTAAGGGTCCGCACCCGCTCGTCCAGGTCCTCCGGACGCAGCATGCTCCCCGACTCCCTCACCAACGCCCGGACGCGGGAAACGGCCCCGTCCAGGTCGTCGTTCACCACCACGTGGTGGAACTCCTCCGCCCGGCCCAGCTCCCGCAGCGCCGACCGTAGACGGCGGGCCACCTCGTCCCGCTGCTCCGTGCCCCGGAGCCCGATTCGCCGCACCATCTCCCGTCCCGAGGGGGGCAGGATGAAGATGCGGATCGCCTCTGGAACCGACTCCCGAATCTGCGCCGCGCCCTGCACGTCGATGTCCAGCACGGCGTGCTTCCCGGAGCGCGACGCGTCCTCCAGGTTCCTGCGAGGGGTCCCATAATAACGTCCGTGCACCTCCGCCCACTCGGCCATCTCGCCCCGGGCCACCATCTCCTCGAAGTCGGCACGGGACACGAACTCGTAGTCCTTGCCGTTCGTCTCCCCCTGCCGCGGCGGTCGCGTGGTGGCCGAGATGGAGAAGACGAAGTCGTCCCCCTCCTCCACCAGGCGGTGGGCGATCGTGGTCTTTCCGGTCCCGCTGGGAGCCGCAAGCACCACCGGGCGGGCGCCCTCCGTCACTCCACGTTCTCCACCTGCTCCCGCAGGCGCTCGATCTCTTCCTTCATGCCCACCGAGGCGTGGGAGATCTCCGCGTCATTGGCCTTGGAGCCGATGGTGTTCGCCTCGCGGTGCATCTCCTGGACCACGAAGGAGAGACGCTTTCCCACCGCCTCCGACGAGTCGCCGTCCAGCGCCTCACGGAAAAGGGCGATGTGCGACCGGAAGCGGACGATCTCCTCGTTGATGTCCCACTTCTCCGCCAGGTAGGCGATCTCCCGGGCGAGTCGCTCGTCGTCCACGTCGTCGCTCTCCGCCAGTTCCCGGATGTGGGCGCGAAGGCGTTCCCGCTCGGCGGTGAGCCGCTCTGGCGCTCGGGCTTCCACCACGTCCAGGAGCCGCGCGAGCTCCACGAGTCGCCCAGAAAGGTCCTCCTCCAATCGGGCACCCTCCGCCAATCGGAGATCCACCACCGCCCGTGCCGCATCCTCCACCACGGGTCGAAGCTCCTCGGCCTCCACCGTGGGCCCCCGGACCCGCCGGTCGGGCGTCGTGAGAACCTCCGGAAACCGCGCCACCGTGCCCACGTCCACCGGCCCGTCCAGGGCCAGCTCCTCCTGCATCCTCCGCAGAACCCGGGCGTAGGCTCCGGCGCGGGCCATGTCCACGTCCGGGAAGTCATCCTCCTCGACCCCATCCGTTCTCTCCAGGTTCACGCTGATGCTGGCGTGCCCACGCAGGAGGAACGGGCGGACCCAACCGGGGATCTCGTGCTCCAGGCGGTCGAATCCCGGCGGCGTCCGAACGCTGGTGTTCAGAAACCGGTGGTTAACGGTTTTGATGGAGACTCGAAGAAGGCCGGCGGTCACCTCTCGCTCGGCCTCCCCGAAGCCGGTCATGCTGCGGATCATGGACGCCCCCCGAGTAGCCTCGAAAGTTAGCGATTCAGTTGTTGAGGGTCCACCGGACTCCGTACATCGCCCGGGTCCTGGGGAGGAGGCGACCGGGCAGGTCCTGGTTCTCCGGGCGAAGAAAGAGGTTGTCCCACCGGATGAACACCCGGACCGTCACCACGCGGATCTGCAGGTGCGCGTTCCAGCTCTGGTAGAACGGTACGCGCACCGGCCCCCCGGTGACCGCATCCGGGATGGGGAGGAGCATGGGGTCGCGCCCTTCCACGACGGCGCCGGCGGTGATCTCCAGGTTCCCGGTGGGATAGAAGACGTCGTGGAAGGTGAGGCCTCCGCGGTAGATCTGCGCCGGGCGGAGGATCCCCTCCTCATCCCACCGCTCCAGCGATCCCTCCAGCTGGAAGCCATCCACCGGCAGGGCCAGGGACCCGGCCACCATGAAGCCGTTGGCGTCGTCCCCGGGAAAGGCCGCGACCCCCTGATCCACCCGGTTTCCCAGGGGAAGCACCGAGTCCACCTCGCTACGGAGCCAGGCACCCTCCACCGCCAGGGGCCCCAGCGTCAGCCGGGCGCCCGCGCGGAGGAAGGTGCCGTCGGACTGGGCCGGGTACCGGCTCTCGATGGAGTCCGGAGCCGGCGCGGCGGGATCCCACCACCCCCGTACCCCCTGGTCCATGCTGGCCATGAGAGACAGCCCGTGCACGGGCCGTGTCCAGGCGGAGACTCCCCACAGGGCCCGGTTGACCTGGGACTCCCGGTCCCACCCAAACCGCCCGGACACCCCACCCACCTCCGGTACCACGAATCCCGCGTCCACGTCGGTGCGCATGAGGGTGGCCCGCACGGGTCGGTCGATGTAGCGGAACGAAGCCTGTCCCCAGAGGCCATGAAGATCCCACCCGAGCCGTCCGCCGAACTGCGTCGCCCGGTCCACTTCCGGCTGGTAGAGGATGACACGGGTGGTGTCGCCGGTGACGGGATCCGCCACCATGGTGTCCTGAACCGGGATGCCCGACGTGAGGTCGAGGGTACCCCGCGTGGCGAAGGCCTCCAGCGCCACGCCGTCCAGAAGCCGGGCACGCACGCGTAGCGACCGGGTCCCCCTACCCGCCTCCGGCACGCTGCGATCCAGGACCGACTTCGCGGTGCGGTTTCGGATCTCGCCCGCGACCTGGAATCGGTCTCCCAGCGGCCGCACGTACCGGAGGGAGACCGACTGGAGCGACCCGGCCTCGTTCCCCCCGGGCCCGTCCGAGTCCATGCGCTCGAAGAGGAGGGTGAGCCCGCCGCCGAAGGCGTTGGGATGGAAGAAGCTGCCCCGGAAGAGGTTGGTGTCCAGGTCCCCGGTTCCCGCCTCGATGGAGGACACCGGATTAGGCACCGTGGGCTGCGAGCTCGTCAGGAGCACACGTAGCTCGCCCCCGGCCCGGGTCACGTCCACCTGCTCGACTCCCGCCAGGGTGACCTGCGCCAGGTCCACCACGCTCCCGTCCATGGCCACTTCTTCGACCCCGTCCACGAAGACGCGCAGCCGTCCACCCGCCATCCCGTCCAGGACGACCCCCTCCGGGGCGCCGTAGTCGCCGGTTCGCAGCGGGATGGTCCCCGGCCGCGACGAGATCAGCTCCAGGAGCGTGACGCCCCGTGCGCGGAGAAGCTCCTCCCGTGTCCACCGCGCTACCAGGAAGGGATCCTCCGCCGGCCGCGTGCCGGGCATGGGCTGCAGGGCGTGGATCACCGTATCCGCGGGTGCCAGGGAATCCCCCGCCGCGGCCCCGGGCACGTCGATGGTGTCCACCACAGGGACGGTGTCGCGCACCGCGGTGGTGTCCTGGGCCGCTGCCGGGCGGGAAGACAACAAGCCGGCCCCGCCCGCCAGGAGGGCCAGGGCCAACATCCACCCGCGACCGGGTGAGGCGAGGATCACCCGGCGCGCCTCCGCACCCACTCCACCAGGAGCCGCGTGGGGACGCCGTAGCCACCCTTTCGGCGGTACGGGAGGTCGTTGCCGTCCCCGTACGCCGTGCCGGCGATGTCCAGGTGGGCCCAGGGCACGTCCTTGACGAACTCCCGGAGGAAGGTGGCGGCGGTGACGGTCCCAGCGGGTCGGCCCCCCACGTTCTTCACGTCCGCCGTCTCGCTCTTCAGCTGCTTCCGATACTCGGGCCAGAGCGGGAGCTGCCAGCAGCGCTCACCCGTGGCCTCCCCCGCCTCCATGAGCTCGTCCACCAGCGCCTGGTCCGTGCCCAGGAGTCCGATGGCCTGGTGGCCCAGGCCGATGACGACGGCCCCGGTGAGCGTGGCGCAGTCCACGATGGCTTCCGGCTCAAGCTCCACGGCGTAATCCAACGAGTCGCACAGGATGAGCCGGCCCTCCGCGTCCGTGTTGATCACCTCCACCGTGATCCCCGACCGGGTGCGCACGACGTCTCCGGGCTTGACGGCCGACGCCCCGAGCAGGTTCTCGGAGGAAGGCACGATTCCCACCACGTTCCGGGGAATGTCCAAGCGCGCCACGGCCGTCATGGCCGCCAGCACCGCGGCCCCGCCGGACATGTCGAACTTCATGTCCTCCATGCCGGCCGCCGGCTTAATGGAGATCCCGCCGGCGTCGAAGGTGAGTCCCTTCCCCACCAGGACCAGCGGCGGCTCGCCGGCCTGGCCCCCGTCGTGGGAGAGGACGATGAGGCGGGGCTCCTGAGCGGAGCCCTGGGCCACGGCCAGGATGGCGTTCATCCCCTCCTCCCGCAGGCGGTCCGGACCCAGCACGTCCACCCGGAGCCCGTGGTCGTCGGCCAGTTGGAGCGCCGCCAGCCCCAGCGCCGTGGGGGTGGCGACGTTGCCGGGCCGGGACTGGAAGGTGCGGGCCAGGTTCTCCGCCTCCGCCAGGATCCGCCCCGTTTCCACGGCCGCCGCCAGGGCGTCCACCTCGCCGGCGAGGGACACCAGCGTGGCTCCGGCCACCACGATGGGCTCCTCGTCCTCCCCCACCCCGGTCTTCAGCTCGCGGAAGCGCCAGCCCGCCAGGAGGAGACCCTCGGCGGCAGCCTGATGGGCGGCAGCAGGGTCCAGAGCGCCGGATGAAGGCACCACGAGGGCGACCTCCGTGACCCGCATCTCCTCGGCGGCCCGGACCACGGACGCGGCGTAGCGACGGACCGACTCCGCGTCCAGCTCGTCGAACCCCTTCCCCACCCCGATGAAGGCCACCCGCACCGGGCCGTCCCCCATGCGGTAAAGGGACACGCGCCGGCCGGCCCTCCAGCTCAGGTCGCCCTCCCAGCCGGGAGACTGTTCCAGCAGGCCATCCGCCTCCACGGGGGTCATGGCGAGATCGTTCTCTCCCTTCAGGACCGGGACCGCCAGAAGGGGGGTGGAAAGGGCCTCGAGACCCTCGGCGGGATGAAGACGTAGATCCATGTCGGACGCGGTGGGGTGAGTCGGAAGCGGAATGCCCCTCAGGGGCCGGAAGTTGGACATCCCGACGGGGGCGAGCAAGGCCGCCCCACCCCAAGGAACCCGGAACTCGTCCGGGGCCTCGCGGGTTGCTGTGTGAGGCCCCGGGGGGCGCTTCACGAGGGGAAACCGGACCATTCGAGAGGAGGACGGACATGGCGGCGCGGGCAGTGCTGGTGACGGGAGGGACGGGTGCGTTGGGCCAGGCGGTGGTGGACCACTTCCTGGGCCTGGGAGCCCGGGTCGTGGTGCCGTGGGTGTCGCTGGGGGAGGCGGACCGCTTGCGGGAACGCACCGGAGACCCGGACGGGCTGGTCCTCCTCCACGCCTCCGCCACGGACCCCGGCGGAGCGCGCGCGCTCGCGGAGGCGGCTCGCCGTGCGGGCCACCTGGACACCGCAGTCCTCCTGGTGGGCGGATTCGCCATGGCACCCATCCACGAGACGGAGCCCGACACCTGGGACCGGATGGTGGCCCTCAACGCCACCTCCGTCTTCCAGGTGGCCCGCGAGGTCGTGCCGATCCTCCGTGAGAATGGGGGAGGGCGGGTGGTGACGGTGGCGGCCGAACCCGCCCTGGACCGGGGGGCTCCGGGGATGGCCGCCTACGCCGCAACGAAGGCCGCCGTGGTGAGCCTGACGCAGTCGCTGGCGCGGGAGGGCGCGGAGCACGGCATCACCGCCAACGCGGTGGCGCCCCGCATCATCGACACGCCGGCCAACCGGAAATCCATGCCGGACGCGGACACCTCCACCTGGCTTCGCCCCGAGGAGATCGCACGGGTCGTGGGCTTCCTGGCGGGCCCCGATGGGGGAATCGTGACCGGGAACGTGCTGACCCTGAACCGGGGCTGATCGGGGCGCCGCGCCCGGTCTCTCGTCACGACGTAAACGAGTCGTTACCTTCTCGCGACCGTTCGCACGTCCCTCATCGTCCAAAGGAACGCGTAGGTGGTCGCCGACCGATCCTCGACCTCCCCACCGCCTGAAACCTGGTACCAGCACCCGCTGGTGCGCGCTCTGCTTCTCGTCGGCCTCCTCTACCTGTTTCTGGTAGCGGTCAACGGTCTGGGAGCCGGATTCAAGGCCCTGGGGCAGGACCTGCTGGACTCCTTCTTCGCCGCCACCGAGAACCCGTTTGTCGGTCTCATGGTGGGGATCCTCGCCACCACGCTGGTGCAGAGCTCGTCGGTGACCACCGCGTCCATCGTCGGGCTCGTGGCCGCCCCACTGAACCCGCTTCCGGTGGCCAACGCCATCCCCATGATCATGGGGGCCAACATCGGCACCACCGTGACCAACACGGTGGCCTCGCTGGCGCACATGGGGAGGAAGGAGGAGTTCAGACGGGCCTTCGCCGTGGCGACCTGCCACGACTTCTTCAACTATATGGCGGTGCTGGTCCTGCTCCCGCTGGAGCTGGCCACCGGGTTCCTGGGGCGGGCCGCCACCTCGCTCACCGGGATGCTCTCGGGAGTCGGCGGCGCGGACTTCGACTCCCCGGTCAAGGCGGCCATCAAGGCCGGTGGACACCCCTTGGAGATCCTGGCGGGATTCGTGGGCCCCACCGAGCAGTGGGCGGCGGCGGTCCACATCGTCCTTTCCGGGGCGCTCATCTTCGCCAGCCTCATGGCCATCGTGGCCGTCATGCGCTCGGCTATGCGGAGCAAGGTGGAGGCCCTGGTCTCCCAGGCGCTGGGCAAGAATGCCGTGGTGGCCATGGTCGTGGGCGTGGTGGCCACGGTCATGGTGCAGTCCAGCTCCATCACCACCTCGCTGTTGGTCCCCCTGGCGGGCGCCGGCGTACTGACCCTGAATCAAGCCTTCCCGGTGACGCTGGGGGCCAACATCGGGACCACGGTCACCGCGCTCCTGGCAGCGTTGGCCGCCACCGGCGAGAACGCGGCGGCGGGCCTGACCATCGCGTTGGTGCACCTCCTGTTCAACCTCTCCGGGACAGTGCTCATCTATCCGGTGGAGGCGATCCGCAACGTCCCCCTCCGCCTGGCCCGCGGGCTCGCCGACCTTGCGGTCCGGTCCCGCGTGTTGGCCATCTTCTACGTCATCGTCCTCTTCTACCTGGTTCCGGCGCTGTTCGCCGTGTTGAACCGGTTCCTGGGATAACGGGAGAAACGTCATGCTCCGCGAGCTGCTCAGCCTGTTCAAGTCCGACGACGCTATCGCCCGCATGAGCGACGGCTTCGACACCATGCTGGACCTGTCCCGGGAGATGGTCCTCAAGGCCGGTGTCCACTTCTTCGAGTTCCGACCGACGGCGGACGAGCGCACCGACCTCCTGCGCAGCGACGTGAAGGTGAACAAGCTGGAACGGAAGATCCGTAAGCAGGTCATCGCGCACCTGACCCTCTCACCGCAGGGCCGGAGCGCCCCCTACGGCCTCCTCCTCATGAGCCTCGTGAAGGACGCCGAGCGCATCGGGGACTACGCCAAGAACATCTCCGAGATCTACGACGAGGGGGGTGGGTCCCTCCCGGACGAGGGGACCGACGCCAACGCCGACGAGCTGAGGGAGCTCCGGCGCATCGTGGAGGCGATCCTGGCGGACACCGGGGCGGCCTTCGCCGAGTCCAACTCCGAGAAGGCCGCCGAGCTCATCATGGTGGGACGGGAGGTGAACCAGCGATCGGACCGCCTGGTGACCCGCATCGCCGCCGGGGACTACGACGCCGCCACCACCGTGACCCTGGTGCTGGGCACCCGCTACTACAAGCGGGTCGCGTCCCACCTCATGAACATCCTCTCGGGGGTGGTCATGCCACTGCACAAGCTCGACTACTACGACGAAGACCAGCTTCCCCTGCGGGAGGCGCTGGAGGCCGCCGAGGAGAAAGACGGCGAGGAGAGCTGACGCCCCGCTGCACGAGCTGAAGTCCGACTCGGAGGTCCGGCCCTAGAAGACGGGTCGCCGAATCCAGACGTCGGCGTCCGCCCAGG
The DNA here is from genome assembly GCA_039586075.1 of Gemmatimonadota bacterium. Lineage (GTDB taxonomy): Bacteria > Gemmatimonadota > Gemmatimonadetes > Longimicrobiales > Gaopeijiaceae > Gaopeijia. Next base: position 11,974 of record JBDHLC010000009.1, on the reverse strand, counting down.
AGTGGGCGAGCTCGCGCCGCACCAGCTCGGCGTCCCCGTGCCGGCCCTGGGCCCGCAGCGCCGATTCCAGACCCCAAAGGCTCCACCCGTTGGCCGGATGATCCTCCAGGGCGGCGCGGAACACCCGCTCCGCCTCCTCCGGCTCCCCCATCTCCAGCAGCAGGTCCCCCAGCCAGTGCCGGGCGCTGAAGTTCAGCGGCTCGGGCTCGTCGTAGCGGAGCCCGTCCTCCAGCTCCACCGCCCTCTCCAGCGAGGCCCGGGCCCGGGTATGCTCCCCCCGTGCACGATGGATCTCCGCCTCCAGGATCCCCCCCGTCACGCCCAGCAGTTGGGTGGTGGTGTGACCCCGGAACTGGGCTTCGGGCTCCCGTTCCACGATCTCCTCCATGACGCCCCGGTAATGCAGCGCGCTGTCCGCCCGTTCCATTCGGAGGTGCGCGTACCCCCGGCCGAAGGCCCATAGGCCCTGGAACACCGGGTCCTCGGGGCGCTCGTCCACCTCCAGGATCTCGTCGAAGCGGCCGAATCGGAGAAGGGCCAGGACGTGATAGAACTGGCCCCCTTCGACGATCTTGCCGTAGTCCTTCCCCGCCTGCACCGCCACAGCGCCCTGGCCGTCCATGGAGGCCGCGAAGAGGAGCATGTGGAGGTTGTGGGACGGATAGATGGCGAACCCTTCGCCGATGGCCGCCTTCTGGTCCGAGTGCCACGCCCGCTGGTTGGCCCGAACCGCGTCGCTCCAGCGCCCGATCCGGTTGTAGGTGTGCGACGGCATGTGGTTGATGTGACTCGCCCCGGGAATGCTCGTCCCCAGCAGGTCCGCGCACGGCTCCGCCTTGAAGGCGTCGGGAGTGGACTCGGTGGCGTGGATGTAGAGGTGGCATGCCCCCGGGTGCGACAGGTCCCGGGCCAGGACCTCCTCCAGCGTCCTGTGGATGCGCCGCACCGAGGGCTTCTCCAGGGGCCAGGTCCCCCGGCGCGGCTCCAGGAGCATGAGGGACTCCCCGTAGGCGGTCCCCACTTCCAGGTCGTCCGGGAATCGCTGGTAGACGTCCGCCAGCGCGCTGGCGTAGGCCTCGTCCCGGCCGCGCCGGCCGTCGCGGGCCGCATCCGTGGTGGCCGCGTATCGAACCTGGATGGCATCGATGAGGGCGCGCTCCACCGGGGTCCCCGCACCGGTAGCCTCGGCCAGCCTGGCCGCGCGCTCCGCGGCCTCATGGGCCGCGGGTTCGTCCTGCCACCGCATGGGTCCGTTCAGGTACGGCCCCCACGCCCAGGCCTCGCCCCACGCGCACATGGCGCACGATGGATCCGCCGCCGACGCCTCCTGGAAGGACCGCAGCCCCTCTCCCTTCGCGAAGGCGTACATGAGCTGCAGGCCCTGATCGAAGTATGCCTGGGCCTCCGGGACCGAGGTGGTGACCTTCCGGCTCAGTTCGCCCAGGCCGGCCCGGTAGAGCGGGAAGCTCCCGCTCTCCTGGGGAGCCGCCGGGGAGGGCACGCTCAGCGCGAGCGCTCCCGCGAGTGCCAGGCCGAGTCCCGAGGCCCGGACGAAGACGCGGGGAAGGGTGCGAGGGAGGGGGAGGGTCCGACGAAGGGGCATGGTCATTCCTGGCTGTTCAGATTGTCGAGGGCCACCGCGTTGATGCAGAAGCGCAGACCGGTGGGGGGTGGGCCGTCCGGGAACACGTGGCCCAGGTGGGCGTCGCACACGGCGCACGTCGTCTCGATCCGGCTCATCCCGTGGGAGGTGTCACCGTAGTACGCCACGACGTCCTCCTCCACCGGCTGCGTGAAGGAGGGCCACCCCGTCCCAGACTCGAACTTCTCTGAGGCGTCGAAGAGGGGGGTTCCACAGCACACGCAGGCGTACCGGCCCGGTTCGAAACGGGAGCACATGGGGGAGCTGAAGGGGCGCTCCGTCCCCCGGAGGCGTGTGACCTGGTAGGCCTCACGAGAGAGCCGCTCCAGCCACTCCGCGTCGGATCTCTCGTCGCGTCTCGGGGGCTCGGGATTCCCCCGCCCTACCCGTCTCAGCACTTCCGCCCAGCTCAACATTGGCTTCCCCTCGCGCCTGTTCGACTCAGTTCCGCTCCACGATGGCCTGGTAGACCAGCGCGCCCAGCCGCGCGTGGTCGTCCACCCGCGCCGGAATCAGCTGGGTCATGTAGGCCACCACCAACTCCTCCGCCGGGTCCACCCAGTAGGTGGTGTGGTACGCCCCACCCCATCGGTAGAGGCCCACCGAGCCCGGCGCTCCGGTGGCGCCGAGATCCTTCACCACCTGGAATCCCAGCCCGAAGCCCACCCCGGAAGCGGGAGCCGACTCCTGTGAACCCACGATGGGGGTGAGATGATCCACCGTCATGAGCTCCACCGACTTCGGGGAGAGGATCCGCGCCCCGTCCAGGGACCCGCCGTTGAGGAGCGCTTGCAGGAATCGGGCGTAGTCCCCCGCCGTGGACAGGAGGCCGGCCCCTCCCGAGAAGCTCCGCCTGGGCCCGTCCAGGTACTCGCCCTGGGTCGCCATGCCGGGACCGTCGGGCGCCCGCACCAGCCCCTGGTCGCTGGAGGAATACACCGTGACCAGCCGGTGGGCCTTTTCCCTGGGGAGGTAGAAATGCGTGTCGCGCATCCCGAGGGGACCGAAGATCCGGTCCTGCAGGTACCGATCCAGCGACATCCCGGAGGACGCCTCCACCACCGCACCGAGGATGTCGGTGGAATACCCGTAGACGAAGGCCTCGCCCGGCTGCCGCGGGAACGGGAGGCCGGCCATGCGTCGCACCGTCTCCCGAATGGGCTCGTCCCGATGCGCGAAGTACCATCCGGTGATTCCCGCCGCTTCCCACTCGTCGCCGGCGGGTCCTCCACCGTACGCCACTCCAGCCGTGTGCGTGAGAAGGTCCCGGACGGTGACCGGACGCCGCGCCGGCACCACGTCGTAGGACCCGTCCCCGTTGGGGACCGCCACCGTGGTCTCCGTGAACTCGGGAAGGAACCGCCCCACCGGATCGGACAGGAGGAGCCGGCCCTCTTCCTGCAGGATCATGGCGGCCACGCTCACCACCGCCTTGGTCTGCGACGCGATCCGGAAGATGTCGTCCACCTCCATGGGATCCCCCGACGCCCGGTCCCGCTCCCCGAAGGCCCGGTGATAGACCAGGCGGCCCTTCCGCGCCACCACCACCACGCCTCCCGCCAACTCCCCGCGCTGGACGTATTCGTCCAGGATCTCCCCGATCCGATCCAGCCGGGCGGGGTCCATGCCCACCGCCGCCGGCGCGGTGGCCACGGGCAGGGGCTGGGCGCCCAGGACGGCGGGCAAGCCAAGGAGCAGCAGCAGGGCCGGGACCCACCGGCTCGAGCGAACGGGGACGGGCGTCATGGCGTCTACCTCGGGGTGGGGGAACGCGGGGGGCGGGCAACGAGGACCGGGGGTGGAAAGGCCGGGATCGGCGGGACAGAATGCGCCCTTCCCCGGGATCCCGCACCCCCGGCCCCTCGCGTCGCCCGGTCCACGGTCCCATTCTCGGCCCCATGGAGGAGCTTCGCGTCACCACCCGAAGGGCGTGGCGGAATTGGCTGGCCAGGCACCACGCCGACTCCGACGGCGTATGGTTCGTCTATGCCAAGACGGGGACCGGCGAGCCCACCGTCAGCTACGAGGAGTCGGTCCTGGAGGCCCTCTGCTTCGGGTGGGTGGACGGGCTCCTGAAGTCCATGGACGAGACGTTCTACAAGCGGCGGTTCACACCGCGAAAGCCCCGGAGCACCTGGTCGCCGAGCAACAGGCGGCGGGTGGCGGAGCTCGTGGAGGCGGGTCTCATGACCCCCGCCGGCCAGGCCCTGGTGGACGCCGCCCGGGAGAACGGGATGTGGGACCGTCCCACCGAGAGTCAGCGCACGAAGCCCCTGACGGAGCCCACCCCCGAGTTCCAGAAGGCCCTGGACGGGAATCCCCGGGCAAAGGCGGGCTTCGACGGCCTCACCCCCGGGCGGCAGCGTACCTACATCCGCTGGATCGCCGCCGCCAAGCGGCAGGCCACCCGGGAGCGTCGCATCGCCCAGGCGCTGGACTCGCTGGAGGAGGGCGAGGAGCTGGGCATGCTCTGACGGGGGGCGGTGCGTTCCCCCCTACCCGGGACGGTTCGTGTTCCAGATGTCCCGGTGCAGCTGCCAGCCCTCGTCGGACTTCTTCCAGACGACCAGGTACGTGCCCTCGTCCACGGCGGTGCCGTCCGGGAGTCCCAGAGCGTAGTGCCCCAGCTCGATGGCGGTGTCTCCGTGGCGCTCCACCTCGTCGGAGGTGAGGGAGATGGAGCCCAGCCCCATCGCCATCACGCCCCTCCAGTACCCCTCGATGGCATCGTGACCGGTGATGACGTCGCTCCCAGGGGGAAGCAGCTGTCCGTCCGGGGTGTACCGCCGGGACACGGCGTGAACGTCCCCGGAAAGGAACGCGGCGACGAAGGCGTCGTTGGCGGCCGAAAGCTCGGCAGCAATGTCGGACATGGGATTCACTCCTCCTGTGCAGAGGGTGTCGGTGAACCTGCACGGCCACCGGCGCGGGTGTACCCCACGGTGGCGCCCCGACTCAGAAGAGCACGCGCTCCAGCATCCCCATGACCCGCTCCGGTGCTACGCCAACCATACACTCGTGCTCGGGCTTGAGACAGGCGTCGTTCCGGAACCGGTTCTCCAGGCACAGGGCGCAGCTTCGCTCCGACACGGTCCGGTTCACGTTCCCCACCCGGGGAAGCCAGAGCCAGAGCGGCGAAGCGCCCACGCCGGCCTCGTCGTTCCCGAAGACCGCCACCGTGGGGCATCCCACCGCGGCCGCCACGTGCAGCGGCCCCGAATCCACCGTGACGCACGCCCGGGCCGCCCGGAGCGCCCCCGCCAGCTCCATGGGGGAGGTGCGGCCCCGGAGGTCGGTCACGGAGGGGTGCTCCGCCAGCGCCGCCTCGATGGGAAAGCCCGCGGTCCCCTCCTGCCCTTCCTTGGGCAGCACCCCCACCAGGCCCACGGACAACCCCCGGTCCCGGCACCAGTCCAGCACCGGGAGCCACGAGGACACGGGCCAGAGCTTGGCGTCGCGCGTGGCATTGGCGTGGATGAGGACGTCCGGCACGTCGAAGGGCGGAGGCGCGCTCTCCAGGGAAATGGCGAAGTAGTCCGTCTCGACGAACGCCATCCGGGCGAACAGCTCCCCGATGTAGTTGCTGGTGAGATGCCCCTGGTACCGATCCAGGAAGTCCGGCGTGGTCCAGTCCGGCTCCGCCAGGATCCGGTTGTTCGGGTGCTCTCCCAGGGAAAGGGTCTCCCCGAGGTTCGGAGCCAGGGCGTTTCCGGCGGCGTATCGGGGCGCCAGGAGGGTGATCAGCGTGGTGGTGTACGGGTTGAACCCGTCACAGTTGATGGCCAGGTCGTACCCTGCCTCCCCCACTCGCAGGCGGGCCGCATTGGCCAGCCGCTGGAGCCGGTCCGGGACCAGGGGAAAGATATCGGTGCGCCAGTCGATCCAGAGGCAGGCCTCCTCGAAGGCTCGGTTCACCGGGCTCCCGTAGAAGTCCACGGTGCTCTCGGGAAAGCGCTCCTTCAGCCCCCGCAGGAGGGGGGTCGTGATGATGAAGTTCCCCAGCTTGCTGGACCCCAGGACCGCGATTCGCGGGGCCGGTCCGAGCTCCTGACCTTCGTAGCGTTCGATCATCCTGGTGTATTGCGGGGGAAGTCGGTGCGGGGCAAGCTGGGTCCCATGAAGAAAACAGCCCGCTCTCCCCTCGTCACCCGGTTCCCGCCCGGAGGCTGGGCTCTGGCCGGCGCTACCCTCGTGGCGAGCCTTCTCCTTCCCTACGCGGGTGGGGCGCAGGAGACGGTCCCCTTCTCTCCCGGCATGGTCATCACCGAGTCGGTCCGGGTGGAGCCGGGCCTCTACGCGGTGCCGGGCCCGGCGTCGTTGGAGGAAGCGCTGGTGACGGTCCGGGGGGAGGGAATCGTCCTGGACCTCTCGGGGGTCCGCCTCCAGGGGCTGGAACCGGAAGCGGACCCGGACGGGGCCCGCGGGGTGGCCGTCCGGGTGGAGGGCGGGAGGGACGTGACGGTCCGCGGAGGTGAGATCCGGGGCTACCGGTTCGGCATCCTGGCCCGCGGAACCCGAGGGCTCCGGATCGTGGACGTGGACCTCTCCTACGGCTGGAAGCCCCGCCTCTTCAGCCAGCTGGGCCACGAGTCCCTGGTGGACTGGCTCTCGTACCACGACAACGAAGCGGCGGAATGGATGCGGTTCGGCGCCGCCATCTACCTGGAGGACGTCCGGGGAGGCGTCGTCCGGGGTACCCGGGCCGTCCAGGGGATGAACGGGCTCCTCATGACCCGATCCGATTCCGTCCTCGTGTTCGAGAACGACTTCTCGTACAACTCGGGATTGGGCGCCGGACTCTACCGGTCGTCCGGGAACGCCCTGGTGCGGAACCGGTTCGATTTCGACGTCCGGGGATACAGCGAGGGGTTCTACCAGCGGGGCCAGGATTCGGCGGGCATCCTGGTGTACGAGCAGAGCTCCGGGAACCTCTTCGCCCACAACTCCGCCACCCATTCCGGGGACGGCTTCTTCCTCTGGGCGGGCCGATCCACCATGGACACGGGGGATGGAGGCGCGAACGACAACCTTTTGTTCCACAACGACTTCTCGTGGGCACCTACGAATGCGGTTGAAGTCACTTTCTCCCGCAATCGGATCCTGGGGAACTACCTGGGGGGGAGCCGCTACGGGGTCTGGGGCGGCTACTCGTGGGAGACGGAGATCCGGGGGAACTGCTTCTTCGGGAACCAGTACGGTGTGGCCATCGAGCACGGCCAGGACAACCTGATCCAGAACAACCGTTTCGATATGGACTCCCTGGTGATCTCCCTCTGGTCCAGGGAATCCGAACCGGACGACTGGGGTTACGCTCGTCACCGGGACACCCGGAGCCGGAACCACCGGATCGTGGACAACCTGTTCGCGGCCAACGCCCTGGTGGACTCGGTGGCGTCGTTCGTCCGGAGGCTGGCGGGGGACCCGCTCCTGGAGGTGTCGCCGGTGATCCCCACCTCGCCCCGGACCGCCCTGCCCCGCTCCGCCATGGTGGTGGACGCCTGGGGCCCCTACGACGGACGCTCCCCCCGGCTGTGGCCGGTGGACACGCTGCGGACGCCCGTCCGGCTCCGGGTCCTGGGGCCGGAGGGACGTTGGCAGGTGCGTGGAGAGCGCGGGCTGGGGCGCCTGTCCGCCCGCTCCGGGCAGACCGGGGACACCGTGGAGGTGGTTCCCGCACCGGGCGCGGAGGACGACTGGCGCCTCGAGCTGGCGTTCACCGGGGCGGCTGGCGTATCGCCGCGGGGGACGCCGCTTCCCGCCGGAGAGCCCGTGGCCTTCCACTTCGAGCGGTTCCACCCAGCGGGCCCCTGGGGGGTCTCCTTCCACGCCTGGACCGATCCCGCCCGGGACCCGGACCGCGACCCCGACGCGTTCGAGGCGCTCTTCCGGGCCGAGCCCCTCCTCACGCGCACTGAACGGCGCTTCGACTACCAGTGGTACACCCCCACGGTGCCCGGCCTACCCCAGGAGCGGTGGGCCGCCGAAGCACGGACGTCGGTGGAGCTGGAGCCCGGGGTTTACTCGCTGAGGACCATCAGCGACGACGGAATCCGGGTCTGGGTGGACGGTGAGCTGGTGATCGACCGCTTCGACCCCCACGGCTCGGAGGTGGACTACGCGCCCCTCGCTCCCGGTCGCCACGAGATCGTCGTGCGGTACTTCCAGATCGGCGGCTGGAGCGAGGCCCGGGTGGACGTCATCCGCGGCGAATCCCGCTCCCCGGGGTCCGCCGGACCCCACTGACGGGAACGGTCGGGGACCGTCCTCGCGGTGGCGGGGTTCACAATCCCTGTAAGGCTCTGCGGCTGGCCGCGGATGCTCGGGGGAGGATGCGCTCCCGGATCCTCCTCCGGTCCCCACCTCCTCCCTACAGGCTCCATGTCCCGGCTCCCGGGTGCGAGGAGGACTCCCTGGGCCCCGACCGGGGGACCGTCAACGACGGGCAGCTGCCCCAGGTCCTGGAGTCGATCCGCCAGCGGAACGACGTTCCCGCGGTGGCGGGCGCGCTCTTCACCAGCACCTCGCTCCTGGAGATGGACGTGGCCGGTGTCCGGGCCCAGGGCTTCCCCGAGGAAGTGACGGTGGACGACCGCTGGCACCTGGGCTCCCTCACCAAGTCCATGACCGCCACCCTGGCGGGGGTCCTGGTGGAAGAGGACGTGATCGACTGGCAGACCACCGTCCTGGACGTCTTTCCGGAGCTCGATGGGGTGATCCTCCCAGACTTCGCCGACATCCGGCTGGAGCAGCTCCTCACGCACACCGCCGGACTGGTGAGCGACGTGACGCTGGCGCCTTCCTGGGCGGGGCTACGGGACAGCGCCCAGCCCCTGCCGGAGCAGAGGGCCCTCCTGGCGCGGGAGCTCATGCAGATCGCACCCGAGGGGCCGGCGGAGCAGTTCCTGTACAGCAACGCCAGCTACATCGTGGCCGGGGCCATGCTGGAACGGGTCACGGGAGAGGTCTGGGAGGACCTGATCACGCAGAAGGTGTTCCAGCCCCTGGGGATGACCGACATGGGATTCGGGGCTCCGGGAACCGCCGGCAGCCGCACCCAGCCGTGGGGCCACGCATTGAACGGTGGAGCGCTCACCCCGGTGGAGCCGGGCCCCCTGGCGGACAACCCCGCGGCCCTGGGACCGGCCGGAACGGTGCACGGCACTCTCCAGGACCTGGTCCTCTTCGTCCAGGACCACCTCCGAGGAGCCCGGGCGCTGGGAGGCGTGGTTGGGGCGGACACCTACCTGACGCTTCACACTCCGCCGGCCACCTCCCCCAGCTACGCCTTCGGCTGGGGCCGGACCACCCGGAGCTGGACCCCGGGATGGGTCTACAACCACCACGGGAGCAACACCTACTGGTGGGCCACCATCTGGATGGCGCCCAGCAGCGACTTCGGCGTCATCAGCATCGTGAACGCGCCGGACGACGTGGGCTTCACCGCCGCCGACCAGGTGGCCAGCTCCCTCATCAGCCGCTACATCAACCGGTAGGCCTCTCGGAGCGAGGAGACCGATCCCCATGACTGACGCGGAAGCCCACTTCTGGACGCTCGCCGAGCCCTACCTCCAGCGGGGGCAGGCCGAGCGAGGGACTCTCATGGGCTTCTCCTGCCTGCGGGTGGCCGGCGCCTTCGTGGCCATCCCCGATCACAAGCGGGGCAACGCCGTATTCAAGCTGGACCGGGAGCGGGTCGCGGCGCTGGTGGACCAGGGGGTGGGCCAGCCGTTTGCCCCGGCGGGGCGGGTCTTCCGGGAGTGGGTGGCGGTGAGCATGGAGCACCGGGACGCCTGGGGCGGGCTCCTGGAAGAGGGGATGCGGCGCGCCCGGGGGGGCTGAGGTCCGTCTCGGTGGGCTCCGCGCGGCCTGGGTCGCCGCCCCCTCGTCCCGTCCCTGCCCAAGTCCCAGCGCGGTTGCGCCGAGGTACCGATCCGTCGCACTCTGGCGTCCATCGCCCTCCCCTGGGATCCGACCCCGACCGGGCCCGAGTCCCGTCCCCAGCCCCCGCTCCCGCCATGCGCCGCATCCCCCCCTTCGCCCTGATCGCCGGCCTGGCCCTGGCCGCCTGCGCCGAGCCCACCCCGGAATACGACCTGGTCCTGGCCGGTGGTCGGGTCCTGGACCCCGAATCGGGGCTGGACGCCGTCCGGAACGTGGGTGTCCGCGACGGACGCATCGAGGCGGTCTCGGAAGAGCCGCTGTCGGGGGCCCGGGTCATCGACGTGTCCGGCCACGTGGTGTCACCCGGCTTCATCGACCTGCACGTGCACGGGCAGCAGGACGAGTCCTTCGGTTTCGCGGTGCGGGACGGCGTCACCACGGCGCTGGAGCTGGAGATCGGCGTTGCGGACATCGACGGGTTCTACGACGGCCTGGAGGGTGGCCAGCGGCTCAACTACGGCGCCGCCATCGGGCATCCCGGGATCCGCATGGACCTCCTGGACGACCCCGGGGAGGGCCTGGTACCGGCGGGGATCGGAGGCTCGGGAAACCTGACGGCGGAGCTGCTGGACGAGATGGAGCGCCGGATCGGTGAGGGCCTCGAGCAGGGAGCCGTGGCCGTGGGGTTCGGCAGCGCCTACACACCCGGCGCCGACGTGGCGGAGCTGGAGCGGATGTTCGGGGTGGCCGCCGAGGCCGGGGCGACGGTGCACATCCACATGCGCAACGGCCCCGCCGGGCTGGACTCCACCATCGCCGCCGCCGGACGGGTGGGGGCGCCGCTTCACATCGTCCACGTGAACTCCAGCGCCGGCGACGACCTTGCCGCCTTCCTGACCCGCATCGCCGCGGCCCAGGAAGCCGGGCAGGACGTCACCACGGAGACCTACCCGTACGGAGCCGGGATGACGGAGATCCAGTCCGCCCTCTTCGACGACTGGGAGAGCTGGCCCGACGAGCGGTTCCCCCAACACCAACTCCTCCCCAGCGGCGAGCGGGCCACCCGGGAGACCTTCGCCGAGGCCCGGGCCCGCGGCGGATACGTGATCATCCACTCCCGCACCGAGGAGCTGACCCGGGCCGCCGTGGCCAGCCCCATCACCATGATCGCCAGCGACGGGTTCATGGTGGACGGGGTGGGTCACCCCCGCACCTCCGGCACCTTCTCCCGGGTCCTGGGGCGCTACGTGCGGGAGGAGGGCCTCCTCACGCTGCCCCAGGCCATCCGCAAGATGACGCTGGAGCCGGCCCGACGCCTGGAGGCGTGGGTCCCCATGATGGCGAACAAAGGTCGGATCCGGGTGGGAGCCGACGCCGATCTCACCGTCTTCGATCCCGCCACGGTCCAGGACCGCTCCACGTACGTGGACGCGGCCATCCCGGCCGTGGGGATCCCCTATGTGATGGTGAACGGGGAGCTGGTGGTGGACGGTGGCGAGCTCACCGACGCACGGCCGGGGCGGGCGGTTCGGGCGCCGGTACGTTGAGGAACGGCGTCCGGATGGGTCGGCGGATGCGGATTCGGGGCCTCCTCCGGCTCCGGGTTCCCGTGTGAGCGCCTCGGGGCTCCCCCTGCGCCGCTACCTGGGAGAGGCGGTGGTGGTGGTGGGAAGCATCCTAATCGCCTTCGGCGTCGACGCCTGGTGGGACGGACGCCAAGCCGCGCAGCGGGAACAGGTGATCCTGGCGGAGCTGGAGCGCGACTTCCAGGCCAGCCTGGAGGGGCTGGACTCCCTCTGGATCCCCACCCACCGCGCCGCGCTCGACGCCGGGCTCGAGCTCCTCTGGATCATCCAGACCGGGAGCGCGGAGGGCTACCCGGAGCCCCCGGGAGACGGCCCGTGGTCCGCTGGCACCGAGGCCTTCCTTCTCCCGCTGGCCCAGGTCCCGTTCTTCGGCAGGCCCCGCACCATCCAGGTCCGGGACAGCCTGGTGGCCGTGGCTCTCTTCGAGGCCACCTACGATCCCACGCTGGCCACGCTGGACGCCCTGGCCCAGGGAGACGGACTCGGCGTCTTGAGCAGCCAGGCGCTCCGGTCCGCCCTGGCGGAGTTCTCTTCGGTCCTGGCCGACTCCCGGGACGAGGAGCTGCGCACGCGGGCCCTGGTGAACGACGAGCTGCGCCCGGCCCTCCGGCGGGCGGGCAACCTGGTGCTGCCGGAGATGGTCGCCTGGCGCTTCCTGGAAGCGGCCCTTCCGGTGGTGGCACCGGTGCCGGAGCCGCTGCGGAACCACGTCCTGGAGCTGCGGGTGGATGGGGAGGTGGCCAACATCCTGGCCTCCCGGCTGCGACTTCAGATGGACGTGGTGGGGACCCTGGGGAACGTCCGGGAGATGATGCAGGTGGTTCTGACCCTCATCGGGGAAGAGCTGGAGGGCTGAGCCGGGCGG
>JBDHLC010000019.1:0-52375 GCA_039586075.1 Gemmatimonadota bacterium | reverse complement strand
CGACCCCTGGCACGCCACCGCCGAACGGCTCATCGGGACCCATGTTCATGAGCACGATCTCGGTCCCCACCGGTACGTTGGTGAAGTCCATGATCACGTCGGCCCGCTCCGCCGGAGCCATGAGAAGCTCGTTGAGTTGGACGGTCTGGGGCAGGAATCCCTGGTCGCCACCGATCTGGTAGAACGGCATTCCAGTGTCCGCCTTCAGGATCAGGAAGCGGGAGTTGCAGCCATTCAGGAAGCGGAACCGATAGCGCCGCTGCTCCACGTCCAGGAACGGCCAGGTGAATCCGTTCACTACCATCATGTTCCCGAAGAACTCCGGGTTCCAGATGGGGGAGACGTCGCTCAGGAGCCCGTCGCACGCCTCGTCCGGGATGAACGGGATCTGGAGCTGAGCGGGGTCGAGCCCCTCGAAGAAGGCCCGGTTGTCCGGATAGAAGAGCGACCCGTCGGCGTTGAACGACCGGTCCTGGATGACGATGGGGATCTCGGTGTACTCGCCCAGCGGGTCGTCCCCCACGCCCGGCGCCACGTACCCGAGATCGATGTCGTTCGGGCCGCCTCGGATGAGCCAGAAGCCAGCGGGCCCGGCGTACACGTTCAGCCGGGTCATTCCCAGCGTGTGGTCGTGATACCAGAGGGTGGTGGCCGGCTGGTCGTTGGGGTACATGAACGCCGCCGCTCCCGGATCCCACGCGTGATCGTATTTCGTGTTGAAGTGATCGAAGAACGTCCCGGTGGTGGCGTACCCCGCGGGAATGTTGTTGGCGTCGGGAAGATACCAGGCCTCGGCGTACCCGTCGCTGTCTTCCGTGGTGTGTGCGCCGTGCACGTGGGTCACGAGGGGCACGGGGCCCATGTACGGCGTCGGGTCGTTGCCCCGCCGGTCGCGCCCCGCCAGGCCGCCCGGGGGGTTGGCCCAGTGGAGGGTCTGGTCCACGGGCAGGATGTGGGGGAGGAAGTTCCCCGTCCCGTCCATCAGCTCGTTCCGCCAGATCACCTGGGTCCGCCTGTTCCAGGTGTTCTCCATCGTGAAGGCCGGATAGTTGAAGGTCCCGCCCTCCGCCACGGTGCCCGGGTGCCGCCGGGAGCCGTAGCTCCAGACCGTCGTCTCAGGATGCGGGGGGGAGAGGATCCGCTGCGTGAACTGCCGCACCGCGATGTCGTAGCGGTCCTGGTTCTTGTTGGACCGTCCGGGCATGGCCGGGGGCTTCACCAGTGGGAGCACGTACTTGCCAACGTCCCCCGGTGCGAGCGTGCCACCCGGAATCTGCATTCCGTAGGCCTTGTGGATGGCCATCCGCAGGTCCCACGGAATCGCCAGAGCACCCGCCCCCAACATGCTGAGCCGGGCGAATTCCCGCCTCGTCAGCTTCTTCATCCTGCCTCCTCGTCGAAGGAATACCGTCTGCCGCTGCCGAATTCCTGACAGTCTCTTCGGCAGCCGGGCGGTCTCGGTGGGGCAGGAGAGATCCCTGGCTTTGCGCGCCGGTCTCGCGACCGGGTTGCCTTTTTCGGAGTCCTTTTTGCGGCGAGTGGTCCGACTCGCTCGAGGTGGGGCGGGGATCTCAGGACCGGGGCTGGCCGCGTCCCCTGTGTCTGCTCCCGACGTCCCACCTCCCGGACCGCGTTCTCGCCTGGGAGGGTGATCCCACACTCGGCACAACATGAGGGATGCGCAAGTCTTTCTTGGCCCGGGTCCGACCTCCGGCAGGCGGTTTGGGTTTCGCGCGAATTCGCGCACTCTCGTGTGCCGTATCGGCACTGCGCGTTTAGGGTGTTTTTGGCGCATGAATCATTCCATTTCACGGCTGCCTGCGGCCCCCGCGCAGCGACCAGCCGGAGTGGGGATCTGCAACTGCCCCCCTGAAGGCTACTTGAGGTTCCTTGAAGTTGCGGTCGTCTCGCCGCGGGCCCCGCAGGCCTCCGAGAAACGACCCGCCGGAACCCGCAGAATCGCCGTCGGGGTCCGACAGGGTGTGGTGCGGGCGCGTCACGGCGCCTGCGCGATATCGCTCACCGCGCCTCTGGGGGGCCTGCGGATTCACCGCTGCCGAGGAGTCTCTTGCGCCGGACCGGGAGGGGGTGAATCTATGCCCCGTGTCGCCACTCCAACCCTCCGGAACCGTGCGCATTCTCCTCGTCCTGCTCTCCGCCGTGACCCTCGCCGGCTGCTTTTCCTTCCACGAGACTTCGGACCCAGAGCTCCGAAGCCATGTCCGAATCACCCTCCCCGTCACCTCGCGGCCCGACTCGTCCGGGACCGCGCCGCTAGCGCTGTACGTGCAGGGACCCCTCCTGGCCACCCGACCCGCCTTCGCGGTGGAGCAGAAATTCACGCGGGAATTCGGTCAGTTCCGAAAGGTCACCGTGTTGGACACGGCGTACGTGCCGGTGGGGGACGTGCGGATGCTGGAGGTGCGGCGCCTGGATTGGATGCGCACCGGGATCATGGGCGTGGGGGGGTACTTCCTGGTCGCCTCGCTCTACCGGTACTTCCGGCCGTAACCGCCTCACCGAGCAGGGGTGGCCCGTGCACGACGGGAGGCGTTGAGCCGGAGGCCCGCCGGGCCCAGATCCCCGTACGTAGGGGTACGTATCCCCGGACGGGGGGCGTTTCACCATTGTGTCGCAAAGCACGATCCCCCCACGGCGACCCATGACCACCCTGACCCATCCCCGATCCCGAGTCCTCCGCCCGCCCCGGCCGCTGGTGACCGCGCTCCTGGGCCTGTGCCGTGTCGGGGCTGGCGTGGCCGCCGCCGTGGACCGTGCGCTCCACCCCTCCCGGACGGCCCGGGTGGAGCGGGAGATCGAAGCCAGGGGACACCCTGGACGGGCGACCCTTCGCCGGATCTGGTTCGGCCGGACGGTGCGCGAGGTGCTGGGATTGCTGAGCCGCGTGGGGCTCACGGGCTGCCTTACCGGCCACCTCCGGATCCACGGCGATCTGACCGTCCTGCAGCGGCCGTGCGTCCTGGCCACCTACCATAGCGACTGGTGGCGCTTCGTGGGTCCGTGTATCCCCCCCGAGCTACCACTCCACGTGGTGGGCCCAGGGAAGTGGAGGCAACGCCTGCGGGGCGTGGAGACGGTGTCTCCCTCGGGCGGAATGCGACGGCTCCTTCGGCACCTCCGGCAGGGCGGGTCGTGCGTGATCACCGTGGATCACCTCCGAAACCCGGGCCCGGCCACGCGGAGGTGCACCCTCCTCGGCACGGAGGTACCGGTCCCCACCACCGCCGCCCGGCTGGCGGCACTGGCCGGGATTCCACTGGTCCCTCTCACCCTGCGGTGGGCCGCCGGGCAGCTCCACGTCACGGTGGGCGCCGCCATCGCCGGCCAGGGGAACCCGGGTCGGGCCACTGAAGAGCTCTTCCGGATTCTATCGGGCGCGATCGAGCGTGACCCGCCCAGTTGGGCCCAGCTGCACCGATTCCTCCGGCGCGCGCACTCCCATCCGACTGCCTGAGAGCGGGCTGGCACACCCCCCACCGCGCTGAGCCGGACGCGTCCCGCTTCGGCCGACGCCAGGTACCGCAGAACGCCGGCAAGGGAGAGCGCGGATCGGGCCCGTCAGGCTGTACGCTGGGCCGCGATGGCCATGACCTCCAGGGCCGCGCCTCGCTTCAGGGGTAGGACCGGGACCACGCACCGGGCCGGGCGATGCTCACCGAGGAACTCGGCGAACACCTGGTTGACGGTGCCCCAGTCCGACAGGTCGGACACGAAGACGGTGACCTGGAGCAGCTGGTCCAGCCCGGAGTCCGCGGCCTCGAGGACCGCACGGAGGCTCTCCAGGGCACGGCGCGCCTGCTCCTCCGTGGTGCCCAGAGGCGCACCGGGGGCGTCGGCATCGAAGGGTAGGAGGCCGGCCACGTAGACGGTTCCGCCGTGAATCACGGCCTGACTGTAGTGTCCGGCGGGCTGCGGAGCCCGCTGGGTGTGAACGGGGCGGATCATGGCAACGCTCCAGCGGCGGGACGGAGAGGGCCTCTCCGGACATGGTGGCGTCCGCGGGCGCCGGGGTCCAGCTTGCGGGAGAGGTTCATCGGAGACCCGGCGCGGCGTGCCTCCGCAGGGCGCCGCACCCGCCACCGAGGAGCGCAGCGTGCAGGACACCGACCACTACATCCAGGAGAACCTGGCCCGGTACCTCGGCGAGTTCGCCGAGCTCATCGCCATCCCCAGTATCTCCACCGACCCGGCCTTCGCCGCCCGGGTGGCGGAGGCGGCGGAGTGGGTCATGCGCCGCATGACCGACGCCGGGCTGCAGGCGGAGATCCATCACACCGCGGGTCACCCCCTGGTGGTGGGGCGGTACCATGCGGCGGACGACGCTCCGACGCTCCTGGTGTACGCCCACTACGACGTCCAGCCGGCGGACCCCGTGGAGGAGTGGCGGTCGCCGCCCTTCCAGCTCACCCGTGAGGGAGACGATCTGGTGGCGCGGGGGGCGGCGGACGACAAGGCCCAGGTGATCATCCAGATCGCCGCGGCGGAGGCGGCTATCCGCACCGGGGGCCTGCCGGTGAACCTGATCCTTCTCTTCGAAGGGGAAGAGGAGGTGGGGTCGGTGCACCTCACCCCGTTCGTGGCCCGGCACCGGGACGCCCTGGCGGCAGACCACGCCATCATCGCCGACTCCATGATGTTCTCACCGGAGCGGCCCTCGCTGATCTTCGGGATGCGGGGGATGGCGTACGTGGAGGTGGAGGTGGTGGGGGCGGGGCGGGACCTCCACTCGGGACAGTACGGCGGCGCCGTGCCCAACCCGGCCAATGCGCTGGCCCGCATCATCGCCTCATTCCACGACGACGCCGGGCGAGTCCGGGTCCGGGGGTTCTACGAGCGGGTTCGCGAGGTTCCATCGGAGATGCGGGAGGCGTGGCGGGGGCTCGGGTACGACGAGGCGGCGTTCCGCACCACCGCCGGAGGCGTGACGCTCCAGGGCGAGCCGGGCTTCAGCACGCCGGAGCGTCTCTGGATTCGCCCGTGTCTGGACGTCAACGGAATCGTCGGAGGCTACACCGGTCCGGGAAAGAAGACGGTCTTGCCCGGTCGAGCCGCCGCGAAGGTGAGCTGCCGCCTGGTTCCGGACCAGGACCCGGAAGAGATCATCCGTCTCCTCAAGGACCACATCGAGGCTCACGCTCCCGCGGGGGTGGAGGTGCGGGTGACGGGGGTGCAGGCGAATCCACCGTTCCTGGCCGAGCCCAACGGCCCTCTCTTCGACGCCGCCTCCAAGGCGCTGAGCCAGGTGTACGGGGTGGAGCCGGCCCGGGTGGCCCACGGGGGCACCCTGCCCATCGCCCGGGACTTCGCGGAGCTCCTTACGCCTTCGGTGGCGGTCATGGGGTTCGCCCTCCCCGGGGCGAACATGCACGCCCCGAACGAGTGGATCCCCGCCTCCCAGGTGGAGAAGGGGATCCGATCGGTGGTGCGCCTCTATCGCGCATTGGCCACGGGGTGAGCGGCGGTCAGCCGATCTTCACCAGCTCGATGTCGAAGGTGAGGGCCTGACCCGCCAGCGGGTGGTTCGCGTCCAACTGCACGGACGCGTCGTCGGTGCCCACCACGGTGACCTGGAAGGCCTGTCCCTCCGACGTCTGCATGTTGAGCTGCTGGCCCACCTGGGGTTCCAGCCCGTCCGGGAGCTGCTCCCTTGGAAAGGACATGGTCAGCTCCTCACGCCGCGGGCCGTAGGCGGCCTCGGCGGGGATGGTGGTGGTCTTCTCGTCGCCGGGCTCCATCCCCCGGACCGCCTCCTCGAAGCCCGGGATCACCTGCCCCTCGCCCAGGGTGAACGAGAGGGGATCGCGGTCCCTGGACGAGTCGAACACCTGTCCGTCGTCGAGCCGGCCGGTGTAGTGAATGTGCACGGTGTCGCCGTTCTGGGCGTTCGCCATGGAGCTTCCGTCTCCGGATCTGGATTGAAGAGATCTGAGGGTCCTCGAACCCCACTCGCGGCGGGGTGTTCAGATGGCGGGTGGGTCGAGGGGCAGCGAGCGTCTCTTCGGGGATTGCGGTGCGGGGGAGCGCCACCGTCCCGGCGAGCGTCAGCTCTCCAGCAGCCGGTTCACCGCCACCTTGAGAGCGGGTGGCGCGAAGAATCCCAGGACCCGGTGCCGGATGACCCCGTCCCGGTCCAGGATGAAGGTGGTGGGGAGGGCGGACACGCCGCCGAAGGCCCGCCGGATGGCCGGTGTCGCCATGGCCACGGGGTAGCTCACGTCGCGATCCTCCAGGAACTCGTGGACCGCCGTGGTGCCGCCGGCGTCGGTGGAGAGTCCCAGGACCACGAGTCCCTCTTCCGCCAGCTCTTCGTGCAGCTTCTGCAGCGCCGGGATCTCCAATCGGCACGGCGGACACCAGGTGGCCCAGAAGTTCACCACCACCACCCGGTCCCGGAGCGTCTCGGGGCTCACCACCGAGCCGTCCAGCGTCTGGACCGAGAACTCCGGGGCCGAACCCAGTGCCGGCCCGATGCCCGTGAGGGCCCCGATCTGGGGCCCCAGACGGACCAGCG
Source organism: Gemmatimonadota bacterium (assembly GCA_039586075.1). GTDB lineage: Bacteria > Gemmatimonadota > Gemmatimonadetes > Longimicrobiales > Gaopeijiaceae > Gaopeijia. The sequence continues at coordinate 45,843 of JBDHLC010000019.1, read as the reverse complement.
CGAAGATGGCGACGCCGGTCCAGAGGATCCGCTCGCCCCAACGAAGCGCCACCCGCCACCACGGACTGGGGCTCGGCGCCTGGGTCCCGGGCTCCGCCTCGGGAGCCGACCCTTCCGGGGTCGTTCCGGTTGCGTCTCCCTCGTCGTTCACTCCGCCAGCGCGCCGTCGAAGTCGATTCGGTTGTGCGTCCCGTCACAGAACGGCTTCCGGCTGGACTGGCCGCACCGGCACAGGTAGAAGGGCTTTCCCTCCCGGGTCTCGAGCTGGCGTCCCTCGTGGTCGAACACGGGAACGTCCCCCTCGACCTTGATGGATCCATTGGGGGAGATGGTGATCTTGGGTTCAGGCATGGGATTGCGCCATGGAGTCTCGTGGTTCGAACGGCCTCGCCCCACGAACACCGACCATGGCCTTCCGGTTCCCTCCGGGGAGTTGTGCGGGACGGAGCACCGTGCCACTCTCCCGGCCATGAACGCGGGCGTTGCGCTGGTGCAGGCCTACCTGCACCTGAACGGCTACTTCACCACCACGGAGCTCCCCATCATCCGGGAGAGCCGCCGGGGCTACGAAGAAGTCACGGACCTGGACATCCTGGCCGTTCGCTTCCCCTGGGCCGCCTTCACCATCCCCGGTGGGAATCCGGGCCCGGAGGACGACCTGTCGCTGGCCCTGGACCAGGAGCTGGTCCCCACCAATGGGCTCGTGGATGTCGTCATCGGGGAGGTGAAGGAGGGAAAGGCCCGGATCAACGAGCGTCTCCGTACCCGCGACGCGCTGCTCACGGCCCTTCGGCGGGTGGGGTACGCGCCGGACGCGGAGCTGCCGGGGGCGGTGGAAGAGTTGCAGCGGCACGGACGGGCCACGCTCCCCGGACCCCAGGGGCAGCCGCGGTGTCAGGTCCGGATCCTGGCGTTCGGGGAGGGGAAGTCCGGCCCACGGAGCGGTTACCACGTCGTGTCGTTGCGGCACGTGGCCGACTTCGTCGTGCGGTACCTGGATCGCTACCACCGGGTGCTCAAGCCCTCGGACCTTCCGGAGCCGGCGCTGGGGATCCTCCACCTGCTGAGAAAGGTCCGGTAGGGGGGCCAGCCCCCGGCGACGGCGGCCCGCGGGGGACCCGGATCCGTTAGATTCCGCGGTCCCGGGACCTTCGTCCCCGAGCCGGGGTTCTCCCCCGCACCAGAGCCGGAACCCTTTACCTGTCGGATCGAGAGCAGCCGTGAGCATCTGGCCACGAAGAGAGACCGTCCCCGTGGACGTCGGTGGAGTGGGCGTGGGAGGGAGCAACCCCGTTCGCGTCCAGTCCATGACCAACACCGATACGGCGGACGCCGCGTCCACGGCCCAGCAGGTCGCGGAGTTGGCGCTGGCCGGGAGCGAGCTGGTTCGCGTGACGGTGAACAACGAAGCGTCGGCGAAGGCGGTCCCGGAGATCGTGCAGCGGCTGCAGGACGCCGGCGTCGAGGTGCCCATCGTGGGGGACTTCCACTACAACGGGCACATCCTCCTGACGAAGTACCCGGAGACCGCCGACGCCCTGGCCAAGTACCGCATCAACCCCGGGAACGTGGGGACGAAGCACCGGGACGCGAACTTCACGGAGATCATCAAGGTCGCCATCGCCCACGACAAGCCGGTGCGCATCGGGGTGAACTGGGGCTCCCTGGATCAGCGCCTCCTCACCGACCTCATGGACGAGAATGCCAAGCGTCCGCAGCCCAAGGGAGCCAAGGAGGTCCTGCTGGAGGCCATCGTCGAGAGCGGGATGCGTTCGGCGGCCCTGGCGGAGGAAGTGGGGCTCGGGCACGACCGGATCATCATCTCGGCCAAGGTGTCGGTGGTTCCGGACCTCATTCGCGTGTACGAGATGCTGGCGCCGCTCTGCGACTATCCGCTCCACCTCGGCCTCACCGAGGCCGGGATGGGCGCCAAGGGCATCGTGGCCACCACCGCGGGCCTGGCCCCGCTCCTGATGCAGGGGATCGGAGACACCATCCGGGTCTCCCTCACGCCCCGCCCGGGAGGCGACCGCACGGAGGAGGTGCGGGTCGCCCAGCAGATCCTCCAGTCGTTGGCCATCCGGGCCTTCGAGCCCCAGGTGACCTCGTGCCCGGGGTGTGGACGGACCACCTCCACCTTCTTCCAGGAGATGGCCGAGGACATCCAGGGCTACATCCGGGAGCGGATGCCCGAGTGGCGGCAGGCCTACCCGGGGGTCGAGGAGCTGGACGTGGCCGTCATGGGATGCGTCGTGAACGGCCCCGGGGAGTCCAAGCACGCCAACCTGGGAATCTCCCTCCCGGGAACCTTCGAGGAGCCCAAGGCCCCGGTGTACGTGGATGGCGAGCACTACACCACGTTGAAGGGCGACGGCCTGGTGGACGAGTTCAAGGCGATCCTGGACGACTACGTGGCCACCCGGTACGGGACGACGGAGGGCGCGCCCGCCTGACCCGGCACGGAGCCGGGCCTGGAAGTTCCGGATGCGGCCGGCGCCGGGCGTCAGGGGGACACGGCGCGCGCCGCGGCCTTTCTCAGGGGTCGGGAGGGCCGGACTCCCAGGGCACCAGCGGGGACCGCCGGAAGTTGACGCCCAGGGCGATCCACCGAGCGGATTGGGCGCCGACGCGCATGCGGAAATGCCGCCAGTCCCGTCGTTCTCGGGGGCTCCATCCGAACTCGGCGATGGCGGCCAGGCGGGGAAAGGCCAGGTACTCCAGATCCTCCAGCGTCCCCGCCGTCTCCGTCCAGAGGGGCCCCTCTACCCCCAGGATCGACTCGGGTCGCAGCACCGCCATGTGCGTGTCGGGGTCCCAGTCGTAGGTGTCCCGCAGGTCCGGGATCCCGGCCCACTGCAATCCGAGCACCTGCTCCGGCGTCGCCTTCATGTCGAGATAGAACCTGGAGGCCGGCGAGAGGATGAACCGGGCGCCCGCCTCCTGGGCTCCCACGACCTCGGAGCGCTGTTCCGAGGCGATCCTCCGGCGGGCCGTGTCCTGGGGGGTCTCACCGGGTGCGTGCCAGGGCGCGGGTCTCCAGAGCTGCACCACGGTCCCGCTCCCCGGGAGATTGGCGGCGACCTCGTCCCAGGCCACCATGGTCTTGCCGTTCTCCCGGACCAGACCCGCCACCCGCCGCATGAACTCCGCGTAGACGTCCTCGGGTAGGCTCGGCACCTCGTCTCCGCCCACGTGGAACCACGGCCCGGGGTTGGCCGCGGAGACCTCGCGGATCACGTCCTGGAGGAAGGTCCAGGTGATCTCCTTCTCGGTGCACAGCGCACTGAATCCCACCTCGGTGCCGGTGTACAGCTCGGGAGCCCGCCCGTCGCAATTGAGCCCGGGATACGAGGCCAGCGCGGCGTTGATGTGGCCGGGCATGTCGATTTCCGGGACCACGGTGACGTAGCGCTCGGCCGCGTACCGGATCAGATCGGCATACTCCTCCGCGGTGTAGTGACCTCCTGGGCCTCCCCCCACCTCCGTGCTTCCTCCGATGGTGGTCAGGTTCGGCCACCCCGGGACCTCGATGCGCCACCCCTGGTCGTCGGACAGGTGCAGGTGGAGGCGGTTCAGCTTGTGGAGGGCCATGAGGTCGATGAACCGCTTCACCTCCCCAGGGGCGAAGAAGTGGCGCGCCACGTCCAGCATGGCCCCCCGCCAGGGGTAGCGCGGGGTGTCCGCGACGCGGATACCGGGGACCGTCAGGGGCACGGGGAAGGCGGCCGTGTACTCCACCGCCGGCGGGAGGAGCTGCCGGAGCGTCTGGACGCCGTAGTAAAGGCCGGCGGCGGCGGCCGACCGGATCACTACCGAGTCCCGGTCCACCGTCAGGGTGTACCCCTCCTCTCCCAACGAGTCCAAAGCGGGGTCTCGAGTCAGCCGGAGGTGGGGCCCCTGGGGGGGCTCGTCGCGGAGGATGGCGGGCCGCTCCTCCAGGCGGTTGGCCACCCAGTCCACCAGGAATCCGGCGATGCGCTCCGCCTCCGCATCCGCCGAGTCCACCACCACGGGGGTCTCTGCCGAGATCAGGAAGGTGTCTGCCGGCTGGGGCCGCACCTCGGCCGGGATCGGGAGGAGCTGGATCACCGGCGAAGGCTCCGGCTCGCACGCCGCCACGGAGGCGGCCGCGGCGGCCAGAACGAGTGCGGCGGGCCGGCGGCGCTGGGGAAGGGGTCTGGCGTGTGTCATGGGGCGACAGGGTAGGCGGGGCCGTGGTCCGCTCGCCAGAGGAACTCCAGGATGGCCCGCACTCGGGCCGCGTCCAGGCGCCGGTTCAACATGGGAACCTGGTAGGTCTCCAGCAGCGCCCGTGCGATGGAGTCCACACGGAGCATGGAATCCGGTCGGGCGACCATTCCTCGGATCCACTCGGGCTCTCGGCGGAGCGTGACGCCGCTGAGGTCCGGGCCCACCACGCTGCCCCCGCCCACCGAGTGGCAGGCGACGCAGTTGCGCCGAAAGAGCTCGGCTCCCACGTCGGCCATAGCGGGATCCAGGTCCACCCCGGAACGCGGCAGCGGGGCGGTGGCCCACGCCGGGTCCACCCCCAGATTCGGGTCGCATCCCGCCAGCGCGGAAAGAAGCACCGCGGTAACGCTCCAGCGCAGGAATGCGTGGGGTCTGCGGAACGGTCCGGAGTGCCCGGCCGAACCGGGGTCGAGCGGCCGGTCCCACGGGGGAATGGACATGGAGGCGGGATCGTATAGGGTGAGGGACGGAAATGGGGCAACGGTTTGCGGGGCCGCCCCATCTTACCACCGGACTTCGGCGCAGTGCCGAGGCCCATACAGAACATGGGAGACCGATGAGCTTTTCCAAGCGCGCCCTCACGGTGGTGACGGTGATGATGGTCCTCGGCGTCGCGGGTGCCGGCATCTGGTGGCGGCTCCGCCCCGAGCCGGAAGCCGGCGCAGGGCAGGGAGGGGACGAGTCGAGCCCGGTGGAGGTGGCGTCGGCCAGCAGCGAGTTCAGCGCCGACGTCCCGCAGCCTGTAACGGGGGTGGCCGCGGTCCGGGACACTCTGTGGATCACGGTGAACGCCAACGGCCAGGCCGAGGCGTTCCGCCGGACGGCGGTGACGGCGCAGGTCGAAGGTGTGGTCCAGGCCATCCCGGTGCGGGAGAACGAACGCGTGCCCGGAGGGGCTCCCATCCTCCAGATCGATACGCTGGAGCTGGCTCTGGCGCTGGCAGAGGCCCGGGCGGCGCTCGCCGACGCTCAGGCCCAGTTCCAGGCCCGCACCCTGTTCGACGACGAGCTCACCGACCCCGAGGTCCGCAGGCGCCGGGAGGAGGTGGCCCGTTCCTCCTCGGGATTGAACGCGGCGGAGGTCCGGCTGCGACAGGCCGAGCTTCAGATGGAGCGGGCCACGGTGCGGGCGCCGTTCCCCGGGCGGGTGGCGGATCTTCAGGCGGTCCAGGGGGCCTGGGTCACTCCGGGCGCGGAGCTCATGACCGTCGTCCAGCTGGACCCCATCAAGGTGGAGGTGCAGGTGCTGGAGCGGGAGCTGGGCTACCTGCAGGAAGGTCGCCGCGCCCGGGTGACGTTCTCCGCGTTCCCGGGGGAGACCTTCGAGGGCCGCATTGAGAGCATCAACCCCGTGGTGGACCCCCAGGAGCGCACGGGCCGGGTGACGGTGCACCTCTCCAACGCCGACGGACGCATCAAGCCGGGCATGTACGCCGATGTCCAGCTGGACGCCGAGTCGTTCCCGGACCGCATCCTGGTCCCCAGGTCCGCCATCCTGGAACGGGGGGAGGGACGGCGGCGCACCATGCTCTTCGTGTACGAGCAGGAGGGTGAGCGGGGCCTGGCCAAGTGGCGCTACGTCACCACCGGCAAGGAGTCCGAGCGCCTCATCGAGATCGTCCCCAGTGACGAGGGGATCGTGGAGCCCGGGGAGATCGTCCTTGTGGACGGGCACCACTATCTGGCCCATGACACGCCGGTCCGCCTGGTGGAGAACCCAGCGGTGGAGGGCGGGAGGCCGGGCCGATGAGGCGAACCGCGGTGGCGCTCGCGCTGGCCTGCCTGATCCTTCCGGGCGCCGCGGCGGGCCAGGCCGGGCCGGTCCGCGACCTGACGCTGGCCGAGGCACTGGACATCGCCCGACGGGCGAACCCCGGATACCGGCAGGCGGAGGGGGCCCTGGACCTGAACCCGGCGGAGACCCGGGCCACCTGGGCGAACCAGGTGCTCCCGAACCTGAACGTCAACCTGCTCCGAACCGGCTACAACGGGAACCTCACCCGTCGGGCCACCGACTTCTTCGGTAATCCCATCGAGGATCCCCAGGCCGAGTGGGTGTACTCCTCGAGCACGAGCCAGGGGCTCAGCCTGACCTGGAGCATTCAGGGAACGAGCCTCCTGAACGCACCGAAGCGCCAGTCCCTCACCAACGCCGAACGGGTCCTGCAGCTCGAGGCCACCGGGTGGACGTTGGGTGCGGAGGTCCGCCGGCGCTTCTTCGTTGCCCTGGAACAGCGGGAGCTGCTGGACGTGGAAGAGGCCATCCGGGTCTCCCGGGAGGTGGACCTGGAATCCGCCCGCCGGCTCTTCGACATCGCACAACGGAGCCGGGTGGACGTCCTCACGGCTGAGCTGCAGGTGGCGCAGCAGGACCAGAACATCCAGCAGCAGCGCCGCAGCTACGAGCAGGCGGTCCTGGCGCTCCGGACCCAGCTCGGCGACCCGGAACTGGAGCCCTTCCAGCCGGTGGCCGAGGAGGCTCCCGTCTTCGATCCCTCGGGGCTGGACGCCGAGGCGCTGGTGGAGATGGCGCTCACCGCCAACCCGACCCTGCGACAGGCGGCGTCGGGGGTCTCCGGGGCCCGGCTCGGGGTCAGCGAGGCCCGCCAGGACTGGTGGCCCACCCTGAACCTGAGCTTCGACTACGGGCGCTTCGCCCAGACGCGCGAGGCCGACGCCCTGATGGACCTGACTCCCGAGGAGGCGGACTGGCGGTCCTCGTTCAGCGCGTTCCTCAGCGTCCCGGCGTTCAACAACTTCCTGCAGACCCGGGCGTCGGTGACCCGGGCGCAGGTCGAGCTGGACAACCAGGAGTTCAACCTGCAGGAGCGGCGGCTGGCGGTGGAGCAGGAGGTGCGGACGCAGCTCATCAACCTGGACAACCAGCACCAGCTGCTGGCCCTGGCCACCCGCTCGCTGGAGATCGCGGGTGAGACGGTCCGGTTGGCCCGAGAGGAGTACCGCCTGGGCACCCGCACCTTCGAGCAGCTCCAGGAGGCCGTGACCCTCGAGGCCGACGCCCGGCGGCAGGTGATTCAGGCCCGCTACGGGTTCGTGGACGCCCTGCTGGCCCTGGAAGAGGCCGTGGGGCAGCGCCTCGGACCGACCGTCACGGGGCGCGGCTGATGTCCATTCCCGGGACCGCCACCCGGCGGCCGGTGGCGGTGGCCATGCTCTTCCTGGCCATCATCCTCCTGGGCGCCATCTCCTATGTGCGTCTCCCCATCGACCTCCTCCCGGACGTGAGCTATCCGAGGCTGGTGGTCTACACCGGGTACCCCGACGTGGCCCCGGCGGAGATCGAGCGACTCGTCACCGAGCGGGTGGAAGCGGAGGCCGCCGCCGTGCCCGGCGTGGAACGGGTCACCTCCGTGTCGCGGGAGGGGGTGAGCCTGGTGACGGTGCGGTTCCAGTGGGGAACCGACATGGACTTCGCCATGCTCAATGTCCGGGAGCGCATGGACAACCTCCGGGAAGCGCTCCCGGAGACCGCCACGCGACCCCGGATCCTCCGAGTAGATCCCGAGTCCGAGCCCATCATGGCCGTCTCGGTGGCCGGCGGCGGGAATCTCTGGAATACCAAGGAGCTGGCGGAGACGGTCTTCCGCCGGCGCCTGGAGCAGCTGGATGGGGTCGCCCAGGCCGCGGTGACGGGAGGCCTGGACCGGGAGATCCAGGTGGAGGTGGATCCCGGACTGCTGGACGCCTACGGGCTCGACCTGGAACAGGTCTCCTCAGCGCTGGACCGCGCCAACGTGAGCGCGCCGGGCGGGACCATCCGCCAGGGACGCTATCGCTACCCCCTCCGCACCATGGGTGAGTTCCAGTCCGTGGCCGAGATCGGTGACGTGGTGGTGGCCCGGCAGGGTGGGGGTGGTGCCGGCGGCGGAGGTGCGGCGGGGGCCGGGGACTCCGGAGGCGTCTCCGGCACGCAGGACCAGTCGGGGCTCCGGCTCATTCGCCTCCGGGACATCGCCACGGTGGTGGATGGCTATGCGGAACGGGAGACGGTGGCCCTCTACAACGGCGCGGAGGCCGTGGGGATCCTGGTGTTCAAGGAGTCCGGGGCGAACACCGTGTCGGTGGCGGAGTCCGTGGAGGACGTTCTGGTGCAGCTCCGGGGCGAGTACCCGGACGTCTCGGTGGAGGTGGCCACCTCCCAGGCGGTGTTCATCTCCGAGGCCATCAGCAACGTGGTCTCCGCGCTGGTGCTGGGAGGGATCCTCGCCTTCCTGGTCCTCTTCCTCTTCCTGAGGGATTCCCGGTACCCCTTCGCCATTGCGGCCGCCATCCCCATCTCGGTGGTGGGCACCTTCGCGCTCATGGAGGCGTTCGACGTCTCGCTGAACATCATGAGCCTGGGGGGACTGGCGCTGGGCGTGGGAATGCTGGTGGACAACTCCATCGTCGTTCTGGAGAACATCTTCCGGCATCGGGAGGAAGGGGTGGGCGGGATGTTGGCCGCGGCGCGCGGCGCCGAAGAGGTGCAGGGCGCCATCACCGCCTCGACGCTCACCACCATCTCGGTCTTCGGACCCATCATCTACGTGGAAGGAGTGGCGGGGGAGCTCTTTGGGGACCTTTCTCTGGCCGTGGCGTTCTCACTCCTGGCCTCGCTCCTGGTGGCCCTCACCCTCCTACCGGCCATGGCCGGCCGCTTCGGGGGCCGTCGGGACACCGCCCCGGCGCCGGTGGCGCCGCGCGCCCGACCGTCGGGGTTCTGGGGATGGGCGCGGTGGGCCCTGGAGTGGATCGTTCTGGGGCCCTTCCGCCTCGTGCGGTTCCTCCTTCGCCTCGGGAAGGCGCTCGCGGTGTTCTGGTGGGAGTCCATCTCCGCGGGAGCGAGCCGTGTCTTCACCCCCCTCCTGGACGCCTTCGACCGGGGATTCGACGCCTTCGCGGCCCGCTACCACGCGGCGCTGGATTGGTCGCTGGACCACAAGACCCAGGTGCTGGGTCTCGCGGCAGGGGCCCTGGCGGGAACTCTGCTCCTGGGCTCCTTCCTCCCCCGAGACCTGCTTCCGCAGGTGGACCAGGGAGCCTTCCAGGTCCGCCTCACCCTTCCGGAGGGCACCGGGCTGCAGGCCACCGAGGACGCGGCCCTGGTGATCGAGGAGGCCCTCCTGTCCGAGCCCGGGGTAGAGGCGGTCTTCGGGAGGGTCGGACGAGACGTCCGTGCGTACGCGGAAGGGGACGAGGAGACAGGCCTGAACACGGCTGTCTTCGACGTCCGCCTCCGGGACGAGTACCCGGAGGAGTCGGAGTACCGGGGGACCGTGCACAGTGAACAGGTCCTGAGCCGCCTCGCGCCGCTGGCTGGCCGGTTCCCGGCGGGAGCCCTCAGCCTCGAGCGGGGGCAGGCCACGGCGCTGGGGACGCTGTTGGGCGGCGCGGAGGCGGACGTGGCGGTGCGGATCCGGGGGGAGAACCTGGACGTTCTGGTGGCGCGTGCGGAGGAGGTGGAGGGCCGTCTCGCCGGGCTGGACTACCTCACCAACGTCCGGGTCGGGACCCAGGAGGGAACGCCGCAGGTGCAGGTGGAGATCGATCGCGCCGCCGCGGCCCGCTATGGGATCGATCCTCGCCGGGTAGCGGAGACGGTGGACCGCGCCCTGCGGGGCGACCGGGCCACGGAGTTCGTGGAGTTCGACCGGAAGATCGGTATCGTCGTGAGCTTCCCCCGGGACCAGCGATATTCCCGCGAGACGCTGGAGTCCCTCCGGGTGCAGGGCGTTCCCATTCGGGAACTGGTGACCATCGAGGAAGCGGTGGGTCCCGCCGAGGTGCGCCGCGAGGAGCAGGGGCGCGTGGTCCCGGTCTACGCCGACGTGGCCGCGGGCGGACTGGACGCGGCCATCGCGGGAATCGAGACCACCCTGGCGGACTACCCCGCTTCCCGGGAGATCCGCATGGAGGTCGGGGGAGAGAACGAGGAGATGCGCCGGTCCTTCCGGGACCTGGCCTTCGCGTTCGGCCTGGCGCTGATCCTGGTCTACATGATCCTGGCGGCGCAGTTCGAGTCGTTCCTACACCCGTTCACCATTCTCATGGCCGTGCCCCTGGCCCTTGTGGGGGCCGTCCTCGCCCTTCTGGGGGCTGGAGAGGGGCTCAACACCATGTCCCTCATCGGGGTGGTGATCCTGGTGGGAATCGTGGTGAACGACGCCATCGTGAAGGTGGATTTCATCAATCAGGCGCGGCGCGACGGAATGGCGCTGCGGGACGCCATCCTGGAGGCCGGGCGGGTCCGGCTCCGCCCCATCGTCATGACCACCGTCACGACGGTGCTGGGTCTGTCGCCCATGGCGCTGGGCATCGGCCGCGGCGCCGACCTTCGCGCTCCCCTGGCCATCGCGGTCATCGGCGGTCTGACCGTGGCCACCGTGCTCACCCTGGTCGTGGTACCCGTGGTGTACGCTTCCGCGGAGGAGTTCCGGGAGCGCCTCTTCGGTGGGGGACGTGCCGCCGCGGACCCGGGGCAGGGGACGGCGCCGCAGCCGTCGGGAGCGGATTGAGGTGATCCGGCTCAGCATCCGACGTCCCGTGGCGGTGGCCATGGCCTACACCGCCGTGGCCCTGCTGGGAGTGGCCGCCTGGCGCAACATCCCCATCGAGCTTCTTCCGGACACGCAGCTCCCACGGCTCACGGTGAACGGGTCCTGGAGGGGAGCCTCTCCGGAGACGCTGGAAGCGTTCCTCACCTCCCCCCTGGAGTCCACGATCCAGCAGGTGGCGGGGGTGGAGAAGATCACCTCCGAGTCCCGGGAGGATAACGGCCTGGGTACGGCCTCCATCACGGTGGAGTTCAACCGCGACACGGACATGGACTTCGCCCGGCTGGAGCTCTCGGAGCGGCTGTCCGCCCTGGAGGAAGATCTTCCACCGGGGGTGCGGAACGTCCAGGTGTCTCCGTACATCCCCGACGCCTTCCGCGACCAGAACCGCCCCTTCCTCCTGTACCGCTTCACCGGTCCCTACACCCTGGAGGCCCTCCACCGGCACCTCGAGGATGTGGTGATTCCCGAGCTCTCCCAGGTCGACGGCGTCGCCCTCGTACAGGCCTTCGGGGGCCGCGAGCGGCGCCTGGAAGTGCGGGTTGACGAGGGGCAGGTCCAGGCTCTGGGGCTGACCGCCTTCGCTGTCTGGCAGGCCCTGAGCGAACTGGACCTGGTGCAGGAAGCGGGGGTGCTTCGGGAGGACGACGAGGAGCGCACCGTCACCATAATGAACCGCCCCGAGTCGGCGCAGGACGTCCTGGACGCCGTCCTCACCACCGTGAACGGCACCCTGGTCCGGGTGGGGGACGTGGCCTCGGTGACGGACACCTACGAGGACCCCAGGCTGTACGAGCGCGTGAACGGCCGTCCGGCCGTGACCATGCGCCTGGTGAAGGAGGTGGGAGCCAACACGGTGCGGGTGGCGGAGGCGGTGAAGGCCCGCATGGTGGAGCTGGAGCGGCTCAGCCCCTACGGGTCCCGTTTCATCCTGGAGGACGACGAGAGCGAGGAGATCGAGCGCCAGCTCACGGACCTTCGCACGCGGGCTCTGGCGGCGGCCGTGGTGATCTTCGTGGTGCTCCTCATCTTCCTGCGCTCGTTCCGGTCGGCGGGGCTGATCTTCACCACCATCGCCTTCAGCGTCCTGATCTCGCTGAACCTGATCTACTTCGGCGGCCTGACGCTGAATCTCCTGACTCTCATGGGATTGGCGCTGGGGTTTGGCCTCATCGTGGACAACTCCATCGTGGTTCTGGAGAACGTCTACCGGCGCTGGCAGGGGGGCGAGCCCGCCCCACTAGCAGCGGAGCGCGGGGCCCGGGAGGTGGTGCTGCCCATCCTGGCCTCCACCGCCACCACGCTCATCGTCTTCGTCCCCTTCGTGTACCTGCAGGGCGAGCTCCGGGTCTTCTACGTGCCCCTGGCCATCGTGGTGGGACTCACCCTTCTCGCCTCGCTCTTCGTGGCCTTCACATTCATCCCGTCGCTTTCCGCGCGGTGGCTGGCCCGGGGCCGAACACCCGGGGCGGGCATCATGGCCGGCCGGTCGGACTGGGAGCCCGGCGTGGAGGCCGAATCCCGGACGGCGGCGCCCGGCCGTGGCTGGGATCCCTTCTACGTCCGCTTCTACCGCTGGGTCGTGGGGCTCACCCTCCAGTGGCCGTGGGTGGCCATCGTGGTCACCTCCATGGCGTTCGGCGGATCGTACTACCTCTTCGACAAGTACGTGAACCGGGGAGTCATCTGGGGCGGAGGCGGGAGCGGGCGTACCTACATCCAGATCCTGGTCCGCCTGCCCAGGGGATCGAACCTGGAGCGGACCGACCAGCTGGTCTCGTTCTTCGAGGACAAGCTCTCCCGCATTCCCCAGGTGGAGCAGTACACGGCGCAGGTGCGCGACACGTACGGGTACATGGAGGTGACCTTCCCCGACTCCCTCGAGAACACCGGGATCCCACCGGCCATCAAGGAGCAGATGCTGGCCTACTCCCACACCTTCACCGGGGCGGAGGTGCGGGTCTACGGCTACGGACCCTCCTTCTACGGCGGCGGCTCCAGCCCGCCCACGTACAGCATCGTGGTCCTGGGGTACAACTTCGAGCGGGTCCGGCAGATCGCCGAGGACCTGGGCTCGCGTCTCTCCCGCATCTCGCGGGTTACCGAGGTGGACACCAACGCGTCCGGCGGATTCACACGGGACAAGGCGGTGGAGTACATGGTGGAGATCGACCGCGTCGCGCTGGCGCGGTACGGGCTCGCCGTGGAGGACCTGGTGAACCAGATGCAGGCCGCCGTGGCCGGCGAGGCCCGGGTCAGCTACCTGAAGCTCGGCGGCGAGGAAGTCGGGTATGAGGTGAAGGTGCGGGACGTGGAGGACATGGATGTCCTGGCCCTTCGTGAGACCCTGGTGCGGGCCGCCGACGGCCAGGGCATCCGCCTGGGCGATGTGGTCACGGTGACGCCCCGCGAGGTCCTGGCCTCCATCCGGCGGGAGAATCAGCAGTACGAGCGGCGGGTGGCGTACGAGTTCCGGGGACCGGCTCGGCTGGGGGACGTCTATCGGGACGCCATCATCGAGCGGACCGAGCTGCCCCCGGGGTACACCATCCGGGAGGACGAGGGCTGGCGCTGGAGCAGCGAACAGCAGCAGCAGGTGGCCCTGGTGCTGGTGGTCTCCCTACTGCTGGTCTACATGGTGACGGCGGCCCTTTTCGAGTCGCTGCGGCAGCCCCTGGCGGTGCTCCTCACGGTCCCCATGGCCCTCATCGGGGTCTTCATGATCTTCTTCTACGCCCGGGCTACCTTCACCCGGGAGGCGTACATCGGGGTGATCATGATGGGGGGCATCGTGGTGAACAACGCCATCCTGTTGGTGGACCACATCAACCGGGTCCGGCGCGAGCGGGGCGGGCTCTCGCTGCGCGATGCCATTCTCCAGGGCACCCTGGAACGCGTGCGGCCCATCCTCATGACCACCAGCACCACGGTGTTCGGACTGCTTCCGCTGGTCCTCTTCGCGGAGAGCCAGGACTCCAACATCTGGAACGCGCTGGCCTACACGCTCATCGGCGGGTTGTTGAGCTCCACGATCTTCGTGCTCACCACCACCCCGTCGGTCTACTACCTCTTCGAGCGGGGGGCCGAGCGCAGAGCGGCCGCCGCCCCGTCGGTGACGCGGGGCGGCGGCCCGGAGGCGCCGGCGTCCCTGCCGGCGGGCGGAGACTAGGCTACCGCCCCACCCGTCCTGCGATCCGGATCGGGCTGCATCCCTGCAGCCCATCCCCGGCCAGGGTGGCTCCGGTGAGGCAGACTTCATGGTCTCCCGGCTCGAGACCCACGTCCGTGACCCGGAAGTGCAGGACCAGGTCCTCAAGGCCGTCCCCGTCGCGGTCCTCGACGCGGGGGGCGTGGCCCTGGCCCATGAGCGGAGCCGCCGCCCCAGGGCCCAGCCTGAAGGTGGCGACATCGAAGTCTGCCGCCGTCGCTTCCGGCATCCCGAAGGCCACCACGGGGAAGACCCCCCGGCTCTCCAGGGCAGGCACCGTGTGCCGCGCTCCGGATCCCGCGTGGACGGTCAGCGGCGGGAGTGGAGCCTTCTCCACCATGAGCGGGATCTCCAGCTCCGTCGTGCCGCCGTCCTTGTCCTCGACCCGAACCACGACGGTGAAGGACCCCGGCGTGTCGGGTGTCCAGGTCACGGGGGGCAGGGCGCCCTGCTCGTCCAGGGTACCGGAGGCCAGGACTCCGCCGTCCCAGGAGACGGACCACTTCCACGGCGCGTCCCGTAGACCCGGGTCGCTGAAGTGCGCCACCAGCGTCACCGCCTCTCCCTCCACCCCGCTCAGGGTGGGGGTCGAGCGGGTCTGGACCCCGGCAGGCCCGAGAGCCACGGTGGGAGGCGCGTTCAGGACCGTCACCGAGGCCGGGTCCTCGTTGCTGAGGCCCCCCTCGTCCGAGACGGTGAGTGAGACCTGAAGGACGCCGTCGTCCTCCCAGCTCCACGTGGGACGAACCCCGTCCAGGGCGGTGCCGTCCGGCAGGGTCCAGAGATAGGAGAGGGTAGCGCCGGTGGGCGAATAGGATCCGCTTCCGTCCAGGGTCAGGTCTCCGCCCTCCACGACTTCGTACGGTCCCCCGGCATCCGCGACTGGAGGCTGCCGAGTCTCGAAGCGGAGGTCGAACAGGGTCAGTCCCTCCGCCGAGGTGTGGACCACGCGGGTGCCGTCCAGGTCGGCGTCGATGCGCCAGTTCCCGGGGTTCTGGACGGGCACTTCCAGCGTCTCCCCGTCGGTCAGGTCCATGAATCCGAGGTAGATCACGCCGCCACTGGCGTTATGTCGATACACCAGGACGTCCCCGTCCAGGAGGACCACCTGGGGACAGTTCGTGCCCAGGGGAAGGGGCGCCGCGGTCTTGGCCTCCATCTCGTACAGCTCAAGGGACCCCGGGCAGAAGCGACGCCCGAAGTAGACGGCCCGGCCACCGGACAGATCGGCGTTGGCCGCGGTCAGGAGCTGGTCCTGGTCCGTGATGGGGGTCTCCGAAGCCGTGGGGATGTGATAGAGGTACAGCTGGGCCACCGTGTTGGTCAGGGCGTACGAGTAGAGGATCCAGTCCCCCCACCCCCGGGTCGCCGGGACCGACGCCGACGTGGGGATCAGCACCTCGGTTCCGTCGGCGCGATCGAACACGAAGGGACGGAACGAGCTCTGCCAGGCCGATCCCACGATGTACCGGGGCCCCACGGACACGTGCCGGTAATGCCGATACCCGCTGGCCAGCGGCTGCGTGACGCCCGAGGCGATGTCGTGCACCAGCAGGGCATCCGCGCTGCCCCAGTAGACGCGGCCGTCCACCAGGTCCATCTCGGGCCCCACCGTGCCGGCCCAGATCCTGGACGCACCGCCGGTGCGGAGGTCCATGAGCCAGAGCCCCTCTTCCTCGGCGGGGGCGGCGCGATACCACGCCAGGTAGTCGCCCTCCAATTCGGGCCACGCATCGGACGCGGAGCCCGTGAGAAGTGTCGCACCGCCGGGGGTGAAGGCCTCACCCACGGGGCCCGGGAGGGGCGTGCCCGCCTGCGGGTCCAGGATCTCGGGGGAGGTGATGGGGGTGTCGCAGGCGCCCGCGGCCACGGCCAGTACGGCCGCTGCACACGTCAGGAAACGATGCATCGTGCTCCGCTCGATGGGAGGTGGTCGCGCAGTGTCCTGCTTCCACCTTCGCCCCAGACGAGGGGGGCGCGTCAACGGATACGATTTGCAGAGTACCGGAAAGGCCTTGCCGCACCCTCGTTTTCCCCAGGTTTTTCAATAGCTTTGACGATTCGAGCGCCGTTCACAGTTCCGAGGCATATCCCATGGAAGAGCGCAACCGTCGCCAGTCTACGGCGGGACGGGATTTCATCCGGCAGATCATCGACCGGCACGAGGCCGAGGGCCGGTACGACGAGATCGTGACCCGGTTTCCCCCGGAGCCCAACGGCTACCTGCACATCGGGCACGCCAAGTCCATCTGCCTCAACTTCGGGCTGGCGCGAGAGTTTGGCGGGCGGTGCCACCTCCGGTTCGACGACACGAACCCCCTCACCGAGGACGAGGAATACACCAACGCCATTCAGCGGGACATCCGCTGGCTGGGATACGACTGGGGCGAGCACCTCTACTTCGCGTCGGACTACTTCGAGCGTATGTACGAGGTGGCCGAAGGGCTGGTCCGCGCCGGAAAGGCATACGTCGACTCCGCCAGCGAGGAGGAGATCCGCGAGGCGCGGGGGACCGTGACCACGCCAGGCCGCCCCACGCCGTACCGGGATCGGTCCGTGGAGGAGAATCTGGACCTGCTTCGCCGCATGCGGGCCGGGGAGTTCCCGGACGGGGCCCACGTGCTCCGAGCGAAGATCGATCTGGCCTCGCCCAACATGATCATGCGGGACCCGGTGCTCTACCGGATCCGGCACGCGCACCACTACCGGACGGGGGACGACTGGTGCATCTACCCCCTCTACGACTTCGCGCACTGCCTCGAGGACGCATTCGAGGGGGTCAGCCACTCGCTGTGCACCCTGGAGTTCGACAACAACCGGGAGATCTACGACTGGCTCCTGGATGAGGCCGGTTTCCAGGAGCCCCGGACCCACCAGTACGAGTTCGCCCGGTTGAATCTCGACTTCTGGGTGCTGTCCAAGCGTAAGCTCATCCGGCTGGTGAAGGAGGGGCACGTGGACGGGTGGGACGACCCCCGCCTGCCCACCCTCGCGGGTCTGCGACGCCGGGGAGTGCCCCCGGCGGCCATCCGACTCCTGTGTGACATGGTGGGCGTGGCCAAGACCAACTCCACCGTGGACCTGGGGAAGCTGGACTACGCCATCCGCGAGACCCTGAACCCGGTGGCTCCGCGGACGATGGGGGTCCTGAGGCCCTTGAGGGTGGTGCTCACCGACTGGCCCTCGGAGCGGGAGGAGTCGCTGGACGCCCCGTTCTTCCCGGACCGGGAGGATTCGCCCACGCGTACCCTGACCATGGGCCGGGAGATCTGGATCGAGGCCGACGACTTCGCCCCGACGCCCCCCAGGGGGTGGAAGCGCCTGTCCCCGGGTGCGGAGGTCCGGCTCCGGCACGGATACGTGATCCGTTGCGACGAGGTGGTGACGGATCCCGGCACGGGTGAGGTCAAGGAGCTTCGGTGCAGTCACGATCCGGACACGCTGGGCCGAAATCCGGAGGACCGGAAGATCGGTGGCACCATCCACTGGCTGTCCGCGGCGGATGCGGTCCCAGCGTCCTTCCGCCTGTACGACCGCCTCTTTCGGGTCCCGGATCCCGACGACGTTCCCGAAGGCGGCGACTTCACGGAGAACCTCAATCCCGAGTCGCTCGAGGTGGTGCGGGGATGGGTGGAGCCGTCGCTGGTGCAGGGCCATGGCCAGGTCCCGGAGCTCAGCGCTCCGGAGGACGCCCCCTGGGACGCAAGGGTGCAGCTGGAGCGTCTCGGCTACTTCGCCAGGGACGTGGAGTTCACCCCGGGCGAGCCGGTCTTCAACCGCGTAGTGATGCTGAAGGACACCTGGTCCAAGCGTGCGGCGCCCGCGGCGGCGAAGGGTCCTGCCACTGGCGAGAAGCCCCGGATGGCCCACCAACCCGCCGTCGCTCCCAAGGTCTCCGAGGCGCGCGATGAGATCCGGGCCGCGGACCCGGTGCTGCTGGAGCGCTTCGGCCGCTACCAGGACGCGTGGGGCGTTCCCGAGCTGGACGCCGACGTCCTGACGGGGTCCCGGGTTGTCTCGGATCTCTTCGAGGAGGCGGTAGCCGCGCACGGAGACGTCCAGGAGGTCACGTCGTGGGTGGTGAACGAGGTGGTGCGCTTCGTGAAGGATGGCCAGGATGGCCTGGCCTTCGACGGGCCGGCGCTGGGGCGGCTGTTGGATCGCCTGGCCGACGGCACGCTGAATCGCAGGAGCGCACGGACCGTCCTGGAGGCCATGGCCGGCGGCGAGGGAGATCCGGACGCCATCATCCAGGCCCGGGGCCTCCAGAAGGTGGACGATCCCGAGACGCTGGAGCCGGTGGTGGACGCGGTCCTGCAGGAGTTCGCCGGGAAGGTGGAGGACTACCGGGCCGGCAACCGGAACCTGTTCGGTCTGTTCATGGGTCAGGTCATGCGGCGCTCGGGCGGCAAGGCCGATCCGGCTCTGGTGCGGGCCCTTCTCGGCCGGCGCCTCGACGGAGAGTAGGAGACCATGTCCATCCGCGTGCGGTTTCCTCCCTCTCCCACGGGGTACCTCCACGTCGGCGGGGCCCGAACCGCCCTCTTCAACTGGCTGTTGGCGCGCCAGCGGGGCGGGGTCCTGGTGCTTCGGATCGAGGACACCGACCGGGAGCGTTCCTCGGAGGCGCACACCCGCGCCATCCTGGAGGGAATGAGCTGGCTGGGTCTGGACTGGGACGAGGGCCCGTTCTTCCAGAGCGACGGGGTGGAGCGCCACCGCCTTCAGGCCTTGCGGCTGCTGGAGGAAGGGAAGGCGTACCGGGACTTCTCGGACCCGGCGGAGCTGCGGGCCGAGGCCGAGGCGCGGGGGATCGGGCACCCCAGCGTCGTGGCGCGTGAGCGGGCCGACGCCCTGGGCATCGAGGAGTCCCGGGCCCGGGCGGAGGCCGGCGAGCCCTTCGCCATCCGCTTGCGCGTTCCGGAGGGGACCACGTCGTGGGACGACCTGGTGCACGGGGAGATGCGGTTCCAGAACCAGGATATCGACGACCTGGTGATCCTGCGGGCTGATGGCTCCCCCATCTACAACCTGGCCGTGGTCTCCGACGACGCCGAGCACGGGATCACCCACGTGATACGGGGCGACGATCACCTGTCCAACACGCCGAAGCAGATCCTGCTGTACGAGGCGTTGGGACTCCCCGTCCCGGTGTTCGGTCACGTGCCCATGATCCTGGGGTCCGACGGGAAGCGGCTCTCGAAGCGCCACGGCGCCACCGCGGTGGGAGATTACGCGCAGGAGGGGATCCTTCCAGACGCCATGGTGAACTTCCTGGCCCTGCTGGGATGGAATCCGGGGGACGAGCGAGAGGTCATGTCCCGTCAGGACCTCATCGACGCCTTCTCCATGGAGCGCGTGCAGAAGAAGAGCGCGGTCTTCGACCTGGAGAAGCTGGGTTGGCTCAACGCCCAGTACCTCGGGCGTCTCTCCTCGTCGGAGCTCCTGAGACTGCTGGAGCCCCACCTGGAGGCACGGGGGCTGACCCTTCCGGAGGCGCCCGCTCCGGAGGGTTGGGCGGGCGAGGCCGGGGCGTGGGGCGGGGCGCTGGTGGACCTCCTCAAGGTGCGCGCGCGCACGGTGGTGGAGGTCGCCGAGCAGGCCGAGCCCTTCCTGGTGGACCGGATCTCCGACTTCGAAGACAAGGCCGTGGCCAAGCACTGGTCCCGGGAACCCGCCGCGGTCGCGGAGCGGCTCGGGGCCCTCTCCCGGCTCTTCGAGGGCGTGGAGTGGCGCGAAACGGAGCTGGAGAATGGGCTCCGGACCCTGGCGGATGAGCTGGAGGTTGGGGCGGGTAAACTGATCCACCCACTACGGTTGGCCGTGACGGGCCGGGGCAGCAGTCCGGGCATCTTCGAGGTGCTGGTGCTGCTGGGGCGGGAGAAGACCTTGAAAAGGCTTGTGGCTGCTGGGGAACATTTGGCGCGACTTCCCCGCAAACCTGCTTGACACCCGAAAGAAATCGGTGGTACTGTGGGGTTCCTGGCGCGGTCCCCGAGAAGTCGGGCGAGGGCCGCTGAGCGTCGAACCTCATGGTCTCTCCTCCCCACCGTACAACGGGGAGGCCGACTACCCGAGTCGGTTACAGGATCAACATTGGGAGCCCGGGATGTCCCTAGCGCTGAACGACATTGAACGCCGCATCCTGGACTACATGGTCTCCTACCTGAGGGAGAACACGTACCAGCCCTCGATCCGTGAGATTGGCGAGCGCTTCGGAATCAAGAGCACCAAGACGGTCTCGGAGCATCTGCAGGCGCTGGCGGAGAAAGGATTCCTGGAGCGCGATCCATCCCGCTCGAGGGGTGTGAAGATCCTGGGAATGGACCTCTCTCACGACGCCGTCTCGGTTCCCTGTTACGCTCAGCTCCCCGACGACGGTGCGGCGCGGGGTGCGCATGCCGAGAGCCACCTGACCCTGGACCGTCGCCTCGCCGGGGGTCGCGGGTCGTTCCTCGTGCGCGCCCGCGGAGACGACCTGGCCGCCCTGGGTGTTCAGGAGGGCGACTGGGTCCTCATCGAGCCCGTGGAGCTTGACCAGGTGACCGACGGCACCGTAGTCGCGGCGCGCCCGGGAGGAGGAGCCGCCGGGTTCCATCGGGTCACGCGCAACGGCCGGGGAGTGTACCTGCAGTCGCTCCGTGGGGGCGGTCAGCCCGCGCTGGTGGAGGAGCCGGCCAGCCTCGACATCGTGGGTCGAGTGGGCGGCATCTTCCGCCGCATGGACTACCCCGGGGTCACACCGAGCCTCACCGCCCATTGATCCATCGCCCGTCCGGGCGAAGCCTGGCGCGGGGGTAGCGCGGTGCTGAGCGAAGGCCTCGGACCCACCCTCGAGCCGTCCCCCCCGAGCTCCGGTGACCGGCTCTGGATGGCGAGAGCCCTGGAGCAGGCTCGTCTCGCGGCGATTCGCGGAGAGGTTCCCGTGGGAGCCGTCCTGGTACGAGACGGAGTCCTGGTGGCCGAGGGCCACAACCGCACCTTCCTGGACAGCGATCCCACCGCACACGCCGAGGCCGTGGTCATCCGATCCGCGGCGCGGGAACAGGGCGACTTTCGGCTGGAGGGGACGACCCTGTACGTGACGCTGGAACCTTGTGCCATGTGCTCGGGCGCGCTGGTCCTGGCGCGGGTCCCGCGGGTGGTCTACGGCGCCCGCGACCCGAAGGCCGGCATGGTGGGGAGCCTGGGGAACCTCCTCCAGGACCCTCGACTGAACCACCGGTGTACCGTGACCCCGGACATCCTGAGTCACCCCTGCGGGGAGATCCTCCGGGCCTTCTTCCGGGCCCGCCGCTAGAAGGCATGAGTCACCACTCGCTCCACAAGATCCGGTTCGCGTTCGCGGTCATCCTCGTGGTCACTTCCAGCGCGGCGTGCACCGCCGTCCAGGGCGTGCGTTCACCGGGGCCCGACCCCGACGTCTCCGTGTCCGTGGGGCCGGTTCCCGAGCGGGAGCGTCCCGATCCGGTGGCGATGGTGGCCCCGGAGAACGAAGTCCGGGGGGTCTGGGTGGTGCGCACCACGCTCACCTCCCCTGAGCAGGTCCGGCGCATGGTGCGCGAGACCTACGACGCGGGGTTCAACACGCTCCTGGTGCAGGTGCGTGGACGGGCCGACGCCTACTATCGGTCCCTGTACGAGCCCCGCGCGCCGCAGCTTCGGGATGCTCCGGAGACGTTCGATCCCCTGGCTCTCGTGGTGGAGGAGGCGCACCGGCGGGGGATGCAGGTGCACGCCTGGGTCGTGGCGCAGCTGGTGTGGGGCTTGAGCCCCCTGCCGGACGACCCGGATCACCTCGTGAACCTCCACCCGGACTGGCTGGCGGTGCCGGAGGCCCTGGCGGAGGAGCTGTACGATCTCAGCCCCTGGGATCGTCGCTACCGCGAGCGGCTCCACGCCTGGGCCACCGAGAACCGGGACCGGGTGGAGGGTCTGTTCGCCTCGCCGGGCCATCCGGAGGTCACAGGGCGGCTGGTGGACGTGGTGGAGGATCTCCTCATCCGCTATCCGCTGGACGGAATCCACCTGGACTACATCCGGTACCCATCGCCGGAATTCGACTACTCCCGGCGGACGTTGGAGGACTTTCGGGCCTTCGCAGGGCGCCATGCCCCGCCGGGTCGCACCAGCTCCATGGACGCCCGTGTCGGCGCTGGGGACGTGACGGCCTGGGCCCGGGAGAACCCCGACCTCTGGAACCACTACCGAGAGAGCCAGATCACCGGCACCGTGGAAGCGGTCCGCCGGGCGGTGGATCGCGCTGCTGGAGATCCGGTGCTCACCGCCGCGGTCTTCGCCGATCCGGTGGATGCCCTCAGGGGGCGATTCCAGGATTGGGGGGAGTGGCTGAACGGAGGCCTGGTGGACGCCGTCGCCCCCATGGCGTACACCCCAGACGACCAGCGCTTCGCGGATCTCATGGAAGCGGCCCGCCGAGCCGATCGAACGGGGGGCGGGCGGGTGTGGGCCGGGGTGGGAATCTATCAGACGGACCTGGACGGGGCGGTGCGCAAGGTGGGCCTGGCCCGAGCCGCCGGGACCGCGGGATTCATCCTGTTCAGCTACGACTGGGCGTCGACCGAGGGATCCCGGGCGGAGGGGACGTCCTACCTGGACGCGCTGGCGCGACGGACCTTTCCCGGTCGCATGCCCGGACGCTGAGGGGCCCCGGTCAGCCTCCCGCCGCGCCCGCCTCCTCCTGGGCGTGGTCGTGCACCGACTTCCCGAACAGCTGCAGCACCAGGAAGAGGCCCACCACGCCGAGCCCCAACGCCAACCAGTTGGGCAGGCCGTAGGCGGTGCCGATGTCTCCTAGCAGCATGCCCAGACCCGCCGCCACCAGCGCGTACGGGAGCTGCGTCCGCACGTGATCCACGTGGTCACACCCCGAGGCGGTGGAGGACAGGACGGTGGTGTCCGAGATCGGGGAACAGTGGTCGCCGAAGATGGCGCCGGCCAGCACCGAGCTGATGGCGCCGAGGAGGATGGAGTAGTGCATCCCGCCGTCGAAGTTCTCGGCTCCCCCCAGGCTCACCGTCAGCGGGATCACCAGGGGGATGAGGATGGCCATGGTGCCCCACGACGTCCCCGTGGCGAAGGCCATGGCTGCGGCGGTGACGAACACCAGGACGGGAATGAACTGCAGCGAGACGTTCCCCTCCAGGACCTGGGCCAGGAACTGGGCCGTTCCAAGAGATTCCGTCACCGCACCCAGGGACCACGCCAGGGTCAGGATGATCATGGCGATCATCATGGCGCGCATGCCGGCGAGCCATGCGTCGATGGCTTCGTTCATGGTCAGGAGGCGCTGGCCCACCGAGAGAACGAAGGCCACGAGACACCCGGCCAGCGATCCCCAGAGCAGGGTGGAGAAGGGGTCGGCCTCGGCGAAGATGTCCCGCAGGGTCCCCTCCGGTCCCACCACGGCCCGACCGGTGCTGTACAGCCCACCCAGGACCACCACCACCACGGTCAGAACCGGGAGGGCGGCGTTCCACCACTTGTGCGGGACCCCTGCCTTGGCGTCCATCTCCGCCGAACCGGTTTCGGTGGCCAGCTGGGCGCCCGCCCGGAAGAGCCCACGTCCCTGGGCCGCCCTGCGCTCCGCCAACGCCATGGGTCCGAAGTCCCGATCCATGAAGGACGTCAGGAAGACCAGCGCCAGTGCCAGGAGCGGATAGAAGAGGTACGGAATCGTGTGGATGAAGACCGCGAAGGGGCTCACGGAGCTCAGGGCCGCGGCGGCCTCCGGGGAGGCCGCCTGCTGGGCCGCGATGCCGAACCCGTCACCGATGAGCGTCATCTCGTAGCCGACCCAGGTGCTCACGGGGACCAGGGCGGCCACCGGCGCCGCCGTTGAGTCCACCAGGTAGGCCAGCTTCTCCCGGGACACCTTCAGGCGGTCCGTGATGGGCCGCATGGTGTTCCCTACGATGAGCGTGTTGGCGTAGTCGTCGAAGAAGATGGCCATTCCCGCGAGCCAGGTCGCCAGCTTTCCCCTCCGGGGAGTCTTGGCGAAGGGCGCCACGGCCTCCACGATCCCCGACGTGCCACCGTTGCGCGCCACCAGCCCCACCATTCCCCCCAGCATGAGGGAGAACACGATGATGGCGGCGTGGTCCGGATGCGCCACCGCCGGGACGATGAACTGGTCCATCATCCGCCACAGACCCGCCACCGGATTGAAGCCGGCCACCGCCAGGGCACCGAGCCACACCCCCGCCACCAACGCCGTGATCACTTCGCGGAACAGGAGGGCGAGGGCGATGGCCAGCAGGGGGGGCAGGAGGGAGAACCAACCGGTGGTGAGGGTCGGGTCCACCGCCTCGGTGAGCTCGCCCACCTGAACGCTCAGGGGCAGCTGGTCCGCGCCGCTCACGCGGGCGGTCACCTGTGCGCTGTCGTACCCGGCCACGGTCCCGGACGCCAAGGGCGCGCCGGTAGCGTCCGTGACCACCCACGGGGTCTCCCCCGGGGCGGTGGCTCCGTGGATCCAGAATCCGAAGGGTACGTCCTTCAACACCACATCTGGCACCTCCTCGAGTTCCTGCGCTCCCACGGGGAGAGACACGGCGAGGAGGAGCAGCGTGGCGAGCACGGCTAGAGTGCGATGAATCATCGGGGCGTGGCTGGCGGGATCCGGGTGGAAAAATCGGGTCACAATGGGTCGACACGGGAGCGATGTAAAGGCGCCTGCCGCCGTATCGGTCCTGCGGGTCGGGGCTCGTTGACACCCCGTGAGACCCCAACGAAGATTCGGGGCGCCCGCGCCCCGCAAGGGGCCCCACCGCCCCCGCACAGACCCCGTGCTCATGGAAACCGACCACGTCACCCCCATCATGGACGAGACCGCGGTGCAGCGCGCCCTGGCGCGTATGGCCCGCGAGATCGTGGAGAAGCACGGAGGCACCGACCGCCTGGTCCTGATGGGGATCCGCCGCCGGGGCGACCACCTGGCGGAGCTCATCCGGCAGGAGATCCTGGCCGCCGAGGGAGAGGACGTTCCCACCGGGGCGCTGGACATCACCCTCTATCGCGACGACCTGGCCACCGTCGGGCCCATGCCGGTGGTGGGCGAGACGGAGCTCCCGGCCGGCGGGATCCAGGGGACGACCGTCGTTCTGGTCGACGACGTCCTCCACACGGGGCGGACCGTGCGGGCAGCGCTGAACGAGCTGATGGACTATGGCCGGCCGGCCCGGGTGCTCCTGTGCGTCCTTGCCGACCGGGAAGGGCGGGAGATTCCGATCCAGGCCGACGTGGTGGGCCGCCACGTGGAGTGGGTGGGAGGCCAGGAGGTGGAGGTGCGGGTGCCCGACCTGGACGGAAGGCTGGCCGTCGAACTCGTGACCCATACCGAGGAGACCGCGTGAGCCCCAGCGCCACATCCCTGGGCAAGGATCTCATCGGGCTCGAGCCCCTCTCGGGGGAGCAGATCCGGTCGATATTGGATACTGCCGAGCCTTTCAAGGAGATCAGTGAACGGGCTATCAAGAAGGTCCCGGTCCTGCGGGGAAAGACCATCGTCAATCTCTTCTTCGAGCCCTCGACCCGGACCCGGGTGTCTTTCGAGTTCGCCGAGAAGCGGTTGAGCGCCGATACCGTGAACATCTCCTCCAGCGGGTCCTCGGTGGTGAAGGGTGAGACCCTCGTGGACACCGCCCGGAACCTGGAGGCCATGAAGATCGACATGGTGGTGATGCGGCACGGGAGCTCGGGGGCTGCCCGCTTCCTGGCGGAGCGCATTCCCTCCAACGTCATCAACGCCGGGGATGGGCGGCACGAGCATCCCACGCAGGGGCTCCTGGACATGCTCACCATTCGGGACCACCGGGGCCGGATCGACGGGCTCAAGGTCTGCATCGTGGGCGACGTCCTGCACTCGCGGGTGGCCCGGTCCAACATCTACGGGCTCCTGAAACTCGGCGCCGAGGTGGCGGTGTGCGGGCCGCGCACGCTCCTCCCGTTGGGGATCGAGGATTTGGGGGTGCACGTCTTCCGCCGGGTCGAGGAGGCCATCGAGTGGGCGGACGTCCTGAACATCCTCCGCCTGCAGCTCGAGCGGATGGAGGGCGGATACGTGCCGTCGCTTCGGGAGTACAACCGGGTCTTCGGCGTCTCCCGCGCCCGCCTCGAGGCGGCACCCCGGGACGTTCTGATCCTGCATCCTGGACCCATGAACCGCGGGGTGGAGATCGACTCCGACGTGGCGGACGGCCCGCACTCGGTGATTCTCAATCAGGTGACCAACGGCGTGGCCGTGCGGATGGCCGTGCTCTACCTCCTGGCCGGAGGAAGACCGGAATCCGCGGAAGCCGCCAAGAAGGGAGGTGACACGTGAGTCCGCAGCCCATGCTACTCCGGGGCGGAAGGGTGGTGGATCCCACTCAGGACCTGGACGCGGTCTGCGACGTCCTCCTGGTGGGCGGAGAGGTGGCCGAGGTCGGACAGGGCATCGAGGCGCCCGGAGACGCCAAGGTGGTGGATTGCTCCGGGAAGATTGTGACGCCTGGGCTCATCGACCCCCATGTGCACCTCCGGGAGCCGGGGCAGGAGCACAAGGAGACCATCCTCACGGGGGCCCGCTCCGCGGCGGCGGGAGGGTTCACGTCCGTCGTTGCCATGCCGAACACGGATCCCGTCATCGACTCTCCGGCGCTGGTGGGCTTCGTATTGGCGGCGGGGCGGAGAGCGGGCGCCGCTCGGGTCTACCCGTCCGGTGCCATTTCTCTGGGGCTGAAGGGTCAGCGACTGGCCCCCGTGGGCGAGATGATCGAGGCGGGCGCCGTCGTCATCACGGACGATGGGCACCCCGTCATGGACTCGGGCCTCATGCGCCTGGCCCTGGAATACGCCCGGGGTTTCGGTATACCGGTGGCCGATCATCCCGAGGACCTGGGGCTCTCGCACGGCGGGCAGATGAACGAGGGGCTGGTCTCGACCCGGCTGGGACTCCGTGGAAAGCCGAATGCCAGCGAGGACGTGCACATCGTCCGGGACCTTCTGCTGGCGGAGTTCACGCAGGGACACATCCATCTCCAGCACGTCTCCACGGCGTTCGGCGTCGAGATGATCCGGCAGGCCAAGGCCCGGGGTGTGGAGGTCACGGCGGAGGCGACACCCCACCACCTGATCCTCACGGACGAGGCGGTGGAAGGGTATCGCACGGAGGCGAAGATGAACCCGCCGCTCCGTACCGCGGCCGACCGGGACGCGGTGGTGCAGGGGATGCTGGACGGGACCCTGGACATCATCGCCACCGATCACGCGCCCCATCACTACGACGAGAAGGAGGCGGCGTTCGACGACGCCCCCAACGGGATCGTGGGGCTCGAGACCTCGGTGGGCCTCATCCTCACGCATTTCGTGAAGCCCGGTAAGCTGGACCTGAGCACCTTGGTGGAGCGCATGAGCTGTCAGCCTGCCCGCGCGTTCAAACTCCCCGGGGGGACACTGACGCCGGGCAGCCCCGGGGACGTGACGGTCCTGGACCCGGATCTCGAGTGGACCGTGGACCGGAAGGCCTTCGTCTCCATGAGCTCCAACACGCCGTTCGACGGTTGGGAGCTCACCGGGCGAGCCGTCCTGACGGTGGTGGGAGGACAGGTCGTCTTCGACCTGGAGGCCTGAAGCGCGAGTTCACCGGGTCGGGACGTGACCCGGTACGCGAAGAGGGCCCCGCAGCTCAGACTGCGGGGCCCTCTCGTTTCGGGTTCAGCGGAGACCTGGAACCCGTGCTCGCCCCAGGACGCGTCCTAGAGGGAGTTGATGTGCTTCATGAGCCGGCTCTTGAGGCGAGCGGCCCGATTCGGATGCATGATCCGCTTGGTGGCGGCGCGGTCGATGAGGATCACGGCCTTCTGGTACAGCCCCTGGGCCTCGTCGGCCGAGGTGGCGTTGCGCACCTTCTTCACGGCGGTGCGGAGGGTGGCACGCTTCCGCCGGTTGGCGGCGTTCCACTTCCGGCTGAGCTCCATGCGCTTCTTGGCGCTCTTGATGTTCGGCATCGGTTTGCTGATCTCGTTTGTTGACGGGTCCAAATGTCCGCTGAGCCCGAAAAGATACCGTCAATTCCAGGATCGATCAACGGCCCGGGCGCGCCCCGCGAGAATGGTGGCACGCGGGGTCTGGTCGGGCTCGTGGGGTCCGGATAGCTTTAGCCGCTTATGAACCTGGATTTCGCCCTCTTCATACCCGTCCTCATCATGTCGGTGGTGGTGCATGAGGTGGCCCACGCCTGGCAGGCCCGCCGGGAGGGTGACCCCACCGCCGACCGGCTGGGTCGTATCACGCTGAATCCCCTCCCGCACCTGGATCTCATCGGGTCGGTGGTGGTTCCGCTGTTGCTGTTCGTAGGGGCCGACGGCTTGATCTTCGGCTGGGCGAAGCCTGTGCCCGTGAACCCCTCCAATTTCCGCCGTCACCCATGGGGGGACATCCGGGTCTCCCTGGCTGGAATCGTGTCGAACCTCGTCCTCGCGGCCGTGTTCACCCTTCTCGCGGGAATCCTGGTTCCAGCCGGCACGGTGCTGGGCGGCACGGTGGCCGGGATTCTCCAGCAGGCCGTGTTCTTCGGGATCTTCATCAACCTCCTCCTGGCCTTCTTCAACCTCCTTCCCATCCCGCCGCTGGACGGACACCACGTCGTGGCGCAGTTCCTTCCCCCGGAGCTGGAGGCCAGGTACCGGGCCATGGGACGGTTCGGTATCCCGATCCTGCTCCTCCTGGTGTTCTTCGTCCCGGGAGCGCTGCGCGTCGCCCTCGCGCCGGTGACCTGGCTCATGGGGTGGGCCGACGCCTTCGTGCGCTTGTGGCTGTGACGGGCATGAAGGGAGGCCTCGCCAGTCCCTTCACGGAGAAGGAGGGCTTCTGGGTGGTCGATATCGACCGCTTCCAGGGGCCGCTGGACCTGTTGCTCCACCTGATCCGGGTCCAGGACATCGACATCTTCGACATTCCGATCTCGAAGATCACCGACCAGTTCCTGAAGGCGGTGTCTGGGATCGAAGCGGCGCAGCTGGACAGCGCCGGGGAGTTCCTCGAGATGGCGGCGTCACTGGTCCGGATCAAAGCCCAGATGCTCCTTCCCCGGCACGGCGAGGACGAGGAGTTGGACCCTCGCGCGGAGCTGGTCCGGCGCCTGCTGGAGTACGAACAGATCCGGGAGATCTCCAACCGGCTCCAGATCGCGGAGACCGAGAGGGGGCGCCGATCGGTGAAGGGCTACGTGGAGTCGCGGCCTCGCCCGTCCCTGGAGGAGACGCCGCTGCACACGACGTGGGACGAGGTGTTCGAAGCGGCCATGGCGGTGGAGGTGCCGGATCCCCGCGATCATGAGCATCGGGTGGCCATCCGTCCGGTGGCCATGGAGACCAAGGCCGCCCTCATAATGGAATCGCTGGGGGAGATGGCTCGGGTGGAGTTCTCCCGGCTCCTCCGGGGCCTGGAGGGAATCCAGGCGAAGATGCATGGGGTCATGACGCTCCTGGCCTCGCTGGAGCTCACCCGCCGACGGGCCGTCTTCATGCGGCAGGTGCGCCCCTTCTCGGAGCTGTGGATCTACCGCAGGGACGAGGAAGAGGACGATGCCTGGGAGGGGTCCCCGGAGGCGGCCGGGGATGACGCCGAGCCGGCCCCCGAGGCCGACGCCCTGGAATCCGAGACTGAATCGCTGCAGGAGACGCCGTGAAGGCCAGCCAGATCGTTGAAGCCGTCCTCTTCGCGTCGGACGCTCCCCTGAAGGCGGAGGAGATCGCGCGCGCCGATGAGAGCCTGGACGAGGACCGCGTAGAAGAGGCCATCCAGGACCTGACCGTGTTCTACGACGAGACGGAGCGCGGCTTCCAGATTCTCGAGGTGGCCGAAGGGTACCAGATCCTCACGCGGCCCGAGTTCTCCAGCTACCTGGAGCGGTTCGACACCGTGCCCCGGCCCTCCCGCCTGTCCGGACCCGCGCTGGAGACCCTGGCCATCATCGCCTACCGGCAACCCATCGGGCGTGTGGAGGTCGAGTACATTCGCGGCGTGGGCTCGTCGGGGGTGATCCGGTCCCTGCAGGATCGCGCCCTGGTGGAGGTGGTGGGCCGCGCGGAGGGGTTGGGACGGCCGCTCCTGTACGGGACCACAGGCCGCTTCCTCGAGCACTTCGGCTTCGCGTCGCTGGATGACCTTCCCCGGCCCGAAGAGCTCCCCGTGGTCCTGCGAGACCGGATTCCCCTGGGCCTGGACGACGACGAGGAGGGCGAGGACCCGGACCAGCTTTCCCTGGGGGAGAGCGAGGAGCCGACGGATGATGAGGGGGGCGGTACCGGGGATCAGGTCGCGAGCGGAGAGAACGGTGCAGGCGATTCCGGCGATGGGACGAGCGCCGTCACCGGGCCGGATCCAGAGGAGCTGAGCGAACCCAGCCCGGCGGAGACCGTTCCCGCCACCGCGGAAGTGACGCCCCTGAGCGCCGAGCCCGAATCTCCGGAAGGGGACGAGGAGGAGTTCCGCTCCCCCGAGGCCTGACGCGTGCGCCTCCAGAAGTATCTCTCTCGCGCGGGTGTCGCCTCTCGCAGGCGGGCCGAGGAGCTCATCGCCGCGGGCCGCGTCCGGGTCAACGGCACGGTGGTGAGGGAGATGGGGGTCACGGTAGAGGCCGGCCGGGACGGCGTCGAGGTGGACGGTGTGGCCGTGGACCTCCCGGCGTCACGGTGGCTCCTCCTGCACAAGCCTCCTGGAGTCCTCACCACCCGGAGGGACCCGGGCGGAGGCCGGACGGTGTACGACCTGCTCCCCCGGGACTCGGACGCGCTCCGCTACGTGGGGCGCCTGGACCGGGATACCGAGGGACTCCTGCTCATGACCACCGACGGCGACCTCCTGCACCGGCTCACGCACCCCTCCTTCGAGGTGGAGCGGGAGTACTGGGTGGAGGTGAAGGGAGAGGTCGATCCGGCTACCTTACGAAGGCTCGAGGACGGGGTCGTTCTGGAGGACGGTCCGGCGCGGGCGAGGCGGGCGTGGATACCCCGTGGGGCCCCCAGGAACCAGCTCCGGCTCATCCTCACCGAGGGCCGGAAGCGGGAGGTGCGCCGCCTCATGGAGGCGGTGGACCGGCCGGTCCGGCGGCTCCGACGCGAACGCTACGGCCCGGTCCGCCTGGGCGACCTGGAGCCAGGCACCTGGCGGAAACTCACCGAAGACGAGATCACCGAACTCCGGAGAGCGGTGGAGTGAAGCTCGACCGCGCCGGACTGGAGTCGAGATGGAGTTGAAGGATCGCACCGTGCTGGTGCTCGGGGGAGCGGGGCTTGTGGGACTGGCCGTGGTGCGGCGGGTCCTGAAGGCCGGGGCGCGCCGGGTGGTGGTCGCCTCACTCCGCGAGAGCGAGGTCGATGAGGCGCTGGCGGAGATCCGGTCCGAGTTCGAGGGCGTGGGAGACCGTGTCCAGGGATACTGGGGCGACCTGTTCGTTCCCGATGCAATGCGGCTCCGCTCCCGTGGCGAGATCCAGGCGGATCCCGAGGCCCGCACCGCACTGGTGGACGACCTCTACGGTGAGCTGACCCGTCCGGTGCTCGAGCGATCCGCGTTGGGGAAGCTCCTCCTCGAGCTGCGACCCGACACGGTGGTGGACTGCATCAACACCGCCGGCGCGCTGGCCTACCAGAACGCCTTCCAGTCGGCAGCTGAGCTGCGGTCCAGCGCCTCCGCCGGGGGCGCCTCCATCGAAGCCGTGGACCGACACCTCTCCACCCTCTACCTCCCTCAGCTCATTCGCCACGTGCAGATCGCGCTGGAGGGGATGAAGCGGGCCGGCACCGAGATGTACGTGAAGGTGGGGACTGCCGGGACCGGGGGAATGGGATTGAACATCCCCTTCACCCACTCGGAAGAGCGCCCCTCCCGGGTGCTCCTGGCCAAGTCGTCCCTGGCGGGCGCGCACACGCTGCTCCTGTACCTGATGGCCCGGACACCCGGGGCGCCCTCGGTGAAGGAGGTGAAGCCCACGGCGGCCATCTCGTGGAAGTCCATCGGATTCGGGCCGGTGCGGGAGCGCGGGGCTGCCATCCGCCGGTCGGACGCCACCGGACCACTCCCGTTGGCCGAGGCCTTCGCGGATGGGGCCGGGTTCCGGCAGCTGGAGGAGACCCTGGACGGGGTTTACCTCGACGCCGGAGAGAACGGCCTCTTCAGCCCCGCCGAGTTCGAGACGCTGACGGCGCTGGGCCTCATGGAATTCGTCACTCCCGAAGAGATCGCCGACACGGTGCTCCGCGAGATGCAGGCCCATCCCACCGGCAAGGACGTGGTGTCGGCCCTGGATGGGGCCACCCTGGGGCCCACCTATCGCGCCGGCGTGCTGCGTGGCCGAGCGCTGGCGTACATGGACGCGTTGGAGTCCCAGCACGGGGTCCACTCGGTGGCCTACGAGATGCTGGGCCCCCCGAGACTCTCCAAGCTCCTGTTCGAAGCTGCGCTGCTGGAGCGCCTCTACGGAACGCTGGAGGCCGCCGCGGGACTGGACCCGGAGGACACCGCGGAGCGGACCCGTGCGTTGGTGACCGATGACGACGATCTGCGACAGCGGATCCTCAGCATCGGCCTTCCCATCCTCCTCCAGGACGGGGCCACCGTCCTCCGTGGCGCGAAGGTCAAGGTTCCACCCGAGCCGGGGCTGGCCCGGGACCATCCGCGGGTCGTCGACGCCGGCTGGGTCGATCTTCGGGCGACCAACTGGGCTCGGTGGAGGGACCGCGTCGAGACCATCGCCGCCGAGATCCGGCACCGACCCGGCCTTGAGCTGGGTTCGGTGGCGGACCACGAGTATGGCGACGAGACGGGCCGAATCCGGCCCGGGCGCCTCGCCGCTTGGATCTTCCGGGTGGAAGACCAGGGCGAGCGCATCAAACGCTGAGTCCTCAGATGTGCAGGACGTGCTCGGGATTGGCCGCGCCGGGAAGGAACGGGGCCCAGTTGCTGGCGGCCAGGCGGGTACGCTCGTGCGCGAGCGGGAGGAGCGCCACCAGGTATTCGCGCCGCACCATGAGCGGGGGGAGCGCGATCTTCCCCCCCGGGGTGAATTGGTGGGCGTGCGTGAGGGCCAGGAAGGCGCCGTGGTTCTGGGCTCCCGGGTGGGCCAGCCCATAGAGGACGTGCCCGTCGGCCGTGCGGAGGACGTGGGGCGTCATGGGCCCCACGGCGCGGCGAATGGCGTCCACGCTGAACGGGTTCCCGGGACGGAAATCGAAGGCGACCTCCACCATCTCCGGTGAAAGGTGCACCGCTGCCGTATCCACCCCGGCCCGCATCCGGGCCAGGAAATTGGGGATGGATTCGCTCCACCGGGGCAGGTAGGCCGAGATCTCTCCTGCTCGCGCGGCTCCCAGATCGGTGGCCAGGGGCGCCGGCGGCAAGGAAAGGTAGGTGGCCAGCGACTCTCTGGAATAGGGTTCGCCGGGAAGGTCGTGTCGCTGGAACCGCAACGCCGCCAGGACCACGTTGGGCACCCCGCGCAGCCGGAGCCCCACCAGCTCCCAGAAATGCGTGGGCTCTTCGGCGCCGAGGAAGACGGTCTGCTCGTCCATGGTGATGGAGATCCCACTGGACAGGCGCTCCAGGTGCTCCAGGACGTGCGTTACGTGTGGGGGCGGGGCCTTGCCGTTCATGGCGCGATGCTCCGAGGACGGCGCCTCCGCCAGGTCTCGGGCAGGAGGAGCAGGAGAACGGTGTAGATCTCGAGACGGCCCACCAACATAAGGAATGAGAGGATGGCCAGAGCAGGGGAGCTCATCCACCCGTAGTTGTCCGTAGCACCCACGTCCCCCAGGCCTGGGCCGATGTTGCCCACCGTCGCGGCGCTCGCTCCGATGGCGGTCAGGAGGTCCATCCCCATCATCGCCATGGCCAGCGCCCCGGCGAGGGCCAGCAGGAGGTAGAGAAGGACGAAGCCGATGACGTTTGCCAGGACGTCCTCCCTCACCACGTGCTTCCCCACGCGAGCCAGGAAGATGGCCCGGGGATGGAGGTGCTTGCGGATCTCCATGGCCGACTGCTTCAGCAGCAGGAGGACCCGTACAGCCTTGACTCCCCCCCCGGTGGATCCGGCCATCCCTCCCACGAACATGAGCGCGAAGAGGACCATCTGCGCCGCGGGCACCCAGGCTTCGAAGTCGGCCGACACGTACCCGGTGGTCGTGGTGATGGAGGTGCTCTGGAAGAGACCGTCGCGGAACGCGGTCTCCAACCCGGCCACGGTGAGGTCGTGGTTCCCCGCCAGGAGGTTGATGGTGGTGAGCAGCAGGCCCGCGCCCAGGACGACGCCCGTGAAGAACCGCCACTCCACGTCCCGGAAGTAGTCCAGACGGCCCGTCACGGCACGGAAGTGCAGGGAGAAGTTCAGCCCCGCCAGGTACATGAAGACGATGGTCACGTACTGGATGTACGGGGAGGTGAACGCGGCCATGGAGGCGTTCTTCGTGGAGAAGCCGCCCGTGGCCAGCGTCCCGAAGGTGTGGGTGGAGGCGTCGAACCAGTCCATCCCCCCCGCCCGGTAGAGCACCGTCTGGAGGACGGTCAGGCCCAGATACACCAGCCACAGGAGCTTGGCGGTCTGGGTGATCCGCGGCCGGAGGCGCTCCGGCGTCGGCCCCGGCACCTCCGCCCGGAAGAGCTGCATTCCACCCACTCCCAGGTAGGGAAGGACGGCGATGGCAAGGACGATGATCCCCATCCCGCCGAGCCAGTGGGTGAAGGAGCGCCAGAACAGGATCCCGTGCGGCAGGGACTCGATGTCGGAGAACACGGTGGCGCCCGTGGTTGTGAGCCCCGACATGGCCTCGAAGATGGCCGGCCAGACGCCCCGGAGGGTCCCTGTGAGCAGGTAGGGCAGGGCGCCGAGGACCGCCGCGAACGCCCACGAGAACGTCACGATGGCAAACCCCTCGCGAGGGGTGATCTCGTTGTCCTGACGAGTGGCGTAGAAGGTCCCGGCGCCCACCCCCACGGTGAAGAGCATGGAGAGAAGGAACGCCAGCGAGTCGCCGTCCCGGTAGATCAGGGATACGGCCAGGGGCGCGAGCATGGAGAGCCCGAAGAAGACCTGCAGGATCCCCACCACGTTCAGGACGAGTCGGACGGACATTCGTGTGGTGTCTCTATTCGGCGAAGAGCCGCTCGATCTCGCTCACGGCGTCCGGCAGTGTGAAGACGATCACCTCATCCCCGACCAGGATCATGTCGTCGCCCCGGGGCAGGATGATCTCCTCGCCTCGAAGGATGGTACCGATGAGGGCCCCCTTGGGCAGGTGGAGGTCTCGCAGGGGCGTGTTCAGCACGCGGGCGTGGGAGCCCATGTTGAACTCGATGGCCTCGGCCCCCGTGCCCTTGAGCGCCGCCACCGTCATGACCCGGCCCCGGCGGACGTAGCGAAGGATGGCGTTGACCGTGGACATCCGGGGCGAGACGGCGGCATCGATCCCTACCTTCGGGACGATGGGAAGGTAGTCGAACTTATGGATCAGGCTCACGACCTTTCGCGCGCCCACGGACTTCGCCAGGAGCGATGCCAGCATGTTGGTCTCGTCGTGGCTGGTGGAGGCCACGAACCCATCGATTCCCGAGACCCCCTCCATCTCCAGGAGCTCGAGGTCCGTGGCGTCGGCGTGGAGCACCAGAGAGTGGGGGAGACGTTCCGCCAGCTCCAGGCAGCGACGCCGGTCGTGGTCCAGGATGGTGCACTCGACCCCGTTCTTCTCCAGCAGCTCCGCCAGGTACTCCCCTTCGGCGCTGCCCCCGGCGATCATGACGCGACGCAGGGAGAACCCCTCGTACCCCGCCAGCCGGTGGATCTCCGGGGCCTCGTCCGTGGGGGCGAGGACGTAGATCTGATCGCCGGCCAGGATGCGGTCCTGCCCACGCGGAATGATGGTGGCACCTTCGCGCTGGATGGCCACGGTGTTGTAGTGGAAGTCCTCCAGCTCGGTCCCGATCTCCGCCAACGTCCGACCCTCGACCGGCGCCCCCTGCTTCACGCGCACTCCCAGGAGCTCCACCCGCCCGTCGGCGAACTGGGCCACGTCCGTGGCGGCGGCCGCCTGAAGGAGCTGGTAGGTCTCCCAGGCGCACTCCCGCTCCGGGTTGATGAGGAGGTCGATCCCCAGCTGGTCCCCGGACAGCACCGACCCACGCTGGTAGTACTCGGGGTTGGAGACGCGGGCGATGGTGAACTCCACCCCCAGTCGGGATGCCGCCAGGCAGGAGATGAGATTCACCTCGTCCTGGCTCGTCACCGCCAGAAGCATCCGAGCGCCCTTGATCCCGGCATCCTCCAGCACCGGCAGCGACGCGCCGTTCCCCACCTTGGTCAGGACGTCCAGCTGTTGCGAGGCGAAGTCCGCTCGTTCCGGATCGGCCTCGATGAGAACCACGTCCTGGTTCTCTTCGGAAAGACGCTCGGCCAGGTGGAATCCCACTTCGCCGGCGCCCACGATGAGCACTTTCATGGTGGCCAAAGCTAGACCCCTTCCGGGGGTCTTGCAAAGCCAGGAAAAGGGGGGAGATTCAAGGTAGACGACCCTCCCTGCGTAACTCCGGCGGCGCAGCCGGCGCCGGAACCGGAATGGGAGGGCTATATGCTCACCCTCGAGCGCCTCACGCGGCTCCACCGCGACCTCCGGAACGCCCCCGTCCTCAGTGTCTATCTCGACACGGACCAGCACGACCCGGCACAGCGGGTCGCCTGGAAGACCCGGTTCGACCGGGCCCTCGCCGAGATTCGCCGAGGATTGGAGTCGGAGGGTGGGGACCTGACCCAATTCCTCTCAGCCAAGCAGCTGCTGGAATTCGAGCTGGATCGAGACGGATTCCTGGAAGGGAAGGGATGGGTCGCATTCGTAGGACCGGATGAGGCGTATGTGTCAGGACCCGTGCCGTTCCACGTCACCGACCAGGCGAGCTGGGACACGGGGCCCCACCTGGCGCCCTACATGAGGGGGCTCCGGCATCTCCGGCCGGTCCTGGTGGTGGTCTCGGACCGACGGCACACCCGCTTCCTGGAATACCGGGAGGGGACGCTCACGGAGAAGCCCGGGCTCGTGGCCTTCGGCGACGTGGGCGACGTGGCGGACAGCGGTGTGGCCAAGCGTGCGGCCCGGAGCTCGGGCGTTCGTGGTGCCACGGCCAAGGACCTGGCGAATCGGTTCCTGGAGGTGGAGGCCGACCGATTGCATCAAGCCGTGGTGGAGCGGATCCAGGAGCTGGTGTCCAAGGACGGTCTGATCCTGCTGGGAGGACCCAGTGAGACCGCGGCGCACCTCATGGGGATGCTGGACCGGAGCCTCCAGGAGCGAGCCCGGGTGGTGCCCGGGCTGTCGGTGGAGGATGATCCCAACCGCATGATCACCGCCGTGGGTGATTCGGCGTCCGACCTGTCACGGGCTCTTCAGGAGCGGATACTGGACGAAGTACTGGACCAGGCGCTGTCGAATGGTCGGGGCCGCGTCGGGACACGGGACTCCCGAAAGGCATTGAGGGAGAACCGCGCCGACCTCCTCCTGCTCTCCAGCACCCTGGTGGAGAGCCGGTCCGAGCTGGCGGAGCAATTCGTCGGAGCGGCATTGGACCAGAACAGCGACGTGGAGCTTCTGGTGGGGCCTGCCGCCGAACGCCTGGACGAGGTGGGCGAAGGCCTGGCCGTCCGGCTCCGCTACTAGGCGGTGGCGGGCCGGTTGACCGGCCTGGACCGGGAGGTAAGACTCGGTGGGACGCGGCCTCGGCCACGTCCCACCGTTCTCGTTCTCCACTCCCCCCTTTGGCTCATGAAGATCCTCCCTACGGCCCCCGTGGTCCTGACCGCCCTGCTGGCCCTGGCGACACCCCTCGCCGCGCAGGATGCCCGCCTTCCCCTGGACACCGCCATCACCACCTCCCACGAGGTGGACATTCGGGGTTCGCGGGTTCCGTACCGCGCAACGGTTGGGACGCAGCCTGTCTTCGGGGACGACGGCCAGCCCGTGGCCTCGCTGCTCTTCACCTTCTACGAGCGGACGGACGTGTCCGACCGGCGGAACCGACCGCTGGTGATCTCGTTCAATGGGGGCCCCGGCTCCGGATCTCTCTGGATGCACCTGGGCTACACGGGTCCCAAGCAGCTGGTCATCGACGACGAGGGGTATCCCATCCAACCCTACGGCGTGCGGGACAACCCCCACTCGATCCTGGACGTGGCGGACATTGTGTTCGTGAACCCCGTCAATGTGGGCCTGTCCCGCATGACGGAGGGTGCCGACCGGCGGGACTTCTTCGGCGTGAACGAGGACATCGCGTACCTGGCGGATTGGATCGGGACCTTCGTGACGCGGCACGACCGTTGGCTGTCTCCGAAGTTCCTCATCGGCGAAAGCTACGGCACCACGCGGGTCTCCGGTCTGGCCCGTGAGCTCCAGGGTGACCAGTGGATGTACCTCAACGGCGTCATCCTCGTCTCGCCCACCGGCCTCGGCGTGCCGCGGCAGGGTCCGGTGGGGGACGCCCTGCAGCTACCCAACTTCACCGCCACCGCCTGGTACCACGAGGCGCTCGAGCCGGCCCTCCAGACTCGGGACCTGAGCGATCTCCTTGCGGAGGTGGAGCGCTTCACGCTGGACGAGCTGATCCCCGCCCTGGCTCGCGGTGGTTCGCTGGACTCCACCGAGCGGGAGCGGATCGCACGGGAGTTCGCCCGGTGGGCCGGCGTATCTCCCCAGTGGGTCCTGGACCACAACCTGCGGCCCGGTGTGGGGCAGTTCCGCAAGGAGCTCCTCCGGGACCGGGGACTCACCGTGGGGCGGCTGGATTCCCGCTACAAGGGGGTCGACCGCCAGAACGCCGGAGAGGGGTACGACTACGACCCGGCGCTGAGCGCCTGGAACCACGCTTTCGCCCCGGCCATCAACGACTACCTGCGCAACGACCTGGGCTTCGAGACCGACCTCCAGTACTTCCTGTTCGGACCCGTGGGTCCCTGGAACCGCCAGGGGGACGATACGGGCGAGGATCTGCGCCGGGCCATGTCGGAGAACCCCAACCTGCGCCTCTTCGTGCAGTCCGGATACTACGACGGTGGGACCGACTACTTCAGCGCCAAGTACACCATGTGGAATCTCGATCCTCGCGGTGCGCTGCAGGACCGGATGTGGTTCCGCGGATACCGGAGCGGGCACATGATGTACCTGCGCGCCGAGGACCTGGCGACCTCGAACCAGGATATCCGGGACTTCATCGCCTGGTCCCTGGAGGGGGTAGGGCAGGGGGCCGGGTACGGCATCCGGGACTGACCCGGAGTCCGCCGCAGGGCGCGTGCGGCGTGCCGGCGGCCCGGGCCTACACCCGAGCTGGAATCCGTAGGGGCTGCGACTTCCGATCACTGCTCCGGTTTGAGAGGTTATGGGGCTCCACGCGCTCCGGCGCTCCCCATCACACGCTCTTCCCACTCCAGCGCAGCCATCTCGAATGAACAGGGACCAGATCTTCTCCAGCCTCCAGCTCGACGACGTCAACGACGGCGGCTTCGCCGGCGAGTGGTTCGCCTCCGGCGAGCTCCTCGAGATCGACTCCCCCATCGATGGCCAGCGGCTCGGGGCCGTGCGGCAGGTCACGGGGGACGAGTACGACCGCATCGTGAACCAGGCCCACGGCGCGTTCCTGGATTGGCGCAAGCTCCCGGCGCCCAAGCGCGGAGAGATCGTGCGCCAGCTGGGAGAGAAGCTCCGGGAGAAGAAGGACGCCCTGGGCGCCCTGGTGACGTTGGAGATGGGAAAGATCCTGGCCGAGGGGAAGGGTGAGGTCCAGGAGATGATCGACATCTGCGACTTCGCCGTGGGCCTTTCCCGGCAGCTATACGGGCTGACCCTGGCTTCCGAGCGGGCGGACCACCACATGCGGGAGCAGTGGCATCCCCTGGGGGTGGTGGGGATCATCAGCGCCTTCAACTTCCCGGTGGCGGTCTGGAGCTGGAATGCCGCGCTGGCGGCGGTCTGCGGCGACGCCTGCGTGTGGAAGCCGTCGGAGCGCACGCCTCTCACCGCCGTGGCCGTGACGAAGATCGCCGCCGAGGTGTGCCGCGCGAACGACGTGGATCCGGCCATCTTCTCGCTGGCCGTGGGCGATGGGCCAACGGTGGGGGAGCGCATGACCCGGGACCGCCGGGTGCCCCTCGTCTCCGCCACCGGTTCCACCCGCATGGGGCGCCGGGTGGGTGAGGTGGTGTCCGGACGTCTGGGCAAGACCATCCTGGAGCTGGGAGGGAACAACGCCATCATCGTTACTCCCCACGCCAACCTGGACCTCACCCTGCCCGCCATCCTCTTCGGGGCGGTGGGCACCTCGGGCCAGCGGTGCACCAGCACTCGGCGCATCATCGTCCACGCCTCCATCCGCGAGGAGCTGGAGTCACGGCTGGTGCGGGCCTACCAGGACGTGAAGATCGGCGATCCCATGGACGCGGACACCCTCATGGGACCCGTGCTGAACGAGGACGCGGTGAACGCCCTCATGGAGGCCAAGGAGAGGGTGGTGGCCGCCGGAGGAGAGATCCTCTGCGGCGGCGAGCGCCTGGAGGGTCCGGACTACCCCGGCGGGCGCTACGTGACCCCGTGCATCGCCCGGGCGGAGAACCACTTCGACATCGTCCAGCACGAGACCTTCGCTCCCATCCTCTACATCATCGAGTATGGCTCGAGGGACGCGACACCCCAACAGGCCATCGCCGAGATGGAAGAGGCCATGCGCATCCACAACGGCGTTCCCCAGGGCCTCTCGTCGGCCATCTTCACCGACCACATGCGCGAGGCGGAGTACTTCCTCTCGCACCGGGGATCGGATTGCGGGATCGCCAACGTGAACCTGGGAACCTCGGGAGCGGAGATCGGGGGCGCCTTCGGAGGCGAGAAAGACACGGGGGGTGGCCGCGAGTCGGGCTCCGATGCCTGGAAGGCCTACATGCGCAGGCAGACCAACACGGTCAACTGGAGCACGGAGCTCCCCTTGGCCCAGGGGATCAAGTTCGGCTGACGAGCCGGCCGGTGGATCTCCCCACTCCAGCGGCCTAACTTAGCCTGCGCCACCGGCCAAGGGTCTCAGGCCGGTGAAGAAAGCCGCCTCCATCGTGGAGGCGGCTTCTTCGCTCCTGAGTGGTCCGCAAGGAGCCCAAGCCAGCGCTACCGCTCACGAGTGGCCAACCGGACTGCCGCCCCTGGTTCGTCAAGCCGTCGCTGCGGCGCCCTCAGCTGTCTCAGCGGCAGGGTCGTCCGCGGCCTCCGCGTCCTTCCCCACGTTCTTCCACGCACCCAGAGCGAGGTAGAATCCGAACAGGGCCAGGCATTGCTCCGTGTAGTCGGCCCGGAGAGGAAACACGATGGCCAGGAAGAGCGGGATATCGACGAAGCCGTAGTCCCGGGCCGCCCGGGCCACGCGCTTCAGGTCCGAACCCACCCGGCCCGGGAGGAACCGGCTGATGGTCTTCGTCCAGTAGGTCAGCCCCAGCCATAGCCCCAGCAGCGCCAGGGGCCACGCGTAGACCAGAATGGGGTTGAGCACGTTGTGCAGGTTGGTCTCGTTCTGGTAGTTGAGGGCCTCCAGGCTCTCGGGCGTCTCCCAGCCGATGACGCGCTGCCCCCAGCTGATCTCCTCGAAGCCGAAGACCAGCCATACGGCGGCGAACATGAGCAGTAGAAGGCTGCCCTTTCCGAGGCCCCGGGCCAGGAAAATCAGTCCGGCGGCGAACGCGGCCCAGAAGGTGAACCACTCGAAGAACCCGTCCTCCACCTGGGTCGCCCGGAAGAACAGGGAGGGAATCAGGAGAAGGAGCACGGGACCCCACGTGAGGAGCGTGGTCCGGCGATCCTTCGTGGCCCAGGTGTCCCAGAGGCGGGGCGCGAGGATGATGACCAACAGCAGCTCGACTAGGGAGTACGAAGTCCTAAGGAGGATGGGCTGTTCGTCGATCTGCCCGTCACTGGACACGTACCGCGTGAGGAAGTCGTAGTACGCCTCGGGGAACAGGACGGCCACCGTGGCGTTCACCGCCAGCACGGCGAGCGAGGCGGCGATCCAGACGTATACCCACCCGACCTTTCTGCCGAACAGGGAGATACCATTCACATCCATCAGCTCATTCCTCGCGGTCCATGGGGGATTCTCTCCACGTTCGGCACCTCAGCTCCCGGTCTTCGAGAGCAGCAGAAACACCGGGTACGTCGTCAATTCGATGCCGCTCTCCACCAGCGGAATCGGCGTGCCCACCATGTTGAAAGCGTCGGTCACGCGGTCGAGTGTCAGTTCTGCTTGAAGCCGGTCCAGAGGGATCGCTCGTTCCCTGTCGGCCACCATCCAGGCCACCAGGCAGTCGGTTTCCGCGCCTGAGAACCGGAACACCCGGATGGCATCGTCGCTGGGAACCCTGGCCGCATCTCGCCCCTTCATGCACTTCAGGGCCGCA
Organism: Gemmatimonadota bacterium; assembly: GCA_039586075.1. Classification (GTDB taxonomy): domain Bacteria; phylum Gemmatimonadota; class Gemmatimonadetes; order Longimicrobiales; family Gaopeijiaceae; genus Gaopeijia. The sequence goes on along the minus strand of JBDHLC010000019.1, from coordinate 3,368 downwards.
GCGTAGGCGAGATATCCCGGCTTGGGGAAGCCCCAGTGATCCCGCATTCCGAAGTGCGACTCGGACCACGTCGTGTCGTCGGACCGGTCCATGTAGTTGTACCAGAAGACTTTCTCGACGCCTTCGGAAAAGGCGTGGGCGTGCAGCTTGATGAGGTACGCCCCGTACTCAGCCCGCGTCTGGGCTCCGACAGGGCGCCGCCCCGAATACATGATGGGTACGCCTGCGTCGTCCTGGAATGAGCCCACCTCGGTATACCAGATGGGAAGATCGAGACCGTTCTCGGCCATGAGGGCTCGCAGGTCGTCGATGAACTCCTCGTGCCACAGATCCGGGCTGGGCCAGTCGCTCCAGGGATAGGGATGCGGAGCAAGGAAGTCGATCTCGCGCCCGAGATCCGACTCGAGCAGCCGGCGATACGGCCGCATTCCCGTTCCCGCGATTTGGTAGCCAAGCTGGATGGTGGGATCGACCCGATCGCGCTCTTGCTTGACGACCCGAAACTTCGGTAGGGCCTCGGCGAGGATATCCGCGAATGGACCCGAGCGGTTGTTCTCTTCTCGCCCCAGCTCGTAGACCCGCACCGACGTGGTGCCGTCGAAGCGCGGGTCTGCGCGGAACACGTTCCGGGCCAGGGCCCGCAACTCCTCGAGTGACCCATTCCGCCAGACGTCGCGATAGATCATGGGGAGCTCGAGTTGCCCACGCTCGCGATTCCGCTGGAGCCTGTTGCGCCAGTACCGGTTGTCCTCCGGGGATCCATCTCCGATCTGGACCTCGGTGGCCGTCTTGATCCAGCCCGGATCCAGGTACGGATCCCGGTAGTTGTAGTGGACCAGGCCGAAGCGGGAGTCGTAGTCGACCCGCCGGTCGTCGTCGATGGGTAGGACGGCAAAGCCGATCTCCGGGCGGGAACCGGTCTCGGGATTGAACTCGACGCTGCCGTCGTCAGGCAGGAGCCTCAGGCCATAATACCCGACGTCCGGCGAGGTGGGCGACGCAATGGTCTGGGGCCTCCCCAAAGCCAGGGGAGAAGGGGATTCCAGGGCATTGCCAAGGAAGTCCACCCACTGGTAGGCGAGGTCGTCCGGATTCTCTCCCGCCACGAGCCTGGCCGTGACGGTGATCTCGAACGGTACACCCGGCGGGAAGACGTGGTATTCGTTCGCGTCGTCAACCTCGACTTCCACACTGCTGGACGCCTCTTTGGGCAGAGCGGCCGCTACTGCGAGGCCTGCGCTGGCGACCAGGAAGGCTCCGGCGAGGGCCAGCTTGCGTGCGCGCGACATCATCTAGAGGTCCGCGCTACGGTCCAACGCTCCGGAAAGGAGGTGCAGTCCATCTTCGGGGTGGCATCGAGGCGACAAGTCTGGTTGGCGTACGCGTCCGAATCGGACGGGTTCATGGGCATACCGGTGAAGCGGGAGGATCGGGACCTCGGGGGTGGCATCGGTCCCGTGTAAACATCTGGCTACCGTTCTTCAAACATCTCGCAACGGTTCACGGGGGCGCAAGCAATTCATCGCGGCGCGCGCCGTCCCGCAGCGTGAGCGGTGGACGGGCGGGGACGAGTATTCAGGTGAGGCGGCGGCCTCTGGGGGGTGCGAGGACGTCTCGCCTGGGACCGTCGGGCCTAGAACGGATTCGGGGCTCCCAGGACCAGCCTGGCGGTGTCCCGGGCGATGAGCAGCTCCTCGTCCGTGGGTATCACCCACGCGTGGATCCTGGCGTCCTCGGTGGTGATGCGCGCGCCCTCGTCTCCCACAGCCCGCTGGTTGACCGCCTCGTCCAGGGTCAATCCGGCCCACTGCAGGCCGTCGCAGATCAGCTGTCGGATGGCAGGAGCGTTCTGCCCGATCCCCCCGGTGAACACGATGGCCTCGGCGCCACCCAGGGCGGCCAGGTACGCACCGACGTATTGGCGGGCGCGATAGGCGAACATGTCCACCGCCAGGTGCGCCCGGCGGTCATCGAACTCCTCGATCTCCTCCAGGAGCTCCCGCATGTCCCCGGTGAGCCCACTGATCCCCAGGAGCCCCGACCGCTTGTTGAGGATGGTCTCCACGTCCCGCAGCGAGAGCCCTTCCTTTCCGGCGATGTAGTCGAGAATGGCCGGGTCGACGGTGCCGGAGCGCGTTCCCATGATCAGCCCGTCCAGGGGCGTGAACCCCATGGAGGTGTCCACTGATTCGCCCTTCTTGATGGCGCAGGCGCTGGCGCCGTTCCCGAGGTGGAGCGTGATGATGTCACCCTGATTCCGCTCCCGCCCGTTCAACTGCCGCCACCGGTGGGCGACGTACCGGTGGCTGGTGCCGTGGAACCCGTACTTCCGGACTCGATGGCGCCGGTAGTAGGAGTAGGGAATGGCGTAGAGGTAGGCGTGCTGCGGCATGCTGGAGTGGAAGGCGGTGTCGAACACCGCCACCTGGGGCACGCTCTCACCCAGCGCCCGCTCCACCGCCTCGATGGCTCTCAGATTGTGGGGATTGTGTAGGGGTGCCAGCTCGATCATTTCTTCGAGCTGATCCAGGACCTCGGGGGTGATCCGGACCGACGCCTGGAACTCCTCGCCACCGTGGACCACCCGGTGGCCCACCGCCTGGATTTCCGAAAGGGCATCGAGGGGCCCGGCTGCGGATACGAACCACTTGAGCACGTGGTCCACCGCGGCGGCCAGGTCCCGGAGGTCGGCGGTGCGGTACCACTTCTGCCCGTCGGCCCCGTGCGCCTTCACGATGGCCTCGCCTCCGATTCGCTCGATGATTCCCCTGGCGAGACGGGTGTCCGAGTCGTTGGCGATCCGGTCCAGATCGGTGGCGATGAGCTGGAACTTGAGGGTGGAGGAGCCGGCGTTCAGGACGAGAATGTTCATACCTGGAATTGTCGTGGGAACCCGCACGTCGTGGAAGGCGTGCCGACGGCTAACGGCCTCGCTCCCTCCGCTCCCGGATCCAGCGGAGTCCCTGGCCTACCACCGCGGGGACGAGCGCCAGGGGAACGATCACCGCCCACTCCCGCGGGGCGAGGGCTGTGGTCCCGAGAACGCGCTGCAGCGGCGCCGCGTAGACCGCTGACAACTGCAGGACCAGGACCAGGGGAACCGCCGCTAGTGCCCACCGGTTGGCCACGATCCGGGCCGGGGCCAGCACCGGTCCGTGGGCGCGGGCATTGCCCAGATGGAAGAGCTGGGCCAGGGCCAGCGTCATAAACGTGACGGTGGTGGCTCGCCCGGGGTCCGGCGCCTGGAGGGCCCAGAGGAATGCGGCCATGGAGACGGCCGTGATGAGGGCCGCGAAGGTGAAGAGGGCGCGGACGAACGCACCCGACATGATTCCCGACCGTGGATTCCGTGGCGGCCGGGCCATGAT
>JBDHLC010000059.1:0-14631 GCA_039586075.1 Gemmatimonadota bacterium | reverse complement strand
TCCCAGCGGCAGTAGTACACCCCGATCCCCTGCTCCACGGGCGTGGGATCGTAGGGGTCCGGCAGGTGGCTCGTCTGGGCGCGCTGCACGGCGTTCACCCACTCCGCCGGCATCTTGTAGCCGCCCTGGTCCTGCGCCACCGCGCCCCACCCCCGGTCCGTGGGAGCCGCCTTCCCTCCCTCGCCCCAGACGTTGCCATGATAGACGTCGTGGTCGTCGGGGATGAACGCGGCCGGGATGTCCCGGAACAGCTCTCGGTAGGACCAGCCGAACATGTACCACTTGTGGAGCATGTCCAGCGCGGCCTCTTCCACCGAATCCGTCTGGATTCCGAAGCCGCCCGACGACTCGTAGAACTGGTCCCCGAGGAAGAGCGCCAGGTCCGGACGGTGGACCCCCACGTGGCGGACCACCTCGTCGTCCGGGAAGCCGTGGTCCGCGTTGCAGCTGAACACGGCCGCCTTCACGGGGACGTGGCCCCGGGGCTCCGCGGCGATGGTCCCCTGGTAGTCGAACGCCTCCGGGCCGGTGCGCAGGGGGAGTGTCACCCGCACCCGGTACTCCGCCTCACGGCTCCCGTCCCACGACTCCACGCGGAATCGGGCCGTGCGGGCCAGCGGATCCACGGGAGCGGATCCACGGTCCTGCCATCCTCCTCCCGGGGACCGGGTCTGCAGGACCACCCGCAGGTCCGGAATCTCCTCCAGCGGCGCCAGTTGGGCCGTGAGCTTCAGCGTGCCCCGATGGAGGGTGTACTGCGCGAACATGACGGGTCCGAATGCCCGCTGGGGATCGGTCTCCAGGCCGGCTCCGGAGATCCGCCAATCCTGGAACGAGCCTGCGGGACCCTCCGGTGAAGTCCCGCCGGGGTGATGGCTCACGAGGGCCACGTTACCGATCAAGGCGTTCGGCTCCAACTCGCGATGGAGGTGGGCCAGCGCCTCCGTTCGGTCCGACTCGTAGACCGTGAGCTCCAATCTCACCCGGTCGCCCGCGGACCGCGCCACCGCTTCCAGCCGCAGCGGTCCCGAGAGGGACACCGCCTTCCCCGAGCGACTCTCTCCCACCCGCAGCCGGCCCGACCGGTCCAGGGCCACGTCCAGCCCCGTGCCGTGGACGGCAGCCGACCGGTAGTCGTCGAAGCGCCCCACGATCCCGAGGCGGAACCCGACCCTCGCGTCCTCTGGCACGCCGGCTCCCCGGAGTGGGCCGGGATCCAGCACCACGCTCGTGCGGAAATCCGGACGGGATACACGGTGGGTGAGGCAGTGGAGCGTTCGGTTCGCCCCCCGCACCCGGCAGACCACTCGGCCGTCCCGTACGATCCAGTCCTGCAGACGATTGGCCCAGAACTCGGGACCGGCCCAACGAAGGTCGGGCCACGCGCGCCACCGGCTCCGGAAACCCCCTTCCTGCGCGGCCGCATGGGATGGGGTGTGGAGGAGCCGGTCGGACCCGAAGGCCGCCAGAAGGAGCAGTCGCAGCGTTTCGCGTCGGTTCATGGTCGGGCGAGGACCAGAGTCTGAGGGGACGCCGGCACACGGCCGGCGTGAACCCGAAGGGTACGGAGGCCGCAACATGCTCCCGGGGCCGCGGACGCCGCCAGCCCCGCCCCACCTCCGCGGGTCCGCAGCCTCTACCATTGGCCCGAGTTCCTCGGATGGCCGGCGCTACGACGACCCGCGGCGCTACTCCAACGCCTCGTAATCCTCCTGGTCGAAGGCCGGAGTGCAGATACAGTAGAACAGGAGGTCGCCGTCCCCGGTGTTCTCGATTCGCTGGGACACGCCGGCTGGGATGACCACCACGTCCCCGGGTCCAACCTCCCATGCCCCGTCGCCTCCAAGCTCGACGCGCCCCGTTCCGACAATCACCAGGTACCGCTCCACGGTGCGCCGAAGGCGATGGAGCTGTGTGCGGACACCGGGTTCGACCCGGGCCCGGGCGATGGACACCTCTCGATCTTCCGGGACGTTCCAGGACTCCAGGATGTGGCAGCGCTCCGGAGTCTCCCACTCGTCGTGGCCGGCGGGGTGGACGACTCTCGGGTGCTGGGGGCGGGGGTGCACGGGCGTCACCCGCCGGGTGTGGGGCTGGTGGGCCGATCCTGGCCCGCCTTTCTGCCGGCCGGCCGGTCCGAGGCGCCTCCGCCCAGGACGGTTCTCTCCGCCACGTAGATCAGGTCCATCAGCGGGGAGTTGTCGCCGTTGCCCGAGTTGGCGGCCACGTGGAAGACCACCGGTGCTCCCGCGGCTGGGGCCGTCCACTCCACCAGCCAGGTGGAGCCCGTGTCGTCCGGGGGCCGGGACCCGTCCTGCGTGTGGTGCGCGTAGGGCTGGCCCGTCTCTCCGGACGTGACCGTCACCCGGGGCGAAAGGGCCACGAGCTCGCCAGCCGCGCGCCCCCGGTCGGGGCCCTCGGCGAACCGGGCCGAGAGCTGAAAACCGGCAGCGCTCGTTTCCGGCGCCTCCAGCGCCACCGTCAGGACATACCGCGCCCCACCCACCCACTGGTCCGGAAGCCCCAGGATGGACACCCGGCCGCCGAAGGCGTTGAGGGCCTCCCCCTCGTGGCAGATCCGGCAGGTCGGTTCCCCGAAGCCCCCGGTGTGGCCTGGCGGAGGACCGATGACGTGGGCCCCGGGTGGTTCCGGGATTCGGGCCCGCGCGGCCGCCGCGGGAGGCCCCGCCACCACGACGAAGCCCAGGCCCACCATCGAGGGTACCGAGAGGCGCATCACATCCGCCCCCGTCGGAGGGATCCGCGGGAGCGGTGGATCGACTCGACTGCGGGGTTCGTCACCCTACTGCGTGACCGCCCGCCTGCGGGGCGGAAGCTTGATCACACCGACGGTGTTGGTGTCGGCCCCGAACCAGATGGAGTTCGTCTCGACGTCGAAGTACATGTGCCGGACCGTTCCCCCACCACTCTCGGGCTGCGTCTCGCTGAAGATCCGCTCGGTGACCGGGTCGAACCCCACCAGGTTGTTGGGGCGGGGACCGGTCTCGAACACCCAGATCCGGTCCGAGTCGTCCGCCAGCATGGCGTACGGACGGGAGTCATCGCCATTGGGAAGGGGGAACTCGCGTACCTCACCGCTCTCGGGATCGAGGCGGCCCAGCGTGCCCCGGGTCCAGTCGCCGTACCACAGGATGTCGTCGGAAGTGATGGCGATGCGCCGGGGAAGCGCGTTTTCCGGCAGTTCGTACGTCTCCAGCGTGAAGGTCTCCGGGTCCACCGTGGCGATGTGGTTCGTGTTGAACAACGCCACCCAGGGCCGGTCGTTGGAGTCCACCACGATGCCGTACGGTCGGCTGGAAGCGGCGCCGCGGCGGCCTTCCCGCCCGGGGACCGACTCCACCAGCCGGATCTCGCCCGTCTGGGTCCACAGCTTCCCGATGTAGTTGCCTCCCTGGACCGTGAACCAGATGTCTCCCCTGGAATCGAAGACCAGGGTGTGCGGATCCCGCGCAGCGTCCACGGGCATCCAGAACTTCTCGATCTCGCCCGTGGCCGGGTCCAGCTTCCCGATGTGCCGGGCCTCCGCTCCGGGCTCGGCGGCGTTCCCGGCGTACCAGACCATCCCCTCGTGGTCGATGATGAGGTTGTGGGGGCGAACGCCACCGGTGTCATAGCGCTTGAACTCGCCGGTGTCCGGATCCAGCACCGCGATGTAGGCCCCCGCCTGCCCGCAGAACCAGACGCGACCGTCCGGCGCCACCATGGGATCCCGGGGGCGCGAATTCTCATAGGGCACCTGCCATTCCTCGAGGGTCGGGTCGGACAGGGCCTCCTGCGTGGAACCGGCGGTGGGAGTGAGGAGCCCGGCGACGAGACTCAGAGCCAGGAAGGCGGGGATGCGCATGGTCGGTCCTCGGGGAGGGAGCGTGAACGAACCGGAGCGAATGCACCCGGTACCCCCGGTTCGCCAACCGGGGTCCCGGCGACCCTCGAATGGGACCACCTCGAACTCGCCCGGCTTGGAAGCCGGGCTGGTTGGGCGGAAGGCATTTCCTGCCGCTTCAAGTGAAACGTTGCCGACAGCGCCCTCAATCCGGCGGGGTGTGCGCCCCGGGGGAAGGCGGTCAATGCCACGGATTCGTCCGACAAGTGGGGATTCCCCCTAACTGGCACGAGCGTTGCACCTGAAACGTCAGCGGAGCCGGATCGCAGGGTTCGGCGCCGGACAAGGTTGCACCTCGAAGGAGGGCGGTGACGGTCCCCCGCCCACAGTCAGATTCATCCTGATTCCACAGGATCAACAAACGATGCGCAATCCCCTTCTCATCGCTCTCGCCGGTCTTCTGGCCGCCGTCCTCCTGCTTCCGGGCACGCTGGCGGCCTGAGGTTCAAGCGAGCCATCACTGAGGACCAGGGTCCTTCCGAAGCGGCGGGAGGACCGACCCCGGGGGCGGCGAGATTTCGAACTCGGGACTTGAGGGACCGGACACGCTCAGCGTCTCCGGTGTGATGTCGCCATTCTGCCCGGCCTAGGGAGCCAGCCTAGGGAACCCGGATGTAGCGCCCAAACGGGCCGATCCCGGGGCGCTGGAACTGGAGCGTGTCCCCCGTGATCTCGTAGGTATAGTGCATGGGGGGTGAACCCCAGATGTGGAGGAACAGGCTGTCCCCCCGGGTCCATCCACTCCCCACCCGGTCTTCGCTTCGGCGCATGCCGAAGCGGCGACGCCAAAGGACCTCGTTCGACTCGTCGAACTCGATGAAGTACCGGGGATCATTCCGGGGGTAGGTCAGCCATCGGCCCAGAAGCTCCCTGGGGACCGGCCCGTACCGAACGAGGACCCACGGATCGCCGTCGCTCCCTGTGGCTCTCAGCGTTCCCCCAGCTCGCTCCTTCACGCCAAGGCGCAGGGTATCGGGCAGACCGTGACGCAGGCCCTCGGCGACGATCACCACATCGGACGTGTCGATGGCCGTCCACCGACCCCGGACCGTTTCGTCCAGTGTCCGGTTCCGGAGGGCGGCGGCTCCATCCTCCGCCAGGGTCACGAGCCAGGCGCTGGGGTGATCCACCCGGACCCAGTCCCCGGTGAAGGCCCCCTCGGGCGCTCCACGACCACAGCCGGCCGAGAACAGAGTGGCGGCGAGGATCGACAGGAGATGACGGCCTCCCGTGGTCGATTTCATGGATCCGGGCCTGGCGAGCGTGTTGGAGTGTCGGGACATCCTCCGGACCCGGCGGCTCCGGATCCGGAGGAACACCCCTCTGTGTCCAAGCTAGGACGGCCTCCCAGGCGGGCAAGGAAACCGTCCCCGCGGCACCGGACTGCCCTCAGAAGCTCAGTGTCGCGGCACCCTGCTTGATCAGCTCGTGCATTCCCCCCGACCCCTGGATCACCGCGCTGTCGATGAGGTCCTCTTCGGCGAGGCCCCGGGCCTTCGCGCACGGTGGGCAGACCATGATCTTGCACCCCGCGTCCACGACCTTCTGGATCATCTCGTCCATCGTGGGATCGAACGGGTTCAGGTGGGCCCCCTGTCCGGCGCCCTTCCGCGCCCAGTCCACGCCCGCGCTCACGAGGAAGATCGAGACGTCCAGGTCGTTGTTCAGGCCCCCGTTGGCGATGCTCCACGCGACGGAGGCGCGCTCGTCGTCGAAGCCCCGGGAAATCACGATGACCAGCTTCTTCTTCTCGTTCTCGGACATGGTCCTCTCCGTGTGATGGACGCCGATGAGGGCGCGGGCTCCGGGTGAGTCCTTTACCGCGTGATGGGGCGTCTCCCGGAGAGGCGCGGGAGCCTGGAGAATTCGCTCACGCGTCCGAGGCGGAGTCCCGCCCACGGACGGTCTGGGCGTCGGTTCGTGATGGCGGACGATCCCGCGGCGGATCGGACTCCCGTATATTTCTGAACCATGGCCATCGACGGGTATCACTTTCTGGACGGTGCTTCGCGCCGCGTCATGCGCGCCTGGGAGGAGCGGGAGCCGACACCGGATTCCGTCCCCTGGACCCCCCTGTCCAAGCCGCTCTCCCAGGTGGGGGTGGCGCTGGTTTCATCGGCGGGGATCGCGCTTCGCTCCCAACCACCCTTCGACCAGGATGGCGAGCGGGTGAACCCCTGGTGGGGTGATCCCTCGCACCGCGTCATTCCCCGTGAAGCCGCGACGCAGGACATCCGGATCCACCACCTCCACATCGACCCGAGACCCGGAGAATCGGACCTGGACTCGGTCCTCCCCCTGCGCCGCCTGGACGAGCTGGTGGATGCGGGAGTCGTCGGACGGTCCGCGCCCCGCCACTACTCCATGATGGGGTACATCCTGGATCCGACCGAGCTGCTGCGGGATACGGCGCCGACCCTGGCGACGAGCATGATCCAGGACGAGGTGGACCTCGCGCTCCTGGTTCCCGTCTGACCCTTCTGCTGCCGGTCCGTGGGACTGGTGGCGAGGGTGTTGGAGGCCGCCGGGATCGCTACGGCGGTCCTTTCCTTCATTCCGGAGCTCACCGCGTCGGTGGGCACGCCTCGGGTGCTGGGAATCGGTTATCCCGGCAGCGTGCCGTTCGGCGCGCCGGGGGACGCGGACGGCCAGCGGGCCGTGCTGAGGAAGTCCCTGGAATCGGCCGTGGAGATGGACGCACCCGGATCCCGCGTCGACCTCCCCTTCGTGTGGCCCGGGGAGGCCCGGGTTCCGAAACCACCCACACCACCCCCCATCGCCCGGGCCATCATGAAGCGGCCCTGGCTCTACCTGAAGCTGCTCCGGGGTGAGTTGCCCTGAACCGGGCCCGGCCTTCCGGAGAAGGCCCACGGATCAACGCATCCCCGCCTGCTCCCGGACCCACCGGGCGGCGGCTTCGTGGGTGCCGAACCAGGCGCCACCCCTGGCCTGGATGTGATCGATGAGCCCCGCCAGCGCCACGATGCGGGAGCGCTGCCCGATCCGGTGGGGGTGCATGGTCAGAAGGAACATGGTTCCCTCCTCCCAGGCGCGGTCGAACTCGTCGATCCAGACCTGCATCACCTCCCGGGGACTCGCGTAGCGCTGCCCCAGCGGGTTGAAGAGCGGTGCATCGTCCAGCGTCCAGCTCACGGGAAGCTCCACCATCCCCGTGGGCTGCCCGTTGGCCAGGATCTCGTAGGGCCGGTCATCCGCCATGAGCGAGCTCTCGTACAGGAAGCCCATCTCCAGGACGATGTCCAGGGTATTCGGGCTGAAGTTCCAGGACGGAGCCCGGTACCCCACCGGCCGGTCCCCGGTGATCTCCGTCACCGTGGCCACCGCTTGCTCCAGCAACCGCCGCTCCGTGGGCCCGTCCAGCGCGGAGTTCCTTTCGTGGATCCAGCCGTGCACGGCGATCTCGTGCTCCTCCTCCGCCGCCTGGATCTTCCCGGCCTGGTCCGGGGCGATCTTCAGGCTCCACGCCGGGAAGAAGAACGAGGCGGGGATGTCCTCCTGGTCCAGCAGGTCCAGCACACGGGGAAGCGCCACCCGCGCCCCGTATTCCCCTTCCGAGAGGGGGCCGATGCTGATCTCACCGTCCCGGAGCCCGTACACCGTCTCGTTGTCGACGTCGAAGGAGAGGAGGACCGCGACACGAGCGCCGCCGGGCCACGTGGACGGTGTCAGGTCCCGCCCGGCCCGCACCCGGTTGACCGCCGCGAAAACCTCCTCGTCGGTCCAGTCCCACGGGGGTCCTTCCTGGGCGCCCAACGGGGCGGCTCCGCAGAGGGGAACGAGACCGGCGGCGGAAAGGGCCAGGACCGCGACGAGACGCAGAGGGCGGGGGTTCCAGCGGGCGCAGGAGAGCATGGGGGCACCGGGGGTTCGAGACGTGGCTGCCATGCGGCAGGGTAGGCCTCCCGGCGGTGCGGGTCCAGCCGAAGGTCTTCGGGGCGCGGCACCACACGCGGTCCCGACCAGGGCGGAATTCCTTGCCGGAACGCGCACCCGCCATCCGCACCGCGCCCACCGCCGGATCACCAGAGCGGCATCCAGGCACCCGTGGCATCGGCCCAAGTGCCTGCAGGTGTGCGACTTGGGGCCTGGAGCAGTTGATGCCTTCTGGGGTGACGTTCTGGAACGTTCCTTGCGCCGTGACCGGTCACGAGCTCGTTCGCACCGGAGTCCATGAGGCTCCGTCCACGCGCCTCCTCCGGACCCGCATGACGGTTTCTCCAGTCACACCCGACTCTCCCCGCGCTTCGCGGTGGCTTCTCACCGGAGTGAGGGGACTCTCCGGGGCGGTGGCGATCCTGCTCGTCGCGTGCTCGGACTCGGTCGGCCCGCCGGTCCCCGCCGAGGTGGAGCTCGACGCAACGTCGGTGACCATGACGTACATCGGCGAGCAGGTCCAGCTCACCGCCACCATCCGGGACCAGGGGGGAAACGCGCTCTCCATGGCCCAGCGGAGCTGGCATTCCCTGGACGAGACGGTGGCCACCGTCTCACAGACGGGTCTCGTGACCGCCGTGGGAAGTGGCTCCACTCAGGTTTCCGTCCGCTCGGGGAGCGTCTCGGGATCGGTGCCGGTGACCGTGTCGCAGGAGCCGGTGTCGGTAGAGCTCGAGCCCGACTCGGTGACCCTGGGGAACCCCGGGGACACCACCCGCCTGGTGGTTGCCGTCCTGGACTTCCTGGGAACACCGGTGGCCGGGGCTCCCCTCGTGTGGTCCTCGGGGGACTCGGCGGTGGCCGTGGTGGACGGACTGGGTCGGGTGACGGCCGTGGGCACTGGGAGGACCTACATCCGGGCTGTGGCGGGGGCCGCGCGCGACTCGACGCTGGCCCGGGTCGTGGAGCCCCTGATCCTCACGGCGGTGGACCCCGTCCCCACCGAGGCTCCCGTGGCCTCCGAGGTGGTGCTTCGCGCCGTGGTCACCGACGGCGGCGGCACCCCCCGGCCTGGAGCCTCGGTGAGCTGGAGCGCCGACGCCCTGTCCGGGGCCATCACTTCGAGCACGGAGACGGTAACGGATGCCAACGGGATGGTGAGCGCCACTTGGACCCTGGCCTCCTCCGCTGGGCCCCAACACGCCTCCGCCTCGGTCCAGGGTGCGGGGAGCCTCGCCTTCACCGTCGAGGCCACTCCCGGCCCTGCCGCCTCGGCGTTCGTGACGGCCGACTCGGTCCTCCTCAGCGGCCCGGGGGAGCAGGTCCTCCTGGCGGCCACCGTGGTGGATTCCTGGGGAAACCCCACTTCGGGTGAGGTGACCTGGTCGTCCGGCGATTCGAACGTGGCCACCGCGGAGACCGGGGGCCTCGTGACGGCCTCGGGGCCCGGTGTCACCTGGGTTCGCGCCACCCTCGGGGAGCCTGTGGACTCCCTCCAGGTCACGGTGGAGCTACGAGGCGCGATTACGCTGACCTTCGACGACGGGTGGCTCAGCGTGTACGACAACGCCTGGCCCGTCATCCAGGAATTCCCCGGCCTCCGGGCCAACATCGGAGTGTACACGGAGGCGGTGGGATGGGAGGCGTTCGTCACCGAGGCGCATCTGGACGAGCTCCACCAGGCCGGATGGTCCATGGTGAGCCACACGGTGACCCACGACAGCCTCAGCACCCTCACCGCGGCCGACCTGGAGTTCGAGCTTCGCGAGAGCCAGGCATGGCTGCAGGCCCGCGGCTATCGGGGAACCGACATTCTCATCGCGCCCTACCACGACCTGACCGCGGCCGTGGAGGCGGCGGCGGCGCAGTACTACGTGGCTGGCCGAGGCATGTCCGCCACCGAGACGGAACCGGAGACCATGGAAGGCTGGATGCCCACGAATCCATTCGGGCTCACCGCCGTGGAGGCGGATCTCCTTCCCTACACCAGCGCGGCAGGGCGGGAGAAGCTCCGGGGACTCCTGCAGCGCGCCGTGGATGAGGGCGCCTTCCTGGACGTCTTCTTCCACCAGGTGCCCACGGACCGGGTGGGGGCGTTCCGGGCCTTGCTGCAGGTCCTCTGGGAATTCCGCGACCGGGTCCTTCCCTACCACGAGCTCTTCCCCCCGTCCCCACGCGTCGTCCGCTGAGGCCGGCCGACCCCAGGCTTCCCGGGGAGTCTTCCACACCCCCCGTGATCGCGGCCGGACACCCGCGGTCGCGGCCGGTCGGTTCGCGCGCGCGAGGAGTGGTGTATCTTGAAGCGCTGAAGCGTGAGGGCCGGTGCCACTTACCCGTGTCGGGAACCGTGGCTTCGTGACGGCGCCCCTCCCGCGACTTCAGCCAGCCACCCCTGCCCCCGCCGACGTCGCCTCCTCTCGTGAACGAATCGCTCGTCCTTCGTGACCTCGGCCTGGTCCTGGCCGGCGCCACCGCGCTGCTGTTCCTCACGCGACGTCTCCACCTCCCATCCCTCCTGGCCTACATCCTGGCGGGGATCCTCCTCGGTCCCGTCCTGGGAGTGGTCATCGTCACGGGGTCCCTGGACCTCTTCTCGGAGCTGGGCGTCGCACTGCTGCTGTTCCTGGTGGGCCTCGAGCTCGGCTTCGAGAAGATCGGAGCGGTGGGTGTGCCGGCAGTGGTCGCGGGACTCCTGCAGGTGACCGTAACCACGGTCCTGGCGGGGGCCCTGGCCTGGGGACTCGGGTTCGAGCTCCTCCCGGCGGCCGTCATGGGAGCCGCGGTGGCCATCAGCAGCACCGTCGTCGTCGTGAAGCTGCTGGAACGGGTGGGAGGGCTCGACCGTCTGGAAGGTCGGCTCTCCATCGGGATCCTGCTCGTGCAGGATATCGTGGTGGCGGTCCTCCTCACCCTCCTGGGAGCCGCCGGAGCCGAGGCCGGAGCCTCCGCGCTCCAGGGGATCGGCTCGGCCTTCCTGGGGGTGGGCGCCCTGGTCGCCGGGGCCTGGCTGGCTGTGCGTACCGTGGTCCCGCGCCTCCTCGCCTGGATCACGCCCTCGCCGGAAGGGCTGTTCGTGGTGGGGCTCGCCTGGGTCTTCGCCTTCATCGTGGCCGCCGAGAAGCTGCACATCTCCATCGAGCTGGGAGCGCTGGTTGCCGGGGTGGCGTTGGCGCAGCTCCCGCAGAGTGGAGAGCTCCGGAGGCGGGTGCACCCCCTGGTGGACCTCTTCCTGGCCATCTTCTTCGTGGGCCTCGGCGTGACACTGGACCCCGCGGCGGTGGTCCGTCACGGGGCCGCCATCGCGGGGCTCTCGCTCTTCGTGGTCCTGGGCAAGCCGGTCATCGTGGCGCTGCTGCTGTCGCTGGCCGGCCAACCCCGCCGAGAGAGCGTCCTATCGGGCCTCACGCTCGGCCAGGTGAGCGAGTTCTCCCTGATCCTCGCAGCCGTGGCGGCCGGGAGCGGGCTGGTGGGGCCCGAAGTCCTCTCCGTGCTGGGCCTACTGGCGCTGGTCAGCATCGCCACCTCCTCCTTCCTGGTCCCAGCGGCGCCGGACCTGCTGGCTCGCGCGGAGGCGAGCCGGTTCCTGGGGTGGGCGCTGGCGCTGCTTCCCGCGCGACCGCTACAGGAGGCGCCAGTAGCCGCTCGGGTCGGCCACGTGGTGGTGGTGGGCATGAATGCCCTCGGGCGCCAGCTCGTTCACGAATTTGCGCTCCGGGGCTTCCAAGTAGTGGCCGTGGACACGGACCAGGCAAAGCTGGCCGGGCTCCCGGCGGACACCCTCCAGGGGAGCGCCGACGACCCGGGGACCCTGGACCGCGCGGAGGCGGCACTCGCCCTGCTCGTGGTCTCCGCCCTCCAGATCGAGGACACCAACCTGCTGCTGACCCGCCGGTGCGAGGACATGGGCGTCCCCGTCAGCGTCCACGCCTTCGATCCCTCGCTCGCCGACGAGTTCCTGGAGCTGGGCGCGGATCAGGTCATGATCCCCAAGCTCGACGGAATCCAGACCCTGGAAACCCTGCTTCGGGAACGCGGAGTGGTGGCGTAATGCACGACGTGGCCTTCCTGGTGGGCGCGGCCGCGGTGGCCCACCTCCTCGCCCGTTGGCTGGATGCGCCGGCAATCCCCCTGCTGATCCTGGCAGGGGCCGCGGCGGGACGTCTGGCTCACTTCTCCGACGCGTTCCTGGGAGACGCGGTGGTCCTCGGGGCCTCCTTCCTCCTGTTCACCGCCGGGATGGATCTCTCCGCCCGCCGGGTGCGGAGCCAGGCTTCCATGGCGGTCCGGGTCGGGTCGGCCCAGTTCCTTGCCCTGGCCGCGGTAGGGTTCGGGGCAGCGCTCTTCATGGGGTACACCACCCTGGAGGGAGCCTACATCGCCGTGGCGCTCACCGCCTCGTCGACCCTGGTGGGAATCCGGGTCCTCAAGCGCCGCCGCCAGATGTTCGAGCCCTTCGGCCGGCTGGTGCTGGGAGTCCTCCTGGTGCAGGACCTGCTGGTGGTGCTCTCCGTTCCCCTGGTCCTGGGGTTCGCCGCAGGCGGGCTCGCCGGATGGCAGAGCGGGGCTGGCGTGGCCGTCCTCACCGGTCTCAGCCTGGCGGTGCGAAGGTGGGGTCGGGCCGTCCTTGTCCGGGTGGAACGGGAGGGCGAGCTGGTCCTCCTGGCCGCCCTCTCCATTCTCTTCGCCTTCACCGGATTCTCCGTCTGGGCCGGGATTCCGGTGGTGGTGGGTGCCTTCCTCGCCGGCGTGGCGCTCTCGTCGTTCCCGGTGGACGGCGTGGTCCGGCCGCACCTGACACCCATCGCCGACTTCTTCGGCGCCGTCTTCTTCACCGCGTTGGGTGCGCTGGTGGTGGCCCCGACCCTGGCCCAGTGGGGGCAGGCGCTGGCCCTGTCGGCCCTGGTGATCGGCGTGACGGTCCCGCTGGTGGCGTCTCTGGCGGTGCGGAGCGGGCTTTCGGTCCGCCCGGCGCTGGACGCCGGACTGCTGCTCTCCCAGACCAGCGAAATCTCACTGGTCCTGGTCCTGAGCGGGATGCTCCAGGGGCACATCGGCGAGGAGATCTTCACCGTGGTGGCGCTGGTCACCGTGCTCACCATCCTGCTTACCCCCATCCTGGCGACGGGTCCGGTGGCACTCCGGCTCGCCCATCTCGTGCCCCAGCGAGCGCCGGCCCCTTCCGAGCCGCCCCGCGACCACGTCCTGGTCCTGGGAGCCGGGTCCACGGGATCGGCGTTGCTCGAGGACCTCATCCTGGCCGATTGCCGGCTGGTGGTGGTGGACGACGATCCATTCCTGGCGCATCGCCTTCGCGACGCCGGAGTCCACGTCGTACGGGGTGACGCCTCGGACACCCGGGTCCTCGAGCGCGCGGGGGCGTCCGGGGCCCGACTCATCATCTCGACGCTGCACCATCCGCACGATGTGGGCCCCCTCCTGGATCACGCGGTAGGGGTCCCGGTGCTGGTGCGGGTGTTCGACGCCCCGGAGGCGAGCTGGGTCCGAAGCCGTGGCGGCGAGCCGGTCCACTTCCACGAGGCGTCGGCCCGCCTGCTTCTGGATTGGGTCGAGGAGGAACGGGAGTGGATCGACGGCATGATGGCGGCACGCGTGGGGACTCCCGGCGGCCCCGGGGCGCCGACCCGGACCGCCACCGACCCCCCCATGTGACCGGATTCGCGATTCCCGAGTGTGCATTTGTGTGGAAGCGCCCGCAGGTCCGCTTCCAACATGGATCGGAACCCGCACCGGGGCCGCCAGCCCGAGGCACGATGCAGCTCTACAAGGCGAACGGCGAGATCTGGAACCCCCACTACGCTGACGTGCGTGAGCTGGATCACCTGCTTCGGAAGATCGTCGACGCCATCCGGTATCGGCGCCCCGCCCTCTCGGACCAGGACGCGTACGGGCAAGCCGTGGTTCACCTCACCGAAGCGGCCATGGAGTACACGGCCGTGCGGCGCAGAGAACGCGCAGCTACCGGCGCCGTACCCGACTCCTTCACCTGGATGCACTAGCACAAGGCCCCACCGACCATTCCGCACCCCGCTTTCCGGAGTATCCATGGCCTCACCGAAGCCGGCGACACGGCCTCGCACATCTCTGGATCCCGCCGAGATCCGCATGATCATCCTGACCCTCGAAAACCACCGGGGAAGCGATGCACCCTTCCCCGGAGACCGTCAGGTCACTCGCCGCCTCGGCAACCCCGACACTCTCGGCCTCCTCCCGGAGGGCCAGATCTCCTTCAAGGATCGCCGCCTCGAGGCTGTCCATGACTTCGCGCTGGAGATCCTCCGCACCCGGGGACGTCCCTCGGTGGCGGCCCTCCGTGGGTTCCTGGCTGCCAGTTTCAACCGCACCGACGTTCTGGAGGTCATCCGGACCGTCACCGCTCAGACCCTGGCCTGGACCGCCTTAGAGCCCCCCCTGGGAGCCTCTCCTCCGGGACCGGCGGTGCGGCACCCCGCCAGGACCGCTTCGAGTGGATCTCCACCGGGAGGCGGGAATCCGGCTCGCCAGGTGTGGAGACGCGCGGTTTCGTCGACGCAGCCGTCGACCCTGGGTACGGGAAACCGGCCCGAACGCCGGCCTTCCTAGGCCGGTCCCGCCGAGGGACCCTCCCTCCGTCCCGTCGGAGGCCTCACGCCGGTCCGGTCGGCTGTCAGCCGCCGTCTGACCCGGCCGGCGCTTCCGCCGAGCCGAGCTCCACCCGGGTCCACCCCAGGTGATCGCGCATGTAATCCACGACGGCGCCGATGAAGAGGGCGATGCCCGCCATCTCCAGGAACTCTTCCACGGCCACGATCATGGAGTAGGTGAAGTTCTGCTGC
>JBDHLC010000104.1:0-5040 GCA_039586075.1 Gemmatimonadota bacterium | reverse complement strand
ACATCCGAGCTCCCCGCCGCTTCAACGGTGGCCAGCAGACCCTGGCTTTCCGACACATCGAACGCCGCGCCCGCCTCCCCCATGGCGAGTTCGAACCGGGGGATCTCCGAGAAGAGGGTTTCCCGCTCCACCACGCGCACACCTTCGGTGAAGTCGAGTCGGGCCGACATGAGAACACTCCCCTCTCCCAGATAGAACAGCTCGGTTCCGTCTCGGCTCCAGCGATGCCCGTAGCCCATCCCGGCGGAAATGGGGTAGGGTCGGCTCCGATCCGGGAAGGCCTGGACGTACAGCTCCGGTCTCCCCGACTCCAGGGATACGTAGGCGAGCCAGCGACCGTCGGGGGAGATCTCCGGCCCCCAGTGGTGGTAGGGCGCGGTCAGGAACGGCGTCATGTCACCGGACGCGGCATCCACCAGGTAGATGCCCTGGCGCAGCTCCGGGGTCCGGTCGGTGGGCTCCAGGGCGACCGCCAGCCTCCGACCCTCATCCGTGACCGTGAAGCTCGCGATGTAGGCCTGGGTCTCGAACAGCGTCTCCGGTTGGTCGGTGCGGTCATACCGCTGGGCGCGGATCAGCTCCCGTTCATCGTGTTGGGTAATGAACGCGACCCGTTCGTCCGGCATCCACCGGGGCTGATAATTCCGCTCGCCCTGCAGGGTCAGGTAGAACCAGCTCTCGCCCGTGACGTCGTAGATCAGGATCCGGTCGGACCGATCCTGCGCTCCGTCCGCCCCGACCTGGACGACGCTGGCGATGAAGTCCTCATCGGGAGACAGAGCGACGCCGTCGAAGTCGTCGACGTTCTGGGCGAGTCGATCGTCCAACGGGGTGACCTCACCGGATCGGTCCACCCACCCCAGCAGCTCGCCGCCGCGTCCAGCTTGAGTCTCGGACACCGAGCCCCCCGCCCGGAAGATGACGACGCCCGAGTTGGAGACCGCCACGTTTCCCACCACGACACCCTGGGCCAACGTCGTGGCGGGGCCCATGAAGGCTGCCCGTTCCGGGTCGAAGGGTCGGGCCATGAGGTCCCGGTTCGGCGCGACCCAGAACAACATTCCTCGAGCGAACAGTGGCGCCAACCCGGAGGCGATCTCCTCGATGGGGTTCACGCGGTTCTCGGGGATATCGAGCACGTTGAGCTGAAGGCTCCCGTCGTCCTCACGGGTCGCGCCCAGCAGCAGCCCGGGGTAACCCGGAACGGAGGCCAGATAGAACGGCTCCCGTGAGCCCAGCGCAGGGAGCGCCGGCCCGATGTCTCCACCGGACTCGGGCACCCGGAGGAGCTCCCCATCCTCGGCGACGAAGTAGATGAACCCGTCCTCGGACCAGGCATTCCAGGGGCTCACACCGCCGGCCGGCGCCGCTACGACGATGGGCGTGCCACCGTCCAGCTGAACCACCGCTACGCCGTCATCCGTGCCGCTGCCCAGGGTAAAGGCGATGGACTCTCCATCCGGCGAGAAGACCAGGGACCGCACCATGTCGGGAACGGGAATGACACGACTGTCCAGGGAGGAGGTGGACCGGACCTGGAGGCCGGCGGCGCCCACATGCGCGAGTCTTCGACCGTCCGGGGAGATGGCCAGCGCCGCCGATCCGCCCGTGGAGTTCAGGTCGAGCTCGATGCGGTACCGCTGGGACGGCACACCCGTGACCGGCTCGGACCGCAGCCAGCCGACTGCGGCAATCGCCAGTGCGAGCACCAGGGCGGTGCCCAATACGGGCACGAGCGGCCCGGACTTCCTCCGCACCACCACGGGAGCGGCATCCCTCGTCTCGATGTGGGAGACGGTGGAATGGCGAAACGAAGGGTCGTCCAGCGCCTTCCGGAAGTCGGCCGCCGTCGTGAAACGGTCGGCCGGGATCTTCTCCAGCGACCGGGCGATGGCGGCGTCCACGTGGGGCGGTACGGTGGGGCGCTGGACCGTGACCCGATTCGGGAGGGTCGTGAGGATCCGGGCGAGGATGGCCTGGGCGTTGGAGCCGGAGAAGGGTGGGTCTCCCGAGAGCAGCTCGTAGAGGACGCACCCCAGGGCGTAGACGTCGGAGCGAGGGTCCAGGGAGCGGTCGCCCGAGGCCTGCTCCGGCGACATGTAATGCGGCGTCCCCATGCTGAGACCGGTCTGGGTCATCCGGCTCCCGCCCGCGTGCTGCACCGCCAGCGCGATCCCGAAGTCCGCCACCAGGGGCTCCCCGCTGGAGAGGAGGATGTTGCCCGGCTTCAGATCCCGGTGGACGATCCCCTGCTGGTGGGCGTAGTCCAGCGCCGACGCCACCTTCCGGATCAGGTCCAGCGACTGATCCACCGGCAGCTGGACCTCCCGCGCCAGACGCTCCCGAAGCGTCTCCCCTTCCACGTAGGGCATGGCGTAAAAGAGGAATCCGTCCGCCTCTCCCGAGTCGAAGAGGGGAAGGATGTTGGGGTGCTGGAGCTTCGCCGTGGTCCGGATCTCGGCCAGGAACCGGTCCTTTCCGAGCATCTGTGCCAGCTCGGCCTTCAGCACCTTGATGGCGACCTTCCGGTCGTGCTTCAGGTCCTCGGCCAGGTAGACGGTGGCCATGCCACCTTCGCCGAGCTCGCGCTCGATGCGGTAGCGGTCGGCGAGGGCCGCGGAGAGGCGGGCGGTTTGGGAATGCGTCATGGGTTCACTCCACCCATGGTCTCGCAGCGACATTCACCCGCCCCACCCGCCGGCGCAGACTCAGCGGAGCCCCCCGTACACTCGCCTTCCCAGACACGTCCCGTACGACTATGATTGATGTACCGTACGACATCAGCCGGGGATCTGTCATGCCCAAACCCTACTCCGTCTCGGCGTTGCGCGCCGACCTGTACCGGGTCCTGGATCGGGTGCTGGAGACGGGCGTGCCCGTGGAGGTCGAACGCCGCGGAAAGCGCCTGCGCATCATTCCGGCGGACGACGTGGGGCCGCTGGAGCGGCTGACCCCCAACCCCGACTACATCGCCACGGATCCCGATTCGCTGGTTCATCTGGACTGGTCCGGAGAGTGGAAGCCGTGATCTACCTCGACACCCACGTGGTAGCCTGGCTCTACGGGCTCGGCCCCCAGGCCCTGAGCCCTGCGGCGGCCGAAACCATCGGAGCGTCCAACGACGTGCGGATCTCCCCCATGGCCCGCCTGGAGCTGCAGTACCTTTACGAGATCGGCCGGGTGACACGGCCGGCGGCCGAGGTCGTGGACGCACTGGCGGCGACCCTGGGTCTTTCCGTGTGCAGCGCCGACTTCCCCGCCGTAGCCCACGCCGCCGAATCCATGGACTTCACCCGGGACCCCTTCGATCGGCTCATCGTGGCGCAGGCTTCGCTCCACGGCGCGCCCCTGGTGACCAAGGACGAGCACCTGCACAGGCACTACGCTTCCGCCGTCTGGTAGGACCTGGACGCACCACTCGGTCATCGGTCGCCCCCCACCTGCGCCTTCAGCGCTTCGAGCCAGTTCTGCACGTAGACGAGCCGGCCCCCCTGTCAGGCTCCAGGAAGATGCTCCTCGCGCCCGGGCTGAACGTCGGTTCCAGGGTCACCGACGCCACTCCGATGGCGTTGCCGGTGACATCGTAGAAGATTCGAGCGCCGTCCGCGGACCATCGAGGATTGCGCCCCCCTTCCGTCGACACCTGCCGCTGAGCCCCCGCAGCCGCGTTCGGGAAGGGCCTCACGTAGATCTGAGGCGTCCCATCTTCGTCGGAGGAGTACGCGACCCAGCGTCCGTCGGGCGAGATCGCAGGACCACGCTCCTGTACACCCGGTTCCGCCGCGATGGCGATGGGTACGCTGTCGACACCCGGTCGGATGGCGTAGAGGTCGCCATTGCCGGCTCGAACCGCCACCCACTCCCCGTCCGGAGACCACGTGCCCTCGTTGATCGGCTCTTCCAGATCGAGCAGGAGCTGAGCGTTCTCTGTCAGGTCGACCCTCTTCATCCACAGGTCTTGGTTCCCGTCCCGAGCGGAAAGGAAACCCACGATCTCACCGCTCGGGTGCCAGAATGGCCGACGATTCTCCACACCCCCGAAGGTGAGTCGCGTCGGTGGCGCGGACTCGGTCTTCAGCCAGATGTCCATGCGGTCGCCATCGCGAGATGCCACCGCGATGGTTCGGCCGTCGGGCGAGAGGGCGGGTGCGTCGAACGCCCCCCGCCAGGTTCTGTCGACGGGCTCCTCGCCGTCGGGCGAGACCCATACCAGTTCCCGTGACACCTCTCCCGCGCCGGAGCCGGAATCGACGTACACGAGATCGCCGCTCGCCGACATCACGAAGGTTGCCCCCCCCAACCATGTCCCCACCCCGTCCATGAGGGGACTCGCGGGACCCGTGATGGAGAGGGTCTCGAGGTCGAAGGGTGCCGCGAATACGGCGCCATCCTCACCCCGGACGTACACGAGGTGGCCCGTGGGGACGTAGAGGGCTCGGCCGGCGCCCTCGACAAGGTGACGGACCTGCCCGGAACGCAGATCGAGGACGAACAGGCCCACCGACGCACACCCGGAGGAGCACCCTCCGAAGAGGACGCCGCGGCCATCGGGCAGGCCCACCGGCCATGCGATCCCGGCCTGACCCCGCGCCGTGATCGCTTCGTGCTCGCTCTGGATGATGAGTGTGTCGATGGGGCCGCCGGAGGACGGCGTTCGAAGAAGCCGATAGTCGCGGTCGGAGTTGTACACGATCGATCCGTCGTCCAACCACGCCATGCCCGCGAGCCCGGTGTTGATGTCGTCGGCAAGCGTCAACGACGGCCCGCCGGTGACCGGCATCTTCTTGAGTCGACCGTCCTGGATGAAGGCGAGCTCTCTACCATCGGGCGAGAAGACCGGGATATAGGCGCCGGACGTGCCACCCAAAGGGCGCGCGTGCAGCGCGTCCCGGTCCTTGATCCAGATGGAAAGCCCCCCCGACCCTCCGGACGACGACGCGTACGCGAGCATCGACCCGTCGGGCGACAGCGCAAGCGTCCCCGCGACGCGCGTCCACGGCGCCTCCTCCTCGGGGAACGCCAGGTAGGTGCGCGTGACGA
>JBDHLC010000058.1:0-14932 GCA_039586075.1 Gemmatimonadota bacterium | reverse complement strand
GAAGAGTGGAAGGATGTTCGGATGCTGCAGGTTGGCCGTGGTCTTGATCTCGGCCAGGAATCGCTCGGCCCCCACCACCGCCGCCAGCTCGGGTTTGAGGACCTTGAGGGCCACCCTGCGGTCGTGCCGGAGGTCCTCAGCCAGGTAGACCGTGGCCATGCCCCCCTCGCCCAGCTTACGGGCAATGCGGTAGCGGTCGGCCAGGGCTGAGGCCAATCGGTCCGGAGCCGTCACGGGGCACCGTTCCCCGAGGGCGCCACACGGCCGGCGAGAGAGAGGGTCGTCATGGGGCCACAAGATGCGGGGGGAGGGGAGGTCCGGGCCAGGGTGGGGAATGGCGGTGGCGTTGACGCGCCGCGGCCCAGCGGTGAGACTCGGTCGGCCGCGCCCGCCCCGGCGGCAGGCCGGCCGAGCCCGACACTAGCTACGATCCGATCCACCTCACCCTCCCGCCATGAACGTCCTCATCGTCGAATCCGCCGCCAAAGGCCGCACCCTCAAGAAGTACCTGGGGGAAGACTGGGCGGTGGTGCCCACCGGGGGCCACGTGGAGACGCTTCCCGACGACAAGAAGAAGTACGGGAAGGACGCGGGGAAGGCGTTCTGGGCCAACCGGCCGGGCCAGCTCCCCACTCCGCCCTGGGTGTGGACGGACCGGGGCGAGAAGGCGGTGGAGAAGATCCGGGAGGCGGGCGGGGACGAGCCCGTGTTCTGGATCGCCACGGACCCGGACCGCGAGGGAGAGTTCATCGCATGGTGCCTGGACCGGCTCCTGAGCCCCCACGGCCCCACCCACCGGGTCACCTTCCAGGAGGTAACCGAGGAGGCGGTGACCCAGGCCATCGAGCAGCCGCGCAAGGTGGACCAGCGCATGGTGGATTCGGCCCTGGTGAGGAAGTTCGTGGATCGGCTCGTGGGCTTCCGGACCGCCAAGGTCGCGGCCAAGGTCGTGGGGCGCGGCGCCTCCATGGGTCGGGTCCAGACCCCCACGTTGGGCTTCGTGGTGGAGAAGGAGCTGGAGCGTGAGGCCTTCGTGCCCACCCCCTACTTCGAGGTCCGGGCCACGGCCGAGGGGCAGGAGATGCAGGTACGGTTCCACGACCGGGGAGATCCTGACCGGTGGCGCGACCAGGCGGGGAACACCAGCCTGGTCCGCACTTTCGGCGCCGAGGGAGCGCGAGCCGCCTTCGACGCCCTGGCCCAGGCGGGGAAGGTCACGCTGACCTCCGTTCAGGAGCGGAGCGTCCGGCCCCGGACGCCCCAGCCCCCCTTCTCCACCGACACCCTCCTCCAGGACGCGGGCTCGCGACTGGGATGGTCTCCGCGGAAGACCTCCGCGCTGGCTTCCATGCTCTACGAGGCCGGGCACGTCACGTACATCCGGACGGACTCCACCCGCCTCGCCGCCCAGGCCGTGTCGGCGGCCCGGGCGCTGGTCCGGGAGGGCTTCGGAGAGGCGTACCTGGGCCCCGAGGCGAAAGGAAACGTGGCGACGGGGCCCACGCAGGACGCCCACGAAGCCATCCGGCCCACGCGCCTGCAGGTGGAGGACCCATCGGTGGACGACGAGGATGCCCGGCGCCTATACCGCCTGATCCGCGCCCGGACGCTGGCCAGCCAGATGCGTCCCGCCACGGGCGCTTCCTTGAGCATCGAAGCGGAATGCGAGGGGCTGGACCGGCCGCTGACCACCAGTATCGCCTGGCGAACCTTCTCCGGGTGGGAAGCGGCCTACCGGGAGTTCGAGCCGGAACGTCCCACGGCGCCGCCGGAGATCCCGCTCACCGCCGGTGAAGTCTGGCGTCTCGATCCCGCGACCGAGGAGCACCCCAACCCCGTCCTCATCGAGGACGAGACCCGTCCGCCCGCGCGCTTCCGTCCCCACACCCTCATCCGGGCCATGAAGGACGCCGGAATCGGCAGGCCGTCCACGTACAACCGCACCGTGGAGAAGCTGGAGGAGCGGAAATACGTCGAGGTCGAGGAGGGGACGCTGGTCCCCACGGAGCGTGGCCGGGCGGTCTGGCTAAAGGCGGCACCCCTGTACGCCTTCGGCGAGGCCGCGGCGGAGGTGGACGAGCTCTTCAGCGCGACCTTCACCGCCGTCATGGAGGAAGGTCTGGACCAGGTGGCCTCCGGCGACGTCCAGGCGCCGGAGCGATGGGAGACGTGGCGGGACCGGATCCGTGAGCTGCACGAGGCGGCCAAGGAGAAGCAGATGAAGGGGGGCAGCACGCCCCAGCAGCACGAGATGCTGGCGCGGCTCCTGGTGAACCTCCCGGAGGACTCCCCCCACCGGACCGCGGCCAGCGACCCCGCGGCGCTGACGTACGAGGAGGCGCGCGCGCTCATTGCGGCGATTCGGGAAGCCGGCGTCGAGCCCGCACCGTCGGAGGCCCAGATCGGGTACATCCAGAATCTCCTGGAGGACCTGGCGCTTGAGGTGGAGGAGGAAGCGGACATCCTGGGGGACGGGGGCGTGGAGGTCATCCGCACCACCGCCCAGGCCAGCCGGATCCTGGACGAGCTCAAGGAGATCCACGACGACCGCCGTCCCCCCAGCGCCAAGCAGCGTCGCTTCATCGAGGGCCTCCTGAAGGAGACCGGAACCAGCGAGGAGGAAGCGGCGGCCTGGGTCGGCGTGGACTCCCTGGAGGAGCTCACCGGCGGGAGCGGAGGGACGGCCAGCGCCCTCATCGACGAGCTCGAGGCGAAGAAGAAGGGAGCGGTCGCCCCCGCGGAGTAGGAAGGTCCTGCGGAGCGTCGACGGAAGACTTTCTTCGAAGAAAGTCCGTGCGCTCAGGCGCATGGGTACCGTAGGTTGTCCCGGCGTGGCGACTTCCCTGCGCACCCTCGAGCGGGGGTGGGTGGGCGTCGCGCCTCGTCGTGGACCCGAGTGGGGTCCTCGACTCCCCCCTCCCGGAGTTGCTCATGTCGTACCGCAGCACACTTGCACTGCTCGCCGGTCTGGCCTTCCTGGCCTGCGGCGAGCCCCCGGCCGACGAGGCCGCTCCCGCCGCTGAGACCGCGGCTTCTCCCGACGAGGTCGCCCTCCAGGAGCTCGGAGACTACTGGGAGACCCACTACAACATGCAGCACGCGGACATGGTCGCGTCAGTCTACGGCGAGGAGGCGTGGTCGCTTCCGGCGGATGGCGCGTACCACAGCGGGCGGGCCGCCATCGAGGCGTCCCTCGCCGCAACCATGGCCGCTGCGCCTACCGCCGAGATCACGAATGTGGCCACTCGGGTCTTCGGAGACGCCGCCATGTCCATGGGAAGCTACGCGGTGGAAGCCGCCCCCGAGGGGGCCGAGTCCATGGCTTTCTCCGGCAGCTACATGAACATCATGTCCAAGATCGAGGGCGAGTGGAAGATCATCGGATCGCTCGCGAACTACGACGCGGAACCGCCCGAGGGGTGGGTCTGGGCGGACCCCATGGAGGAGACGCCCGAGGTAGGCGGGGAGAACCAGGCCATGGCCTCGGCCTACGCGGAGGCGTGGAATGCCGGTGACGTCTCGGCCATTCTCGGGATGTACGCCCAGGACGCCATGGTGTCCTATTCCAACGGGCCCATCGTGCAGGGCCACGACGCGCTGCAAGCGGACCTCGAGGCCCGCATGATGCCCGGGGCCTCCATCAACATCGTAAACGTGGGCACCATGGATTTCGGTGATGGTTGGATGGCCGACGGCGGGTGGTACCAGATCGACGGCCCGGACGGGGCCGGACCGGTCCAGAGCGGCTGGTACCTCAACCTCCTCGGGACCGCCGACGACGGCTCGCGGATGATCCACTGGACCATCACCAACGGGAGGCCCGAGGGCGGGATGTAGGCCCTTCCCCCAGGAGGCCGAGGGCCCGGCGCCGGGGAGGCTTCCCGGTGCCGGGCCTTTCTTCGTCCGGCCCGCGCCGCCGGCCGCTGTCGTCATCGGTAGACACCTCCCCCCGCTTCCATGACCTTTCGGGCCATGGATTCCAGGACCCTCCAGGCGGAGATCGCGCGCCGGCGCACCTTCGCCATCATCAGCCATCCCGATGCGGGGAAGACCACCCTCACCGAGAAGCTCCTCCTGTACGGGGGCGCCCTGCACCTGGCGGGGTCGGTGAAGGGCCGCGGCGCGCAGCGGCACGCCACCTCCGACTGGATGGACATGGAGAAGGAACGGGGCATCTCCATCACCGCCAGTGCGCTCCACTTCGAGTGGGAAGGGTTCCGCATCAACCTGCTGGACACCCCCGGCCACCAGGACTTCTCCGAGGACACCTACCGGGCCCTGGCGGCCGCGGACTCCGCGGTCATGCTCCTGGACAACCGGAAGGGGGTGGAGGCCCAGACCCGGAAGCTCTTCAGCGTCTGCGCGCGCCGACGCCTCCCCATCACCACCTTCGTGAACAAGTGCGACCGGGTGGGCGAGGATCCCCTGCAGATCCTGGACGACGTGTCGGCGGACCTTGGAATCGAGTGCTACGCCGCGGCGTGGCCGGGGCGCCGGGATGGAAAGCTCGCGGCCCTGGCGGATCGTCTCACGGGAGAGGTCCACCTCTTCACCCACAAGGGAGACCACGGGCAGACGCGGCTGGACGCCCAGGTGGTCTCTCTGGAGGACGAGGCGGTGGACGCGCACCTGGGAACGGGCCAGGCGGCCCAGTTCCGGGAGGAGCTCGCCCTCCTGGACGAGGTGGGGACGCCGTGGGACCCGGAGAAGCTGGCCCGGGGCGAGCTGACCCCGGTCTACTTCGGCAGCGCCCTGACCAACGCCGGCGTGGAGGTCCTGCTCCGGGACTTTCTGAAGCTGGCGCCCCCGCCCGCGCCCCGGGAGAGCGACGGAGAGCCGGTGGATCCCGCGACGACCCCCTTCTCGGGATTCGTCTTCAAGGTCCAGGCGAACATGGACCCGAGACACCGGGACCGCATCGCCTTCCTTCGCCTGTGCTCCGGAGAGTATCAGGCCGGGATGGATGCGTATCACTCCCGGACGGGGAAGACGGTGCGGCTGGCGGCGCCCCAGGAGCTCATGGCCCGGGAGCGGGCCGCCGCGGGAGACGCCGTGGCCGGAGACGTGGTGGGGATCCACGACCGGGGAACGCTTCGCGTGGGCGACACCTTGAGCGCCGAGCCCGGCATCGAGTACGCGGGGGTGCCGCGCTTCAGCCCAGAGCACTTCGCGTCGGTGAGGATCGAGGAGGCCCTCAAGCGGAAGCAGCTGGACCGAGGGCTCGTCCACCTGGCCGAGGAGGGCACCATCCTCCTGCTCCACTCCCATTCCCTCTCGGGCCCGGTGCCCATCGTGGGGGCGGTGGGCCGGCTCCAGTTCGACGTGCTGGTGGACCGGCTGGAGCGGGAATACGGCGTTAAGGTCCGGCTGGAGACCCTCCCCTTCCACTGCGCCCGATGGGTCACAGGGACCGAGGAGCGGATCCGACGGGTAGGGAGCGCGTACGGCCGGCGGGCCGTGGAGGACACCGACGGACACCCCATGGTCCTGTTCGACTCGGAGTGGTCCCTCCAGAACACCATCAAGGACGAGCCGGAGCTCACCTTCCACGACGTGCAGCCCGGGTAGGACTCGCCCCTTCTCGCGGATCGCTTGCCACCGCGGGGCGCGGGTCGCTACTTCGGGGGAATCCGGCCCCCATTCGACAGCCGAGGCGCCCTCCATGAAGTCACTCCGGATCCTGCCCCTGCTCGCCCTCCTCGCCTGCGGGGGGAGCGACTCCCCCACGGAGCCGCCTCCGCCGCCCGTAGCGACGTCCATCGCGCTCTCCGCCACGGAGCTGACGTTCGACGCGCTCTGGCAGACGGCGCAGATGACCGCCGTGGTGAACGATCAGAGCGGTCAGGCCATGGCGGGGGAGCGCGTGGTCTGGAGCACCGGGGACGCCGCGGTGGCCTTCATCTCTCCCTCGGGCCTGGTCACGGCGCGACAGAACGGCCAGACCACCATCACCGCGACGGCGGGCACCATCACCGCACAGGCCACCGTCGCCGTGGCGCAGGTGGCCACCACGCTGAACCTGCGTCCGGACTCCCTCACCCTTCCCTGGCCCGGCGCCGCCCTGAGCCTGACGGTGGACGTCCTGGACGCCGGGGCCTTCCGGCTCACCGACCCGAGCATCAGCTGGGAGACCTCCGACCCGGCGGTGGTGGAGGTGGACGACCAGGGAACCGTCACCGCCGTGGCCGCCGGCACCGCCCGGGTCCACGGCGCCGTGGGCGCGTTGCGTGACAGCGTCGCGATCCAGGTGAGCGAGTCGGCAGTGGACGGGCCCCAGATCACCTCGGTGACCCCGGCGGTCCTTCTGGAAGGGGATCTGGCCACCATCACGGGCGCCGGCTTCGGAAACACCCCGGAGCTGATCCAGGTCCGGGTGGGCGACGACGTTGCGGAGGTGATCGAGGCTGCGTCCAGCAGCCTCACGATCCGGGTCCCCACCCCCGAGTGTCTCCCCACGCGAATCGTGCCGCTCCGGGTGGACGCCTTCGGGGCCGGGAGCGAGCAGGACGTCCCGGTCCAGCCCGGGGGGGTCGAATCCCCCGCCGTGGGGGAAGGTCTCTACGACTCCGACTGCATCCGTCTTGCGACCGCCCCGGAAGGCGCACGCTACGTGGTGGGCCTCATGTCCACCTCCCAGGTCCCCTCCTCGGTGAGCGAGGTCCTCCTCAACACGGCCGTGGGGAACGACGTGGTAGCCACCGCCCCGGCCTCGCCCGGGGTATCGGGCGGTCCGGGGACCTTCGCGGCGCCCCGGGGGGTGGCCACGCCGGTCCGGTCCGCGGCCCGCGTCGCCGCGCCCGCCGTCCTTCCTCCCGAGGACCCGTGGGCCCTTCGGCACGCCCAAGCGGAAGCCGAGATCCGTCGCTCGGAGCAGGAGTGGTTCCAGCGCCTCGGCCCCCCGGCCTTCCCACAGGCGGTACAAGCGTCCGCCCCGGCCGCCGCTGCCCCGGCTCAGGGTGACACCGTTCGAATCTCCGTCCCGCAGGGGTGCAGCGAGGGAACCACCATCAGCACGGTGGCCCGGTACGTGGGAGACCAGATCGTCTTCCTGGAGGACGTGGCGAACCCGGTCCAGGAAGCCATGCCCATGGAGACCATGGAGGAGTTCGACGCCCTCTACACCGATGCCATCGCCCCGACCCTGGAGGGGTACTACGGGACCATGACCGACCTGGACGGAAACGGGAAGCTCCTGGTGGTCATGACCCGGGAGGTGAACGAGCGCGAGGGGGTGAACGGCTTCGTGTACGGCCTGGACCTCTTTCCCAAGAGCACCTGCAGCGCCAGCAACGAGGGCGAGCTCTTCTACGGGCTGGCCCCGGATCCGGACCGGGTGGCCAGTGAGCGGCAGGTCTCCGTGGAGCGGATCCTGGAGCTCTACCCCACCCTCATCACCCACGAGGCCACCCACGTGGTGCAGCTGGGCCGGCAGTACTACGACGGCGCCGGAGGCAAGTCCTCCTGGGAGATCGAGGGCGGCGCCACCCTGGCCGAGCACCTGGCGGGCTTCCGGGTCCAGGGGCATGCGCCCCGCTCGAATCTCGGGTGGGTGGAGATCGAGGCCGCCACCCCCCCCGGCTGGTTCAACGACTGGTGGCGGGACATGACCTACTACTTCGGATTCAACGGCAGCCAGCAGGTGGTGGGCGCGCCCCAGCAGTGCTCGTGGGCCGGCCGGACCTCGGAGGGGAACGACGGTCCCTGCTGGAACGGGCGGGCCCCCTACGGAGTGCCCTCCGCCTTCCTCCGCATGGTGCTGGATCTGTACGGCGAAGCGTATCCCGGCGGTGAAGAAGCGCTGATGCGAGACCTCACGGGAGGCGAGGACCGCGGCATTCCCAACGTCGCCGCGGTCACCGGCGTTCCCGCCAGCGACCTGCTAGTGCACTTCTCCGCGGCCCTCTGGGCCGACGACCGGGTGGGGGACTGGATCCCGTCCTGGAACGTGGCGGACGTCTTCGCCGCCCTCCCGGAGGATCGGCAGCTTCGGACCTTCTCGTCCCCGCTGGCCGCGCCGGTCCTCCAGGCCAACGTCCGGGCCCTCTCCACCGCCTACCTGGAGTGGACCCCTCCCGCCGGCCAACCCCCTTCCGCCCTGCACCTCACCGACTCCGGCGGCGGGTCCGCTCCGCCCAACACGCTCCTCTGGATCCTGCGCGTCCAGTGACGGCGGCTGCCGCCAGCGGGCTTCCGCCCGGCCGATTGCTGGTGGGCCTCCTGGCTCTCACCCTCTCCGCGGGGTGCGCATCCGGGGCCGACCCCAACGGAGCCGCGCCGGGACGGACGGACGAGTGCCTGACGGGCACGCTCCGAGCCTCGTCCACCGAGGTGGAGGAGTTCCTGGTCCTGGAAGGGCCGGAAGGCCCCGCGGTCCCCCTGGCGGACCGGACGGAGGAGGGCATACGGTGGCTCTCGGGGGCGGAGCTTCGGCTGTGCGGGTTACGGTCGGCGGCGGGCGCCCTGGGCGTGCGCTCCTTCGAGCTCCTCACGGTGGACGGAGCCACGGCCCACCTGGGAGTGGTGCGCCAACAGGGTGAGACCCTCGTGCTCGATCCCGGCGGCTCGCTGCCTGCCGTCGTCCTCCTGTCTCCGCCCGCCCGGCTCCTGCAGGCCCAGGGACGGACGGCGTGGGTGACGGGCCGGCGCACCGGGGACGGGCTGGTGGTGCAGGCCTACGGGATTCGACCGGAGGACGGCTGACGCCCCTCCGTCCATCGCGGCCCGATTCCCTTGGCGGGGGCCTCCGATCCTCCCGGGAGCGGGCGCGCCGCTACCGCTCCAACGCCTCCACCACCCGGTCCAGCTTCGGGCTCTGGTCGTGGACCATCCGCTCCCCCTGCAGTCGCAGGACACGGAGGTTCTCCCGGGACGCATCGTCCATGTCGTCGGCGCCTTCGTCCAATCGGACCTGGAAACGGAAGTGCCCGGGTCCCAGGATCTGGTCGCACTGGTAGCGCACCGAGTCGTTCACCCCGTCCATCATGACGCTGATGATGGGCCGCGCCCACCGGGCCAGCCCGAATCCGGTGGCGTCCCGATGCCGGATCCGGCGCGTGAGCTCCCCGGTCCCGAGTGAGACCAGCACGACCTCCGGGACCTCTCCCTCGGCGCCCCGGAAGGCCTCCGCCAGGGCGCACATGGCCGGGTTGTTGGCGAAGACGCCTCCGTCCACCAGGGAGTAGTAGTCGTTGCCCGCGTCGATGCGGTGGGGCTCGAAGTAGGTGGGCGCCGCCGAGGTGGCCCGGGCCACGTCCACCAGCGAGAAGTCGTAGGCCGGGTCCTTTCGGGCCTTCCAGCTCTTGAAGAAGAAGGCCGTGCGCCGTTCCAGCTCGTAGGCGGTGATGAGCACCCGGACGAGGGAGTCCTTCAGCCGGCCGGTGCCGAAGTACTCCTGTAGAAGCCCTTCCAGCCCCTCGGCCGAGTACCGTTCCTCGAACAGCTCGGCTCCAGGGAGCCTGCGTATGGCGGAGCGATTGAAGATGGTGGCTCCGTGCACGTCGTAGAGCTCCACCAGGTCCTGGCCCCCGTAGCGGGCTCGGGTGGGGTCGGCCGGGTCGGGGCAGGTGAGCCCCAGGGCGAGGATCCCGCCGGTGGAGGTGCCCGCCACCAGGTCGAAGAGCTCGGGGACCCGCTTCCCCGACCGCCTCTCCAGCTCCGCCAGGAGCATGGCCGGGATGATGCCCCGGATCCCGCCGCCATCGATGGAGAGGATGCGGAGGCGGGTCACCTCATCCCCCGTCCACCGACGCCGCGGGCCCGCTCCCGCCGGCCACGAAGGCCGGCTGGGTCCATGCCACCGACCCGCCGGAGTCGGTGACCTTCGCCCGCACGTACCCCACGTCCCGGGTCAGCTCGAAGACCGCCGGGTTGTCCTCGCTCTCCCACAGCACCTCCCCGCCGGCGCCCACGAAAACCGTGGTGTAGCGGAAGTCCCCCCGGGGCGCGATGTGCACCTCCAGCCGGCGCTCCCCCACCACCACGTCCGCCAGCTCCACGCCCGTGCTGGCGTAGAAGTGGCCCGCCTCCATGGCCGTCATGAGGGCCACGGGACTCCGGTCCGCGGCGCGCACGCCCACCCAGCCCCGGCCGGGATTCGAGCGGTCCGGAGCGAACTCCCCCTGGAAGTGATGGGCGTCGTCCACGGCGATCCCGTAGATGCGCTTCCCACCGGTCAGGAGGATGTCCCAGACCTCTTCCATCCCGGGGGAGCCTCCGCCTCCGTGGTTGTGGACGGTGGGGTGACCGTTGTGGATCTCCAGCAGGCGATCCCCCTCCACCTGCGCCAGCTCCTCGGCCCCGAAGGCCCATCGGAAGTTCGGGTGGTTCACGTGGGGCACCCCCTCCACTTCCCGGATGGCGTCCACGTTCGCCTGGATGGTGGCCACCAGGCTCTCCGCCTCCCGGGCCTCGATGACCCCGGGGATGTTGAGCCCGTTCACGTGCACGGGCTTCCCCTGGAACCCGGAGGTGACCTCCTCGCCGGGAATGAGCAGGAAGGTGGAGTCGGTCAGGTGCGCGAGCGAGGCCGGGTCGGTGAAGACGTTGTGGTCCGACAGGACCAGGAAGTCGTAGCCGTGGTCCCGGTACCACCGGGCCACCACTTCCGGCGGCGAATCCCCGTCGCTGTTGGTGGTGTGGGTGTGGGTGTTCCCCTTCAGCCAGGTCTCGCCGGCATACTCCACGGGCTCGAAGCGGACCGCGGGGACGTCCGACGACTGGGGAGCCGGGGCGCACCCCGCCGCCAGCATCAGGCCGGCGGCGGGGAGCAGGGGTCCGGTGCGAGGCTT
The DNA here is from genome assembly GCA_039586075.1 of Gemmatimonadota bacterium. Lineage (GTDB taxonomy): Bacteria > Gemmatimonadota > Gemmatimonadetes > Longimicrobiales > Gaopeijiaceae > Gaopeijia. The sequence goes on along the minus strand of JBDHLC010000058.1, from coordinate 4,145 downwards.
CACTGCGATCTCAGTTCCCGGCGGCCGGGAGTCTCTCCCAGAGCTCGTCCTTGTGCCCCTTCCAGTAATCCCACATGGGGTGCGTCAGGGGGACGGCCGTCAGGAGTCGGGTCTGGAGCTCGTGGATGTCGTTCCACTCCGGGAAGAGGATGATCACCTTCCAGTTGAAGCGTCCCCCGGTGTTGTGGGTCTCGATCACCCACCCCGAGACGATCCCGTCCTCCCGGGCCTGGGCCAGGACCGGTCCCGCAGCCTCGTTGAAGACGTCCGTGAACCCCATCCAGTCCTCGTACGGGATCTCGGCCATGTTGTCGTACATGTACTGCCATTCCCCTGCGCCGTCGGTCTCCATGACGTCGATGTTCCAGATCTCGTCTTCGTGCCCTTCCATGAAGGAGAGCGCCCGGTTGAACGAGCCCGGATTGTCCGTCATCCAGGTCCCCAACACCTCCTCGTTGACCCGGTCGAAGTTGGTGTCCTGCGTGCCGCGCATGGAGAGTCGAAAGTTGTAGATCCCGCCGGTGTTGTGGATCTGGGCGCCGAATCCCGTGAGGTTGCCGCGGTCCACAGCGTCCTGGAGAAGGGGGACCCAGTCCGACTGGTAGATCTCGAGCCACTCGGCCAAGTCGCCCCACCCCACCTGGTAGTAGGAGGCGTAGACCCGCGTGGCGGGCTCCGCCTGCTGGGCCGTGATCCCAGGGGCTCCGAAGAGCAGGAGGACGAGAGAGAGCAGGATTGGCTTCTTCATGAAGCGCTCCTTGTGGGAGGGTGAGTGCCGGGGCCGCGTGCCGCCCCATCCCTCGCCTCACCTCCGCCCAGAGGGCCCGCGCCCGGTCCGGAGAGGATAGGGCCACACGGCAGCGATACGCCAACGGTTTCTTTCGGGGCCGCTACGGGCTCACGGTCCCGGGCACCAGTTCCGGGAACCCCTCCGGGGGCCGCCGGTGCATCGTCCCCTGCTCGTAGGCGTAGGCCAACTCGAAGAGCCGGCCCTCCGAGTAGGGCCGCCCCAGGATCTGCAGCCCCACCGGTAGGTGGCCGTAGCTGTACCCCATGGGCACGGTGATGGCGGGCATCCCCGTGGGGGGCGCCACCAACTGCGAGTTGTCACCCCGGTACTCCTCGTTGGCCCGGTCGATGTGCGCCGGCGGGTGGGTCCACGACGGGTAGATGAGCGCATCCACCCGGGCCGAGTCCATGACCGCCGTGACCGCCGCCAGCACCGCCTGCCGTCCCGGGTGATCGGCGTAGTCCGGGCAGGGCTCCTCCCACTCCGCGGGGTGCACGTCCAGGGGGTACTGCGAGAAGTTGCTCAGCGTCCGCTGGGCGTGCTCGTGGATCTGGCCCGTTTCCAGGAGAGTGGCCACGTCCCGGAAGGGGGGGTTCTCCAGGGTCCCGGTATAGGTCCAGATGTCGTAGCGGAAGCGGCGGCAGAACAGGTTGGGCCGGTCCAGCTCGGCGTCCAGATCCATGTCCACCTCCACCACCTCGGCGCCCAGGCGACGGAGGTCCGCCACCGCCTGGTCGAAGATGCCCCGGATCTCCTCGTCCGGGTCCTCCACGTCCACCAGAGGCACCAGGATCCCGACCCGGGCGCCCTGGAGTCCGTCGGCGTTCAGGAAGGCGGTGTAGTCGGTCTCCCGCCGGCCGCGACCGAGCTCCGTGTACGGATCCCCCGGGTCGTATCCCGCCACCACGTCGAAGACCCGGACCACATCCGCCACGGTGCGACCCATGGGACCGGCGATGTCCCGGTCGAAGGAGAGGGGGATCACCCCGTCCCGGGAGGTGAGGCCGATGGTGGAACGGATGCCCACCAGGGAGAGGTGGGACGACGGCCCCCGGATGCTGTTGCCAGTGTCGCTCCCAAGCCCGATGAGGCCGAAGTTCGCGGCCACGCCGGAAGCCGTGCCCCCGCTGGAGCCCGCCGGAACCCGGTCCAGGTCGTAGGCGTTCTTGGTGGTGTCCCAGGCCGACGAGACCGACTGCCGCGCCGTGAACGCCCACTCCGCCAGGTTCGTCTTGGCCAGGACGATGGCCCCTTCCTCCCGGATGCGCCGCACCATGAAGGCGTCGTCGGGCGGCACGCTCTCCATGAGGGCGATGGAGCCTCCGGTGGTGACCATGTCGTGGGTGTCGAAGTTGTCCTTCACCAGGACGGGGACGCAGAAGAGAGCACCCCGGTCCTCACCCGCCGCCAGGGCGGCGTCGACGGAATCGGCCACCTCCAGAGCCCGGGGGTTCACCTCGGTGATGGCGTTCACCGGTTCGTCGTAGGCCGCGATCCGGTCCAGGTAGCCCTGCACCAGCATCCGGCAGGTGGTGCGGCCATCCAGGATGGCCTGCTGGACCTCGGGGATCGTGGCTTCCACCAGGGGAATGGGCGCGGCGGACGGGCCACACGCCGAGGCGACCAGGGCGCCCGCCGCGGCCAGGGCTCCCAAGCGGATCGTGCTTCGGTGCTTCGACATCGGGTCCTCCTCAGCTGATCAGACGGGGGTCGCGCTCCACCACCACGGGCTCCAGCCCCAGGGACCGGATCAGGTCGTTGAAGGCCGCCAGGTCCTCGGCGAAGATCCGCTCCAACGACCCGTCCACCGCCTCCACCTCACCGCGGAGCTCCTCCAGCCGCTCCTGCGCGGCGTCCGTGGGCCGCGCGTCCGCCGTGACGCCCAGGGCACCCGCCACGGTGTTGTAGAGGTACGCCAGATGGGAGGTCAACATTCCCGGGTTGTCCAGGGGGTCGTAGAAGCTCCGGTTCTCGGTCTGCAGGATCTCCTTTTCCACCGTGCCGAGCTTCTCCGTGATCCCCTCCGCAGCCTCCCTCACCCGGGCCAGGTCCTCGTCCGAGAGGCCCGCGTCCGGCGCCACCTGGGAGATGGCTCCCACCTGGGACCGCACCGAGCGGAGCGCGTCGGTGTTCACGGCGACCTCTTCGATGATGCCCCCCAGCTCTTCCAGGAAGTCGAACTGCGCCACGAAGTCGGCTTGCGACACCGAGTCCCGTGGATCGGCCAGGACCGTCAGGAGCTGGGACTGGGTCTCGCCGTTCACGGAGAGGGTCACCGTGTACTCGCCCGGAGGAGCCGTGGGCTGGGAGAGAGTGCCGAAGATGATGGTGCCTTCCGGGAGGCGCGGCGCGGGGTAGCGCAGGTCCCAGGCGACCCGGTGCGTCCCCCGCCGGGTCGAGAGGAGGTCCCCTCCCCCCCCGAGACCGAATAGCTCGGCCAGCGCGGCGAAGGCCCCCAGAGAGGGACCTTCCGTGGCCTCGCTGGAGAAGGTTCGGGCCGTGTCCCCGGCGGCGTCGGTGATGGTGAGGGTCACCGGGCCCTCCACGTCCTCGGTGAGGGTGTAGTGCAGCAGCGCGCCGTCCGGCCGGTTCTGGGCCCGGCTGCCGCCGCCCAGGGAGAACCCACCGGAGAAGTAGACGCGGTGGGCCGCCTTGGGACGGTGCAGCGTGACCATCCGGTCCAGCGTCTCGTCCCCCAACCCATGGAGCGGGCTCACGTCGTCCATGATCCAGAACGAGCGCCCCTGGGTGGAGAGGACCAGGTCGTCCTGGTGCACCTGGATGTCCGTCACCGGGGTCACCGGAAGGTTCCGCTGGAGGGATTGCCAGCGCCGGCCTTCGTCGAAGGAGACGTACATGCCGAACTCGGTTCCCGCGTACAGGAGTCCCCTCCGGCCGGGATCTTCCCGGACCACCCGGGTGAAGTGGCCCACCGGGATTCCGTTGTACAGGTACGGGCGGGGGTCTCCCTCCCGGTAGCGGAAGGCCGCCACGTGGACCCGCCCCCCGCCGTGCGGGGAGGGATCGATGCTGTTCACCGTGGCGCCGGCCGGGAAGCCATCGGGGGTCACGTCTACCCAGGTCTCGCCGTTGTCCCGGGAGACGTGCAGGAGCCCGTCGTCACTTCCGGCCCAGAGCACCCCCCGCTCCACCGGGGACTCCTCGAAGGCGAAGACGGTCCCGTACACCTCCACGCCGGTCCCGTCCTGCGTGATGGGTCCACCCGCGAAACCCTGGTGCTCTGGATTCGACGTGGTGAGGTCCGGGCTGACGGTCTCCCACGTCTGGCCTCCATTGGTGGAGCGATGGACATGGTTCGACATGTGGTACAGGACGTCCGGATCGTGGGGGGAGA
>JBDHLC010000103.1:0-3632 GCA_039586075.1 Gemmatimonadota bacterium | reverse complement strand
CTCCTGGGCGCCGGGTTGCTGTTGAAGAGCTTCGCCCAGCTGCAGTCCGTGGAGCTGGGCTTCGACGCCGACCGGATCCTGCGCTTCTCCCTGAATCTGCCGGAGAGCCGCTTCTCCGACGAGGAGCGCATCGTCTTCGTCGACCGTCTCCAGGAGCGCCTGGGGGCCATCCCGGGAGTGGAGGGCGTGGGCGTCACCATGTCGAGCCCGTACGGGGCCTTCCGGGCCTCCAACTGCGTCGCTTCGGCCGACGACGTGCCGGACAGCCAGGACGGCTTCGTTCCCGTGAGCTGGCGCTCCGCCACCGGAGCGCTCTTCCACGCCGGGGGGATTCCGCTTGTGGCGGGTCGCACCTTCGACGCCGGCGACCGCCCCGAGGGGGCCGGTCCCCCCGCGGAGATCCCGGTGATCATCGATGAGACGTTGGCCCAGCGCCTCTGGCCCGATCAGCCGGCGGTGGGGAAGGTCGGCGTGTGGGAGCAGCCCGGGGGCTTCCCCTTCCGCGTGGTGGGGGTGGTGGGCGCGGTCCGGGACGAGTACGTGGACGCCCGTCCGCGGCCCCGGATCTACCTGCCGTACGCCTACTTCCCGTGGGCCGAGCCCACCGTGCTGGTCCGGGCCGCCGCCGAGCCCGCCGCCCTGGTCCCCGCGGTGCGGGCCGAGCTGGAGGCCGTGGACCCGGACCTTCCCCTCATCGCCATCGGCCCGCTGGAGGACGTCCTACGGGACGTGGTGGCCTGGCCCCGCTTCAGCATGCAGGTGGTGGGCGCGTTCGCCCTGGTGGCGCTCATCCTCTCCGGGATGGGGATCTACGGCGTGACGGCCTTCGGCGTGAACCGGCGCCGCAAGGAGATCGGCGTCCGCGTGGCGCTGGGCGCCGATTCGTCACGGGTCGTGGGGCTGGTCCTGGGACGGGCCCTCCGCCTGGCGGCGGTGGGGATCGTCCTCGGCCTCCTCCTGGCGTGGATGAGCGCCAGCTTCCTGGAGTCCCTCCTCTTCGAGGTGACCGCCACCGACCCCGTGACCTGGATCGTGGTTCCCCTCTTCCTGGCGGGGATGGCCCTGGGGGCCTCCTGGATGCCCGCCCGGCGGGCCACCCGGGTGGATCCCAGGGAGGCGCTGACGGAGGAGTAGCCCCTACATCATCCGCCGCATCCGGGCGAAGCCCTCCTTGATCTCGTTCGCCAGGGTGCCGGCCGCCTCACCCACGTCGCTGGAGGCCTCCATGGCCTCGCTGCCCAGGACCTTCAGGCGTCCCCGCAGCGTGTCGAGCTTGGACTCCAGCTCCTGCCAGTCATCCCGGGCCTCGAGCTTGGCCAGGCCGAGCTTGAGCTTGAGCTCGTCGCGCTCGGTCTCCAGCCGTTCGAGCAGGGCCTTCAGCTTCTGGGGCGATTCGGGCATGGGGATCTCCGCTGTGGAGTGGATGGTGTCGTGATGCCCTTAAGGTAGCTCCGCACGCGGATTCCGCTCACCCCCCTTCCTTGTCTCTAGAAGGCATACAACCCGCTGGCGCCCTACTCGTTTTCGGTTTATATTCGGTTTCGGTATTTATTCGGCATTCTCGCGCCGCTCGAGGGCCCGTCCCCACGGACCCCTCGGCGGCGCGTCCCACCTCCGATTCCGAGCCCCTTCGAGCCCCCATGTCCGACCTCCTGGCCCACGCCGCCCGCACCCGTTCGGGCGCCGTCCCGTCCGCCTCCAGCGCCACCACCCGGAAGGGGAGCCGCACGGCCCTCTGCCTCTGGCTCCCCACCTTCGAGCTTCGCCTGGAGCTGGTGCGCTCGCCGGAGCTGGACTCCACCTCGGTGGCCCTCCTCTCTTCGGATGAGGGAGTGCGACGCACGGTGGGGCAGGTCTCGGAGCGGGCTTTCGAGGCGGGGGTGCGCCCGGGGCAGCTGGTCTCCCAGGCCGTCTCCCTCTGCCCGTCCCTGACCCTGCTGGAACCGGACCCGGCCCACTACGACGCCGCCATGGCCGACCTCCTGGAGGCGCTGGTGGAGCGGACCCCGGTGGTGGAGCCGGGGCCGGAGCGGGGCAAGGTCTTCCTGGGGATGGACGGGCTGGGACGCCTCTACGGCTCCCCCCCGAACCAGGTGCGGGCCATCCTGCGGACCCTCTTCCGGGTCCTCCCCCGCCCCCTGGTGGCGGCCACCCGGGCCGGCTGGGCTCCGGGGACCTTCGGAGCGTGGGTGGCGGCGGCCCGCTCCCGGCCGGGTAAGCCGGTGATCGTCTCGGAAGAGGAGCTTCCGGGTTTCCTGGCCGGCTGTCCGGTGGCGGCCCTCCCGGTGGAGGACGAGATGATCACCCGCCTGGAGCGGCTGGGGGTGGAGACGCTGGAGGCCCTGGCCCGCTTTCCCGAGCCGGCGCTGGTGGCCCAGTTCGGGCAGGACGGCCGGGACGCCCTGGCCTGGGCCACGGGACGCCGCATCGACCGGGTGCGTCCCTGGCACCGCCCCCGTCCCATCCGGGTGGCGCTGGACTTCCCCGCCCCGGTGGGCCAGGTGGAGTTCATCCACAACGCCCTGGACCGGCTCCTGGAGCGAGGGCTGGCCCGTCCCGCCCGCCGGGGGCGGAGCATCCAGGAAGTCCGGCTCACGGGACGCCTGGAGGGAGGCGGGTCGTGGGTGGTGGAGTCCGTGCTGAAGGAGGCCACGGGATCCGCCCGGCGCCTGGCCTTCCTGCTACGCTCCCGGGTGGAGCTCACCCCCCCGCCCCGCTCCGTGGAGGGGCTGGCCCTGGAGTTCGTCCAGTTCGGCGCGCCCACCAGCCAGGCGGAGCTCTTCCAGCGTACCGACGACGCCGGCCGGCCCGTGGAGGGGCGCACCCTCTCGGAAGGGCGGGTGCCTCCGTCCCTGCGGAAGGCGGTACGGGAGCTCACCCTGCGCCTGGGAGACTCTCCCCTCTACCGGGTGGTGGAGATGGACCCCTGGTCCCGGATCCCAGAGCGCCGTCACGCCCTCCTGCGGTTCGAGCCGTGAGCGGCGGCGCTCGCGGAGGTGCCCAGGCCGATGCCCGTGGCGGATCCCGTCTCCGCCCCCTGGACGCTCCCTGCCCCGTCCGGGTCCGGGCCGGGGAGGACGGCTCCCCCGTGGAGGTCCGCCTGGGGCACGGCCCCCTCCGGGTCCTCTCCGTCCGGGAACGGTGGCGCATCGACGACGAGTGGTGGCGCGCTCCCATCCACCGGATCTACCACCAGGTGGTCCTGGAGGACGGGCGGGTCTCCACCCTCTACCGGGACCTGGTGGACGGCCGCTGGTACCTTCACGGGCGGGGATCCGCGTTCGCCTCGAACGGTGGCCGGGGAACGTTCCGGCGCGGCCGCGCTATGAACGGAGCCGGTCGGGGGAACCGCCCCCAGGCCAGGGGGGAGCACCTCCCGTAGACACCCCGAATATTTTAGACTAGTCTGAACTAGGATCCACCGAAAACCCCGTCATTCCTTGGTTTTCGCGCATTGACGACGTCAATTTTTGCCCTCCGTTGAACGAGCCTCCGCCCCTTCCCCACCCCTCCACCCACATCGCCTCGATGCGGATCGACCCCCGGGGAGAGAAGGCCACCCTGGTCCTGGAGGACGGAGCCGAGATCCGACTGGACGCCGAGACGGTGCTCCGGGAGGGCCTCCGAACCGG
>JBDHLC010000102.1:0-6196 GCA_039586075.1 Gemmatimonadota bacterium | reverse complement strand
TCCCCCTCACGGACCACCAGGCTGAACAGCTCCTGGAACATGTTCATGCCCGCGAAATAGGTGTTCAGCGGGAGCCCGATCCGGGCGTGGGTCTCCCCCACCACGGCCCGCCGCTGCACGTACTCGTTGTTGACCGCGCCGTCCATGAAGAGCTCCCAGTAGGGCTCCTGCAACCGCTGGACGCGCTTGAGGGTCTCGGGATCGGAGAAGAACTCATCGTACTCCGGATGGCCTCGCAGCCACTCGTACCATCGCTCGACCAGTTCGTCCATCCGGGCGAGCGCCTCGGCCCCGAACCTACGGATCCGCTCCAGGTCGTCCTCGCTGATTCGATAGAGCTCCAGGAGCGCTTTGTAGTCCAGGTGGGTCGGGGTTCCGATGTCATGCGGATGTGTCATGGAGTCCTCACGTTGACTTCTCGGTTCCAGGGCCCGGCGCGCTCCCCCATGCCCATCAGTCGGCCTTCTGCGTGGCCAGCTCGATGGCGTCCCGCAGAGATCGGGCCGTGGCGATGCCGGCCATGGCATCGGGGTGGTCGGCGAGCTCGGCCGCGAGCTGGGGACGCAATCCGGACAAGATTGCCGAGGCACCCATGAGTCGCGCCGACTGCGCAACTCGGACCAGCTCGGCCGCCACTTCGGGATCCAGCCGGGAGACCCCGGTCAGGTCGATGATGACACAGCGAGCCCCCTTCTCGTGCAAGCGGTGGGTGAGAGACTCTCGGATCCGGTGACACCGGGGCCGGTCGAGCTCGCCCACCAGGGGGAGCACCACCACGTCGTCGTGGATGGGAATGAGGGGAGTGGAGAGGGCTTCGATGGACCGGTTCTGTCGATCGACCAGGTCCCGCAAAGACAGCCGCATGGACTCGAAGCTGCGAGCCAGGTCACCGATCTCGTCGCCCCGATCCATGGCTACCGGCTGATCCAGCTCTCCGTTGGCCAGGGCGTTGGCCGTGGCCGACAGGGCCCGGATGGGTCGGACCAGGCTGGCCGAGAACCAGAAGGCCAGCAACCCGAGGATCGGGAGGAGGACAACCAGCGCCCAGAATCCTCGACGCGCGAGGCTCCCCACTGCTGCCATAGCCTCCGCCACGTCCATCTCACTGAGGAGGACCCATTCGAGATCGGCGATGACCAGGGGCCGGAAGCTGGAGAACACGTCCACACCGCGGTAGTCGCTGAAACGCGCGACACCGGACTCCGCCTCGAGTGCTCGACGGACCCCTTCGGACTCCACCGGTTGAAGGCCCACGGCGCTCCCCTGGGCTTCGATGGCCCTCGCCAGAGCCTCGTCCACTCCCGCCTCACGAATGGCGCGCAGGTACTCCTCTCTCGCCTCCAGGAGGAAGCGCGACTCGGTACGTAACCGCGCATCGGGCCCCACCAGGTAGGCCTCACCGGTCTCTCCGAATCCCGCGGAACGCCATTCCCCGCCATTCGTCATGGTCTCGTTGATGCGGCTCAATGGCATCTGGAAGACGAGCGCGCCCAGGAGCTCGTCCCCATCGTAGACCGGGGACGCGATGAACGAGGCTGCGGCACCGTAGGAAGGGACGTAGGGCTGGAAGTCGACGAGTAGGGCGTCGGTTGCGAGGGAGAACCCCAGTGCCGCCTGGGCTGCCTGGGCGAGATTCGACTCCCGATAGGGCCCGGTGACCAGCGAGGTCCCGAAGTCCACCTCCTTGAAGACGGAGTAGACGACCCGCCGATCCACCGCACTGACCAGGAAGAGGTCGTAGTAGCCGAAGCGCTCCAGGAAGTTTCGGAAGAGGGGGTGGTAGCGCTGGTGGACCACGTCGTAGCCGGTTCCGGCCTGCGAGGCGTCGAGAAGCTGCTTGGACCCCACGTCGAAAGGGTTGCCGCTGATGTAGAGATGCTGGAGCGACCACGCCCCGGCGTCCTGGGGCCAGTAGGCGGAGAACGGTTCCACCTGGCCCATGCCGGCCTCGAGGCGGGGCAGGAACTCGTCCTGGTAGTGGAGGCGCAGGGCTTGCTCCCGGGCGTCGCGGGCCACCTGCGACGACGCCAGCTCGTCCGGCAAGGTGGATGCAGAGGAGGAAAACTCCCGAAGGGCGTCGACCACCATCCGGTCTTCCGAAAGAGTCACCAGCTGGTCCCGGATGGTCTGGAAGTAGAGCTCGATCTCGTGGGCCTTCAGCTCCCGGATGGCCGTGAGCTTGGCGGTGGCCTCCTCCTCCAGCGTCCGAACGCCGAGTTGGTACGAGACCGCCGCCATGGTCCCGAGCGAGAGAATCGTGACCACGGCGAGGATGGCATGGACCCGCAGGCGGATCGACCGGTCCCGTTGGAAGGAGTCGAGCATCGAACCGGGTACCTAGACGCGCTCCACGCGCACCCGCCCGGTGGGCAGGGTCAGGTACCAGACCGGCTCCGTGATGACCGACTCCACGGGATAGAGGAGCCCTCCCTGATCGAGCACGTCCCGCAGCCGAACCGCCACCGTGACCCGGCCTTCCTCCTGCCACTGGCTGTCGGAACGAAGCGCGAAGGCGAGTCCGGGCCCGATCTGGCTGGCCACGGTGCCGTATCCACCGCCGTACGCGTCCACCACGGCCTCCGACGGATCGGGGTTGGCCGAGATCCACCACTCCCCGGTGGACTCATCCTGATGGAGGAAGTCTTCCAGTGTCTCGCGGTACAGAACGCTCTCGGGGTCGAGACCGTGGGCCTCCAGGGTCTCCGAGAGGATCCGTGCCGTTTCGGGGTCGTGGGGCATGTCGGGTGGACTCCGGGGCGGGCTGGGACGCTTCGGCTCCGGATAATGGTGAGATGTTGGCAGGTTCGCTAATCCAGCTCCTTGGGGAGATCACCGGCCTCCTTGGAGGTGCCCCCCGACCCGAGCCGGGCCAGGTCCACCCCGGTGGCATTCTTCATCTGCTCCATCATGCTGACGGCAGATCCCGTGAGGTTGCGCACGTAGTTGGGCAGTCCCTCCCCACCGGCGTCTCCTCCGCCGTCCAGGATGGTCAGCTTGTCGATGCGAAGGTTCTCCGCCACCACGCGGGTGACCTTGTCCACCAGCTCCGGGAACATGCGGATCAAGAACAGGTCCTGGGTCGCGCCGCCGTCCCACTCCTCCCGCATCAGGTGGACCGCCTCGGCCGTGGCCCGACCCTCTTCACGAATTCGGGCGGCCCGACCCTCCGCCTCGAGACGGTCTGCCTCGGACCGCGCTCGGGCGGGGATGACGGTGTCCGCCACGTGACGCTTCTCGCTGCGCTCCGCCCGCCGGGTTTCCAGCTCGACTTCCCGGTCCACGCGTGCAATTCGCCCCGCCACCTCGGCCCGCTCCCGTGCCTGGTTCGTCTCGGCCTGGAGATTCGCCCGCTCCACCTCCAGGGCGTTCTCCTTCTCGATCACCTGGCGCTCCGCCGCGATCTCCGCCTCCCGACCGAGGCGCTTCTGCTCCGCGGACACCTGCCGGGCTTCGGCATCCGCCTGGGCCTCGGCGATGCGGGCGTCCCGCTGAACCTCCTCCGAGAGATCCTGGATCTGGAAGAAGTCCAGGACGATGCCCAGTCCCGAGAGCTCCCCGCGCGCCCTCGCGGTGACCTCCTGCGCCAGATCGAGGCGACGCTCGTTGGCCTCCTCCGGGCTCACGCCGGCAATGACACCCCGGAGCGCGCCTTCGAGCACCTGCTGGGCAGTCTTGTCGATGGCCTCGACCCCCTTGCCCAGGAACCGCTCGATGCCTGCCTCCAGCCCCTCGTCCTCTCGGCCCGCCAGCTTCACATTCGCCTTCCCCTCGATGTCCACGGGAATCATCCCGCGGCACAGCGCCTTGTGGGGCCGGACCTGCACGGTTCGGGTAGTGAGTGGGAGCCGCATGGCCGACTCCAGGAGGGGCCATTTGAATCCCCGCCCCCCCCGAATCAGGCGATAGCCCACCACGGTTCCATCCTGGGTCTTTCGCTTGCGACCCGAGATGATCACCACCTCGTTGGGCTGGCAGATCACGATGTTGGCCTTGATGAAGATCACCAGGGCCAGGATTCCAAAGGCCCCGATCCCGAGATAGATCCCGATCAGCTGTGCTTGGTCCATGATGAGCCCTTCGGAAACGGCTACGTGTTGAAGTAGAGGGAGAACTCGCCCGGGTGCGGTCGAAGCCGGACGAAATCGATCTCGTTCTGACGCTTGTATTCGACCCAGGTCTCGATGAGGTCGGGCGTGAAGACGCCGTCCTGCACCAGGAAGTCGTGGTCGGCCTCGAGCGCGGTGATGGCCTCGTCCAGCGAACCGGGTGTCCGCTCGATGTCGGCGCCCGCCCCGCTGGCCGCCAACTCGTAGATGTCTTCGTCCACCGGGTCGGGCGGCTCGATGCGTCTGCGAACCCCGTCGATCCCCGCACACATGATGGCGGCGAAGCTCAGGTAGGGATTACACGACGGATCGGGCGTGCGAAACTCGATGCGTTTCGACTTCGGTCCCCCGGTCATGGTGGGGATGCGAATGCAGGCGCTCCGGTTCCGACCCGAGTAGAGGAGGTTCATCGGCGCCTCATAGCCCGGCACCAACCGCCGGTACGAATTGGTGGTCGGGCAGCAGATCCCGCACAAGGCCCGCGCGTGGGCCAGCAGCCCTCCGACGAAGTGCAGGGCCACCTCGCTGAGATCACCGTAGCGGCCCGCCTCGTAGAAGACGTTCCGTCCGTCTTTGGACAGGCTGATGTTGTGGTGCATTCCCGATCCGTTCTCCTGCAGGAGCGGCTTGGGCATGAACGTCGCCGTCTTCCCGTACCGGTTCACGACGTTCTTCACCACGTACTTGTACTTGATGGCCGCATCGGCCTGCTGCAGGAGGGGCCCGAAACGGAAGCCGATCTCGCACTGGCCGGCCGCACCGACCTCGTGATGATGCAACTCCGGCTGCAGCCCCACCTTCTTCAGGACGTGCGAAATCTTGGACCGGAGGTTGTTGTACTGGTCCACCGGCGGGGCCGAGAAGTACGCCCCCCGCTGGGCGGCCCGGTGTCCCAGGTTCGGGTCATCTCCCTTCTCGCCGGTGGACCACGACGCCGCAGAGCTATTCAGGAAGAAGTACCCGTGCTGCGTGGCCTGGTCGAAGCGTACGTCGTCGAAGATGAAGAACTCGATCTCCGGGCCGAAGTACGCCGTGTCGGCGATCCCCAGCGAACGCAACAGGACCTCCGCCCGCCGCGCCACGGACCGTGGATCCCGGGAGAAGGTGTAGCGCCCGTTGGGGTCCACGATGTCGCAGAACACCGAGAGCGCCGGATCATCGAAGAAAGGGTCCGCGAAGACGGATGCGGGATCCGGAATCAGGAGCATGTCGCTCTGGTTGATCCGCGTGAATCCCCGGACCGACGACCCGTCGAAGGCCATCCCGTTCCGGAAGAGCGCCTCGTCCACCATCTCCGCAGGCAGGGTGAGATGCTGGAGGGTCCCCAGGAGGTCCACGAACTTCAGGTCCAGGAATTCGATCCCCTCGTCGTTGATCCTGCGAACCACGTCTCGCGCGCTGGTGGGGCGATTCGGCATGGTCGGCTCCCGTCTCCTAGTACAGCGCCCGCGAGCCGCGCTCGCCGGTCCACACCGTGACCACGTCGTGGAGCTCCGAGACGAAGATCTTCCCCGACCCCCCTGTCTCCATACACCCGCCGGTGATGGCCTCGATGGCGCGCTCCAACACGGCATCGTTCACTGCCAGCTCCAGGCGAACACGCTTGAGGAGGGAGACCTCCTTCTTCACGCCCCGGAACATCTGCTGCTCGGTCCGCGGGGCGGTGCCCATGACCGAGGTGGCCGTCATGTGCCGGATCTCCGCGTCGAACAGGGCCTGCTTCACCGCCGGCAGCTGCTCGGGCTTGATGACGGCAACGATCATTTTCATTCGCGAGTCTCCCGAGCCTACTCGGTAGTGAAGATCTGGAATCCAGCGTACGACTCGATGCCGTGCTCGTCGATGTCGAGGCCCCGCAACTCCGTCTCGTGCGACACCCGAAGCCCCAGCACCGAGTCGATGGCCTTGAAGACGATCCACATGGCGAGGGCGGTGAAGCCGAGGGCCGCCACGACGCCCAGCATCTGGACGCCCAGGGCACCGAATCCGCCACCCATGAACAGCCCGTCGGCCGACGCCCCGTACGCCTCGCGGCCCCAGAGCCCCACGGCCAGCGTACCGAAGACGCCGCAGAGGCCGTGGACCGCCAC
>JBDHLC010000101.1:0-3674 GCA_039586075.1 Gemmatimonadota bacterium | reverse complement strand
CGTCTCTGCACGCGGATCCTCATGCTCATGCCGGACTGCACCTCCAAGACGGTGAACTCCATCCGGAAGCACAAGCAGAAGCACTGGGACCTGAACGCCATCACCAACCGGGAGTGGCTGGGGCTCAACATGATGACCGAGGCCAAGGCCGGCTTCCGGGCCTTCAACGAGGGGCCCAAGGGGAACCGGGAGGTGGACTTCATCAAGCTTCGGCAGCTCCTGGCCCAGGGGCATCCGTGGGACGACGACCTGCTCCGCGCGGTGTCCCCGCAGTACCAGCTCCAGGAACAGGACTGAGGGGAGTCGGGAGGCCGCCGTGGACCTGGGTCTGGCCGGAAAGGTGGCGCTGGTGACCGGCGCCGGACGGGGGATCGGAGCGGAAATCGCCCGGACGCTGGCGCGGGAGGGGTGTGACGTGGCGCTGGCGGACGTGGACACTCAGGGGCCGGTGACCCGGGTGGCGGAGGAGATCCGGGAGATGGGCCGCGAGACCCTGGTGACGCGCCTGGACGTCCGGGATTTCAACGCCGCCGCGGAAGCGGTGGCGTGGACGGTCCAGGAGATGGGAGGGCTGCACATCGTGGTGAGCAACGCCGGGATCACCCGGGACGCGGTGTCCTGGAAGCTCACGGAAGAGGCGTGGGACGCGGTCCTGGAGGTGAACCTCAAAGGCTGCTTCAACGTGGTGCGCGCCGCCATTCCGACGCTCCGGGCCCAGGGATGGGGTCGGGTGGTGGCCGTCTCCTCCATCAACGGCCTCCGGGGGAAGTTCGGGCAAGCCAACTATGCGGCGTCCAAGGCCGGGCTGGTGGGGCTGGCCAAGACCCTCGCCCGGGAGACGGGCGCATTCGGAGTCACGGTGAACGTGGTGGCGCCGGGGATGGTCCAGACCGAGATGGCCGCGGGGCTTCCGGAGTCGATCCTGGCGTCGGCCCGCTCGGAGACGGTCCGGGATCGCCTCACCGAGCCTCGGGAGGTGGCGGAGACCGTGGCCTTCCTGTGCTCGGAGGCCGCGTCCGGGATCACCGGCGAGACGGTCCGGGTGGACTCGGGACAGTACATCTGATGGGGAGACCTGGCTGCGGTGGCGCGGGCTCCCTGGCGAAGGAGGAAGCATGCCGGTGACGCTGGAAGTGCGGGACGGGATCGCCCACGTGGTCATGGACGATCCCCCCCTCAACATCCTCACCCGCGCCCTGATGGAGGAGCTGAGGGAGCGCCTGGCGGAGGCGGGCGCGGACCCCGCCGTGCGGGTGCTCCTCCTGAGCGCCCAGGGAAAGCACTTCTCCGCCGGCGCGTCGGTGGAGGAGCACCTGCCCGGGGAGGTGGAGACCATGATTCCCGAATTCATGCGAACCGTGGCCGCTCTCCACGGGTTTCCCGCCCCGGTGGTGGTGGCGATCCACGGCCGGTGCCTAGGGGGGGCGCTGGAGCTGGCGCTGGCCGGGGATCTCCGCGTGGCCGGAGAGGGAGCTCTGCTGGGAGTGCCGGAGATCCAGCTGGGGGTCTTCCCCCCCGCCGCGTGCGTCCAGTTGCCCCGCCTGGCTCGTCCCGGGTTGGCGGCGGAGATGATCCTCACCGGTCGGCCCGTGGACGCCGCCACCGCCCAGCGGGAAGGGCTGGTGCGGCGGGTCGTACCGGATGAGACGGTCCTGGACGAGGCCCTGGCGTTGGCCGAGCGGATGAGCCCGTTGAGCGCGGCGGCCCTGCGGTCCGCCAAGCGGGCGCTCCGTGCCGGGATGGGTGCGGGCGCCGGAGGATCTGGGAACGGAGACGGTTCGGGAGGCGCAGCCCCTGGACCCACCCAGGGCTGGGGCGACGCCATGGCGGAAGTGTCCCGGATCTACCTGGACGAGCTGATGGAAACGGCGGACGCCGGGGAGGGACTCCGGGCGTTCATGGAGAAACGCAAACCCGAGTGGAGTCACGCATGACCGAGCGAACCCTCATTCCCGAGCTGCAGGGCGGGTCGCTGGACGACCTCCTCTGGAGTGCCCGGGAGCTGCTGGAGGACGACACCTTCCCGACGGTGACGCGGTGGCGCGACGACGGGGGGAAGGTGGTGGGACACTTCCAGGTCTACTTCCCCGAGGAGATCGCCCACGCCGCCGGCACCCTGCCGTTCCGCATGCGGGGCGCCCCGGTGGAGCCCCTCCAGTCCGACTCGCGCTTCGGCTCCTATCTCTGCTCCATTCTGAAGACGTCCCTGGAGGTGGCGCTCACGGGGCGGGTGGAGCTGGACCTCTTCGTCACCCACCCCATCTGCGACGCGGCGCGGAACCTGGCGGGGATCTTCGGGCGGAACTTCGACTACCCCTGCCAGATCCTGTACCTGCCCCAGAACGCCAACTCGGCCTACGCCCCCACCTACCTGAGAGGGGAGTACGGCCGCCTGACGCGCACCGTGGAGGCGGTGACCGGGGTGACCGTCACCGACGCGGCGCTCCGGGACTCCATCGCCGTCTACAACCGGAACCGGGCTCTCCTCCGGGAGCTCTACGCCATGAAGCGGGACACCCCGTGGCTGGTGTCCGCCGACGAGGCGTACGTCCTCATGGCCCTGGGCGGCATGATGCGCCGTGAGGACCACAACGTGGTGCTGGAGACGGCGCTGGCGATGCTGCGGGAGCGAGAGGTGCCGCGCCCGGACCGGATCCGGGTGGTCTACGAGGGAGGCTTCTGCGAGCAGCCGCCCCTGGACCTGATCCGGGCGGTGGCCCGGTCCTGCTACGTGGTGGACGACGACCTCCTCATCGGGATGCGCTGGATCCTGGGCGACGTTCCCCCGGAGGGGGACCCACTCCTCAACCTGGCCACGGCGTACCTGGAGGACTCGTCCTACTCGCCGGTGCAGCACGACAACCGGAAGCCCAAGGAGAGGATGCTTCTGGAGCGGATCCGGGCAGCGGGCGCCGACGCCGCCATCGTCACGGCGGCCAAGATGTGCGAGCCGGGTCTGGAGGAGCAGGTGGCCTACACCCGGGCTCTGGACGAGGCGAAGGTCCCGTACTTCGTGAGCGAGTTCGAAGAGAACATGACGAGCTTCGACCACCTGGAGATCCAGCTGGAGACGTTCGTCGAGAACCTGATGTTCGACTGAGGAGGCGGTGATGACCGGCACGGCAACGGAGGGCCTGGTAGGGCGGGGGAACGCCGACGGCGCGCGCCTCTTCAAGGAGTGGTTCTCGGAGCTCGAGGCGGCGGCGGACGAAGGAAGGGGCGCGGCGTATGTCTTCGTCATGGGAAGCCTGGCGGAGCTGCTGCGCTGCTTCGACTTCCCCGTGGTCTTCCCCGAGATCAACTCGCTGCAGACCGCGGTGCGGCACGTGGCCCACGACTACCTGAACGAGGCCGAGGACTACGGCTACTCCCCGGACATCTGTGGCTACGTGAAGGCGGACGTGGCCACGCAGCTCCGGGGCGGGACCCACCCCATGGGCCGGATTCCCCGGCCGGAGATCGCCGTCTACACAAACGCCTGCAACACCTACATCAAGTGGGCCGAGATCTGGGAGCGGATGTACGACTGCCCCATCGTCACCATCGACGTGCCCGGGAGCCGGGCCGCGGGGGTGAAGCCGGGGCCCGGACACCCGGACTTCGAGAACGACCGGGCGTACGTCCTGGCCCAGCTGAAGGAGCTCATCCCTCTGCTGGAGTCCATGAGCGGGGTG
>JBDHLC010000100.1:0-3698 GCA_039586075.1 Gemmatimonadota bacterium | reverse complement strand
GGGTCTCGTACCAGGGCCGCGTACGCGGCTCGTGCCTCGGAGTCCGGAGCCCGCCCGTCGGGCCAGCGATCCTCGCGCCCCACCGCCAGCACGCGGGAGAGGGGGATTCCCCGCTCGGCCAGGTAGGGCAGGAGGACCATGGTGATGAAGTCCCGGGCCAGCACTTCGTTGTCCCGCACCTCCGCCGCCACCCCGTCCCAGGCGGCCACGGCGGACCGTAGCTCGAGGCTGCGCACGAACTCCAGCCTGCCCGAGGCAATGAGCGCGTTCACCGCTCCGGTCCCCGGATCAAAGGTCGAGGCCCACGTGAGGTCGTGCAGGAGGGTGTCCATCACCGCCGCCGGGGGAGCCTCCCCCGACCGGGCGACGTCCAGGAGGCGTCCCATGGAGCCCGCGTAGTCGCTCCACAGCTCGTAGCGCCGCTCCAGCTCGGCCTCGTACTCCAGGAACTCCATCCGCACGTCCACCAGGTTCTCGCGTGTATCCACGGAGTCCTGGAACTCGTCCCACCAGGCGTCGATGGCGAAGGCCAACAGGATGCTCCCCACGATGGCGGCCGCCTCCAGGACGAGGCGACGGAAGGCGGCGGAGTCGGTGGGGATCACGTCAGTGGGGGTGGGCCGAACCGAGTGAACGGACGGAACGACGAGGTGCCGTCCCGGCGGCGGATCCGGAATATGACGCGGGTCGGGGGCCAAGAGACAGGGGGGCACGCACCCGTGGTGCGGCCCCCCGTCTCCCGCCCAGGTACATCAGCGGCCAGCGCGCCGCCCATGGGCAACCGGGGCTCAGTTCCTCGAACCGAGCAGGTAGTGGACCCCGAACCCCAGGAGGACGGGGTCGTCGCCCTCCGCCATCAGGTAGTCGAGGGCAGCGTGCACGCCCACCCCATTGAGGAAGGTCACGGTGACGCCCCCGGAGATACCGAGATCCAGCTCGGTGTCCGACTCTCCACCGAGGGACGCGTGCCCAATGTTCAGGCGGGGCATGACCCAGGGGATCAGAGCGCCCCCGTTCGCCATCTCGGACTCGGTGCGCAACGAGAGGCCCACGGGAATCTCGATCAAGGTCAGGTCGCCCGGAGAGATCCAGCCGAAGCCGCCCTGGACACCCATCACGAGCCCCTCGCTCTCCATGATGTCTCCGCCCACGGAGGCGCCGAAGGTGAACTCGTTGTCGAAATCACCGGTGAGGATTCCCCCGGCGAGCATGAAGTTCACCGCCTCGCCGGTCCGGCCGTAGGCGAGAGCCAGACCATTCTCCTCTCCCGTGACGTTGTTCACCCCGCGGCCGAAGTCCGCTGAGACCCAGCTGGTGGGAGCGCCCCGCATGGCCGGCACCATGTAGTCCGGGAAGTTCCACATCTGGGCCGTCGCCGGCGCCGCCGACATGACGGCGAGCCCAAGGGCCAGGGAGAGCGTTGCGATTCGCAGCTTCATGGAGTGGTCCTCCGACATGAGAGAGGGTGACAGTACTGGCAGCCGATACAAACAGATGTTTCCCCATTCCGAAGTCAAGCTCGTCGGCGTGCCGGGGGAACGCTCCCGCGCGAACTGGGTTCTGATGGCGCATCACCGCTGCTACCACCTTCCGGAGACTGTCCTCCATGATCTCCTACGCCGTCTACAAGGTCATCCACTATTCCGGGATCTTCATTCTCGTCACCGCCCTGGGTGCCCTTCTTTCCCGGGCGGCCACCGGAAGGGAGTGGCCCGAGGGGAAGGACCCCTGGTCGCGGCGTCTCGTGTCCGCACACGGGATCGCCCTCTTCCTGATCCTGCTGGGTGGATTCGGAATGCTGGCCCGGTTGGACGTGACGCAGGGGCTCGGCCTACCGGGCTGGATCTGGGCCAAGCTGGCCGTCTGGGTCGCCCTGGGCGCGCTCCTGGCGGCCCGGCGGTCCAGCGGTGCGGCGTCCCGAGCCCTCTGGGCCGTTCCGGTGCTCGCGGTGCTGGCCGGAATCGTGGCGCTGACCAAGCCGTTCTGAGTGCAGGGCGGCTCCTTCTGGCCAGCCCGCCCGGACGGAGCTTCAAGAAATCTTCAACTTCGGTTATGCTCGCTTCCGGGTGTGCTCGTTCACGGCCCCCCGGGTATTCCCTCTGGAACCCTCTCTTAATGCTTTCATAAGGACTGACCTCATGAGAATGACGCGTTTGAGCCTGGTCGCCGCCCTGGCCCTTCTCTTCGCCTCCACCTCGGATCTCCACGCCCAGGGCCTGACGTTCGGGGTGCGCGGTGGGTTGTCCGTGGCGTCGCTGGACGCCGGCGATACGTTCGACACCAGCAACCGTACCGGTTTCGTGGGCGGCCTCTTCCTGGACTACGCCACCTCGGGTCCCCTGGGCTTCCAGGTGGGCGCCCAGTATGCGCAGAAGGGCGTCGAGTTCGATGCCCAGAGCGCCATCGACGGATTCGACCTCGGGTACCTGGAGATTCCGGCTGTCCTGAAGCTCGGACTCCCCCTGGGCATGATCCGGCCCAGTGTCTTCGGCGGCGCGGGCCTTAGCTTCAAGACCAGCTGTGACATCGTTGGGGGAACTGGTGACTGTGACGTGTCCGGCACCGACTTCAGTGGCATCGCCGGTGCGGACCTGGCCATCTACCTCGGTGGACTGTCCCTCTGGGCCGACGCCCGGTACCACTTCGGCCTGCAGAACATCAGCGATGCGGCCGACGTGGTGGGTGACCTCAAGAACCGCAACTGGACGCTCCAGGTGGGCATCGGGTTCTGATCCGGGCCTCGTAGGCGCGGAGCCCCCGGTGGCTCCGGAGGTGGGCCGGCCCCGACGGGTCGGCCCACCATTTGTTTTCCAGAGCCGGCGTGGCGGGCCGGACGCCATCCCGACTACACCCCGTGGCCGTCCTTCACGCTCCCGAGCCGCAGGGCGTTCAGCGTGACCGCCAACGACACGCCCATGTCCCCCACCACCACCGCGGTCACCAGTGAGACCCAGCCGAAGGGAACCGCCAGGGCCAGCGCGGCCTTGACCAGGATCGCCGCCGCGATGTTCTGCCGGATCACTCCACGGGCCCTGAGGGAGAGACGCCGGACGTACGGAAGCCGGGTGAGGTCGTCCCCCATGAGAGCCACGTCGGCGGTCTCCAGCGCGGCGTCGGTCCCGATGGCGCCCATGGCGATGCCCACGCCGGCGGTGGCGAGCGCGGGGGCGTCGTTCACCCCGTCCCCCACCATGGCCACCAGCCCGTAGCGCGCTTCCAGGTCACGCACGACCTCCACCTTGTCCTCGGGCATGAGGCGGGCACGCACCTCGTCCACGCCCATCTCCCGGGCCACGGCCTCCGCCGTCTCCTGGTTGTCTCCGGTGAGCATGACGACGTGCTCCACTCCCAGCGCCCGGAGGCGTTCCACGGCGACGGAGGCGGCATCCCGCGCCCGATCCGCCAGCGCGATCCACGCCAGAGTTTGCTTGCCGTCCGCTACCCCCACCACGGTCCGGCCCTCTCCCGCCAGGCGCCCGGGTGCGTCCACGCCCCCGTTGTCCGGCATCAGGGACGGTCGGCCCACGAGATACTCCTCGCCGTCCAAGCGGGCTCGCGCACCGACGCCCGGCATGCTGGAGAAGTCCGACACGAACCATCCGCCCGGCAGGTCGTCCCGGCGCGCCCGTTCCACGATGGCGCGGGCGAGCGGGTGCTCGGAGCGAGCCTCCACCGCGGCGGCTCGCGCCAGCGCCTCG
>JBDHLC010000057.1:0-15412 GCA_039586075.1 Gemmatimonadota bacterium | reverse complement strand
CACCCCAGGTGATCGCGCATGTAATCCACGACGGCGCCGATGAAGAGGGCGATGCCCGCCATCTCCAGGAACTCTTCCACGGCCACGATCATGGAGTAGGTGAAGTTCTGCTGCCGGCCGAGGGCCTCGAAGTGGCGTCCACCCACCATCTCCACGCCGAGGGCCCCGAACACGAAGAGGCCGCCGGCCAGGATGAACCGATTTCGCGTGGGCTTCGGGAGGTGCATGAGGAACCGCCAGAACCCGATGGCGGCCACCAGGGCGAACAGAGCTCCCGGGATCACCCAGGCGAAGAAGAAGAACCCGCCCACCCCCAGCGTGTCGCGGATGGGCTCGATGGTGGTCTCGTGCAGGCTCGCCACCTCCTCCGCCGAGAAGGCCAGGAAGATGAGCGCGAGCACCACCCAATGGTTGCGGAACGCGTCGCCGCGCACCCGGTGGTAGTAGGCGACCAACGCCGTCAGGCCGGCGGCCAGGGCCAACGCGGCCGACGAGTACCACGTGGGGAAACTGTTCTCGCTAGCCACGTAGGACGCCGGGACGAGCCCCTTCACGTAGTCGTGGCCCAGGAAATACGCGGAGAACTGCCCGGCGATGCTCATGAGCACCAGGAGGACGATGACGGCCAGGAGCCCTCGGAACACGCCCTTCCCGGTGGGCATTGGAGCCTCGAATCTCATCCGGCCTCTCCTCATGGTGGAATCCCCGTCGTCGCTGGAACGGGGGCAACGTCGTCCCCGGGAATCCCGCGCGCAACACCGCCAGAAAGCAGCGCACACCGGGGACGAGCGTCTCGGTCCGTCCTGGGTCACTCGACCTTCCCGCCATGCGAACGACCGTGCACCGGACGCCGTGCCCAGCCGACACCCCCCTGAGTCGCTGGCCTGCTGGGCAGCGCCCGGACCATGCGTTTGAAACCCCCGCGGCACGCCTCTCGTCCTTCTCCTAGAAAGGCTAGGAGAACGGCCGATTCATGTACCATCTCCCACGGGGGATTCCGATGCTGGGCACCCGAGAGCTGTTCCCGGGCACGCTGGACATGCTGATCCTGAAGGCGCTGTCCCACGGGCCGGCCCATGGGTACGGGGTGCTGCTCCGGATCGAAGAGACTTCGGGTAACCTGCTGTCCCTGGAGCAGGGCTCCGTCTACCCGGCGCTGGCCCGCCTGGAGAAGGCGGGCGTCATCCAGGCCGACTGGGGCCGCTCGGACAACAATCGCCGGGCGAAGTTCTACCGGCTCACGGACCGGGGTCGAAGCCGGCTGGGCGACGAGCTGGTCCAATGGGAAGAGATGGTGCGCGCCGTCTTCAACGTGCTGGATGCGGGCGCCGCGGAGGGGTAGGGGAATCGGCAGGACGACACTCGGGTGAGGAGGGGAGGATGACGATCTGGAAGAGGATCTGGGACCGACTGAGGGGAAAGGCCCTTCGGGCCGAGCTCGACGAAGAGATGGCGTTCCACCTGGACGCCCTGGCGCGGGACCTGGAAGACGGGGGCATGTCGCCGGCCGAGGCCCGTCGCGAGGCCCTACGCCGCTTCGGGAACCCGGAGCGGGTGCAGGAGCGGGCGAGGGAGGAGCGGGGGTTCGCCGCCCTCGACGAGCTTGCGCGCAACGTCCGATTCGCGGTCCGTGGACTTCGCCGGGACCTGGTCTTCTCAGCCGTCTTCGTGCTTACCCTCGGGCTCACCATTGGGCTCGGCGCCACCGCGTGGGCGGTGGGTAAGGCAACGCTCTGGAGCGGCCTCCCCTACCCGGACCCCGATGGGCTCTTCCGCGTCTCCCTGGTCAACCCCGCCTTCGGGGCCGACGGGATCATGTCCTCCGCAGACGGAGCCACCTGGGAGCGCTTCCGGGACGAGGCGGGTCCCCTGGGTGCGGCGGTCTACTCGGACTGGGCCACCGGGGTGAACCTGACCACCCCCGAGGCCGCGGCCTACGTCCGGCAGCAGCGCGTCGGGGCGGGCTACTTCCGGACTCTGGGGGTCGCGCCCGCCCGCGGGAGGGAGTTCCTCCCGCCGGAGGACGTGCCGGACGGACCCAGCCTGGTGGTGCTGAGCCACGGGCTGTGGCAGGACGTCTTCCGGGGCGACTCGGAGATCCTCGGGACCACCATCCGCCTGAAGGGGGACGCGCACACCGTGGTGGGGATCATGCCGCCGGACTTCCGGACCCCCTCCGAGGCCGACCTCTGGACCCCCCTGCAGCCCTCGACCACTGGGGAAGGCAGTGGCACCAACTACGCCATCCTGGCCCGGGCCCCGGAAGGCATGTCGGAACAGGAGGTCGGGGACCGGGTCGCGGCCATCGCGCCCCCGGCGCAGTGGGCGGATACGGAGTCGAATTGGCAATACGGAGCGGTGCCCCTTGGGCGGGCCATGACCGACGGGCTCCGAACGCCGGTCCTGGCACTGCTGGGAGGCGTCGTGCTGATGTTGCTTGTGGGGTGGGCCAATCTCATGGGACTCCAACTCGCCCGGACCCTCCGTCGAAGCCGCGAGCTCTCGACCCGCCGCGCGCTGGGAAGTGGACGCGCCGCCCTGGTTCGCCAGGTCCTCACGGAGAACGTGGTGGTGGCGGTCCTGGGGGGCACGCTCGGCGCCGGCCTCGCCGTGGGGGCACTCCCCTGGATCGAGGCGATGGTGAAGGACCGCCTGGGACTCTGGCAGCCCCTACCCGGCGAGTGGACGCTCGTGACCGTCGCCGCCGTCCTGACTCTCCTGGCGCTGGCCGTCTACGCGCTGGTCCCCCTGGTGCGGGCGGGTCGCCCCGGCCTGGCGATGAACGTCATCTCCGGAGCCCGGGTGCGCGGACGGAGCCGGCACTGGGGTCGGAAGTCCGTCCTGGTGGGGCAGCTGGCCCTGGTGACCGTGCTCCTCTTCTCGGCGGCGTTGCTCGCGCGGAGCTACCTCCGCCTCACCGGCCTGGACACCGGCTTCGATCCCCAGGGGGCGATGACGATCCAGGTCTCCCTGGACGACGCCCGCTATGGCGACAGCCAGCAGGTCCAGGCGTTCTTCGACGAGACGCTCGCAGTTCTCGAGGCGCAGCCGGGTGTAAGCTCCGCCGCGGCCGCGCTCTCCCTTCCCTACGAGCGTCCGCTGAACCTGGTCACACGCCATCCCGGGTCGGAGGACAATCTCCTGGCCAATGTAGTCTACGTGACGCCGGGCTTCTTCGAGACCATGGGGATGCCCCTTCTCCGCGGCCGGGCACTGGCGCGCAGTGACGGACCGGGCACCCGCACCGTGATGGTGGCGAACCAGGCGTACGTGGACCGGTACCTGGAGGGCCGCGACCCGCTGACTTCGGAGATGACCGTCTCGGGTTCGTTCGGGGACGTCCCCATCGTCGGCGTGGTGGGGAACGTGCAGCAAGCCGCCGGATGGGGAGGTGGCTCCCAGCCCGTCTCGGAAACCCCCACCCTCTACCTCTCGGCCTACCAGATCCCCTCGGGGTTCTTCCGGGGAATCCACGTTTGGTTCGCCCCCAGCTGGATCGTGAGGGGGAGAGCCGGTGCGGTTCCGCCCGCCGCCGAGATGCGCCGTGCCCTGTCCCAGGTCGCGCCCGATCTTCCCGTGGCCCGCACCATCTCGCTGGCCGAGGTGGTGGACCAGGCCTTCGCCCGCCAGCGCCTGGAGGCGGGTCTCATCCTGGTGGTGACGCTCTTCGCCCTGCTCCTGGCCGGAATCGGGATCTACGGAGTCATCGCGCAGGAGGTGGAGGAGCGCCGGGGGGAGATGGGGGTCCGGATGGCCATGGGGTCGAGCCCGGGCCGCGCGGTGCTGACGACCGGGGGAGACGGGCTCAGGGTTGCGGCAGTCGGGCTCGCCCTGGGGCTCGGCCTCTCGGTCCTCGCGGGGCGCTTCCTGGAGAGCCTGGTGTGGGGAGTGCCGGGATGGGACGCCGTCTCACTCCTCTCCGTGACCGTCACCCTCGGCGCCGCGGCCGCGGCCGCCAGCTTCCTTCCGGCCGCCAGGATCGGGCGAATGGCACCGGCGAAGATCCTCAGGGAATAGCCCGGGTCCCTGGGAACTCGCCAGTGTCTCTCGGGAATAGCCCAGGTCTCCCGGAAACAGGCCAGGTCTCCAGCGGACGGTCCGGTGCCACCGCCTCGGCGGTCCCCCTGAATCCCCGGCGCGGGTCAGCCCCCCGCGCCGGGGTCCATCCGGTCGAACCGCACGTTCCACACGCGACCCTGGGAAAGCCGGAATCCATCGATCCGTCCCGCAGGGTCTCGGGTGAACTCCACCGAGCTGCCCCGGACCAGGAAGCCGTCCTGAAAGGTGGGCCGGAGCGGCGCCGACTCCAGCTTTCGGTGGTGGAAGCGTAGCACGCCGTCCTCCACCTCGAAGCGGTAGTCCGTCCCCAGCTCCCTCGAATGATAGGTCCCCGCGAAGGCGGCCAGCTCGTCCGGGGCCGGGTCCCATGCGTCGAACCGGACGTACTCCTCCCCGCCCGGCACCCGGAGGACCACCGCACCACGCGCCCCCACCGGGCCCAGGGTGACCACCACGCCCTGACCCACCACGTCGAAGCGATGGTCGCCCAACGGCCGCAACGCCACCCGGCCCCGGGTGATCACCCGGAGCGTGTCGTCCACCACGGCGATCCGGTCCAGTTGGCCGGGGAGCTCCCCGCGATAGACTCCGGCCAGAGAAGCCAGCGCCTCGGGCGTGAGGGGAACGGTGGCGCCCTCGGGAGCGGTGGACGCCTCAGTTTCCGGCTCCATGCGATCTCCCAGGTACGCCTCAGCCGCACGCCGCGCCCGGCCTCCGGGGTTCGCCGAGGGGAAGTTGCAGAGCACCGCCACACTCAGTCCCTCGTCGGGGAAGCGCACGAAGTCCGAGCGGTAGCCCGCATCCGCGCCGCCGTGGCCTTCCGTCCGGAGCCCGCGGTAGGTCCCGGTGCTCAGGCCGTGGGCATAGCCGATCTCCTCGCCGTCATTGAGGGTGTAGCGGGTGCGAAGCCGCTCGATGGCCGCTTGGCCGCCCACCTGCCCCGTGATGAAGTTCCGGTCCCAGGCCGCCAGGTCGTGGGCCGTGGTGAAGAGGCTCGTGGCCCCCACCACGTCGAAGTCCGGAATCGAGTTCTTCAGACCGAAGAGGCCGTCCGGGTCCGGGGCGTAGGCCCACGCCCGGTTCCGCACGATCATCTCGTGATCGTCGTGGAAGTGCGTGTCCTCCATGCCCAGGGGTCCGAAGATCCTCTCCGAGGTGAACTCGCGCAGCGTCTGTCCCGTCACCCGCTCCACCACCACGGCCAGCAGCGTGAAGCCCGTATTGGAGTAGAGGTACCGCTCTCCCGGGGGGAAGTTGAGGGCGGTCTGCCGGGCGGTGACCTCAAGCACGTCTTTCTGGGTCACCACGTCGGCCTCCCACCTCCACCCCGCCATGGAGAGCAGGCTCCACTGATCCCGGATCCCGCTCACGTGGTGCACCAGGTGCCGGAGCGTGATGGGCGTTTCGAAGTCCGGGACTTCCGGTACGTACGTCCGGATATCGTCGTCCCAGGAGACCTCGCCCTCGTTCACCAGGAGCTCGATCGCCATGGCGGTGAAATGCTTGGAGACCGAAGCGACGTGGAAGACGGACCGGGGCGTGATGGGAATCCCGTACTCCAGGTTGGCCATCCCGTAGCCCTGCTCGTAGATCGGTGCGCCCTCCTGCATCACCGACACCGCGCAGCCGGGTGAGGTGGGCGCGCGCAGGTCGGCGAACACCGAGTCCACCATGGCTTCAGGCGGAAGCGACTGCCCGGCCAGGGGCGCGGTGACGAGAAGGGCCAGGGCGGCCAGGATGGGGGCGCGAGGGCGCATGGGATCTCCGGGAGATGGTCGTCGAGCCATTGGGGGGGGCGAGGAGCGGACGGATACCTCTGGACGGTGCTGAGCGAGCGTGGACCGGCACACACCCCGAGGTGCTGCCGCCCAAGCGTAGGGGGCAGGGCCGACTCGGGCAAAGCCGCGGACGGCGAGCCTGGGTCGGCGGCGGTGCCCACGGCTCCGCCGGTCCGTCTCCGCTTGCGCGCTGCCGAGGGGCGCGTCCATGGTGCCCGAATCTCGCCGCTGGCCCAACCCGGAAGACGGATCGATCCCATGACCTTCTCACGCATCGCGCTCACCCTCCTGTTCGTCGCGGCGACTGCCTCGCTGTCCGCCGGGGCCTCCTCCGCCCAGCAGCCCTTCACCGCCGAAGACGTCTTCGCTCTGGAATACGCCTCGGACGTGCAGATCTCCCCCGACGGGTCCATGGTTGCGTACGTGCGCAACGCCATGAGCATCATGCGGGACCGTCGCGAAGGACGTCTCTGGCTCGTGCGCGCCGACGGATCGGGTCACCGGAAGCTCACCAGCGCGGACCGCTCCGAATCCACGCCCCGGTGGTCCCCTGACGGGACCCGCATCGCGTTCGTGTCCGGGAGCGACGAGGGAAGTGAGATCTACGTCCACTGGGTGGAGACGGGGCAGACCGCCCGCCTGACCCAGCTCGAGCGGTCTCCCGCGGGACTCGCCTGGTCACCCGACGGGAGGCACATCGCTTTCACGATGCTCGTCCCGGAGGCGCGACCGGTCCTGGCCACCATGCCCCGGAAGCCAGAGGGGGCGGAGTGGGCCGATCCTCCGGTTGTGGAAACCCGGGTGCGCCACGAGGCCGACGGGGTGGGCGTCATCGAGCCGGGGTATCGTCACATCTTCACGATCCCTTCCGACGGGGGATCGCCCCGCCAGGTGACCTCCGGGGACTTCCAGCACGGTGCTCCCGTCTGGGCCGCGGACGGCGAGGCCCTCTTCTTCACCTCCAACCGCCGGCCGGAGTGGGAGTGGGACGTGGCGGAGAGCGACATCTACCGCGTGTCGCTGGCCGACGGCGAGGTCCTACCGTTGACCACCCGCGAAGGCCCCGACAGCGGGCCGGCGGTGTCCCCGGACGGGTCCACCATCGCGTACGTCGGCTTCGAGGATCGTGTCCGGACATATCAGACCTCGGACCTGCACCTCGTGAACACGGCGGGTGGGAACCAGCGGACCCTCCTGGAGGACCTCGACCGCTCGGTGAGCGCCGTGACCTGGGCAGCGGACGGGAGTGGCCTCTACTTCATGTTCGACGACGAAGGGGTGACGAAGCTGGGCTTCACCACCCTGGACGGCTCCATGCGTGTGGTTGCCGAGGGCCTGGGGGGCACGGCGGTGGGTCGGGCATACGGAGGCGGCAACTTCTCCGTGGCCGCGGATGGGACGGTGGCCTTCCCCTACACGTCCTCGGACGAGCCCAGCGAGGTGGTGGTGATGGGGCCCGCAGGAAGCCGGGAGATCATCACGGCCCTGAACTCCGACATGACGGAGCGAGTGGCCTTCGCCGAGGCCGAGATGTTCTGGACCGAATCGTCCCACGACGGGCGTCGCATCCAGTCGTGGATCCTGCATCCGCCGGGGTTCGACCCCTCTCGCCGCTACCCCCTCCTCCTGGAGATCCACGGCGGTCCCATCTCCAACTACGGCGACCGGTTCAGCGCCGAGTTCCAGCTCTACGCCGCCGCCGGATACGTGGTGGTCTACTCCAACCCGCGAGGCAGCACCGGGTACGGAGAGGAGTTCGGTGACCTCCTGTACCACGACTATCCCGGCAACGACTACGACGATCTGATATCGGCGGTGGACGCGGTCATCGAGCGGGGCTACGTGGACGAGCAGGAGCTCTTCGTCACAGGGGGCAGCGCCGGCGGGATCATGACGGCGTGGATCGTGGGCACCACCCACCGGTTCCGGGCCGCCGTGGTGGCCAAGCCCGTCATGAACTGGATCAGCAAGACCCTGGTGGCGGACAATTACAACGGCTACATGCACCGCCGGTATCCCGGGACGCCCTGGGAGAACCCCACGGGCTACTGGGAATTCTCTCCCCTGTCGCGGGTGGGGGAGATCGAGACGCCCACCATGGTGCTGGTGGGGACGGCGGACCTGCGCACCCCGGTCTCCGAGGCGAAACAGCTCTACCACGCCCTCAAGCTCCGGCGCATCGATACGGCGCTGGTGACCATGCCCGGCGCGTTCCACAACATCTCGAACCGGCCGAGCCAACTCATCGGCAAGGTGCTGAACACCGTGGCGTGGTTCGAGCGGTACCGGGGGCGGCCCGTGAGCTGACGCCGATCCGGGACCGGAGTTGATCCCGGCGGGAGGCGCTCGCGGGTCTCACGTGGGACGGCTCGAGCTCGTCGGTGCCCGGGACCCGGTGGAGGCGAGCATCCCGGCCGGAGACCCGGTGCGGGCGAGCATCCCCGCCGGACCCTTCGGATCCGAGGTCACGGTGCGAACCGCATCAGAACGAAGGAGGCAGGAGCCTCCCGCCCCGCGACGCGCACCTCCACTTCGGAGACCGCCCCGGCGTAGATCCGGGCCACGTGCCGGGCGACCGTCCGGCCCGAGGTGACGAATTCCAGCTCGTACTCACCGGGAAGCAGCCCGGTGAACGAGAAGGAGCCCGCGGCTGCGACGCGCTGGAGCGCCCCCTCCGGTCCGATGCGGACTTCGATGCCGGCGTCGGGCAACTCACCCAGCACACGTCCCTGAACGCCTCCCACGAAGGCGGGATCGTCCACATGTCGCATGCTGCGGTCCCACAGGAGCAGGCTTCCGCATCCCTCCGGGTCGTATGCTGGACCCTCCGGACCCAGGTGCAGCTCCAGCGCGTCGAGCTCCGCAACACCGACCCGAGCGTCCAGGTCGTATCGAGCCCCGGGATCCCGGGGGACCAGCGGCACTCCGTTGAGAAAGACCCCCAGGGCGCAGGGAACTCGCCCACCCTCTCGAGCCCAGGTCAGGCCCAGGGGATTCGCCGGACTGGGGCGGATCCTCACACCACGAATGCCCCGGATCAGGTCGGAGATCCGGGGATGCCCACGCATCTGGGGACCTCGCAGGTGGAGCACCGTGGAGCTCCAGTCCCGACGTTGATCGAACCCCTTGCGGGCAAGCCATGCCTCCGCGGATTCGGGGGGGCCGCCAGCGGATGTGGCGCAGCCTAACAGGCTCACGAGGACCGAGAGCCCAAGACCGGATTTCAGGCGGGGTGTGGTCACGTTGCGGGATCCGGTGCGTTCAGGAGACCCCCACTCGGGATTCGTATGGGCCCTCTTCGTGGGCGGGGCGACGGGTCATCAGGATGTCCACGCCATCCCGGGCGGTGCAAGCCGCGCATCGTGAAGCGCGTGTGGCGGCAGCGGCGGCGAGCCTCGACTTCACTCCCGAGTCGCTGAGCGGGCAGCCGCCGACCCTCCTGAGGCGGCGTCTTTCCTGTAAGGAGAAGCGATCTGAACCGTTATTGTCCAAGCACAAGGCGGTGCGTATCTTCGGTGACGGTAAAGTTGTGACCGTGGTTTCGACTCTTCCCTTCCTCTCGGGTGAGGATTCCCTCTCAGGTAAGGGTACGTCACCGCGCACGCGCCTCTAAGGGGAGAACGTTGCGGTGAAGATGAAGATCCATGCGTGGGTTTCCATCTGCGAGTGTACGTGGAATCGGGGGGTGAGGATGGGAAAGAAGGCGTACAAGCACGTCCGGTCCGTGTCCGGTTGGAACGGTCGGTGTGCAGCCGTTCCCACGACTCTCGACCACCGCTACCCGCCTCGCCTCGCGTCCAACCGGCGATTCTCCCCTTTCCTTCCTTCCCGCGCACCAATCCGTGCCGGGAGTTCATCTTCCCCAACTAAGGGGGCAGCCATGCTCAACGTACGTCAGTTGATGCGCCCGAGCGTCCTCGGGCTGGCGGCGGTATTCGTATTCGGCGCACTGCCGTCGAGTATCGTCGCTCAAGAAAACTTCGGATCGGTGGTCGGTTTGGTGACCGCCGAAGACACAGGCCAACCTCTGGCCAGCGCCACCGTCATCATCGAGGGCACCGGCCTGGGAGGCCTTACCAACGCAGAGGGGCGGTTCGCCATCCTCAGAGTTCCTCCGGGCGTGCATACCGTCGAGGCGAGCTCCATCGGCTACGCCAGAGTCACGGCGGAAGTCACGGTGACCGCCGGCCAGACCTCCGTGGTGAACCTCGCGCTGGGTCTGGACCCCCTGGCCCTTTCCGAGATCGTGGTCACCGGGTATGGCACGGCCCGCAAGGAGGAGCTCACGGGCTCCATCGTGGCCATCTCCGCGCAGGAGCTCGAGCTCCCGACCACGACGACCTTCCAGGACGCCATTCAGGGAAGTCCCGGCGTGCTCGTCACCTCTCTGGACGGAGCTCCCGGCGCAGGCTTCGATATCCGCGTGCGCGGACAGGGCTCCATCACCGCCGGCGCCGAGCCGCTCTACGTGATCGACGGCGTTCCGATGTTCAACAACCAGAGTGCCGGCACCGAGTTGGGTAACGGGGGCCGCACGGGGAACACCATGGCCTCCTTCAACCCGAACGACATCGAAAGCATCGTCGTTCTGAAGGACGCCGCCTCCACGGCCATCTACGGCTCCCGCGGCGCCAACGGTGTGGTCCTCATCACCACCAAGGGTGGTGTGGCCGGCAACGCCATCTGGTCGAGTGAGCCGCAGTTCACCCTTCGGACCCAGATCGGCGTCTCCAACTACGCCCACGACAACCTGCACGAGGGCCTCACGGCCGCGCAGTACCGGGATTACTACCTGACGGCGCGGCAGAACGACGGCATGTCGCTGGCCGACGCCCAGGCCCAGCTCCAGAACCAGTGGCCCATCTCGGACGGCGTCGACAACCGCTGGGCCGATCTGGTCACCCGGAATGGCGTGACCAACCAGATCGACCTCAGCGCCACGGGCGGCGGTGACCGGTACACCTACTTCCTGTCCGCCGGTCGCTTCGACCAGGAGGGCAACGTCCTTGGTCAGTTCTTCGAGCGGTGGTCCACCCGGGCGAACCTGACGGCCCGGCTGACGGACAACTTCACCCTGTCCAACAACCTCAGCATCGGGTACACGGACTACAACGGCGTCGAGGACGGCTCAGCGTGGGAGTCCGTCCGCTACATGATCGTCTTCATGCCGCCCCTGCTGCCCATGTACGACGAGGACGGCTTCTGGTACCACCGGCACACCAACGTCATGGGTGCGAACCACCCCCTGGGCGGCATCAAGGAGAACCCGAGGACCCGTTCGACCCAGCGGATCGTCGAGAACCTCTCGGGGACCTACCGGTTCAACGACCAGTTCTCGGCCGCGTCGACCGTGTCGGTGGACCTGTACAACATCCACGACTGGACCTTCAAGAACATGTTCTTCGGAGACGGTCGGAACTCCGGCGGGTTCGTCGACGACTCGCGGGTGACTGCCCTGAACTGGCAGGCCACCAACACGCTGACCTACGACAACCTCTTCTCGAACATCCATAGCGTAAACGCCGTGGTGGGGTACGAGGCCGCCAAGAACGACCGCGAACTCACCAACTCCTGGGGCGAGGGTTTCGCTCACCCCAACCTGAGACAGGTGACCAGCGCCGCGATCACCGAGGGAACCGCGACGAAGGCCGAGTACGCCTTCGAGTCGTTCTTCGGTCGGGTGAACTACGACTTCGACCGGACGTACTACCTCTCCGGCTCCTACCGGCGTGACGGATCGTCGCGGTTCGGCCCCGACAAACGGTGGGGTGACTTCTGGTCCGTCGGTGCGGGTGTGACGCTGACCAGCGACGCGCTGCTCGGCGACATGCCGGTGTTCGACTACCTGAAGCTGCGCGGCAGCTACGGCCAGGTGGGGAACGCCGAGATCGGAAACTACGCCTGGCAGGGGCTCTACGGCTTCGCCCGTGACTACGACGGGCTGCCGGGTTCATCCCCGTCCGGCGTGGCCAATCCTGTGCTGACGTGGGAGTCGCAGAACGCCCTGAACATCGGCTTCGATTACGCCATTCTCGACAGTCGCGTCACGGGTACCATCGAGTACTACCAGAAAGAGTCCACCGACCTCCTTCTCAACGTGCCGACCTCGCTGACCACCGGCTTCCGAAGCACGCTTCAGAACTTCGGAGACATGAAGAACACCGGGCTCGAGTTCTCGGTGAATGCGGCCGTCGTCCGGGCCCAGGACTACGACTTCTCCGTGAACTTCGGCCTCACCACCCAGTCCAACGAGATCACGAAGCTGGAGGAACCGATCCTCGACGGCACCAAGCGCCGTGAACAGGGCCGGGACTACCAGGAGTACTACCTGTACGGCTGGGCCGGTGTGGATCCGGACAACGGGGACCCGCTGTACTGGACCGACGAGACCAAGACCACGACCACCAACCAGCTGAGCCAAGCCGATCGATTCTACGACGACAAGACGGCAACGCCCAAGTACCTGGGGAGCTTCGGCTTCCAGGCTCGGTACAAGAGTCTCTCGCTCAGCACCCTGGCCACCTACATGTTCGGCCACCACCTGTTCGAGAGTGCTGCCCGCTTCTACGAGGGTGACGGCCGCTACCTGCCGCGTTCCACATCCAAGTTTGCGTACGAGAACGCGTGGAGGCAGCCTGGCGACAACTCGCTCTACCCCCGCTTCTCCTGGGGTGGCGTGAACAGCTCGCAGCCCTCCAACTCCAGCCGTTGGCTGTTCGAGGGCGACTACATCCGCTTCAAGGACGTGACGCTCGGCTATGAGTTCCCCGAGAGTGTCGCCAACATGGTGCGGCTCAGCTCCCTGCGAGCCCAGCTCAACATCACGAACGCCTGGACCTGGGTGGCGGATGAGAACCTCCACTTCGATCCCGAGCAGATCGTGAGCGGTGTCTACAACACGGGGACGCCGAACTCGCGGTTGTTCAGCTTCGGCCTCACGATGGGCTTCTAGGACAAGGTGATGACAATGAAATACTCAATGATTCCGAAGTCCGTTGCGTTGGCGACGGCGGCGCTGGCCACGGTCGCCTGCAACGAGCTTGCCCTGGAGCCGTACGCGAGCGTCTCCAACGACGCGTACTTCCAGACCATCGGCGACTTCGAGGCCGCCATCGTCGGCGTGTACGACCAGATGTCCATCGCCGACTACTACGGCCGCAGCATCCACCTCATGTCCGACATCATGGGTGAGGACGTGAAGCAGTCCGGCTCGGCGAACCGGTACCAGGAGTTCGCCGACTTCGAGGGGCAGGTCGTGACCGGTCACGGCTACGAGACCGAGCTGTGGGCCGAGGGTTACGAAGCCATCAACATGATCAACGAGATGATCATGGCCGACTTCGAAGCCCCCGGGGGTGTGGCAGCCGACTACACCCAGATCATGGGCGAGGCCTACGCCCTGCGTGGCCTCATCTTCTTCGATCTGGTACGGATGTACGGGCAGCACTACACCTTCACGGGCGATGCCTCCCATCCGGGCGTCCCCATCGTGCTGGAGCCCGACGTAACGGTATTGCCGTCCCGCAACAGCGTGGGCCAGGTCTATCAGCAGGCGATCTCGGACCTGAACCAGGGCATCTCCATGATGACCGAGACGCGGCGCGGTGCCAACATGATGACGGATGAGGCTGCACAGGCGATTCTGTCGCGGATCTACCTCTACATGGAGGACTGGGCCAACGCCGAGGCGGCGGCAACGTCCGTCATCAACAGCGGCAAGTACTCGCTGGTGGAGGGCGCGGCATACATCGACCAGTTCGCCAACGGCCCATCGTCCGAAGCCATCTTCGAGCTGCAGAGCACCGATACGGACAACCGGGGCAGTGACAGCCTGGGCGGCATGTATCGGGCGTCCGGCTACGGGGACTACCTCCCGGCCAAGGACCTGCTGGACCAGTACGATCCCGCGGACCTGCGGCTCGGCATGTACGTGGAGGACCCACTCCTGGTGGGGATCTATGCGAGCATGCGCGTCAACAAGTGGCCCACACGGTCAAACACGGACGACCTCCCGGTCATCCGGCTCTCCGAGGTCTACCTGAACCGGGCCGAAGCGCGGGCCCAGATGGGCGACGACGCCGGCGCCCAGGCCGACCTGAACATGATCCGGGCGCGGGCCGGGGTGGCGGACGTCACGGACACCGGTGCGGCGTTGCTGGATGCGATTCTGCTGGAGCGTCGGTTCGAGCTCGGCTACGAGGGTCACCGGATCCACGATCTCATGCGGTACAAGCTGGACATCAACCGCGTGGACGTGACCGGGGACGTGGCTTTCATGGCCTACCCCTGCAACTTCTGCGTGCTGCCGATTCCGCAGGCGGAGACGGACGTGAACGAGAACATGCAGCAGAACACAGGATACTGACGACGAAGGACGGGAGGCCCTGGGTGAGGGTTCGACGAACCCCACCCGGGCCTTCCGGCTCGCGGTGAGAAGGGCCCGCAGGGAGGCGACTCCCTGCGGGCTTCTTCTATTGGCCCCCGTATGTGCCTCTCGACAGGGAAGTACCCGCCCCCCTCCCTCGCTGACTGCCCTGAGAACTCCCCTGTACGGGTGGAGTACCACTGGAGTAGCATCCGTCTCCCTCATGTGGCTTCGGCACGGAGGTCATCCCGTGTACTCGCGCATTCTTCCCTTCGCCATCATCGCCCTCGCCCCGGCGTTCCTCACGCCGCCGGAGGCGTGGGGACAAGAGGAGGAGGTGACCGATACGACGCTTGTCACGGTCACAGGCGAGGTCCTCGATGACGACACGGGTCGGCCCGTCGAGGGCGCCGTGGTCGAGCTCCAGGCGCACGTCTCCGGAACTCGCGGGCAGGGGACCCGCGTCACCGGGCGGGACGGGGATTTTCGTTTCGCTGATGTGCCGGAAGGCGTGTACAACCTCACGGTGCGGGCGGAGGGCTACGATCCGATGGTGGACTCTCTCCCGGTCCGGGAGAGAGCGGATTACTACTTCATCCTGCCCCTCACCAAGGGTCGCGGCTCAGTGGAGCCGCGAGCCATCACCAACGACCCGGGTCGCGAAGGCGCCCGAGACTACCGTGGCCGGCGCCGGCGAGGCGGGTCGGGCTTCCTGGTCACCCGGGAGGAGATCCTGGAGGCCAATCCCCGGTTCGTGTCCGAGATGTTGAGCAGGGTCCCCGGGGGCATGCTGCTCCCCAACGGAACGGGCGGGTATCAGCTCCTCCTCCGCAACCAGTGCCGGCCCGGTGTCTGCGGCTTCGAGCTTCCGGTGGAGTTCGGCGTGGACACCTGCGGGGGAATCCTGCTGTGGACGCGGAGAGGGCTCGACGCCCCGCCTC
The DNA here is from genome assembly GCA_039586075.1 of Gemmatimonadota bacterium. GTDB lineage: Bacteria > Gemmatimonadota > Gemmatimonadetes > Longimicrobiales > Gaopeijiaceae > Gaopeijia. The sequence goes on along the minus strand of JBDHLC010000057.1, from coordinate 269 downwards.
CCTCGGGCGATGACGAAGGAGAGGGTGAAGGGAGAGGCACCAGCATCCTCGGACGCCTGCTCCAGGTGGCGTTGATCGTGGTGGTCGTCGTGGCCGCGGGAGGCGGCTGATCGCAGCGTCCTCGCTCGAAAGCCGACCCGGGCGAGTCAGGACGCTTCTCGCTCCCGCGGGAACAGGGTATAGCAGAGCGCCGTTCCGTCCACCACCACGGTGCCGTCATCCCTGGTGACCCTCGTCCGTAGCCGGGTGATGGGCTTGTCGTGTCGGAC
>JBDHLC010000018.1:0-49893 GCA_039586075.1 Gemmatimonadota bacterium | reverse complement strand
TACCTCTGGCTGTACGGGCCCGACGGAGGCCGGGCACCACTGGCCCCGGAGACCGGGGACTGGCAGCACTCGGCGGCGGTGTGGGACGAGACCGGCTCCCGTGTGGTCTTCAGCTCGAACGAAACCGGAAACTGGGAGCTCTACGAGCGGACGGTCGGTTCACCGGCCAGCGAGATGCTCGTCCAGAAGGAGTTCGATCAGGAGGTCGAAGCCGTGTCGCGCGACGGCACGCTCGCCTTCGTGGAGACGCACCCGGAGACGGGACGGGATCTCTGGCTGGTGCCCGTGGGCGGCAGCCCGACGGCATGGCAGGCCACCGACGCCAGCGAGGGCTCTGCGGACTTCTCGCCCGACGGACGGTGGCTGGCCTACACGTCGAACGTCACCGGTCGAGCCGAGGTCTGGGTGGGCGCCGTGGACGAGGACTCGGGACGGCGGACCCAGGTCACGACCGACGGCGGCGACGCGCCCGTCTGGTCCCCGTCAGGGGACCGGCTGTACTACCGGCGGGGTTCCGCCATGATGGCCGTCGAGGTCGAAGATCTCGCGACGCTTCAGTTCGGCGCCCACCGCACCCTGTTCGACGGCGGATGGGCGCTGCCCGGGCCCGAGGCTTCGCAGTCCCACACCTACCACGTGATGCCCGACGGCGAACACCTGGTCATGATTCGGCACGAGCCCACCGCGATCCCCGACCGGATCCACATCGTGCTCGACTGGTTCGAGGAGCTGGAGGCGGGCTCCGTTCGCTGACACCGCTTTGACCGCACCGCACGTTGGAGAACCCATGCCCGTTCCGCATTCCCCCCTCCCCCGCACCGCCGCGGTGGCGCTCCTCGGCACCCTCCTCCTGGCATCGGCCTGCGCCGTCCCGGACTCCGACCCCGCCACGGACGAGCCGGCCACCTCCCCTGAGGCCACCGCCCCATCGGCCACCCCCGACATCCTCGCCACCAACGCCTTCTACTACTACCGGGACGTGGACGCCGCGTGGGCCTTCTATCGAGATGTCCTGGGCTTCGAGACGGTGGCCGACTACGGCTTCGCCAAGATCCTGCGCGTGGCACCGGCTTCGTACCTGACGCTGGTGGACGAGGACCAGGGGATGCACTCCGCCGACGAGCCCCGCAGCGTGACACTGGCCATCGTGACGGAGGAGGTGGAGGGGTGGTGGGCATACCTCAGCGAGCGGGAGGTGCCGATGCGCGCGTCCCTCGGCGAGGTGGAGCCGGGCCAGCCCCACGACGGGTTCGTGGCCATCGACCCCGAGGGCTACTTCCTGGAGTTCGAGCGCTTCAATCCCCACGACGAAAACGTGGACCTCGTCCCACTCCTGGCCGACATCGAGCCTCTGGGACCCGCGGGCGGCACGCGGCCCCCGGAGCTCAAGGTCCAGGGCACGGTGCTCTGGCTCTACTACCGCGACATCTCCACCATGGAGGCGTTCTGGGAAGAACTCCTGGGCGTGGACCTCCTGGTGGACCAGGGATGGGCGAAGGTCTATCAGGGCTCGCGGACCGGCTTCATCGGGCTGGTGGACGGAGAGCGGGGACTCCATTCGGCCAGCGACGAGAAGTCGGTAACGGTCTCCTTCTTCACTTCCGACGTGGCGGCCTGGCGCGAGCGGACCGACCGCCAGGGACTCGAGGCCCGCACCCCGGAACTGGGGACGGAGAGCGGGCGGGTCACGACCTGGGTGGCCTACGATCCCGAGGGCTACTTCCTGGAGTGGGACACCTTCCTGGACGTCGAGGAGAACGCGGGGCTCGTCCCGTTCCTGGAGGCGGAGTCGGGAGGATGAGGCACCCCCTGCTGCCTCCAACCATCACCCCCGCGCTCACGTCTAAGACTCCAGGATAGCGGACGTGTGATCGGCTCCGGCCGAGGGAGGGGGGGATCCAATGCGGTTCAGCGTGGTGATGCGTGGGCTGATGGTCGCGGGAACGATCGGCGCCGCCATTTCGACGACGGCCGTACGGGCGCAGGAGGAACTCACCGACGGAAGTGATCTGACGATCTCGGTGTCCGATCGGATCCTGACGCTGGCCACCTTCTGGAGCGAGGCGAAATACAACTTCGCCTTCTGGGACAGGGTGGACGTGGACTGGGACGCCGCACTCGCCGAATACACGCAACGCGCCCTGGACGTCGAATCGGACATCGAGTTCCACCGGCTGGCCATCGAGTTCGGCAATCTCCTCGGCGAGGCCCACACGAACATCATCCTGCCGAGGCACCTGCGGCCTGCATACGGGGCACAGCCCTTCATCGAGCTGTCTCCGATCGGAGCAGAGGCGGTGGTGACCAACGTGGCGAGCGACCTCGCCGCTCGGATTCCGGTCGGCTCGATCGTCACCCACATCGACGGGCAGGAGCTGAGACGGTACCTGGCCGAGCGGGTAGATCCCTGGGTCGCGGCCTCGACGACTCAGTACCAGTTCGCGATGGGACTGATGGGAGAGGACGAGCAGATCGCCGGCGCCCTCATGGGCCGGCCGGGCTCGTCCGTGCGACTGAACTACCTCTCCCCCGACGGTGCCCCACACGAAGCCGCGTTCGTACGCCGGTCCCTGGCCGACTTCCAAGGAGCCGACTGGACCCGACAGGGACGAGCCAACAAGCCGAACTTCGAGTGGCGGTGGCTCGACGACGATATCGCCTACATCGGCATCCACGTCTTCTGGGACGGGGACGTCGTGGAGCAGTTCGAGCGCATCGTACCCGAATTGCGGGCCCGGGCCCGGGGAATCGTCGTCGACGTGCGCCTGAACGGGGGCGGTAACTCCGGCTATGGCGACCGCATCGGCAGCTACTTCACGGACACCCCGGTGCCGGTCATGACGTGGACCTCCCCGGCGCACATCGCCGCATACAAGGCGTGGGGCTCGCGCCGAAATCATGCCCCGGAATACACCGCCTACGGTCAGGGACGGGCCACCATCGAGACTGTTGAGCACATCCTGGAGCCCGCTACGGGCTCGGCGCTGACGGTGCCCACCGTGCTCCTGCAGAGCGCGTACACCTACTCCGCCGCGGAGAACTTCACCCTGCTCATGCAACAGATGCCGCAGGTCACCACCATGGGAACCACGACCGCGGGGAGTACCGGCCAGCCTCTGGTCATCCAACTCGCTTCGGGCACCTACGCGGGGATCACGACCAAACGGGACATGACGCCGGACGGTGAGGACTTCGTCGGGGTGGGCCTGGCCCCCGACATCCCGGTGCTGGACAGCGCCGACGCCATCGCGGCGGGGCGTGATCTGCTGCTGGAGCGGGCGGTGGAGCACCTGCGGGTGGTGATGCGAGCTCGTTGAGAGAAAGGAGTGCGGGGGTCAGTACCCCACCACCTCCAACTCCGGGACGCGGCCGAACTCGCTCTCGTTGCGCGTGACCAGGGGGAGGTCGTGGGCGAGGGCCGTCGCGGCGATCCAGAGGTCGTTCGATCCGATGAGTCGGCCCTGGTCCCGCAGATAGCGGTAGAGGCGGCCATAGCGCCACGCCACCTCCCCATCCGCAGCGAGGACATCGAAGCGCTTGAAGAGCTTCTCCCAGCTCGACCGATCCCGGCTCCGCGGCCCGCACGCCATCTCGCCGGCCGTGACGAGTGCGAGATGGAGCCGGGCCTCCCCCGCTCCGGTCAGGAACGCCATCGCAGGACCCTCCTCACCGCGGGCCGCTTCGCGCTCGAGGTCCACCAGGAAGGTGGTCTCGAGCATCAGCCCGCCCGCCACTTCTCCCTCGGCGGTTCATCGTCGGCAGAGGCCTGCTCGATACGGTCGAGCGCCTCGTCCGTGAAGAGGGGCCCCTCCTCCTCGTAGACCGCCCGCAGCTCCCCCGCGGTCAGGCCCCGGTCGGGCCACCGCGCACGCAGCACCACCTCGGTGAAAGATTCACCGGGGTGCAGACGCGCACTTCGGAGGCGCTCGTAGGCGTCGAGTCGCAGGGAGATCGTCTTCGTGGCCATACACAGACCATGCATGGATCGTGTACCAAGGTCAAGTGGCGGACCGGGGGACGACGTGAATGATCGCCCGGCAATCGGGGCGCCTGAATGACGGAACCGGCCCCGGACGAAACCTCGGCGACGCTCACGGATCTATGGAGCTCTCACGGGTAGTAGTTCACCCCACGCGTCGGGTACGAAGTGAGATCTGACGCGAACCATCGACCGGAAGTTCTGCGCGGAGCATTCGATGACCCTGAGAAAGGAAAGCGTGCCTATCATCCTGGCCCTGGCGCCCACGGTGCTTTCGGTGGGGTCAGCCCACGGCCAGGAGGTCCGTCGGACCGTTCTGGAGTTCGGGCCCGAGACCGTCGAAGCCTGGTACGTAGTGAACGACGGCGTGATGGGCGGCGTCTCTTCGAGCCAGATGCGCCTCATCGCGGAGAATGTCGCGGCCTTCGAGGGCACCCTCTCTCTCGACAACAACGGTGGGTTCGCTTCGGTGCGAACCGAGATCGAGGAGCGCGCACTCGAAGGGGCTTCTGCCCTGGTTCTCAGGGTGCGGGGGGACGGGAAGCGCTACCAGCTTCGGCTTCGGATGGACAGGAATTGGGACGGGGTCGCGTACGCGGCGAGCTTCGAGACGACGGCGGAGGAGTGGATCACCGTCGAAGTTCCGCTCGAGCGTTTCCGGCCGACGTTCCGTGGCGTGGTTCCGCGCAACGCCAGACCGCTGGATCCCGCACGAGTCCGACAGATCGGGCTCATGCTGACCGACAAGCAAGAGGGGCCCTTCCGCCTGGAGATCGCCGGGCTCGATGCCGTCGTCGGGTCGAGCTGAGTCCCGAGGGGACCCGGGTCGCCAGGCCTCGGCAGTTAAGATGCCTCGCCGACAGTAGCCGAGCGGACCGTCCGTGCGGTCCACCGCCTGATCGAAGATGGCGTCAAGGGTGTCCGGACCCGGTAGCTCACAGGAACGCTGGACGGAACTTCACTGTCGATATGTCGTACGATATACTGTACTGTGGGTGGCGCGATAGAGCGGTCCCCCGATGACGGGGAATCGTGCACGTTGGACAGGAGGCGGACGATGAGAGCGGCGGCATTCTGCGTGAGGCCGGGTATGGACTTCGATTGGATCTTCGACTGGGACTTCGGGATGGGACCCCGAAAGAGGGGGAAGCGCGGGCGGGGGCCGCGCCGGCGCTTCTTCCGGCAGGGCGAGGTCCGGCTGGCCCTCCTCTCCCTCATCGACGAGGAGCCGGCCCACGGCTACGAGCTCATGAAGCGCCTCACCGACCGCTCGGGCGGGATGTACGAGGCCAGCGCGGGGACCATCTACCCGGTCCTTCAGCTCCTCGAGGACGAGGGGCTGGTGCGGGTGCAGGAGACCGAAGGAAAGAAGGTCTACCACATCACCGAGGACGGACGCCGGGAACTCGACCAGCACGGTGAGCAGGTGGAGCGCATCTGGAAGCGCGCGGAGGGGTGGAAGGACTGGGGCGTCCACATGGGCCCCGAGACCGCCGAGATCTGGGGCTCCTGGGGCCGGCTCACCAAGGCGGCCTTCCGGGCGGCGTCGCGCGCCGACCTTGACGAGACGGAGAAGATCCGGAAGATCCTGGACGAGGCCCGGCGGGCGCTGGACGAGGTGTAACCAGTCGGTCGGATCTCCGACCGTCAGTTCTGCCAGACCCCCCCACCCCTGCTTCCTCAGTTCATCCGCGTACTTCGCCTCCACCTCCTCCGCCTTTTCCCTGCTGTAGAAGGTGGGGAGCTTCTCGTAGGCCCACTCCAGGAGGCACTCCCCGTACTTCCGGACCTTGGCGCTCCCCTTCACCCGATCCGTCATGTGGACCGCGAGCCGCTCCTCCGGCGTCTTGGCGGTGGACCCGACGTAGACGCACGGTTTCCCGACGACCTAGCGGGGGTTGGCTTCCCTGAAGCTCCGACTCCGGAGGATGCTCTCCCGGAGACGGACGACATAGAGGCGGTAGCGGCGGCGGGCGGGCAATCGAGATCGGTCCCTTCCAGAGGGGTAGAGGGAGGGGCGAGGACGAGAACCCATGATGCGACGCCGCCCCGGGAACCGCATCCAACTTGCGGATCCGAACAGCCGAGACGGATCTTCTCCCCGCCCTCCTCCCTCCCCTGCCGATGACCGACCTCCCCTCCCGCCTCACCACCGCCCTCTCCGACCGCTACCGAATCGAGCGCGAGCTCGGTGAGGGCGGCATGGCCACCGTCTACCTGGCCGAAGACCTCAAGCACGACCGCCGGGTGGCGATCAAGGTCCTGAAGCCCGAGCTGGCCGCCGTGCTGGGCGCCGAGCGCTTCGTCCAGGAGATCAAGACCACCGCGGCGCTCTCGCACCCCCACATCCTGCCGCTCTTCGACTCGGGCGAGGCGGGCGGGTTCCTCTTCTACGTCATGCCCTACATCGAGGGCGAGACGATCCGCGACCGGCTCAATCGGGAGTCGCAGCTCGGCGTGGAGGAAGCGGTGCGAATCACGCGGGAGGTGGCGGACGCGCTGGACTACGCGCACAGGAACGGGGTGATCCACCGCGACATCAAACCGGAGAACATCCTGCTCCACGACGGGCGCCCCATGGTCATGGACTTCGGCATCGCGCTCGCGGTGTCGGCAGCAGCCGGCGGTCGCATGACGGAGACAGGACTCAGCCTCGGCACCCCGCACTACATGTCGCCGGAGCAGGCGACGGCGGACAAGCAGATCACCGCGCGCTCGGACGTCTACTCGCTGGCGAGCGTGCTCTATGAGATGCTCGCCGGCGAACCCCCGCACACCGGCGGGACGGCGCAGGCGATCATAATGAAGATCATCACCGAGCGCGCGAAGCCGGTGACGGAGCTCCGCAGCTCGGTGCCGCCGAACGTGGATGCCGCGCTCGGCAAGGCGCTGGAGAAGGTCCCGGCGGATCGCTTCGACTCGGCGAACGGGCTCGCCGAGGCGCTGGCCAGCCCCGGGTTCACTACCGTGACCGCAGCCGGCGCGGCGGGCGCGACCGCCCTGCCGGCCCCCCGCCGTACTGCAGTCACCGCCTCCCTTGCCGCTCTCGTAGCCGTCTGTGCCACCCTCGCCGCCTGGGGATGGCTCCGGCCCACGCCGAAGCCCGTGGTGCGATACGGGCTGGCGCTCCCGGCGGACCGGACCGTGGTCATCCACGAGTTCGCGCAGCTTTCGCTTGCGCCTGACGGGTCGTGGCTGGTCTACAGGGGGCCCGGCGACGGCCCCGGAGAAACCCAGCTGTGGATGAAGGCGCGAGACGGCCTGGAGGTGACGCCACTGTCCGGCACGACGGGCGCGCTCTCGCCGTCCGTATCGCCGGACGGGATGTGGGTCGCGTTCCAGGCGAACGGCCAGCTCCGCAGGGTCCCGGCCGTGGGCGGCTCGGCGGTTACGATCGCGGACACCGCCGCGTTCGGACAAGCCGTTTGGCTGGACGATGGCACGGTGGCCTATTCGGACGCCTCGTGGCGACTGCGGCGCGTGCCTGCGACCGGGGGCACCCCCGAGGTGGTGTTCACCCCGAACCCCGGGCGTTATGCCGCTGCCCTGGCCGCCCTGCCGAAAAGCCGGGGCATCCTGTTCGTCCACTGCGACAACTCCTGCGCGTTCACCTCCGAGCTCTGGGTGGCAGACGGCCGCTCCGGCGAGACGAAGCTGCTCCATCCCGACGTGACGTGGGCGGCCTACGCCGACGGCCGACTGCTCTTCGTGCGGCGCGACGGAGCCGCCTTCGGTGTGCCGTTCGACCTGGGCACGCTCGAGCTGGTCGGGGCCCCGGTGCCTCTCTTCGAGGGCGTTACGGTGGCGGTGGCAGCACAGATCACGACCAGCGCCACCGGCACGCTGGCGTACCTTGCGGGGCCGGCCGGGATCAACAGAAGTGAGGCAGTGTGGGTGTCGCGAGACGGCCAGGCCGTACCGGTGGACTCGACCTGGGTCCTTCTTCCATCCTCCACTTCCGGCTGGGCGCTCTCGCCCGACGGCGACCGACTGGCGATCAGCGCGATGGACGAATCAAGCCGCGAGAACGTCTGGATCAAGGAGCTGGACCGGGGGCCGGTGTCGCGGCTCACCTTCGGTGCCTCGGTGGACACGCGGCCGCGCTGGACGCCAGATGGCAACTCGGTGACGTTCCTCTCGGATCGCGAGGGGGACCAGAGTCTCTATCAGCGATCGGCGGACGGAACCGGAACGGATACTCTCATCTTCGACGTCGAAGCTGCGATCTGGGAGGCCCTCCCGTCCCCCGACGGGCAGTGGCTCGTCATGCGGACGGGAGGCGCGGACAACATCCGCGACATCGTGGCCCTCCGGGTGGGGCAGGACACGGTGCCCACGCCGCTGCTGACGGCCCCTTACGACGAGGAGGGGCCGGCGCTCTCGCCCGACGGCCGCTGGCTGGCCTACGTATCGACGGAGACGGGGCGACGGGAGGTGTTCGTGCGGCCGTTCCCCGACGTGGAGTCGGGCAAGTGGCAGGTCTCGACCAGCGGCGGCGTCAGCCCGGTCTGGGCCCACAGCGGGGGGGAGCTGTTCTTTCTGAACGGGAACCAGGAGCTGGTGTCACAGGCGGTGCTGCCGGGTGCGGCGTTCCAGCGCGGCGGGCAGCAAGTCCTGTTCAGCACGGCCGCATACCGAGAGATGGAGAACTACCGCTCGTTCGACGTCAGTCCAGACGACCAGCGGTTTCTGATGCTGCGGCCCAAGGCGACGGCCGCGGGATCGTTGGCCGAGGACGCGCCAGTCCTGGTCATAGTGGAGAACTGGCTGGAGGAAGTGGATCGGATCATGGGGGGCGGTCGCCGATGAGCGACGTGTCCTCCCGCCTCACCGCCGCCCTGGCCGACCGCTACCGCATCGAGCGCGAGCTCGGCGCCGGCGGCATCGCCACCGTCTACCTGGCCGAGGAAGAACGGAACCCGGGTGGGCGCCTCCCGGTGGTGGGGCTGAGCCTCTTCCGTGACATCGAGGGGCCGCTCGCGAACACGGGGGGCGGATGACCACCACGGATCCGAGCCAGGGAGGGGGGCACGGACTCTCTCGCCAGCTGACCAACGTGGCCGTGCTGGTGCTGGTCCTGTGGGCCAACGGGGCCGCGGGTTCCGGCGCGCTGAGCGGCGAGTCCATCGGCCTCATCGCGAACCGCTACCGGTCCACCTTCCTGCCGGCCAACTGGGTGTTCGGCATCTGGAGCCTCATCTACCTCTGGCTCGTGGCCTTCACCGTGTACCAGGCCCTCCCGGCCCAGCGGAAGAGCGAGGCGCTGGAGCGGCTGGGGTGGGGGTGGGTGGTGAACGGCGCGCTCAACATCGCCTGGGTGGTGATCTTCTCCTTCTCCCTGTTCGGGCCCGCCCTGGCGGTCATGGTGGCGCTCCTGGTGAACCTGATCTGGATCGGGGAGAAGGTGGGGTGGGGGCAGCGGCACCTGTCGTGGGGAGACCGCCTGTTCGTGGCCTATCCCTTCGGCATGTATCTGGCCTGGATCTCCGTGGCGCTCATCGCGAACACCTTCCAGTACCTGACCTACCTGGAGTGGGGCGCGTGGGGGATCAGCGCCGAGGTCTGGTCGGCCATCATGATGGTGGTGGCCACGGGTCTGTCGGCCTTCATGGTGGTGGCCCGGGGAAACTGGATGTTCCCCCTGGTGTTCGCGTGGGCCTTCTGGGGAATCGCCGACCGATTCGCCGACACTCCGGTCATTGCCAACACGGCGTACGCCATGATCGGAGTGGGGCTGGGAGTATGGGTCACCGGACTGTCCTTCAGGCGCCGACGGGAGTCGACCGCTCATGTCTGAGTCGCTGGATCAGCTGAACCGCGCCCTGGAAGGGCGCTACCGCATCGAGCGGGAAGCGGGCCAGGGTGGGATGGCCGTGGTGTATCTCGCCACCGACCTTCGCCACGGCCGGCAGGTCGCCATCAAGGTGGTTCGCCCCGACGTGGCCGCCGCCCTGGGCGAGGAGCGGTTCCTGCGGGAGATCACCACCACGGCCAACCTCCGACACCCGCACATCCTGCCCCTCTACGACTCGGGTGTGGCGGACGGGGCGCTCTTCTACGTGATGCCGTACGTGGAGGGGGAGTCGCTCCGGGAGCGCCTGGACCGGGAGGGTCCGCTGGCGGTGGAGGAGGCGCTCCGCATCGCCGACGAGATCTCCGACGCGCTGGAGTACGCCCACGGTCGGGGGATCGTGCACCGGGACATCAAGCCCGAGAACGTCCTGATGGAGGACGGCCGCGCCGTGGTGGCGGACTTCGGCCTGGCCGCAGCGCTCACCGCCTCCGGGGACGAGAAGCTCACCGTCACCGGGATGTCCCTGGGAACGCCTCGCTACATGAGCCCCGAGCAGGCCGGTGGGGAGGGGGTGGATGCCCGCAGCGACCTCTATTCCCTGGGTTGCCTGGTCTACGAGATGCTGGCGGGGGAGCCCCCGTTCACGGGGCCCAGCGCCATGGCCATCATCGCGCGTCACCTGGTGGACCCGGTTCCGAACCTCAGCACCGTGCGTCCCAACGTCCCGGGCGAGGTCACGGTGGCCCTGGACCGTGCGCTGGCCAAGACGCCGGCCGACCGCTTCCCCACCATGGCCGAGTGGCGCCGCGCCATGAGTGCCGCCGCCCGGGCCGCGTCGAGCCCGGAGGACGCAGCTGCCTCGGCGGACCCGCCCCGGATCCTGAAGGAGCCGCCGGCGCCGCCCACGGACCTCATCGGCCGGGAGGCCCAGGTGGAGGGGGCGCTGGACCGGCTCCGTGACGGGGCCCGCGTGCTCACCGTCACCGGGGTCGGAGGAACCGGGAAGACCCGGTTCGCCATCGAGATCTTCCGACGACTCGAGCACGAATGTGCCGGGGGCGCGGCCTTCGTCTCCCTGGCCTCGGTGACGAGTCCGGCGGAGGTGATGCCGGTGATCTCCGCCACGCTGGACATCGCCGAGGCCCACGGGAGGTCCGCCCTGGAGGCCATCGCCACGGTGGTGGGAGACCGGCACGTCCTCCTGGTGGTGGACAACTTCGAGCAGGTGGTGGAGGCCGCCGAGGACGTGGCGGCGCTGATGGCCCGTTGCCCCGGCCTCCAGATGGTGGTCACCAGCCGCCGTCCCCTGAAGATTGGAGCCGAGGTGGAGCTGGCGCTTCCGCCTCTGCGGCTCCCGGAGGAGGGGGACACGGACCTGAGCCACCTCCTGGACTGCCCGTCGGTGGCCCTCTTCGTCCAACGCGCCCAAAAGGTGAAGCCGGGCTTCGCGCTCTCCCGGGAAAATGCCGAATCCGTGGCCGGGATCTGCCGGTCGCTGGACGGACTGCCCCTGGCGTTGGAGCTGGCTGCGGCCCGGGTGCGGGTCCTGGAGCCGAAGGCGCTCCTGCAGAGGCTGGACCACGCCCTGGACCTCCTCACCACCGGCGACCGGGATCTTCCTCTCCGGCAGCGGACGCTGAGGGCCACTATCAGCTGGAGCTATTCCCTGCTGACCCCGGAGGAGCAGCGGCTTCTGCGGCGCCTTTCCGCCTTCCACGAGGGCTGGACCATCGAGGCGCTGGAACAGGTCTGCTACCCCGAGGACGACCGCTGGCGGGCCCTGGACGAGCTGGAGTCGCTGGTGGAGAAGGGACTGGTCCGGGTGGTGGGCATGGGAGGCCGCTATTCCCTGCTGGAGACCATTCGGGCATTCGCGGCGGAGCAGCTCCACGCCGGCGCCGAGGTGGAGGCGGCCCGTGACGCCCACGCGGCGTTCTTCCTGGAATTCGCCCGCCAGGTGGACGCGGGGATCCAGGGATCCACGCAGCTCGAGGCCATGGACCGGGGCCGGGCCGAGAACGCCAATACCTTCGCCGCCCTTCAATGGCTTCTCCTGAAGGCACGCAACGGAGACGAGGAGGCGGTGGAGCAGGGGATGCTGCTGTGCGGCTGGCTCGGGTGGTACTGGCACATCGTGGGACTCCACCTGGTGGCCCACGAGGCGGTGGATGCGCTCCTGGAGCTGGCGGAGGCCGGGGGCAGGGGACCGAGCCGGGGGCGCGCTCTGGCCCACTTCACCAGCGGGATGGTGGCGGCCAATACCGGGGACATGCAGCGTGCCCTGGACGACTGGACGGCCATGGCCCGTGACGGCGAGATCATCGGCGATGACGCCATCCAGAGCTTCGGGCTCGGCGGAGTCGGGTACGCCAGTCTCGGGATGGGACGTCCGGCGGAGGCGGCGGAGCCGCTGGACCGGGCCATCGTCCTGGCCGAGAGGGCGAAGAGCGCCTACCTCACGGGGCTCATGAAGACCATCATGGGAATGCAGCTCTTCATGATGGGAGACATCGAGGGAGGGATCCCCCTCATCGAAGCCGCGCGGCGCCTGCAGGTAGCCAACGGGGACTTCGAGGGCGGCGGGCTGGCCCTGAGCTTCCTGGCGTCCATGACCTTCGCCAAGGGAGACCTGCCCGGGGCGCTGGAGCGGTATCGGGAGGCCGAGGAGGCCTTCGCGACGGTGGGAGACAAGCCGGAGGTCGCCCGGGTGCAGTGCGAGATGGGCTACGCGGAGCTGGCGGGGGGGAATACCGCCGCTTCGCGCTGGACCTTCCAGCGGGCGGTCCGGACCTACGACGAAGTGGGGAGTCCCCGGGGCACCGGTCAGGCCCTCATGGGGCTGGCGGCGGCGGAGGCGGCCGCCGGGAACGCGGAGCGGGCCCTGGCCATCGCCGCGGCGGCCGAGGTGATGTCCAGTCGCGCCGGGGTGGTGGTGGAGCACCCCATGGCCCCGGGAGTGGCCGAGCAGATCGAGGCCCTGAAGGCCACCATCTCCAAGGAGCACCTGGCCGAGCTCATGTCCACCGGCGCCGCCATGACGCCGGCGGAGGTCCTGGCCATGGTGGCGGCGTAGGCCATGGCTGCGGCGCGAGACGATGCGTGGCTTCTCTACGGAGCCTACGGCTTTACCGGGGAGCTCATCGCACGGGAAGCGGTGGAGCGGGGACACCGGCCCATCCTGGCCGGACGGGACGGGGAGCGCACCCGGACACTGGCGCAGGAGCTGGGGCTCCAGACCCGGGTCTTCGAGCTGGACGACCCCATTGCGCTCCGAGAGGGGGTCCGGGGCGTGTCCGCCGTGGTCCACGCGGCGGGGCCCTTCTCCCGCACCTGGGACGCCATGACGGGCGCCTGCCTGGCGGAGGGGTGCCACTACCTGGACGTCACGGGTGAGATCGACGTGCTGGAGGGAATCCAATCTCGGGACGCGGAGGTCCGGAAGGCCGGGCTCCACTTCGTTCCGGCGGTGGGCTTCGACGTGGTCCCCACCGACTGCGCCGCGGCCCTGGCGGCGGCGGAGGTAACGGATCCCGTTGAGCTGGACCTGGCGTTCCACGGGAGTGGCGGCCCCAGCCGGGGAACGGCCCGGACCGCGCTGGAGCGGATGGGAGGCCGGAGCGCGGTCCGGAAGGGGGGACGCATCGTGCCCATTCCGCTGGGGTCGGTCCGCCGCGACATCCCGTTTTCCAACCGTACCCGGCCCGGCGTGGCCATCCCCTGGGGGGACGTGAGCACCGCGTACCGGTCCACCGGCATTCCCGACATCCGGGTCTTCGCCGTGCTCCCGGACCGGATGCTCCGGGTGGGGCGGATCGCCGGCGCCGCCATGAAGCTCCCCCTGGTCCGGGGCCTGGCGCTGCGCGCCGTGGACCGCCTGGTACAGGGTCCCGACGCGGAGGAGCTGGCCCAGGGGTACAGCCGGGTGTGGGCGGAGGCTCGAGACGCCGCGGGCACCGGGGCCACGGTGGAGCTCCTCACCCCCAACGGGTACGTGCTCACGGCCCGTGCGACGGTGGCCGCGGTGGGCCGAGTGCTCGACGGGGAGGTGCGCGTGGCACCGGGCGTCCATACGCCGTCGCAGGCGTTCGGGGCGGACTTCGTCCTGGAGCTGGAAGGGGTGGAGCGGGTGGCCTGATCCCGGGCCGCCGGGGGGTCGTCCGACCCCCTACATCCGTCGTCGAGGAACTCCCTACTGCGCTTCGCTCCCCCGTGGGCAATCCGTGAGGGAATGTCACCGCCCGGCGGAGGAGTGCGAGATGCCTGCGACGATCCGGTTCCGGTTGAACGGCCGGGACACCACCATCGAGACCGAGGGGACCCGAAGCCTGCTTTGGGTGCTGCGCACCGACCTGGAGCTCACCGGCACCAAGTACGGGTGCGGGATCAACCGATGCGGCTCCTGCACCGTCCTGGTGGACGGCCGGCCCCGAAGGGCCTGCCAGACCCAGATGGACCGGTTGCACGGCGCGGAGGTGGTCACCATCGAAGGCCTGGCCGCCATGGCCCCGGACGCCGCTCCCGGCGGGGACGGCTTGCACCCGCTCCAGGAGGAGTTCGCCGACCGGGGAGCCTTCCAATGCGGCTTCTGCACCCCGGGGATGCTCATGGAGGCGTTCGGTCTCCTGGCCGACAATCCCCGGCCCACCCGTGAGCAGATTATCGCCGGCATGAACCGAAACCTGTGCCGGTGCGGTGCCCACAAGCGGATCGTGGAGGCCATCGAGGCCGCCGCGGCCCGGATGTGAGGAGGACGTCATGAAGAGGAACGACCTGGGCCCCCTGGCCGTGGACCGACGCGACTTCCTGAAGTTCACCGGGGGCGGCATCGCCGTCCTGGTGTCCTGGAAGGGAGCCGAGGCGGTGGCCGCCGGGTTGGAGCAGCAGCGCGGCTACCCCGAGGACTTCAACGCCTACCTGCGAGTCGGTGAGGACGGACGGGTCACAGTGCTGTCCGGAAAGATCGAGATGGGGCAGGGGGTGGAGACGTCCCAGGCACAGATGGTGGCGGACGAGCTCCACGTCTCCCTGGACGTCATCGACATGGTCATGGGCGACACGGATCGGTCCGTCTATGACGCCGGTACCTGGGGCTCCCTCACGACGCGGGTGTTCGGCCCGGCACTCCGGGCTGCGGCGGCCGAGGCCAGAGTGGCCTTACTCGAGCTGGCTGCGGAGCGGTTCGGAGTGCCGGAGAGTCGACTCCGGGCGGAGAAGGGCGTCATCACCGTGGAAGGCGGCGGTGGCCGGGTCACGTACGGCGAGCTGGCCCGGGGCCGGCGGATCGAACGGCGAATCGAGGGGGAGGCCGCCGTGAAGGCGGTGCAGGACTTCCGCGTCATGGGGACGTCGCCCCGGCGCCTGGACGCGGTGGGGAAGGTTACGGGTGCGGCCGCCTTCGCCGGGGACATCCGTGTGGACGGAATGCTCCGGGCGCGCATCCTCCGGCCGCCGGCGCTGGACGCCACCCTGGTGAGCGTGGATACGACGGAGGCCGAGGCGGTTCCCGGCGCCGTCGTGGTGCGCGACGACGATCTGGTGGCCGTCCTGCACGAGGATCCGGAAGAGGCCGAGCGGGCCCTGGGACTGGTGCACGCGGAGTTCGATGTCCCCATGCCCCGGGTGGACAACGACAACCTGTGGGACCACCTGGTGGCGGCGGCGCCCCGGGGAAGGACCGGTCAGGAGAAGGGCAGCCTCTCCCGGGGGGAGAGCGCGTGCACGCAGGTGTTCGAGCACACCTACTACGACAACTATGTGGCCCACGCGCCCATGGAGCCGCACACGGCGCTGGCCTCGCGCACCGGTGACGAGATCACGCTCTGGGTCTCGACCCAGTCCCCCTTCGGCGACCGCCGGCGGGTGGCCGGCACGCTGGGCATTCCGGAGGACCACGTCCGGGTCATCACGCCCTACGTCGGCGGTGGATTCGGCGGGAAGGCCGTGAACCAGCAGGCGCTGGAGGCGGCGCGGCTGGCCTGGATCTCGGGACGACCCGTGCAGGTCATGTGGAGCCGGGAGGAAGAGTTCCTCTACGACACCTTCCACTCCGCGGCCGTGGTCAAGATCCGTTCCGGCATCGATGCCGCCGGGCGGATGCAGCTCTGGGACTACCACGTCTACATGGCGGGGACGCGGGGCAGCGAGATCTACTACGACGTGCCCCACATGGCGGTGGCGAATCACTCCAACGCCGACGCCCACCCGGTGGCCACGGGTGCGTGGCGGGCGCCGGGCGCGAACACCAACGTCTTCGCCCGGGAGTCCCAGATCGACATCATGGCGGCTGAAGCGGGAATCGATCCGCTGGAGTTCCGGCTGGCCAACACCTCCGACCCGCGCATGCGCAGCGTCCTGGAGGCGGCGGCGAAGGCGGTGAATTGGACCCCCGCGCCGGCGCCCAGCGGGCGCGGATACGGCTGGGCCTGCGGGATCGACGCCGGCACCTACGTGGCCCACGTGGCCCAGGTGGCCGTGGACGAGAACAGTGGCGAAGTCCGCGTGGAGCGCGTGGTGTGCGCCCAGGACATGGGGGTCGTGGTGAATCCCACCGGGGCCATCATGCAGATGGAAGGGTGCATCACCCAGGGTCTGGGGTTCACCCTCATGGAGAAGATCCACATCCGGGGCGGGAACGTCCTGGATCGGAACTTCGACAGCTACTCGATCCCCCGGTTCAGCGACCTTCCGGAGATCGAAACGATCCTGGTGAAGAACGACGAGCTGGCGCCGCAGGGCGGCGGGGAGCCCGCCATCATCTGCATGGCCGCGGTGGTGGCCAACGCCATCTTCGACGCCTGCGGAGCACGGGTCTTCACCATGCCCATGGCGCCGTCGGAGGTTCGGCGCGCCCTGGGGGCGAAGGTGACGCCCTGAGACCACCCCCCTGAACGCACGAAACGCGGACGCCCCGAAGGGCGCCCGCGCTCGTGCGCATCAGGCTCTGCCGCTGGCGTGATGCGTCAACCGCCGCTGGTACCTCCGGTGTCGCCGCAGCTGGCGGTCTCTCCGGTGGGGAAGGCGCACGTCACGTTGAAGGCCGCCTCCTTGTCCTCGGAGTCGCCCACCGTCACGGTGACGTCGAGGATGTCGTCGGTGGTGGTGAAGTCGTACGGCGCGCCGGCCCCTTCATCCCGCTCGGTGAGCTCGAGGTAGACCTTGTAGTCGCCGGGAACCAGGTAGTTGAAGAAGGCGGTGTAGATCCCGTCGTCCGCCACGTCACCCGGGTTCGTCCCGTCGTCCGTGAAGAGCACCGGGGGCCCGTCCATCGCTTCGCCGCCGCCCTCGATCATGACCGCGAGCTGCGCCGCGAAGTCGGCCAGCGACGCCGCGGGATCCAGTCCCGACCCGGACAGCGGATCGAAGGCGCCCTCGTCGGCGGTGAGCTCGACGAAGAGCGTCCCGGAGAACTCGATGTGGGTGGCCTTGATGTGCGGCCGCAGGACCCACCGTCCCGAGTTGCCGGCCTGCTTGCCGAAGCTGTCCCCCACCACGAAGTCCAGGAGGACGATGGACCGGCCGCCCTCGACCTGCAGGGAGCCGCCCGGGAGCTGGACCTTGAGGCCGGACTGGCCGTAGCTGGGCATCTGCAGCTCGCCCGTGACGTCACCGCACTCGGTGTAATCGTCGGACGAGGAGTAGACCTCCTCACCCATGGCCACGCACCCGGCCGAGATGACGAACCTCAGCTGGGAATAGGTCCCCGATGGAACCGGAACGTCCTCCACCAGCGTCATGACGTCGTTGGAGAGATCCAGGAGGTTCTGGGTCACCGGCTGGTCCATGAGAACGACGCCTCCGCCCTCCCCGTCCTCACTGCCGGCCAGCTCGATGCGGTCGATGGTCACCACCGCCATGTCGAAGGCCGGATCGTCGGTGAGGAGGAGGGTGAAGGTGCCGGGTCCCTCCGTGCCGGTGCCGTTGTCGCACGCGGCCAGCGGAAGGAGGAGCATCAGGGCGAGAACGCCCATCAGACGGAATTTCATCGTGTGGAGCTCCTTGATGGAATCTGTTGGTACAGCGAAGCGCCCCCGGTCGGATCCATCCGGCCGAAGGGCAGAAGTGCCTGTGGTTCTCACTGATCTACACTCGGTGACCGCGCTTCCGGTCACACCCAATCTCTGCGAAACGGATTCGAAGTGGAGAGGGATGTGAGCATGGACCCTGGTGTGACCCTTCCGGGTTCCACAAAGTGTTCAGGGCAGGAGGAATCCACGGACCCATGTCCATACCCGCGTACGGCAGGGATGCACACCCTCTCCGACAAGGAACTCGTGGAACGGGCACGGGCCGGGAATCGCGGCGC
The DNA here is from genome assembly GCA_039586075.1 of Gemmatimonadota bacterium. Lineage (GTDB taxonomy): Bacteria > Gemmatimonadota > Gemmatimonadetes > Longimicrobiales > Gaopeijiaceae > Gaopeijia. Next base: position 31,818 of record JBDHLC010000018.1, on the reverse strand, counting down.
GTTCGGGACGCTGGTGGAACGCTACCAGGATCCCCTGTTTCGCTACGCCCGACACATGGGCTTCGGCGAGGCGGACGCCCGGGACATCCTCCAGGACGCGTTCGTCCGGGCGTTCCGCCACCTGGAGCGCTGCGGAGATCCGGACCGGTTCGACGGGTGGTTGTTCAAGATCACCGCGAATCTTTGCCGGACCGCGGCGTCGAAGGGGGCGAATCGCGAAGAGCACGGGTTGGACGAGGTGATGTTGCTGGAAACGGATCCGGACCCGGCGGAGGCGGCGGAGGCCGCGTCCCGCCGGCGACGGATCAAGGCGGCGCTGGAGGACCTTCCCGCCGATCAGCGGGAGGCCGCGGTGCTCTTCTACATCCAGGGGTACGGGGTGCGGGAGATCGCCGAGCTGGCGGACGCCTCGCAGTCGGCCATAAAGATGCGCCTCAAGCGGGCCCGGGAGAGTCTGAAGGCGGCTCTCGGCCCGCTGGGGGATGAGGGCACGAGCGCATGATGAATAGAACGAACGACGAACATCTCGACGCCTATCTGACGGGCGACGTATCCCTGGAGGACCTCCCCGAGGCCCTGCAGGCCGAGGAGCGCCTGCTGTTCGGCGCCATGGCGATGCTCCGGGAGGACGTCCGGGCGCCGGCCTCGCTCAAGGGCGCGGTGATGGCCGAGATCGCCCGGCGTCCCCGGAGCCGCTGGCGCGCCATGGTGGACTGGCTCGTGCGGCCCCGGACCGTCCGTCTGTCTCCGGCCATGGGCTTGGGCTTCGCCGTGGCGGCGGTGGCCGTGCTCGCGCTCCTTCCGGATGGTCGGCTGATTCCGGGATCCGGCGATCCTGCGGCCGCGGTCTCCGAGGCCGCGCCGGTCCTGACCCGCTTCGTGTTCGTCGCCCCCGAGGCGTCCCAGGTAACGCTCACGGGCGACTGGGTGAGCTGGGACACCGAAGGAATCCGGCTAACGCAGCTTCGGGGGTCCGACGTGTGGACCGTTGACGTCCCCGTTCCGCCGGGCGTGCACGAATACTCGTTCATCGTGGACGGCTCCGAGTGGCGACCCGATCCGCTGGCCGGCGAGCCGGTGGACGACGGCTTCGGCCGGGCGAACAGCGTCCTCATGGTGGCGGCTTCGGAGGCCTGATGATGCGCCGCGGAATCCTCTGGCTCGCGGTACTCTTCCTCGTGGGGACGTTCCCCGCAGCGGGGCAGGACACCGACCTGGAATCGCGCCTCCCGCCGGAGGTGCTGAGCGCCGTCCAGCCCATCCTGGACGCGGCGCGTCGGGACTCGCTTCCCCTGGCCCCCCTGGAATCCAAGATCCTGGAGGGCGTGGCGAAGGGCGTGCCCGCCCAGCGCATCGTCCCCGTCACCCAACGGCTCGCGGATGAGCTCCGCACCACGCGGGAGCTGCTGCGGGAGGCCCTGCCGTCCGCCGCCCTGGCCGGGGGCGAGGTCTCCGGCGCGGCGCTGGCCATGCGACAGGGAGTCCCGCCCGGGCAGCTGGCTCGCCTGTGGGAGAACCGTCCGGCCCACTCCCTGGAGATTCCGCTGGCGGTGGTGGGAGAGCTGGCCCGCCGCGGGATTCCCGCGGAGGAGGCCGTCGAAGTGATGCGGCACGCGCTGCAGACGGGTGCTTCCATGAGCGCCGCCGCGCAGCTACCCTCCCGTATGGACCTCTCCATGACGGGAGCGCCCGCGCCGCAAGCGGCGCTGCTGGAGGCGCTGCGGACGCTGGGAATCCCCATTCCCCCCCACGCGGGGGGCGGACGACCGGGGTCTCCCCCGGGACGCCCGCCGGGCGTGGGGGGAGGACTACCGGGTGGCTGATCCGGGGTCCCTCCCCACCCCCCGGACCCTTTGGCTGGGTCTCCTCTGCGCGCTGTTTCTTCCCCTGGGCGCCTCGGCTCAGAGTCCCCGTTGGCAGGTGGACCTGAATGGCTCCCGCATCGAGTACGACACCCTGGACGCGCTGAACGCGCCGTCGCTGGCCACCGCCGTGGAGTGGCAGAGCCGTGTCCTCCTGGCCCGCCTGGCCGGGAGCCTCACCGGGTTCGAGGACGCGGGTCGCACCTTGCAGGGTCGCGGCGACGTGGTCGGATGGTTCAGCCCCGCGGGCGTTCGCAGCCCCCTCCGCCTGGAGGCGGGCGGTAGCCTGCAGGGATCGAGTCACAGCAGCGGATTCGACGCGTACCTGGCGCAGGTCGCGGGCCGCGCACACTTCCAGCAGCGCACGGCGGGAGGGTGGGTCGGGTTGGAGGCCGGGACGTCCAAGAACAGCCTGGACCCCGAAGCGGTGACCAACGTCTCCCCGGAGGTCGGGGGGTGGGCGCAGGTGGGCCCCACGCGCCTGGTGGCGCGATACGCCGACGTCCGCGTGGAGGGCGATCGATTCCCCGAGGCCACCGTGTCGGCCCTGTACAGTCGGGGCCGCTGGGACGTCACCGCGTACCTGGGGGTCCGCGGCTCTCCCTATGAGGAGGTGGACGGCGACTCCTGGCTGGCGGCCTCGGCCACCGTGTGGCTGCAGGATCGGCTGGCGCTCCTCCTGTCCGGTGGGACGTACGCGCCGGACGTCCTGCAGGGATTGCCCGGTGGGACCTTCCTGAGCGTGGGGATCCGCTACGCGCCCCGCCGGGTCCGGCCCGTGGCGCCCGCCGCGCCCCTGCCGCTGATGTTCACCCGGGAGTCCGCCCGGAGCGGCCGGGTGGGGTTCACCGTTCCCAACGCCGGAGCGGTAGCCATCGCCGGAGACTGGAACGAGTGGCAGCCTACGCCCCTCACCCGGGGGGACGACGGTCGCTGGCTCCTTCCTTCGGACGTCCCCGCCGGGGTGCACCGGTTCAACCTCCTGGTGAACGGAGAGGTCTGGATGGTGCCCGAGGGAATCCCCGCGGTGGACGACGGGTTCGGGGGACAGGTGGGGCTGCTGGTCATCTCGGAGAGCTGAGCGGCTGCCGGTCTCGAGAAGGATGTGACCACCGGGTCGGTTGCCGAGTGTTCAGTTCAGAGCGGCAGAACTGGACCCTTTGATCCACCTCATGGCCTGGAATGCGTAAGTCGGCAATCCCCCTTACCCTGGCAAAGTCTGGGGTCTTCGTCTGGGCGCTGAGCGCCCTGATGCCCGTGGTGTTGGTAGGGCAGGAAGACCCCGTGGCGCGCCTGAGCGAACTGCTTCCGCCCGATGTGGCCGAGCGGGTGGTGCCCCGCGTGGAAGCGGCCCAGGCGGATGCGCTCCCGGCGCACGCCATGGCGAGTCTCGCCCTGGAGGGCGTGGCCAAGGGTCGCAGCGCGGATGAGGTATTGAGCGCTGTGGAGGCCATGGGGTTGGATCTGGCCCGTGCCCGGGATGCTCTCACGAGCTCCGGCCGGACCCCGGTGGAGGGAGATGTGGAAGCCGCCGCGGCCGCCCTACGTATGGGGGCGGATCCGCACATGATCGCAGAGCTCGCCCGTACCCAGCCGTCCGGTCGTTCGCTGGCCGTGCCGATGATGGTGATGGGAGGGCTTTTCCAGGCAGGACACCCTTCGATGGACGCGCTCACCGCCGTCCAGGAGAGGTTGGCTGCCGGGATAGATGATCCGGGGCTTCTTAGGGAGCTCCCGGAGTTTGCGCAGGGACAGGGCCGAGGGATGCGGCCCGCGGATGTGGGCCCTGTGCACGCTGCCGGTCACGCGGGTTTCCCCGTGCCGGTGGCTGGGATCGCAGGCCCCATGGGGCCACGTCGGGGACCGCCCGACGGCCTTCCGGGTCGCGTACCCCCGAAACGTCCTGCCGGGAGTTAGCTTCTCTTCCTAAGGCGTTTCCAGCGCTCCGTCCGGGGTCCTCTCGTCCCCGGGCGGAGCTTTTTTTTGTGCATCGCTGGCGCCGGGCTCCAACGGCGCCCGGTTTCCGGTAGATTAGCGGCAGCTCTTCGGGCTTTCACGACCCTCCCGACGGCGGTTCCCTGGGCCGTCCTTTCCATGGAGGTGTTCCGTGCTCCCCGGTCCTCGCGCCAACGCGCCCTCGCTCCGGTGGCTGGTCCTGTCGCTCGTCGTCCTCTCGGAGGGGTGCGGCCCGTCCGCGGCCGACCTGGCGTCGGTGGACTACACCCCCGTGGCCCGCGACGACTGGCCGGTGGCCACCCCGGCCGAGGTGGGATTGGATTCGGCGGCGCTGGCGCGGCTCTACTGGAGGGCCTCCAACGCCGAGACCACCTACGCCGTGCTGGTGGTGAAGAACGGCCGCCTGGTGGCGGAGCAGTACTACCACGGGGTGGACATCGACACCCCCACGAACCTCCAGTCCGCCACCAAGAGCGTCCTCTCGGCGCTGGTGGGGATCGCCGTGGACGACGGGTGCATTCCGGGCGTGCACGTCCCGGTGATGGACTACTTCCCGGAGCTCACCGACAGCATCCGGGACCCGCGCAAGCTCGACATCACCCTGGAGCACCTCCTTCAGATGCGGGCCGGGTTCCAGTGGGAGGAGGCCAACGACCAGCTCTTCCAGCTTCTGTACTCCGGGTACCGGCCGGTGCACCTGGCCACGGTGGAGCTGATCCGTGATCCGGGCGCGGCCATGGAGTACAGCAATCTTTCTTCGCACCTGGCCGGGATCGTCCTGGCCCGAGCCTGCGAAACGGACCTCCTGGACTTCGCCAACGAACACCTGTTCGGACCCCTGGGGGTGGAGCCCGGGGAGTGGTGGTTCTCGTGGGAGGACTACCGGCTCGGGATGTCGTCCCTCCACCTCACGGCCCGGGACATGGCCCGCTTCGGGCAGCTCTACCTGAACGGGGGCACCTGGGACGGAGTCCAGATCCTCACCCCCGAGTGGGTGGACCGCTCCCTGGCGATCCAGTCCGAGAACGCCTGGCACATCGGGATCGGCGCCAACGTCCGGGACCTGGCCTACGGCTACCAGTGGTGGACGGTCCGGTCGGGGACCCACGAGTACAAGATGGCGTGGGGGCACGGCGGGCAGCAGATCGTCGTTCTGCCGGAGCACGACCTGGTGGTGGTGGTGAAGGCGGATCCCCTGGAGTCCCAACACGGCGGCGGGCCGTGGAAGAAGGAGAAGGAGAACCTGAACCTGGTGGGCGACTTCATCGCCTCGCTCCCCCCGGCTCCCGGTCCGGGAGTGGGAGGCGAGGCGGCGCTGGCCCGAACCCCGGAGGCGCCTGCGGACGCGGCCCCGGACGACCCGCCCGCCGGTCCGGATGAGCCGGCCACGGCCCAGGACACCCTCCCTTCGGTACAGGCCATCCTGGCTCATTACGTGGCCGCGGTAGGCGGGCGCGAAGCCCTGCAGGGGCTGGAGACCCGCACCCTGGCCGGACGGGAGATCGACGACCGCCCCTACCGGGGCCCCGCGCACGAGAAGTCCCTGGAGGCGGTGGCGGTCTATCCCGACCACTGGTCCATCACCTTCACCGACAGCCTGGTAGAGCGGGAGTGGTGCGACGGTGCCCGGGTCTGGAGCAGCCGGTCCGGTGTGTCGGGGCCCAGCGACGCCGCTGTGCGGAGCAAGCAAAGCTTCCTGCTGGATCCCCAGGGGCCGCTGCGCCTGCACGAGTACTTTCCCGGGCTCGCGGTGGTGGGACGCGAGACGCGAAGTGGCCACGACGTCTGGGTCCTGGAGAACGACCTGGACCCCACCTACAACGCCCTGGCCTTCGACGTGGAGACGGGCCTGCTGGTGCAGATCGGATGGTACTGGACGCTGGAGGACTACCGGGAGTTCGACGGGGTCCGGATTCCGACGCGGGTCGGCCAGAGCCGCAAAGGTGGCAGCACCACGTGGGTCTGGGACACGGTGGTCCACAACCAGCCGGTGAACCCCATGGTGTTCGGGGGGCAGGGGGGCTAGGGCCGCTACGAGCCCCGCCACCGGGGCACCATCTCCGCCAGGCGCTGGAAGCTCTCCCTGGGGAATCGCGGCGGCGGACCGGCTGAGCCGTCCACTTCGAGGAAGAGGCGGATGCGGTCCAGCTCGCGGTCGCGACGGATGAGGTGCCGCACGTACTCCGCCGGGGTGGCGAAGCCCCGGGAGCGTACCCGGTCGCCGGTGGCGAAGGCCCACAGGTCGTCGTCGAGAGGGACGTTCATGGCCCAAGGTGGGCGGGCGAAGCGGGCGCGGGCATGGCCTGACGGGCCCGGAAGCGGATCGCTCCCGGGCCCGTCCCAATTGCGCGGGGTTGCGCGAGGCGCCTAGCTCGCCAATCCGGTCAAGGCGTCGATGAGCATCCGCACCCGGTCGGGATCCGCGGACATGCGCGCGTCCATGGCCAGGCTGTTGGCCAGCTTGCGCAGGGTGTCCGTGCGGAACCCGCCGGACTGCCCCTCCGCCTCGGCGAGCTCGGCTCGCACCTGGTTGGCCCGCTGGGGGCTCATTCCGCCGTGCCGCTCCAGCTGGTCCAGGTACGCCCGAGCCAGGGCGAAGGTGTGCGGCCACTCGTACACGGGCTGGCCCTGGGAGTTGAGCTCCTCCAGGCGCACCGAGTTCGCGGCGTCGATCTCGTTCTGGGTCAGCACATCGCTGGGGACCAGCTCGAAGATGTCGAGCCCACGGCCGATCTCGGAGCTCACGATGACCCCGTTGTACCAGTAGACGGACCAGCTGCCCGCGTTGCCCATCCGGTTGGCGTCCACCGGACCCCGGTCGTGGAACGCGATCTCCACCGGGTTGTCCGGATCGGTCCAGTCGAAGATGGAAATGCCGCCCTGGTACCAGGACTGCACCATGATGTCCCGGCCCGGGACCGGAATGAGGGAGCCGTTGTGCGCCACGCAGTTCTCCAGCGGGGTCTGGGGCGCCGGCAGCTTGTAGTAGCTGTGGAACTCCATCTCGCCGTCCTCGATGGAGAAGATGGCGTTGGCGCCCCACTCGGCCGGATCGGTGGCCCGGCACTTGGGTGCGCCGCCCCCGCCCCACTCGTCCGTGAAGAGGACCTTGGTGCCGTCGTTGTTGAAGGTGGCGGAGTGCCAATAGGCGAAGTTGGAGTCCGCCACGGCGGAGAGGCGACGGGGGTTCACCGGATCCCGGATGTCCAGCAGGAGCCCATATCCCTCGCACGCGCCGCCGGCCAGGCCGATGTCCGGGTAGACCGTGATGTCGTGACACTGGGTCGGCCCCCGGGGCTCGGCGTCTTCAGCGCCGCCCATCATCCGGGCTACGAGGGTGGGGATGTAGTCCCGGAGGGCGGCGCTGTCTGCCGCCGTGGGCGCGCCTGAGCCGCCCCGGGCCTGCACGATGCTGTCCAACAGGGGGGCGGTGAACCGGTTCGGGAGCACCATCGACTGGGAGCCGAATTCGGCGATGAAGGCTCCCCGTGCGCGGGCCTCCTCGATGGCCGCCAGGTCGTCGGGCGCCAGCCCGTGGGTGGGCGGCGCCACCAGGTCCTCGAAGATGCGCGGCGAGCTCACGATGGCGGCCTGCTCCGGGTGCGCCAGCGGCACCTGGATCACCTCGATCCGGAAGAGGGCCGAGTTGGGGTCGTCCTCCGGCATCATGCCCGAGCAGCCCGGCAGCTCTTCGGCGGGCCGGACGGGTGCCGAGCCGGAGACGTAGATGTAGACGTTCTCGTCATCGGCGGGGTGCTTCAGGACCGTGTGGGTGTGGGAGCCCCGGCAGGTCTGGACGTTGGAGATGTACTCCGGCGCCCTGATGTCCGTGATGTCGAAGATCCGGATGCCCCGCAGGCGATCGGCGCTCACGGCCTGATCCACGCCCTCGGTTCCGCAGTCCAGCCGTCCCCCCAGACCCTCACCGGACACGAACAGGAGGTTACCGTAGACCGACACGTCGCTCTGGGAGGCCGGGCAGACGTACTCCGTCACCAGCTCCGGCGCCGACGGGTTGGAGATGTCCCAGACCTGCACGCCGTTGTAGTTCCCCTGAATGGCGTAATCTCCCTGGAAGGCCAGGTCGGAGTTGGTGACTCCGATGAAGGCCTCCGACGGCGGGGAGGCGGACAGCAGCCGCAGGTTCCAGATGGCCTCGCCTGCGTCGAAGAGACCGGGGGCCAGGCCCACCCGGGGGTCCGGAGTGGGGGGCGTGACCTCCAGCGGGCGGAGCTCCCGGGGAGCCTGCGCCGGCGCTGGTCCGTCCATGGCCTGGGGCTGCGAGGAGCAGCCGGCCAGGGCCACGGCGGCCACTGCCAGGAAGGCCGGCGAAAGGAGAGGGGTTCGACCGCGGGGGGTACCCGCGGACGCTGGGAAGCCTTGGTTCATGGGAGGGTTCCGGGTTGAGAGAGGAGTGTCGCTGTGGAGAGGAGTCCTGGGAAACGAGCGTCAGGCGCCGCCCCCGGGAAGCGCATCCAGCATGCGCTGCATGCGGTTGATCTCGGTGATCTGATCCACCTGGATGTCCGAGGCGATCTTGAAGATGAAGTCGTCCTGCGCGGCGCCGTCGGTGGCGAAGAGGGCGTGGACCATCTCCACCGCGCCCTGGTGGTGCTGGATCATGTAGGCGAGGAAGAGACGGTCGTACCGCTCCCCGCTCGCCGCCGTCAGCTCCGCCAGCTGGGCCGGGCTCAGCATCCCCGGCATCCCGGCGTGGTGCGCGCCGTGGTCCATGGGCATGGTCCCGTCTTCATGCACCACCGGCACGGACAGGTCCCGCTCGCGGAGCCAGCGCTGCATGACGCCGATCTCGTCGGTCTGGGCGTTGATGATGCGCGCCGCCAGGGTTCGGATCGACGCGCTGGCGCCGTTCTCCGGGGCCAGGCGGGACATGACCAGGGCCTGCGCGTGATGGGAGATCATCCCCGTGACGAAGGCCACGTCCGCCTCGTGCACCGTGGCGAGCGCCTCGGCCTGCCGTGCGCGGTACAGACGCTCCAACTCGTCCAGGTCCGCCCGTTCCGGAGCGGCGCTCCCGGCGTCCACGGTGGGGGCCGGCGCAGCCCGGGGTTGGGACGCGGGCGCAGCCCCTCCGCCACACCCCGAAAGGAGCAGGGCCCACCCCAGGAACGGCAGGGGCGTGAGAGCGCGGAGTCGGGCAGCGGTGGTCATGGGGTCCCGGTACGGAGGGAGACAGGCCTGGGTTTCACGCGGAAAGTGGGACGCACGCCGCCTTCTGTCGACCTTCTTTCGTCTCCTGGAGGGATTGAGGGCCGGGCTCTCTGCTTCGGTGGCGAGGCCGCTCTCGGGCGGCCGGTGGCCGCCGTGGGAGCCACGATTTCCACGCCCCTCATGGCGGGGCTCCGAACCGGCCGCCACAGGCTCACCAAGCCCCATGTCACGAATTCGCTGGCGAGATCGGCTTCTCCGACGCACCTTCGGGCCATGCGATTCGCCGGCAGCGTGCCTCGATCCCTGCTCCCGGTGGCCGTCCTGGCGGCCGCCCTGATGTCTGGTCCCTGGTCCTGCGCCCCCGCAGACGACCGGCCCGGGGGCGACTCCGCCGACCCTTCCTCACGGCAGGGAACCGGGGACGCGCAGGCCTTCCCGAACGCCTCCACGGCGGTGGAGCCGCCGGGGGATGCCGGCCTTCCCGCCGAGCCGGCGCCGACCTTCTACACCCCCTCCTCGGGCCGGGACGGGTGGGAGCGCAGGTTACCCGGGGACGTGGGGATGGACGCGGCCCTGCTCCAGGAGGCGGTGGAGTATGCGCAGGCCCACGAGACCACCGACATCCCCGAGGATCCCGGCGCCTATCTGCGGGAGCGATTCGCCGGACTGGCCCACCAGGAGATCGTGGGCCCCACCACCACCCGGACCGGCGTGAACGGCATCGTCGTCAAGGACGGCTACATCGTGGCGGAGTGGGGGGACACGGACCGCGAGGACATGACCTTCTCGGTGACCAAGAGCTATCTCTCCACGGTGGCGGGTCTGGCCTGGGCGGACGGTCTGGTTCCTCAGCTGGACGACCCCATGGCGGCGAGTCTGCCGGACTCCCTGTTCCCCGACGAGCGGAGCCGAGCCATCACGTGGCGGAACCTGCTTCAGCAGACCTCCGAGTGGGAGGGCACTCTCTTCGGCAAGCCCGACACGGCGGACCGGCGGGAGGGGATCGACCGCGCGCTCCACGCGCCGGGGACCTTCTGGGAATACAACGACGTCCGGGTCAACCTCATGGCCTTCGCCCTGCTCTTTCGCCTGGGACGGCCGCTGCCGGAGGTCCTGGCGGAGCGGGTGATGGACCCCATCGGGGCCTCGCCGGACTGGCGCTGGCACGGCTACGAGACCTCCTGGGTGGAGGTGGATGGGGAGCGCGTGCAGTCGGTGAGCGGGGGAGGGCACTGGGGTGGAGGCTTCTTCATCGACACCCGGGACCATGCCCGCTTCGGACTCCTGGCGCTCCGGCACGGCCGCTGGGACGACGTGCAGGTGGTCCCCTCGCAGTGGTACCGCATGGCGCTGACGCCCACGGACATCAAGCCCGACTACGGCTTCATGTGGTGGCTCAACACGGATCGGGCTCTCCTGCCCGCAGCGCCGGCCACCGCCTTCATGGCTGTGGGCGCGGCCTGGACCAACGTGATCTACGTGGACCCGGAGCACGACCTGGTCACCGTCACCCGCTGGGTGGACGGGCCCGAGCACGTGAACGAGTTCGTGCGGCGGGTTCTGACGGCGGTAGAAGCGGGGTAGCGGCGACGGCCCCGCGCCTCGCCCGCCCGCCCGGGACCCTTCTAGCTTGGGGCGCATGACTCCTCCCGACCCGAACCCCCAGGTGCGACGCGGGCCCTCCGCCCTGTCCCGGTGGATCGCCGAGCTGAAGCGCCGAAAGGTGCCCAGGGTGGTCGCCACCTACGGGGCCGTGTCCCTGCTGGTCATGGAGGTGGCGGACCTGGTCTTTCCCCGGATCCCGCTTCCCGACTGGACCGTCACCCTGGTGGTCTGGCTGGCCATACTCGGCATGCCGGTGGCGGCGGTGCTGGCATGGGCGCTGGAGCTCACCCCGGGTGGGGTGCAGCGGACCGCGCCGGCCGAGGAGGAGGAGATCACCGCCATCCTCCAGGGACCCCGTGGGCGCCTGTGGGCGGCCGGGCTCACCACCGGGGTCGGCGTGCTCCTCCTGGGGCTGGGCTTCTGGTTGGGGACCCGCACCGTGGACGGTGGGGCGGAGGGCCCGGACCCGGCCCGAGAGGGCGGTCGCCCCGCCGGGGCCTACGTGGACCCCTCCGTCGACGAGCGTCCCGCCATCGCCGTCCTGCCGTTCGCGGACGTGAGCGAGACCGGGGATCAGCAATACTTCAGCGACGGCGTGTCGGAGGAGATCCTCAACGTCCTGAGCCGCATTCGGGACCTGCGAGTGGCGGCCCGCTCGTCGGCGTTCTCGTACCGGTCCGACGAGGTGGACTCGCGGGAGGCCGGCGTGGCGCTGGGCGTCCCGTACGTCCTGTCCGGGAGCGTCCGCAGGTTCGGGGACGCCGTCCGGATCAGCGTGGAGCTGGTGGGCGTGCAGGACGGCTTCCGCCTGTGGGGGGAAACCTACGAGCGCACCCTGGACGACATCTTCCGCATCCAGACCGAGATCGCCGGTCAGGTGGCCCGGGAGCTCCGGGTGCCCCTGGGGCTCCCCCCGGAGCAGCTGGCGGACGCCACCCTGGATACGGTGGCCTATGACCGATACCTGGCGGGCCGGGCGGCCCTGCGGCGGAGGGGCTCGGGCGTGGCCGAGGCGGTCCAGCTCTTCCAGGCCGCCACCGAGAGGGACTCCACCTGGGCGCCGGCGTGGGCGGCGCTGGCGGAGGCCCAGGCCACCTTGCCGCTCTACGCCGGGCCCGAGGGAGAATCCCAGGACTCGGCCTTCTGGGCGGAGCACCTGGCGGCGGGGGAGCGTGCCGCCCGCCGGGCCCTGGAGCTCGACCCGGGGAATGCCTCGGCGAGGGTGGCGCTGGGATCGGTGCACCGCGACCGGTGGGAGTGGGAGGCCGGCGAGCGGGAGCTCCTCAGGGCCCTGGAGGTGGATCCCGACAACGGTGAGGCCCACGTCCAGTACGCCGAGCTCCTGTGGGGTACCGGGCGTCTGGACGAGTCCCTGCGAGAGTCGCGACGGGCGCTGGCGCTGGACCGCACGCCGGTGCGATTGGACGTGGTGGGCTTCGTCCTCTACCAGTGCAATCGTCCGGAGGAGGCCATTCCCTACCTGGAGGAGGGGATCGCCGCGGACCCCGAGGGGGAGGTCCACTTCCTGCGGACCGTTCTCGGGCGGCTCCTCCTCTTCACCGGCCGGGAGGACGAAGCGGTGGATCGTTTCGCCGACTACTTCGCCGACCCGGAGGCCGTCCGGATGCAGGCGAGGGCCCTGCAGGCCGGCGATCCCGGCCTCCTCCCCGAAGACGAGACCCGGGTGATGCCCCAGACCTGGGCGTTGCTCGGGGACGTCGAGCGTGCTCAGGAGGCGCTGGAGCGACATGTCCTCAGGTTCCCCTTCCGGGTGCCCTTCGAGATCTGGGATCCCGCCCTCTCGGTGCTCTGGGAGACGCCGCGCTTCCAGGACGAGCTGCTACCCCGCCTCAATCTGGCCGGGGCCCAGGCGCGCTGCCCCGCGGGTGCCTGACACCGGGAGATGAGCGGCGGCGTCAGCGAAGTCCCGCCGACCGCTCCCGCCGCTCCACTCGCTCCCGCATGCGTTGCACGTCCGTCCGCATCCGGTCCAGGAGCGCCCGGAACTCAGGGTCGCTCCGGAGGCCGTCGAAGCCCGGATACGACTCGATCAGATGGAGGTGACGGCTGCCCAGGTCGAAGGCGCGCCGGGACCAGCGCAGCGCATCCGTGCGGTTCCCCAGCCCGTCCTCCACCACGGCCAGCTCCAGGTAGGTGAGCGGGTACTGGTCGCGCTCGTCGACTTCCTGCGCGAGCGCTTCCCGGCTCGCTTCGAAGCGCCGCCGGGCTGCCGCCGTGTCCCCCGTCGCTTGCAGCGCGGCTCCGAGCGTGGTGGTGGCGAAGAACAGGTAGGCCACATTCTCGCGTTCGTCCGACATCTCCAACGCGGCGGTGGACGACAGGATCGCCGACGGCAGGTCTCCCTGGATGAGGCTCAGTTCGCCGAGGCCCACCCTCAGGACCGGACTGTCGGGGTCCCGCGAGAGCATGCCGTCGGCCGTCTCCCGGGCCTCCGTCAGGCGGCCGGCCCACCAGTGGGCCCAGGCCTGGACCTCGGCGTAAGGGAGGTCCTGTCGCTGCCGGAGCTCCAGCTCCGCCTGGAACCAGTGCTCGGCCGTAGCCAGGTCACCCAGGGCGGCGTAGCTGTGGCCCAGCTGGGTCCGGAGCCCGGGCACGTGGGGGTCGCGCACCAGGGACCTCTCCAGCAGCTCGATGGCGTCGTCGAATCGACCGCGAACGGCGGCGATCCGCCCCAGGTCATGGTACGCCTCGGCCATGTTCGGGTCGAGCTGGAGGGCCGATCGATAGGCCTCCTCGGCGCCGTCCAGGAAGCCGTGGGTGTCGTAGGCGTACCCCAGGGCGAAGTGCCCAAGGGCCAGCTCCGGATCGAGCTCGATGGCCCTTCGCGCCGCCACCAGCGCCGAGTCCCCCCAGGCCGCGTCCATGCCCAGGTTCCAGGGACGGTGGGCGAAGTTCGCCGAGAGCTGGGCCCAGGCCAGCCCGTACTCGGGATCCAGGGCGAGGGCCTCGCGCAGGAGCTGTTCTTCGCGCAGGATCGCCCCCCGATCACTGTCGCGTGGACTCCGGGCCGCCCGCGCCTGCTGCACCAGCTCCCAGGCGCCAACTCCGCTCCGCGGCGCCTGCACCCCGCGCTGGGCTTCCGACTCGGTGAGAGTCGCTTCCAGCGCCACGGCGACCTGGCGCGACACCTCCGACTGGATCTGGAAGACGTCGTCCAGCGTGCGATCGTAGGTCTCGGCCCAGAGGTGTGCGTCCGTGACCGCGTCGATGAGCTGCACCGTTACTCGCAGGCGGTTTCCCGTCCGTCGAACGCTTCCCTCCAGGAGCGAGCGCGCGCCCAGCTCGGCCCCGATCTGCCGGAGGTTGCGGTCCGCCTCGGCGTACGGCAGGACCGAGCGACGGGAGATGACCGTCAGCTGGGCGATGCGGGAGAGCTGCGTGAGGACGTCCTCGTGCAGACCGCTGGCCAGGTAGTCCTCGCTGGGGTCCCCGCTGAGGTTGTGGAAGGGCAGGACCGCCACCACCGTGGCCGGGCTCACGGGTCGCACGGGCCACAGGCCGGACGCACCGGTGACGTCGTCCGGGGATCGCAGCACGCTCAGCGTGCCGGCCGTCAGGAGGAGGAGCCCGGCGATGATCAGCACCTCGGCCGCCGTGAATCGCTGGTGGCCCTTCTCGCCGTGGTACCACGCCAGAACCAGCGTGACCAGGAACCCCACTACCAGGACCACCGTGATACTCTGCTGAAGGCGGAGGGGCCACTGGAACTGGTCCCCCAGGATGTCTGCCACCTGCAGGGTGAGCCAGGCGCCCCCGATGTAGGCCAGGGCCCAGTGTCCCACGTGGCTCTTCTTCAACCGCTCCTGGAGCGACGGCACCGTACCTCCTTCCCCCGGGAGTGCGGCGGAGGGCCGCCTCGGGGGTGACCGCAACATGCGCACGGTCCACGGCGATGAACAAGGTGTTTCGCTTGCCCATCTGCCGGCCGGGGGCGCCTAAGCGGGAGCGTCCTCCAGCGAGACGGTCACCAGGCCTACCTCGTTCACGTGGCTGGTCCATCCGGCCCGCTCCAGCACCGAGACCGCCTCGGGGCCCATCTCGTCGGTGAGGGTCTCTACCATCTCGGCCGCCCGTGTCCACAGCTCCGCCGGGTCCCCATCGGTGGGCACGCCGCCGTAGAAGCCGTCCTCGCCCCGGGGGCAGATCCCGTGCTCCGCCCGAAGCCCGTCCAGCACCTGGTAGTACCGGGCGCGGAAGGCGTCGTCTCGCCGGAGCGCACGCACCAGGCGCGCAAGCAGGGTCAGGCCCCGGTCCTTCTCGTGCAGCGCGAAGAACGGCACCAGTCCCAGGGGGACCACGTTGTCCAGGCTGAAGGAGAACTCCCGAGCGTGCATGGCGTCCCCCTCCTTCTGGTAGAGGAAGTACCGGCACTCGGTGGTGAGCGCCCAGTCACCTCCCACCAGCAGGATCCCTCCCTCCGCCAGCACCGAGGCGAACCACTGGAGGGCCGTCTCCCGGAAGTCGTCGTCGAAGTAGTACATGACGTTGAAGCAGCGGACCACGTCCTGCGGCGGGACCTCGACCTGGCCGATCCCTCCCAGGCCGAAGGTGAGCCCGGGGCGTTCGAAGGAGCGGCTGGGGTCCACCAGCAGGCGGCTCCCGTCCTCGCCCTCGTGCAGGCCCGGATCGGTGGTTCCGAAGCTGTCCCGGATCTCGGCGAAGCGCCGGGCCGCGGCGTCGGGGTCGGCCAGGAGAGCGTTCCAGTTCTCCACGGTAGGGGTGGAGGGCTGGCAGTAGATCATCTGCCCCCGGGCGTCGAAGGTGGCGTACGACCCGTCGGCGTCGTGCACCATGAACGCGGGCATGGAGGGGTCGGATCCGTGAATGGTCCAGCCGGTGAGGTGGTCGGCGCTGTCCAGCGTCGTCACCGGTGGGAAGCCACACCCCAGGTCCAGCATCCGGCCCCCTTTCCGTCGACCCAGGAAGCGGTTCTCCTGGATGAAGTCATCGATTTTCCGGTGCCGCCCCTGGACCGTGACCGGGGGGACGCGTCCGCCCCACGCGCCGGGAAGGATCCGCGCCAGGAGGGTTCCCACGATGTCGCCCTGGAGCTCCGACAGGTCGTGGGCCGTCATCTCGGCCTGGCCCATGAACCGGAACATCCGGTCGATGAACGCCTTGACGTCCTCCCGCTCGGTGGGGAGGGACGAAAGGCCGCGGAGGAACGCCGGAGACAGGGCCCCGTCGAAGTACTCTCGGTTCATGCGGTCGGTGAAGCCGGGATCGGACACGGTGCCACTCCAGTCTGAGGGTCGGAGAACCGAAGAGGGGCCCAGTCGCCACGCGCCTGCGAGCCACGCGAGTCGGCGCACACCACCACCGCCACGGTGGGATGGGCGGGGTCATATATGGGCCCACCGGCCCCGAGATGCGAGGAAAGCGCGGCAGCGACGGGCCAGCGCCGAGGGAGGGACTGGCCCCAGAGCCCCCGCCCCCCGCAGTATGCGGCCCATGAGAGACTCGGCATGATCAAGGACCCCGTCGCCCTGGTAGGCATTCTCGCCACCGTCGTGTTCGGCATGGTCTGGCTGGAGCGCTTCCGGGGGTTCCGCAAGCTTGGGGCGGCCGCGGCGTCCATCCTCTTCACCATGGTGCTCTCGAACGCGGGGCTGATTCCCGGTCAGTCGCCGGTCTACGACTTCTTCACCGGGTACGGCGTCCTGGCCGGCACGGTGCTGATCCTGCTGAGCGTGGACCTGGCCTCCATCCGGGCTGCGGGATCCACCATGGCCATCGCGTTCGGCATCGGGGCTCTGGGCTCCACGGTGGGGGCCATGATCATGGGCCTCGTGCTCCACCCCACCCTGGGCGAGGAGACGTACAAGCTCTCCGGCCAGTTCGCGGCGACCTACATCGGGGGTGGGGTCAACTTCGCGGCGGTGGCGCAGGCCTTCGACACCAGCAGCGACCTGTTCACGGCCGGCGTCGCGGCGGACGTCATCATCACCGCCTTCTGGCTGGTGACCACCCTGGCGGCGCCCATCCTGCTGCGCTCGGGCGTTCCCGACGGGCCCCGGGAGGAATCCCCGCAGGAGCCGGACTCCGGCGAGGAGCCCGCGCCCACGCTGGTGCAGGCGCTCTTCAGCAGCGGGAAGGCCGTCTCGCTCAGGGACCTGGCGGCCATCGTGGCCATCACCGTGGTGTGCCTCTGGATCTCGGGCCTGCTGGGAGGGCTCTTGCCGGCCATCCCCGCCGTGTTCTGGCTCACCACGCTGGCGCTGGTCCTGGCCCAGCTCCCAGCGGTGCGGAGCCTGACGGGAACCACCGTCATGGGGAACTACCTGATCCTCCTCTTCCTGGCGTGCAACGGGGCCCGTTCCGTGGTGGCCCGCATCGTCGAGGTGGGCCCCGGGGTCTTCTACTTCGCCGTGGGGACGGTGGCCATCCACGGCGTGATCATCTTCGGGCTGGGCCGGCTGATGCGCATCGATGCGGGCAGCCTCGCCGTGGCCTCACAGGCGAACGTGGGGGGGAGCGCCAGTGCCATGGCCATCGCCACGGCCCGGGGCTACGACAGCCGGATCCTCCCCGGAGTCGCGGTGGGAATCCTGGGGGTGGGGTTGGGGAACTACGTCGGCCTGGCGGTGGGGAATCTCATGCGGGTGCTGCTGTAGGAGGAGGCGGGCTCCCGGGCTACCCCGGGCCTCCGGCCTGGACCTGGATCACGGTTCGGTGACCTCCTCCGATTCCGATGACGAACCCTACCGGGAGCACGAAGACCGCGGCGATCCCTCCCGCGCGAAGCGCCTGCTGGCCACGGCTCCGCTCTCCCTGGCCGTCGTCCACCGCCGCGGCGATGCCGCCCACGGCCAACGCGGTGAGCGCTGCCGCGCCGAGTCCCTCCAGGACGCCCCGCGCGGGATTCGTGAACTCCATGGTCCGGATTCGACGGACGGGGACCGACACCGAGTCCCCGGAGAAGCGCCGAAACGAGACTTCCATGCCCACCGGGTCCAACCGGATCCCGCTGGCGAGGAAGACCGAGGCCTCCATCGCTACCCACCCGGTCCGGCCCTCCGCGCGGTGGTCGAGGAAGCGGACGACAGCCCCGTCCGGAGGAGGTGCGACGGATAGGGGCAGGGTCGTCGTGCACCCACCCACCGACAGCGCGGGGGTGAGGAGCGCACCCGTCCTCACCTCCCGCGCGCGACGGCCCCGCATCGGTCCCAGTGGGCCAGACATCAGGTCACCGGCCGCGGCGCCCCCAGGTAGAGCTCCGGCAGCCCGGCCTGGCGGAGCACCGCGTTGAAGGCCCGGAGGTCGTCCATGAGCGCCTCCAGGTCGACGCGGTGGCCGGCCCACTCCTCCAGGTAGTCGCCGTTGACCTCCCGCACTCCGGCCGTGACGGGGATGTTCGCGCCGGACATGCGTCCCAGCAGGTCCTTGAACTTCACCAGGAGCCGGGCCTCGAACATGTAGTTGTTCTGGCTCGTCTCCAGGTACTTCTGCAGGATGCGGGACTCCCACTCCTCCATGCGCTCGTTCAGCGTCGTGCCGCCGTCCACCACGTCCTCGGCGCCCATCTCCCGGCCCTCTTCCACGCGGAGGTCCATCTGCTCCCGCACCCGGCGGAGGGTGAGCACGCCGGCTTCCATCTCCTGGGCACCAGCGAAGAGGGAGGCGCTCAGGCGGTCCAGCTCCGCGTACTCGGCCACGGGGTCCTGGGCGATCCCGTCCAGTCGAGGGTCCATGAGGATCTCGAAGTCCTGGGTCCGCACCTGGTCGCCCACGGTGAGGCGCACCTGGTATGCCCCGGGCCGGGCGGCGTACGCCCCCAGATTCCGGGAGGTGTTGGTGACCTCGGCGATGCAGGCGAAGCGGCCCACGTTCAGATCCCAGCTCCACCGGTTGGCCCCGGCGGTGCGACGGAGCGTCCGTTGGCGGGGGGAGGCCGCACAGTCCGGACGGGTCTCGGGGCTGTACTCCGCGAAGACCACCGCACCGGAGGCGTCCAGGATCTCCATGGACACGGGCACCTCCGCCGGGACGTCGTCGCGCAGCACGTAGTGCACCTGCAGCCCCTGGGGCGGGTTCTCGCCCGGGCCGCCCTCGGCGTAGTAGCCCGGAGTGATCTCCCGGTACGGATCCCGGGGGTCGTAGAGGTGGACGTCCGCCGCAGCCACCGCGTCGGAGATCTGGTGCAGCGGGGTGAGGTCGTCCAGGATCCAGAGCGACCGGCCCTGGGTGGAAATCACCAGGTCCTTCTGCCGCACCCGCAGGTCCGTCACCGGGACCAGGGGGAGGTCCAGCTGGAACGCCTGCCAGTGGGCCCCGTCGTCGAAGGAGACGAACATCCCCGCCTCGGTCCCCAGGTAGAGGAGCCCCTCCCGGTCCGGGTCCTCCCGGATGCTCCGGGCGAAGGTGTTCCCCGGGACCCCGTCGATGATCTTCGTCCAGCTCGCCCCGTAGTCGTTGGTCCGGAAGACGTGCGGGGTGAAGTCGTTCATCTTGTAGCCGGCCGCCACGAAGTACGCTTTGGCAGGGTCGTGGGGTGAGGGCTCCACCACGTTGATGATGCTCTCGGGAAGCCCGTCGGGCGTCACGTTGACGATGGTCTCGCCCCCGTCCCGGGTCATGTGCACCAGCCCGTCGTCGGAGCCGATCCAGAGGAGCCCCTCCTGGATCAGCGACTCCTCGATGTTGAAGACGTTGTTGTAGCTCTCCGCCGTGATCTGCTCGTTGGAGATGGGGTAGCCGCCAGGGCCCTGCTTCTCCTCCTCGTCGCGGGTGAGATCCTCACTGAGCACCTCCCAGGAGTTCCCCCGGTCGGTGGACTTCATGAGGTACTGGGACCCGTAGTAGATGACGTCCGGGTCGTGGGTGGAGACGTAGACGGGCCCGTTCCAGTTGGCCCGGTACTTCAGGTTCCTGGGCTGCTCCCCGGTGACCCGTTCGGGGTAGGGGCGGACCATGCGGTAGTTCCACGTCTCGGCGTCCCACTCGCCCAGGAAGGAGGCGAAGAAGGTGCTGTAGACGTAGCGGGGGTTCTCCGGGTCCAGCCCCACCGTGGCGGACTCCCCGGAGCGGATGGTCTGCCAGTGGTGCTCGCCGATCCCGCTGCCCAGCGTGCGACTCTTGATGACGATCCCGCTGGCGTCCTGCTGACCCGAGTAGACGTTGTAGGGGAAGAGATTGTCCGTCATGACCCGGTACATCTGGGCCGTGGGCTGGTTCATGAGGGTGGACCAGGTGAAGCCGCCGTTCACGCTCACCGACGCGCCACCGTCGTTCCCGTTGATGACGATGTCGGTATCGTTCGGGTTGATCCACAGGTCGTGGTGGTCCACGTGGGACGCCGGCATGCGCGTGAAGGTGCGCCCCCCGTCGATGGACTTCAGCAGCGGCGAGTTCAGGATCCACACCTCGTCCGGGTCCACCGGGTCCGCGACCACGTGCATGTAGTACCACGCCCGGGCGTAGGTCACCGCCTCGTCGTTCACGTGTCGGAAGGTCTCGCCGCCGTCGTCGGAGCGGTACACCCCCCCCTCACCGGGAAGGGCCTCCACCGCCAGGTAGACCACGCTGGGGTCCGCCGGTGAGATGCTCACGCCGATCTTCCCCATGAGGTCGGGAAGGCCGGCCGTGATCTCGCGCCACGTCTCTCCCCCGTCGGTGGTCTTCCAGACCTTGGAGCCGGGGCCGCCGCTCTTCACCACCCAGGGGCGCCGCCGAAAGTCCCACGAGGTGACCATCATGACGCGGGGATTCGCGGCGGACACGGACATGTCCACGATCCCGGAGTCCTCGTTGATGTAGAGGATCTTCTCCCAGCTCTCGCCCCCGTCCGTGGAGCGGTAGACGCCCCGTTCCTCATTGGGCCCCCACGGATTCCCCTGGGCCCCTACGTAGACGACGTCCGGATCCTCCGGGTGCACCCACATGGCGCCCACGTGCCGGGTGGCCTCGAGCCCGATGTGCGTCCAGGTCTCGCCCGCGTCGGTGGACTTGTAGATCCCGTCACCGTGGGAGGTCTTCACCCCCCGCACCGGCGACTCCCCTGTCCCCACGTAGATGACATTGGGGTCCGAGGGGGCGATGACGATGTCCCCGATCCCGCCGGTGTTGATGTAGCCGTCGGAGATGTTGTGCCAGCTGGTTCCCGCGTCGGTGGTCTTCCAGACTCCGCCGCCGGTGGCGCCCATGTAGAAGGTGAAGGGCTCGTCCGGAAGGCCCGCCACCGTGGTGACCCGCCCACCCCGGTGCGGGCCGATGTTCCGGTACGCCATGGACTGGAAGAGGGCCGGGTCCACCTCCTGGGCGGCGGCGGGCGCCGGCAGGAGGACGGGCTCCGGCAGGGCCAGTGCGGCGGCCAGGGCAACGGGCAGGAGAAGGCGTTGGGAGGCGCGGGGCATGGACGATCTCGGGTCGAAGGGGGTCGGCATCGCCCGGCAGGGTAGGCGGGCCGTGGCGGTTCGGGCAAGCGGGCCGACGGACCCCGGCGGGGACGCGGGCCGGAGGACGCGCGGCTCCGAGGGTCCCCGGATGTCGCGCAGCCAGCGCCTGCTCCCTATGGTTCCGCCTCTCCTCGCATCTTCCAGGCCTCCACCGCCTTCGCACCATGCCCTACATCCGCCAGATCCCCCCCGACGAGTCCACCGGCTTCCTGCGGAAGATCTTCGAAGCCACCGTGGCCCGCGCCGGGAGGGTGTGGAACATCGTTCATGTCATGAGCGTGAATCCCCGGGTCATGGACTCCTCCATGAAGTTCTACGGGGCGGTGATGTTCGGGGCCTCGCCCCTGAGCCGGGTCCAGCGGGAGATGTTGGCGGTGGTGACCTCCCGGGCCAACGACTGCTTCTACTGAATCCAAGCGCACGCGCACGACCTCCGTGAAGAGGTCTCGGATCGGTTCGAATCGGACGTGGAAGCCGACGCCTTCGTCCACGCCGTGGCCCGCGACTGGCGGACGGCGGAGCTGGGCGCGGCGGATCGGGCGCTGTGCGCGTACGCGGAGAAGCTGACGCGGGATCAGCATTCCGTCGGTCCGGCGGACGTGGCTGCGCTTCGGGCGCACGGCTTCGGCGACACCGCTATCCACGACGCCGTCCAGGTGGTGGCGTACTTCAACTACATCACCCGCGTGGCGGACGGCCTGGGCGTGGAGCCCGAAGACTTTATCCGGCCCTGGGGGATGGAGCCGCCCTCGCCTACCGGTGCTCCAGCTCCATCAGCGCCACCGGAACCGCCTCGTCGTTCACGTCGGCGGTGACCAGCAGTCCGGCAAAGGGCGTCCGCCCCCCGGCGGCCGCACTGCTCTGTAGCCAGGTGCCCACCTGGACGAGCCACCGGTCGCCCGGCTTGCGCTCCTGGGGCAGGTCGGTGGCGTTTACCGCGCCGTAGGCGGGATTCAACACCGCGTCCAGGTACGCAACCGAGGTGCTCCCGGAGGGGACCGCAAAGGCGTCCACCACCACCTTCCACGTACCCGGCGCGGGATCGAGGACGAGAACCCGCTCGTCTCCTACCGGGTCACCGTCCACCTTGGCGGCTCGGCAGCCCTCCTCCTCGTCGGTGCAGTCGAAGACGCTCACGTCCAGGTCGGCGCCGGCGTCGCCCAGGTGGCCCAACGCCACCAGGAGCGCACTGGAGCCCGGAAGGACCTCCACCTCGAAGAGCCGCTGCTCGCCCTCGGCCAGCTCCAGGGTTTCCCGGCGGGCGCTTCCGGCGAAGGTCCCGGCTGCGCCTCCTTTGAACGTCGCCATGCGGTTGGTGAGCCGGACCGGGCCCGATCCCGGAGTACCGTCCTCATTGGACGACACGGAGGTGACCTCCACCCGGTGAGCCGACACCGTGAGGGTGGCCGGGGTGGGGGGCACGGGCTCCTCTTCCCGGGCCTGCTCCCAGTCGAAGGTGCGGGTGTCGGCGATGTCGGAGAGGCGGATCTCCCACACCCCCGGCATGGGGTCGTGGATGATCTGCGTGGTCCCGCTGCCCCGGGGGTGCGACTCGCCACGAACCTGCCGTGTATCGGGGGCGGACACCGCCAGGCTCACCGCCCGCTCCTCCCACCCCAGGTCCACGACCAACGCCTGGGTCCCCTCCGGCACCTCGATGAACCGGCTCGTGATCCCGGGGCGCGGGACCTGGACCTTTATCTCCTGGCGGTACGCATTGCCCGCGTTCACGGGCCGGGGCACGATGACGGCGGCCAGGCTCCGATAGGCATAGCCCGCCACGTCGTCGTGGTGCAGCGTCATGTGCGCGGTGTGGACGCCGGGACTCTCTGGCGACACCGTTACCGGCACGCCCACTGGCCGGTTCAGCGGCAAGGTCACCGACGCCGGCGAGGCGAAGGTCCCGTGCTCGTTGCCTTCCCATGTCACCCGGAACGTCATGGGACGATCCGGCCCGGAGGTCCGGGTGAGGGTCACGGTCCGCTCTTCCCGATCGCCCGCCGCCCAGCCTCCGCGCTCGTAGAGCCCCACCCCCTCGTGGGGCGTCGGCAGGAGGTGGCTGTACGGGTGCCGGACCGGCGCCCGGGCGGTGATGTCCACCCGCATCGCTCCGGCGTTCAGCCGATTGAGGATGTCCCAGGCCCCGGAGACGCTGATCACTCCGTTGCCCTGCTTGTAGGCCGCGATGTGAGGCACCCACCGCGCGCCCCGGGTCACCGCCCACTTCAGCGTATAGGGGTCGAGGTCCAGGCCGGCCTGGCGTGCTCCGCTGATCAGGAGCGCCACGGCTCCCGCGGCGGTAGGGGTGGCCGTGGAGGTCCCGCCGGCGATGGTGTAGCCCGGTGGGAGCTGGAAGAGCCCGGGGATGGCCCGTCCCTCCACGAAGCCCTGGGCGGTGCTCACGTAGTTGGAGGGCGAGATGACGTCGGGCTTGAAGGCGCCGTTGCCCATGGGCCCGTAGCCGCCGGTGATGAGCAGGTTGTCGTCGTGCTCCACCCGCACGCCGTGGTTCAGGAAGAAGTTGTCCCTCCCCTCGTGGCCGTTCACCCCGATGACGCCCCGGCCCATGACGATGTCGTCGATGGCACCCACGATGGGGTAGTTGTGGGTGGGCGAGAGGATGGAGACTCCGTACCGCTCAACCACCCGGTCTCCGATAACCGACGGCACCAGGCGCCCGTCCCGGAGCAGGTAGGTGCGGGTGATGTAGGAGCTCTGCTCGAAGTACATGACGTCGGCCCCGGCCTGTGCCGACTGGATGGTAGACTCGGTCTGGCCGTAGGCAGCACCCCCTTCGGAGAGGCTGATGAGCTGGGCGCCGGGGGCCATGCCGTCGAAGCGTCCGTTCTCCCCCCGGCTTCCCACCGCGGCTCCCACCACCAGGGAGGCGTGGCTGGCGGCCCCCAGATTCAGGGCCACCAGGTTCCGCTCCCGGTCCACCTGCACCCCGAACGCCACCGACTCCCGGACCGGCGTATCCGGATCGTCGGACCCGAACACGCCCCAGCGGGGCGTGGTACGAGCGTCGGTCAGGGCCGTCTCGTCCGAGAAGTCGTGGTCCTGGTCCGTGTCGACCCAGACCTCGCCGCTCTCCCGGTCCCAGAGGACCCCGAAGAGCCGGCTGCCGTCCTCGGGGTTGCCGTCGCGGTTGACGTCGCCGTCCAGCGCCTCGCTTTGGCTCTGGTCGTCGGCGGTCTCGTCGAACCGGGCCATGCGGAACGTCCCCTCACGGGGCGCCGTGTACGTCGTGTCCCGGTATTGGAGCGACCCGCCGGCGGCCTCCACCACCTCGTCCATGTGGAGCCAGCGGCCGTCGTCTTCCTCGCGCACGTCCAGGGAGGTGCCGTAGACCGCCACCTTGGGGATCTCGGTGCCGTCCAGGGCCCGGGCGGTCTGGAGCTCCGGAAGGAGCACGTCGGGGTTCATGTCGATCATGGCGATCTTCACGCCCCGACCGTCGTAGGTGGGGTTCTCCTCCAGGAAGGAGAGGGCCCGGGTGTCGCCCCAGGGGTGGTACCGGTTGGTCAGGGGGCGGTCGGTGAGAGCCGGCGGCCAGACCGTGTCCGCCGCCAGCGGCCCTGGAGGAGCCATCGAACCGGTCTCGAATGATCCGGCAGTCCGTACGGTCCTGATGGGCCCTGGGGACGCGACCTCCACCCCGCCAGGTCGGGCGGCCTCCGGGGCCGGCGCACCGCTGGCCAGGGCGAAGGCCCGGGGCCGGCCCGGAGTGAGGGATACGTCGATGCTGTGGAGCGCCGGGTGCTCCGTGACGGCGTCCACCCCCTCCAGGGGGATGCGGGCCCGGAGATAATCGACCTCGTCCTCCCGGTACTGGATGGTCCCCCCGGCGGCCTCCACCGCGGCGGCCAAGGCGCCATTGCGGCCGGGCATGGCGGCCATGACCACCAGCACGTCAGACTCGCCGCGGGCCCGGGCCTGCGCCAGCTCGGCCCGGGAGTCTTTGAAGAGGACGGGACGGCGAGCCACCTGCGCCGCCAGGTCGGCCGCCGCGATGGGAAGGAGGATTCCGAGGAGGAGGATGATGCGGCGCATGGGGCGGCTTCCTGGGCGGGGGATGGTCGGTCCGGACGAGCAGAGTGGGATGCCGGCGGTCGTCAGGCCAGTGCAGTCGGGCCGACGACACAGCTTCGGGGTAGAATGTCACTCGAGCCTCGACCTCCGACTCCCGTGCCTCCTTTGGGCCCGTGCGCCGGAGCATCCGCTCGACACGAGCCATCATCCCCATCCGACCATGACCTACCTCAAGCTCTACGCGCTCACCGCCGTCGCCTTCTTCGCCGTCGACCTCGTCTGGCTGGGGGTGGTGGCCCCAGCATTCTATGACCGGCACCTGGGTCCTCTCCTGCGAGAGGACGTGGTCTGGAGCGCCGCCATCGCGTTCTACCTCGTCTACATCGCCGGCATCCTGGTCTTCGCCGTCCTCCCGGGGCTCGCCGAGGGCTCCGTCGGCCGGGCGGTGGCGCTGGGCGCCTTCTTCGGGCTGGTGGCCTACGCCACCTTCGACCTCACCTCCATGGCCCTCATCAAGGGATTCGACTGGACCGTGGTGGCGGTGGACCTGGTGTGGGGGACGGTCCTCACCGGGAGCGTGGCGGCGGCGGGGTTCGCCGCCGGCCGCTGGCTCGGCATGGGGTGAGGCGGGCTCCGTCCCCCACCGGTCTCAGCGGTCTTCCGGAAGGGTGAAGACCACGATGGTCCCCGATCCGGGATTGTCTCCCCACCAGAAACCCGACGGGCGTCCCGACGCCACGGCCACGTACTGGCGGCCCTCCACGGCGTAGCTCACCAGGCCTCCCCCGATGGGGCCACCGGTGTGGAAGCGGAAGAGGATCTCGCCGGTGTCCGCCGAGAGGGCCAGGAAGTCCCCGGTGAGCTCGCCGGCGAAGATCAGCCCTCCCGCGGTGGCGGTGACGGCGCCCACCATGGCGTCCGGCGAGTGGTACTTCCACCGGACCTCCCCGGTGGCCGCGTCCACGGAGGTGATCCACCCGGTGCGGGGTCCGTCGGGCTCCACCTCACCGCCCAGGTAGTTCTGCCCCTCGATGTAGCGGACGTCCTCCGCCTCGAACTCCCGGAAGATGTAGCACCAGTCCACGGCGGGGGTGATGAGCGTGCCGGTCTCCGGGTGCCAGGCCGGGCCGTTCCACTCCACGCCGCCCAGGACGCCCGGGCACGCCCGGGTGCCCTCCACGGTTACCGGTGCGTCCACGTTTTCCCGGGTGGTCACCGGCGTCTCGAAGAGCCGCGATCGGCGGTCCCGGTCCAGGACGCGGAGCATCCCGTCCTTCCCCACCGTGGCCACCAGATTCCGGGTCTCCCCATCCACCACGTGCCGGAACACGGGGCTCACCTGGGTCAGGTCCCAGTCGTGCTCGTCGGCGGGCACCAGCTGGTCGTACCAACGGAGCGCCCCCGTGTGGACGTCCAGCGCCACGATGGAATTCGTGTAGAGGTTGGGGCCCGGCCGGAGCTCGATGGGGAGGTCGGGGGCCGGGTTCGTCACGGCCACGTAGAGCTCGTTCCGGTCCGGGTCCAGGGAGAAGGGCGTCCACGTGGCACCGCCGCCGATGGGGATCCCCATGGGGTTCTCCCACGAGGGTCCACCCTCCCGGGTGGCGCCCGGGACCGTGTGGAAGCGCCAGATCTCCTCGCCGTCCTCCAACCGGAAGGCCCCCACCCACCCAGAGATGGCGTTCTCGCTCCCGGCGGGCCCGATGAGGATCATCCCGTCGTAGAGGAGAGGCGCCATGGTGAAGGTCTCGCCGCGCCAGGGGTCCGCCGACTGGCGTGCCCACAGGAGCGCGCCGTCAGCCGCGTCCAGCGCCACCAGATAGCCGTCGGAGGTGGCCCGGACCACGTATCCGTCCTGGATGGCCACGCCCCGGTTGTTCAGCCATACCTCGCGGTCCCGGGGCTCCCACACGTGGCGCCAGATCTCCCGGCAGGTATCCGCCTCGATGGCGGCGGTGGTGCGGACTCCCGTCACATACATCACGCCGTCGAACACCACCGGACCGGTCTGGAAGTTCTGGGGCTCACCGAGCTGGTAGAGGCAGGCCGGAGCCAGCTCCCCCACATTCGACACCGTGACCTGGTCCAGGGGAGAGTAACGGGTTCCCGAGTAGTCGCGGGTGTGGTAGAGCCAGTTGGCGGCGTCCTCCGACGCGCCCAGGAGATCCGACGCCGAAGGACCGGTGCCCACGGGGCGGCTGCGCTCCCCCTGGATGACGGCCGCGGCGGCTCCCGCCTCCACGTCTTCCTCCAAGAGGAGGCTGATGGCGGCCAGCCGCGCCGGATCGGGGACCAGGGGGGTGGATCCCGCCGTGATCCCGTTTCGGGACATGATGTAGGCCAGGATGGAGACGTGCTCCTCCTGGCTCAGCAGTCCAGCTCTCCGGGGCGGCATGGTGGTCTCCATCACGTACAGAAGGTCCGCCACGTTCACGTTGGGCCGGGACCAGGTCCGCCGGAAGGTGGGCCCGGTGAGGGGCGGGGCGGAGCCGTCGCTCAGGTCCGTGCCGTGGCAGCGGGCGCACGTCTCCGCGTACAGGGTCTGCCCCTGAGCGGCCTGGGCTGCGGTGTACGCCGCGGTGGTCGCTTGGGCCTGCATCGGGGCCGGGACCAACCATGGGAGGCCGGCGGCCAGCGCCAGTGCGGGGATCGTGCCCCGGGGGAAGAAGGACCACCGAGGCACACCGGGGGCGAGGCTCTGCATTCCAATTCTCCGGTCGGGGGAGGGAGCCGGAGCATCGCCACGGAACGGCGACGCTTCGAGGTCCCGGAGACGGCACCGGGCACGGGCCCGGTGCGCGGGGCGGGCAGAATGCGCTTCGGCACCCCCTGGGTGCAAGGACTTCGGGTCCCGGACCCTACTCCGCCGCGCCGCTCCCTCGCTCGGCCTCCCGTTCCGGCGAGTTCAGCCAGTAGCCGAGACCCAGGAGGGTGGCACCGAATCCCAGGAAGAGCAGGATCCGCCAGACCGGGTCCAGCATCGACAGATCCAGCAGGAGGAGCTTCGCCGCCACCAGTGCCAGGGTTCCCAGGCCGGCCATCTGGACGCCCTGGTCCCGGGAGACGCGCGAGACCGCCAGGGCCAGGGCTCCCTGGACCGCCCAGGCGATGCTCACCAGGGCCTGCCCGTTGCTCCGGGGAGCGAACTCGGCGAGGAACCAGACCAGGAGCCCCATGTAGGCCCCGGCGCGGTAGAAGGAAGCCGCGCGGCCGGCACGCATGGAGGCCGCCGCCGCCACCAGGATTACTCCCAGGTGGGGGAGGGCGCCGCGGTGGAGAGCCAAGGGCCCGGGGGGTTCCACCAGGAGGGACTGGACCAGGAAGGTCCCCGCCGCCACCAACGACAGCGCGTGGGCGATGGGACCGAAGGACCCGGGGCCGCCTCGGGAACGGATCTCCAGTAGGAGGGCCGCTTCCACCATGAGCAGGAGCGGTGAGACCGTGCCCCAGGTCACCAGGGTCAGGCCCACGGCCACCGACACCGCCACGGCCTCCAACGCCGCCACGAACGAGGCACGGACTTCCCGGACCAGGATCGCCGCTGCGGTGAAGAAGACCGCGAGGCCCAGGAAGAGCCCGCCCATCCCGACCCGCTCCAGCTCCAGGGCCGCGCCGAGCATGAGGACCGTGGCCGCGGAGCCCCAGAGGTTGGTCGCACGAAGGATCCGGATGGGGATGGGGTCGCCTCGGGTCCCGGTGAGAAGCGAACGCACCAGGGGCACGCCCACGGTGGCGGCCCAGTAGGTCCCCACCATCAGGAGGGTCATGAAGCCGGGGTAGCCGATCTGCAGGACGTGGCTTCCGGCGCTGACCCAGCCGCCCACGATCATGGTGGCGATGATCACGGCCCATCCCCGGAGGACGAAGATCGCCGCGCCACCCAGCAGGACGACCGTGAGGTACGTGGCGAGCCCGGGCTCGCTGGCCGCGCCGAGCTGGACCAACCATGGCGTCGCCAGTCCGCCACCCACCGCCATCACCCCCAGCGCCGGCGAGTCCTGTCGCTGGGCCAGGACGAAGGCAAGGAGGGTGGTGGTGGACATGAGGGAGAGCGCCAGCCAGAGCGGGAAGAATCCGTAGAGTTCGGCCCCCGCCCACGTCACCAGGTAGAAGAGGCCGATGGAGCCGGCCAGTAGGGCCTGGGCCAGGGTGCGCCGCGAGTTCTCCAGGAGGAGGCCGACGGCCAACAGCGCGATTCCCGCTGCGCCTCCGGCCCCCAGCCGCAGCGCCGGCGTGATCCAGCCCCGGTCGAAGGACAGCTTGAGGAGAAAGGCGAAGGCGAGGATCACGAACCCGATCCCGGCTCGCCCCAACCACTTCTCGGTGTCCAGGGCGAAGGCTCGAGCGGCGTGGAGGTCGGACCCGCTCCGCGCGGCCCGGGACCGCCCCTCCCCTGATTCGGAGCGATCCAGGACGTCGGAAAGCGTGGGTGGGCGCCGTCCGGCCCACGGCGGCTCCGGCGCTGGTCCCATGGGCGGCGTGTCCGGGTCCCGGCCCTTCCCGGTGAGGAGGTCCGCCACCAGCTGCTCGAGGCGGGCGACGCGCGCCTCCAGATCCTCCTGCCGATTCTCGTCGCTCATGGGTGCCTGCGCCTGTGGGTCGTGAGTCCCTCCCTTTCGAATCTATCCCCTGGCGGACCGATCTCAGCAACTCCAGCAGCGGCTTCGGCCTGCGGGAGCCCGCCTCCGTGCCACTGGCCGGGGAGGCGAGGGGCCGACCTCGCCCACCTCGCAGGAGACGGGATCGACAGACCCTCCGGAGGGATGTGGTGACACCCGCGCGCCCTCCCGCCCGTAGGGGAGACACCCTCCCTCCCTGCCAACGGGAGCCCACTGTGGTGGAACCCGGATCGATCCCGGCTCGCCGGCGCCGCGAAGCCATCTTCGCCGGCGCCTATTTCGCCGCTCTGCTCGTCTACCTGTTCTTCCATCCGGAGAGCGAGCTGGAGCACTGGCTCTCCCTGGTGCTGATTCCCCTGGTGGGTCTCTGGCTCGTTCGGGGGCGATCTGGGCTCGGTGCCTTGGTGGCGTCGCTGGGCCTGGAGCGGGGGCGCCTCCTGCGGGGCCTGGCGTGGCCCGTCGGTCTGGGGCTCTTGATCCAGGGCGTCCAGTTCCTGAATGCCTCGAACCGGGTCGCGGTGGCCGAGGTTCTGGCCCGGCCCTATGGCTGGGTCTTCCCGTTGGTGGCCCTGCCCCTCCTCATGATGACCGTGGGTCCTACCGAGGAGGTGTTCTTTCGAGGGATCCTCCAGCGCCGCTTCACCGATGCCTCCACCGCCGAGGGATGGCGGGCCGACGCGTGGGGCATCGCGTTGGCCACGCTGGCCTTCATCCTGTACCACGTTCCCTACGCGTACCTGAATCCCCACTGGCCGTCGGCGGGGAATCTCCTGCACGCCTTCCAGCTGGCCACCGTCAACGGGGCGCTGGGCGGGATCGTCCTGGGGCTGGTCTACGTGAAGAGCGGCCGCAATCTGCTGGCCGTGATCCTGCTCCACGCCATGGTGGACTGGGTGCCGGGGACCATCATGGTGTCGCAGGTGAAGTTCGGGGGAGGGTAGGGGGCGCCTACGACGGACTCGGCAGCGCCGCCTCGAGGTCCGTGTGGCCGAAGTCCTCGCCCCGGAAGAGGAGGGCCTCCCCCGCCAGGGAGGCCACAGCGTACGTCATGCAGTCCCCGAAGTTGAGGTCGGCAGGGTGTCGCCCCTTCCCGAAGCGCCGGTACGCCGAGACCGCTTCCCGCCAGTGAAGCTCGCCGAAGGGGACCTCCTGCAGGTCCAACTCGTCGATCAACCGTTCCAGGAGTCCCCGGGCGGCGGGACCCAGGCGCGCGGTGAGGACGATACCGGTCTCCACCAGGGTGGGAGCGCCGATGGCGGGGGCCGGCTCCTCGAGCAGTCGCTCCAGGTAGGCTTCGTGCCCTTCCTCCCGGAAGACGACGCTCAGGAGCGCCGAGCTGTCGACGATCACACGCCCTCCGGCCCGAATCCGAGGATGGCCTCCCGCTCGGCCTTGTCCGGCGGGCGACCCAGCTGGTCCGGCGGGATCACGCCCCAGATCTCCGATTCCAGGAAGCGCCGGACCCGACCGGTCCGGCCCCCTTCACTGATCCGCATGCGCAACCGGGCCCTGCGGTCCAGGAGGGCCTGCCGGATCGCCTCGGTCTTGGACTCTCCGGTGATGGCCACCACCTCGTCTACCAGCCGGTCCACTTCCAGATTCTTGATGTTCAGTGCCATGGTGGAAATATGGTGTAGTTCCACCATTCTCCACAACTCGCCACGAAGCCGGCCAGGTTCGCCCTACTCGCCCCTCGCCTTTCTGAACCGGACCCGGCCGCAGTAGACTGGCCCCGCCCATGTCCCAAGCCGGAGAAAGTGCCGGGAGTGACCCATCCACCCTCCGCCGGGCGGTTCCGCCGCGCGGCTACCGAATTCGTGCTGATCGTCACCGGGGTGTCGGTGGCGCTGGGTGCCCAATCCCTTTGGGACTTCGGGCAGGATCGCGACGCGGAGCGCGAATACCTGTCGCAGCTCCAGTCCGACCTGGCCGAGAATCAGCGGCGCCTTCGGGACGCGCTGGAGCTGGAGGAGCAGCAGGCCGCCGCCGCCCAGGCGGCGCTGAACGCGTTGGCCGCCGGCGCGGAAGTCCCCGCCGACTCGGCCCAGGTGTGGCTCATGGAGCGGCGCGGGCTCTTCTACTCCGACCCCAGGCCCATCACCGGGACGTTCTCCGCGCTGGTGGAGACCGGCGACCTGCGCTTGATCCGGGATTCCG
>JBDHLC010000017.1:0-51446 GCA_039586075.1 Gemmatimonadota bacterium | reverse complement strand
AGGGGAACGTCACTGATCGGATCCAGGTCTACGATTCGCTGAACGCCGAGTACCTGAGGGGGCCTTCTTGATCGTCGGACTGGAGGTTCGGACTTCCGGCAAGGGGCTCCACGAGATCACAGCGCGGGTCCAGCAGGCCGTGGCGGAGAGCGGCCTCGTGGAGGGCCTGTGCACCGTGATGATCCAGCATACCTCTGCCAGCCTGACCATCCAGGAGAACGCCGACCCGTCGGCGCGGCGGGACCTGGAGAACTGGATGGAGCGGCACGTGCCGGAGGGGGACCCCCACTTCACGCACACGGCGGAGGGCCCCGACGACATGCCCTCCCACATCCGGGCCGCCCTCACCGCCACGACGCTGTCCATCCCCGTGGTGAACGGGCGGCTCGCCCTGGGAACGTGGCAGGGGATCTACCTCTGGGAGCACCGGAGGCGAGCCCACTCGCGCCGTTGCGTATTGCACCTGGGAACGTGACACTGGGCACGGCTGACACCTCCGTCCGCGCCACCCCGTAGGGCCTCCAGCCGGCTACACGGCGTCCCCGTGTCCGCGGGCAGAGCTCGACACCCACGACCCTCCACCCGCTACCCCGCACCACTCTATGGAACTCCAG
The DNA here is from genome assembly GCA_039586075.1 of Gemmatimonadota bacterium. Taxonomy (GTDB): domain Bacteria; phylum Gemmatimonadota; class Gemmatimonadetes; order Longimicrobiales; family Gaopeijiaceae; genus Gaopeijia. The sequence continues at coordinate 50,832 of JBDHLC010000017.1, read as the reverse complement.
ATCCGGAACCTCTCCAAGACCTACCCCAACGGCGTGCGGGCCCTGCGCGACGTCTCCCTCCACATTCCCACCGGGATGTTCGGCCTCCTGGGACCGAACGGTGCCGGGAAGTCGACCCTCATGAGGATCCTGGCGACGCTCCAGGACGCCGACAGCGGGTCGGCGACCCTGGGCGGGCTGGACGTGCTTCGGGAGAAGGACGCGGTACGGAAGGTCCTGGGGTACCTGCCGCAGGAGTTCGGCGTCTACCCCAAGGTCTCGGGCATGGCCCTCCTGGATCACCTGGCGGTGCTCAAGGGCGTCGCCGACGCGGGAGAGCGGAGGGAGCTGGTGGACGCCCTCCTCCAGCGGGTGAACCTCTGGGACGACCGGAAGAAGGAGATCTCCGGGTACTCCGGAGGAATGAAGCAGCGCTTCGGCATCGCCCAGGCCCTCATCGGCAACCCCCGGCTCATCATCGTGGACGAGCCCACCGCCGGCCTGGACCCGGGTGAGCGGAACCGCTTCTACAACCTCCTGGCCGAAATCGGAGAGGACCGCATCGTCATTCTCTCCACCCACATCGTGCAGGACGTGCGGGAGCTCTGCACGAACATGGCCATCATCCACCACGGCCAGGTGCGCTACGCCGGCTCTCCGGACGACGCCCTCCGGGCGCTGGAGGGGAGGATCTGGGAGAAGACCGTGGAGAAGGGTCAGCTCCAGCGCTACGAGGACTCCATGGAGATCATCTCCACCAAGCTCGTGGCCGGGCGACCGGTGATCCACGTGCTCAGCGACGAGAACCCGGAGGACGGCTTCGCGACGGCGGACGCTACGCTGGAAGACGTCTTCTTCGCCCGCATCTCGGCGTAGGAGGCCGGCCGTGTTCCTGAAGATCTACGCCTTCGAGGTGCGGTACTGGCTCAAGCAGCCGGTGCTGTACGTCTTCCTGGCCCTCAACGCCCTCCTGGTGTTCGGGGCCGTGTCGAGTGACAACGTCACCATCGGCCAATCCTTCGACAATCTGAACAAGAATGCGCCCTTCGTGGTGCAGTCCCTGTACGCGTACATGTCGGGGATCACCTTCCTCCTGGTGACGGCTTTCGTGCAGGCCTCCGCGCTGCGGGACGTCAATCACCGGACCCAGGAGCTGGTGTTCACCACGCCGCTCCAGAAGGTGCCCTACCTCATGGGCCGTTTCTTCGGGGCGTGCACGGTGGCCCTCGTGCCCTTCCTGGGCGTGACGCTGGGGATCCTCCTGGGCGGCATGGCCCCCTGGCTGGATGCGGAGCGCGTAGGCGCCGTCTACTGGAACGCCCACCTCTTCGGCTTCGTGGGCTTCGGCGTGACCAACACCCTCATCGTGGGGGCCCTGGTCTTCGCCGTGGCCGCGGTGACGCGGAGCACCGCCGCCACCTTCGTGGGGGCCATCGGCATCATCGTCGCCTACTCCATCGCCGCCACCCTCCTGGGGGACCTGGAGAACGAGCGCCTGGGTGTGCTCATCGACACCTTCGGCATCGGGACCCTCGTCACCCTGACCAAGTACTGGACGGTTTCGGAGCGGAACTCCCAGGTCCTGGGCGTGGGAGGGGACTTCCTCCTGAACCGCATCGTGTGGCTTTCGGTGGCGGCGGTCCTGGCGGCTGGAGCGGTGAAGGCGTTCCGCTTCACCGTGGAAGGACCACGCCGGTGGTGGAGGCGCAGACCCGTCGCGGAGCCTTCGGATCCGGATCTCCAGCCCCACCTCCAGATCCACGCACCTCTGCCCCAGACGGGCCTGTCCTTCTCCGGCCGCACCCACTTCCGCCAGCTCTGGAGCCAGGCTCGGGTGGACTTCCGTGGTATCGTGCGGAGCGTTCCCTTCCTCATCATCCTGGTGATGGCCACGGTGAACGTGGGCGGAGCCCTGTGGCAGACCACCGAGTTCTTCGGCCTCACCGCCTACCCCGTGACGTACCGGACCATCGGGGTCATGCGGGGGACCATGTACCTGTTCACCATCATCCTCCTGACGCTCTACACGGGGGAGCTGGTGTGGAAGGAGCGCATGGCGCGGATGGACGAGATCCACGACGCCATGCCCCACCCCATCTGGGTCTCCGCGCTGGGAAAGCTCCTGGCCATCCTGGGCGTCCTGGTGCTCCTCCAGAGCCTCATGGTGCTCGCCGGCATCACGGCGCAGGCGCTGCGCGGCTACTTCAACTTCGAGCTGGGCGTCTACCTCAAGGAGCTGCTGGTCCTGGACCTGGTGGCGTTCGCCTTCCTGGCGGTGCTCTCGCTCCTCCTCCACGTGCTGGTGAACAACCGCTTCCTGGGGTACTTCGTCTTCGTGACGGCTCTGGTGGTGAACACCTTCATCTGGGGACCGCTCAAGGTCCAATCGGTCATGGTCCGGTACGGCACCGCACCGGGGTACGTGTACTCCGACATGAACGGGTTCGGACCCTACGTCGCCGGGCTGGTCTGGTTCAACCTCTACTGGGCGGCCTTCGCCGGGCTGCTGGTGGTGGCTACCGCGCTGCTCTGGCTCCGGGGGCGGGACCTGAACGGGGCGGCCCGCCGACTGAATGCCCGGCTTCGCTTCCGGGGTGGCGCTCGGGCCGCCACGGCGGCCCTGGCCGTGGCGTGGCTGCTGCTGACGGGGTTCGTCTACTACAACACCCAGATGCTGAACGAGTACCGGCCCATCCGCACGGCTGAGGACCTCCAGGTCCAGTACGAGCTGCGCTACAAGGCGGCGTACGAGGGGCAGCCCCAGCCCCGGGTCACCGACATCCGTTACGAGATCGACGTCCATCCCCACGACCGGGACCTTCAGGCGCGAGGTGAGTTCGTCCTGGTGAACCGGGCCTCCGTGCCCATCGACACGCTCTTCGTGAACCTGGCCGACGACCTGGCCATGACGGTGTCGTTCTCCCGCGGAGAGCTGGCTCGGGAAGACGACGAGCTGGGCATCCGTTTCTACCACCTGGACCCGGCCCTCCAACCCGGCGACACCCTGACCGCCTCCTTCTCGGCGGAATACGTCACCGAGGGTTTCGAGAACCAGGTGCGGGTCACCCAGGTGGTGCCCAACGGGACCTTCTTCAACAACGGGCTCATCACTCCCACGCTGGGCTACCAGCCGGGTCGGGAGATGCTGGACCGCAACGAGCGCCGGAAGAACGACCTGCCGGAGCGGGCCCGCATGCCCGACCTGCAGCGGGAGTGCGCCGACGCGTGCATGAACCACTACATCTCCAACTTCTCCGACTGGGTCACCATGGAGACGGTCATGAGCACCTCACCGGACCAGATCGCCGTGGCTCCGGGCTCGCTGGTGGAGGAGTGGGAAGAGGGCGGGCGGAGGTACTTCCGCTACGTGCTGGACCACCCCTCGTTGGGGTTCAACTCCTTCATCTCAGCGGACTACGAGGTGCTGCGGGAGAAGTGGGGCGACGTGGACGTGGAGGTCTACTACCACGCGGGCCATCCGTACAACGTGGACAAGATGGCCAACTCCATCCGGAAATCCCTGGCGTACAACGAGGAGAACTTCGGGCCCTACCGTCACCGCCAGGCCCGCATCATCGAGTTCCCCCGTTACGCCAGCTTCGCCCAGGCCTTCCCGGGCACCATGCCGTACTCCGAAGCCATCGGGTTCATCGCCGACATCGAGGACGAGGACGAGGACATCGACATGGTGTTCTACGTCACCGCCCACGAGATGGCGCACCAGTGGTGGGCCCACCAGGTCATCGGCGCCCAGATGGAGGGCGCCACCATCCTCTCGGAGACGCTGGCCCAGTATTCGGCCATCATGGTGATGGAGAAGGAATACGGGCAGGACCGGATCCACAAGTTCCTGCGCTACGAGATGGACAACTACCTCCGCTCCCGAGGCGCGGAGACCCTGGAGGAGAAGCCCCTCATGCGGGTGGATGCCAGCCAGGGATACGTCCACTACCGCAAGGGGAGCGTGGTCCTCTATTACCTCAAGGAGATGATCGGCGAGGAGCGCCTCAACGGCGCGTTGCGGGACCTGGTGGACACGTACGCGTATGCGGAGCCCCCCTACCCCACCTCCCACGCCCTGGTGGACCGGCTCCGGGCGGTCACCCCGGACTCGCTGCAGTACCTCATCACCGACCTCTTCGAAGAGATCACCCTGTTCGACAACCGGGTCGTGGGGGATCCCGCCTGGGAGACCACCGAGGACGGTCGGTACCGCGTCACCTTCGATGTGACCACGGCCAAGATACGGGCCGACTCCGTGGGTGCGGAGCGGGAGATCCCCATGGACGACTACGTGGACCTGGGGGTGTTCGCCCGCCCGGAGGATGACGCCGATCGCGGCGCCACCCTCCACCTGGAGCGACGGCGTCTCACGGATGGGGAGCACACCATCGAGATCCTGGTGGACGAGGAGCCCTGGGAGGTGGGGATCGACCCCAACTTCTACCTCATCGACCGGATTCCGGACGACAACCTGAAGAGGGCGCGGGAGCGGTAGCCGGGCCTCCGGCGAGGCCGGGGCGAGACGCACCCGTCCCGACCTGAACCGAAAGAAGAGGGCCGGCGGATCGAATCCGCCGGCCCTCGTTGCGCCCGTGGAGAGGGGTCTTGCTAGCGTCGGCTCGGCGCCGGCGGGAGCGCGTCCACCAGCTCCACCATGCGCTCGAGCTCCTCCTCGGTGGGGAGCCGGCCCCGCATGGCCCCCAGGTTGTCCACCATGTGACGACCACGGCTGGTGGCCGGGGTGGCCGCCGTCACCGCCGGGTGGGCCAGGACGAACTTGAGGAAGAACTGCGCCCAGGTGGTGGCGCCGAATTCCCCGGCCCACGCCGGGACCTCCCGGCCCTCCACGCGGTTCCACAGGCGAGTGCGCCCGAACGGCGCGTAGATCAGGACGCCGATGCCCAGCTCCTGGGCCAGCGGCAGAACCTCCTCCGCGGACACCCGGTTGTCCACCGCGTAGTCCACGCCGATGAAGTCCAGGGGGTAGTTCCGCATCACGTCCATGAGGTCCCCATACCGGGACTCGCTGGTGCTGGTGATCCCGATGTACCGGACCCGGCCCTCGGCCTTGTATTCCTCCAGAATGCCCAGCTGGGTCGGGGGATCACCGAGGTTGTGGACCTGGATGAGATCGATGACGTCGGTCTGGAGGCGTTCGAAGGAACGCTCCAGCTGCGCCCGGGCCGCATCGGGGTCCGCGTCAGCCCCACCCCGCCCTGCCACGTTCACCTTGGTGGCCCAGAAGATCTGGTCCGTGATCCCCAACTCCGCGGCGATGGTCCCGGCCACCTCCTCCGACGCACCATATCCGGGCGCCGTGTCGAACACGGTCCCGCCGTTCTCCACCAGGGCGGTGAAGACCTCCCGGAGGCCGCTGTAGTCCTCGCTGCGGGCCACCCGCGAGAAGGTCGCGGAACTCCCCAGCCCCACCGTGGGGAGCCGCTCGGACGTGCCCGGGATGGCCCGGGTGAGGATCTCCTGGCGAGGCAGACCGCTCAGGGCACGGGGATCGATGGAGAGGACCGCGCCGGCAGCGGCGGACATCTTCAGCCAATCACGGCGTGAGACCATGGGAGATCGCTCCTGGTTGGTGAAACGAGTGACACGGGCGGGATGGGCCCTTCCTTCTGGACCCGTTGTGGGAGTCCGTTGTTGAGCCCGAAGGCCCCCGGGCCGCACCCCGGCGCCGGCGGGGGCCGGCCCCCGGGGCGCCCATGCCGACCTACCCCTCGCCTCCCACCAGCTCCGCGGGCGTGAACATCCGCCCCTTGGACACCACCGCCTCGATGGCCCGGGTGTTGGCGATGTTCACCAGCGGGTCATCCGCCAGCAGGACCAGGTCGGCGCGCTGACCCTCCGCGACCCGGCCCATCTCGGCGTCCAGGCCCAGGAACTCGGCGGGTCGGAGCGTGGCGGAGCGCAGGGCCTCCAGGGGAGAAAGGCCGGCCCGCACCAGCAGGGAAAGCTCGTCGTGCAGGCTGTACCCGGGCATGGCGAAGCCGATGGGGGTATCCGTGCCCGCACCGATGGGCACGCCTGCCCGGTGCATCCGGCCCACCAGGAAGAGGCTCCACTCGGCGAAGGTGAGATCACTCTCCTCCGCTCCAGCCAGGGCGGCGGCGGTGGCCGCCTCCCACTCCTCGGTCACGGAGGCCGGCGCACGGTCAAGCGCGTCCGCCCACCCGGGCTGCCGGAAGGGAGGCTGGATCCCGAAGGAGTTGAGGCGAAGGGTGGGGACCTGGACGGTGGAGTCCATGGAGGCCAGGACCTCGTCGCACCGGGCCTGGTCGTAGGTGTCCACCGCCCGCAGACGCTGGAGGGTGTGGAGTCGGGACCGGAGCTGGGCTCCGGCACCGCCTTCGTGCCCGTCGAGGATCTCCAGGCGCGCTTCCAGGAGCTCTTCGGCGTCGGCCGAGCAGTCGAGCTCCACGTTTCGCAGGTGCTCCATGGAGTTGACGTGCGGCGACGCCTGCGAGGCTCGCATGGAGAGCGGCACGTGCGAGGCGATGGGGAGCCCCCTCTCTCGCGCGGCCTCCACGAAGGCGGCGAAGACCTCGGGCGTCACCATCTCGTAGATCTTGATGAAGTCGGCCCCCGCCTCCACGAGCTCCGCCACCCGGGCCCGCGCCTCCTCCGGCGTGGGATTCGGAACGCCGATCTCGGGGCGGCCGACGCCGTCGTACACCACGAACTCGCCGTCCAGCAGCGGTCCGCTGAAGAAGACCCGGGGTGCCACGGCGCCCTCTGCGCGCATCGCATCGATGACCGGCAGGAGCTCGTCCAGGAGGCCGCCGGTGTCCCGGACGCTGGTGATTCCGTAGCTCAGGAACAGCCGGGGCATGGCCTCGGTGAACCGGGCGTCGTAGGTGAGGTGGACGTGCATGTCCCAGAGCCCGGGAATGAGGTATCGCCCGGACCCGTCCACGACCTGAGCGCCGTCGGGTACCGCGGCGTCCGGGCCCACGGCGGTGATCCGGTCCCCCTGCACCACCACCGTCTGCCCCTGGCGGGGGCCGTCCACGGCGTCGATGACGGTGACGTTCTGGATGGCGATGGGCGTGATGGATTCCCCCACGACACCGGAGTCCACCGCCTCCTGTTCGCCTCCCCCGCACGCGGCCAGGAAGGCGGCGAGACATACCCGCATCGCAGGACCGGTGGCCCGGGTCAGACCGAAGGTTCTCTTCTCGGAGCACATCATCACATCCCCTCCGGGGTCCAGATGGGCGTGTCCGGATCCCATGGATCCAGCGGCTCCATCCCCAGCCGCTCGAGCCGGGCGTTCATGGCGACCATCTCGTTCTCCCAGACGCCCTGGAGCGTGTGGAGGTACCCGTCGAGGCGCTCAGACATGATCTGGAACACCTCCCGCATTCCATCGTTGGGCGCCCCGTCCCCCCGCTCCACCATGGAGAGGAGGTTCGCCAGGCGGTTGTTCACCTTGATGGGGAAGTTCAGGGGATCCTGGTTGGAGCGGTTGCGGACCTGGTAGATGTCCGCCTCCACCGCCGTGGCGGCCATCATCAGCTCGTGGGCGGCCTCCCGGAGGGACCGGTCGTCATTCCCCTCGAGGCGGTCCTCCACCTGGGTGCGCATCCGGCGGATGGCGATGACGGCCTGGTTCGCCTCTTCCACGCGGTCCCGGATCTGGACGCCAAGCTCGTACTGGGCCACCAGGTCCTCGTCGGTCACCCCTTCGATCCACGGATTGCGGCGGATCTCCAGGTCCCGCGTCTCCGAACGGCCGTCCACCGTCAGGCGAAGCGAGTAGCTCCCCGGGGGAAGAGTGGGGGCCGTGGTGCGGACCCCCCAGAGGACCATGCGCGGGAAGCCGGTCCAGCCGTCCGCGGTCAGGTCCCAGCGCAGGGTGTTGAGCCCCTGGTCCACCGGCATCCCCGCCTGGCCGTAGCGTCCCCCGTATCCTCCAGCCGGCCCCTCGGCTTCGTCGTCCTGCTCCGGCTCGAAGCTCCGGACCACGGCGCCCGAACCGTCCAGCACCTCCAGGCGCGCCTCCTTCGGCGCCTCACGGAGCCAGTAGGAGAGGACCACTCCCCCGCCGGAACGGTAGGCCGCCGGCGGCTCGAAGAGGTGCATGGGCGCGTCGGTGAGACCCCTCTCGGCCTGGCGGATGGGCGCCAGGTTGTCCAGGACCCAGAACCCCCGGCCGTGGGACGCGATGGCCAGCTCGTTGTGCTCCACCACTACGTTGGTGATGGGGAGGTCGGGAAGTCCCGGATTCAGCTCCTCCCAGCGGGCCCCGTCGTCGTACGAGATGTAGACGCCGTGGTTGGTGGCCGCGTACAGGAGGCCCCGGCGATTGGGATCCTCTCGCACCGCGTTCACGTACGCGTCGTCCCGGATCCCGTCGACGATCTTCATCCAGGTCGCCCCGTAGTCGCTGGTCTTCCAGATGTAGGGCGAGAAGTCGTCCAGCAGGGGCTTACGGACGGAGACGTACGCCCTCCCGGCTTCGAAGGCCGAGGCGTCGATCTGGCTCACCCGTCCGAAGTCGGGCAGGTCCGGGGGGGTGACGTTCGTCCACGTGGCGCCCCCGTCCCGTGTCACGTGCACCAGGCCGTCGTCCGAGCCGGTCCAGATCACGTCCATGTCCACCTTCCCGGGGCCCACCGCGAAGATGGTGGCGTAGACCTCGGGGCCGTTCATGTCCCCCGTGATGGGTCCACCGGAGTGGCCCAGGGTCGAGGGATCGTTCCGCGTGAGGTCGGGGCTCAGCTGCTGCCAGGTGTTGCCTCCGTCCCCGGTCCTCCAGAGCCGGTTGGACGACGCGTAGAGCACCCCGTCGTCCAAGGGCGAGAAGAGGATGGGGAAGGTCCACTGCCACCGCTCCACCATGTCCACCGCCGGCTCACCGGAGTAGAACCAGGGGTAGGGGTTCACCTCCCGGGACGAGCCCAGGAGGGTGTTGTACTTGTCGATGTAGCGGCCGTTGTTGGTCCCGGAGTAGAAGGTGGAGAGGTCCTTCGGGTCCGGCGCGATGTATCCGGGCTCCCCTCCGCCCACCACGTACGCCTCCTGCATGGACCCCTCGGTGATGCTGTTGGGCTGACCGGCCTGGGGGTTCACGTCGTCGTCACCCAGACGATTCGCGTTCCAATCCGACGGAAGGCAGAGCGTGCTGTTGTCCTGCTGCGATCCGCAGACGTGGAAGGGGATGTGCGCGGTGGTCACCGCCTGGTAGAACTGGGCCGTGGAGAACTGCTGATCCGTCCACTCGGCCCCCGTCTCGTAGCTCACGGCGCCGCCCCCGTCGTTCCCCACCACCAGGTGCGCAGGATCGTCGGGATCGATCCAGAAGTCGTGGAAGTCACCGTGCGTCCCGTTGTTGATCACCTCCAGCGTCTCCCCCCCGTCGGTGGACCGGAAGAGAGAGGTGTTCTGCAGGTAGACCACGTCCGGGTCCTGGTGGTCGGCGAAGACGTGGGTGTAGTAGAACGCCCGCTGCCGGATGCGCCGCTCGTCGTTCACCAGCGCCCAGGAATCCCCGCCGTCGTCGCTCCGGAAGAGCCCCCCGTCCGCGTGCTCGAAGAGCGCGTAGACGCGGCCGGGATCGGCGCTTGAGACGGCCAGGCCGATTCGTCCCACCACGCCCTCCGACGGCATCCCCGGGTTCCGGGTCATCTCGGTCCAGCTGTCTCCCCCGTCGGTGCTCTTGAACATCCCGCTCCCCGGACCCCCGGAAGACATGGTGTACTCCTTCCGGTAGGCTTGCCACAGCGACGCGTACAGTACGTCGGGATCGGCCCGGTCCAGGGCGATGTCGATGGCGCCGGTCTGGTCGTCACGGAAGAGGACCCGCTCCCAGGTGTCGCCCCCGTCGGTGCTGCGGAACACCCCCCGCTCCTGACTGGGCGCGGAGTACTTTCCGAACGAGGCCACATAGATGATGTCCGGGTTCGTCGGATGGATGCGGATCTTGCTGATCCCGTGGGATTCGCCGAAGCCCACGTGCTCCCAGGTGTCCCCCCCGTCGCGGCTGCGGTACACGCCGTCGCCGGGCAGGATATTCCCCCGAATACACGTCTCGCCGGTACCGATGAAAACCAGCTCCGGGTTGGACTCGCTCACCGCCACGGCTCCCACCGAGGCGGCGTTGATCTGGAAGTCGGTGACCGGGAACCAGTTCTCACCGCCGTCCGTGGTCTTCCAGAGACCGCCGCCCACGGCGCCGAAATAGGCGAGATCCGGCTGGCCCACCACCCCGGAGACGGCGATGGAGCGGCCGCCGCGGTCGGGACCCAGGTTCCGCCATTGGTAGCCCGCCAGTAGATCGTCCCCCAGCACGGACTCCCACGCCGGGGCCTGTTGGGCTTGGAGGGGCGCGGTGACAGCGACCGCGACCAGGAGCGGAATCATCTGGATCGGTAGGCGTGAGCGCGTCATGGTTCTATCGGGGGTTGGAGTGAGAGGGGCAAAGTAGGACGCCCCGGGTCGGGTCGCACGATCCCGGCCCGGCAGCGCGCCACACTCAAGCGTCCGCGGTGTATAATCGAATCATGGCGACGTCATCCCCGTCGATCGTAGCGTCGGCCCAGCGCCTCATGGACGGCTTCCTCGTGGATACCGGAGTGGTGGGCTCTGCCCCGGCACGTCGGTACCTGTGGACGGACGCCTTCGCCGTCTGCACGCTGCTGGAGCTCGGGAACCGTGGGCTCACGGCCGTGGCGGGCGGGGATGGATATGCGGATCTCGCGGTCCGCCTGGTGGACCAGGTCCATCACACCCTGGGCCGACACCGGGACGATGATCCCCGGGTGGGCTGGCTCAGTGGCCTCGACGACGCCGAAGGGGAGGCGCACCCCACTGCAGGCGGCCTTCGAATCGGCAAGCACCTTCCCGAACGCCCCCGCGGAGAGCTCCTGGACCAGCGTGTGGAGTGGGACCGGGACGGCCAGTACTTCCACTATCTCACCCGCTGGATGCGCGCCCTCCTGAGGATCGCGGAGAGGCGAGGGAACGAGCCGTGGCTGCGATGGAGCCTGGAGTTGGCCCAGGTGGCCCACGACGGGTTCGTCCGGAAGGGTCCCGAGAGCGGCCGGCGGTACATGCCGTGGAAGATGAGCATCGATCTCACGCGGGCCCTGGTGGACGTCCCGGGACAACACGATCCCCTCGACGGCTACGTCACCCTCCTGGCGCTGGTCACCCATGCGCGCCAGACCGGCTTTCCGGCTCCGTCGATGAACCGCGAGATCGGGGACTTCCGGGACATGGCGGGGATCGCCGGCGGTCGTGGATGGGCCACCGACGATCCGCTGGGCCTGGGGGGGCTCCTGGTGGAGGCCTGGCACGTGACCCAGCTGCACGCCATGGGGGTCCCGGGTCTGGACCGGCTCTTCACCCTTCTCCTGGACTCCGCCGTGGCGGGGTACCGCGCCTTCCGGGTAGCCCCGCACCTGGAGGGTCCCACCGCCTTCCGGCTGCCGTTCCGGGAGCTGGGGCTGGCCCTCGGCAGCCACGCCTCCGAGCGAATCCTCGAGGCGGCCCGGACCGCCGACGTGCCCGGGGACGAAGGCCGCGCGATCCGCCGGTTAATGGAGCTGGACGGGTTGCGCCCCACGGCCCGGGGTATCGAAGCCACCTGGCTGGAGCCGGAGAATCAACAGCTGGACTGCTGGAGGGACCACGCGGACATCAACACCGTGATGCTGGCCACCAGCCTGGTCCCGGACGGCTACCTGCGGGTCTAGGGGCGCGCCAGCTCGCCGCCGGGCTCCTCCACCCGGCGCCACACCAGGAGCGCCGCGGCCAGGGAAAGGACTGCCCCTCCGGCGAACGGCACGACGAAGCCCAACCCCACCAGGAATCCGGACGCCAGCTGGCCCCCGGCCAGTCCGAGGCCGAACGCCATGGTCAGCACGGCGAGGCGGGCTCCCGACTCCCCGGCGCGCGCCAGGTCTCCCGCCAACGCCAGCGCCGGGGCGAAGACCATGGCGCCGGACAGCCCCTGCGCGATCCGCGCGCCCAGCATCTGCCAGGGAGTCTGCACCAGGCCCTGGACCACGGTGGTGGGTGCCAGCAGGACCAGACCGGCCAACACGAAGACCTTCCGGCCGACCCGGTCGCTCGCCCGCCCCACGAAGGGCTGGGTCAGGGCCACCGAGAAGATGAACGCCGCGAACTGAACGCCGAACCAACGGGCGTCCTGGCCGAGGCGGTGGTTCACCTCGGGCTCGATGGCCGCCAGGAGCGCGATACACAGGGCCATGGTGAAGGTGGCCAGTCCCAGCGTGAAGATCGGATCCAGCCCCGACCTCACCTCGGGCGCCGTCGGCAGCACGTCGGAGACCCGGTGCGTCGGCTCCACCCGGCGCGGGGGGTCCTCCACCAGGAGACCCACCAGCACCGCGCCCCCTAGCGCCCCCAGGGCAGCCAGCGCGAAGGAGGCGTCGAAACCGCTCAGCGTCAGCGGGCCGATGGTGTACGGTCCGGAGGATACCACGAAGCCGGCACCCAAGGGCCCCGCGCCGAAGCCCAGGAGACGGAGCCCGTTGAAGACTCCCATGTTCGTGCCCCGTGAGCGGGCCTCGCTCAACTCGTTCACCAGGGCCACGCTGGCCACGATGGTGAGGGCCGCCGCCATCCCCTGCCCCAGCCGGATGGCCAGGATCGATCCGAAACCGCCGGCCATGGGATAGAGGAGGTTCAGGCCCGCCAGCACCAACAGCCCGGAGAGGACGAATACCCGCCGTCGACCGACCCGATCGGACAGCCGCCCTGCGAACGGCTGAACCAGGGCGCTGAAGATCCCGAACGATGCCAGCACCACGCCCGTGGCGGCGGCGTTGGACAATCCCAGCGGCGCCTCGGATACGTCGCCGCTGGCGATGTAGAGCGGCAGCACCACGATGAGGAAGGAGTTCGCCACGGCGTCCACCATCCGGGCGACCCCCAACGCGATCACACTCCTGGGAACTCCGAGAATGTCCGGCTCCGGGGTTGTCGAGCGGGACCATCGGCAAGCGTCGGCGGCCCTCTGACAAGGACCCCGCCGGTCCCGCCGAGATCCAGCCCGGGGGACGGTCGCCCTCTCGTACCCTCTTCCACGGCTTGACTCGTGGCTGGATCAACTTATCATACGAACGTATGAATTATTCTCTCACACCCCCATCGCAGCGGTCGGGGAAGAAAGCGCCCGGTGACACCGCCACCCCCGCCCCGAGCGCCGGCGGCGCCAGCGACGACACCGTCGAGGCTCTTGTGGCCTCGGCGCGCCGACTCTTCAGCGAGCGGGGATACGACGGCGCTTCCATTCGCGCCATCACCGGCGACGCGGGCGCCAACCTGGGTGCGGTGACGTACCACTTCGGCTCGAAGGAGGGTCTCTATCACGAGGTTCTCCGGCGGGCCGTGGCGCCGCTCCGCGATCGCGTCGACAAGGCGCTGGCACTGCCGGGCTCGACCCTGGACCGGGCCACGCGAGTGGTGGACGCCTACTTCGAGCATTTCACCGAGCACCCGGACCTCCCACGCTTCCTACTGCAGGAGGTGGCGGCCGGACGCCGTCCCCCTCCTCCCATCGAGCAGGCCATGCACGCCATCTCGCGCCAGGTCTCGGACGTGATCCGTGACGGTCAGGAGAAGGGAGACATCCGAGCGGGCGACCCCCTCCTCTTCGTCCTGAGCCTCCTTTCTCAGCCCATCTACCTGGTGTTGGTCCAGCGCCCCCTGGCGGAGGTCCTGGGGATGGACCTGACCTCCGAGCCCCTTCGGGAGCGGGCACGGGAACACCTGCTGGCCTTCGCCCGGGCCGGCCTCTCCGGGACGCACCCATGAACGCAACCCGAGCGACACTCGCATCCACGGTCGTCCTCCTGGTGTTGGGCGCCCACCCTTCCAGCGCCCAGCTCCGTCCCGCCGCCGACGAGACGCGCTCATCCGCCGCGCCGGTGCGGACCCTGGCGGACGCCGTGGCTCGCGCCGTGGCGGTCCACCCCTCCTTGGCCGCCGCCCGGGCCGCGGCCGACGCCGCCGCCGCCCGTGTCGAGTCCCGCCGGGCCCCCCGACTCCCGCAGCTCGGAGTGCAGGGGAGCGCGATTCGGTTCCAGGAACCCATGCTGGTGGCACCGCTGCACCGCTTCGATCCCACCGCGATTCCGGACTTCGACGAGACGTTGATGCAGGGAGTCGTTGGAATCGACTGGGCCCTCTTCGACGGGGGGCGCCGGAGCGGGGAGGTGCGGGGCGCCCGGGCTCACCTGGGAGCCTCGGAGCAGGGGACGCGAGCGGCGGAAGCCGCGCTCATCCAGCGCACCGCCGACACCTTCCTGTCCGTCCTGACCGAGCGGGAGCTGATGAGGTCCCAGACACGGCACGAGGGGGCCCTGGAGGCGGAGCTGGAGCGGGCCCGCCGGATGGTCGACGAGGGTGCGGCACCCGAGCTGGAGCTCCTTCGCGCCCAGGCGGAGCTGGCCTCCGCCCGGGCCGAACGGGAGTCGATTCGTCAGAGAATGAACCTGGCGGTGACCACCCTGGCGCACCTTCTGGACCTGCCCCAAGGCGAGCTGGATGCGGAGTCCTTCCTCGAGCCCGCCCTGCCCGTCACCGCCTCCCACGAGCCGGGGGATCGTTCCCCGCGCCCGTTGGAGTCTCCGGCCGTGGCGGCGGCCCGGGCGATGCTCTCGGCCGCCGAAGCCCAGCAGGAGGTCGCCCGGTCCGCCTGGTTCCCCACGCTGAGCGCCGTGGGTGGATACAACGTCTTTGCCGGCGGAGGGGTGTCACCGGTGGCGGAGTGGCAGGGTGGCCTACGAGTGAGCTACCCGCTCTTCACCGGCGGATCCCGGAGCGGTGGGGTGGACGCTTCCAGGGCCGCCGTCCGGGAGGCCCGCGCCCGGGTGGAGGAAGCCGAAGAGCAGGCCGCGCTGGCCGCCGACGCCGCCCGGGCCCAGGAGGCCGAGGCCCGAGCCCGGGCCGAGGCGCTGGAGTCCGCGGTGGCTCGCTTCGCCGAGCTGGCGCGGGTCGAGCGTCTCGCCCTGGACGAGGGTGTGGGGATGCAGAGCGACTGGCTGCGCGCCGAAGCGGGGCTGCTGCAGGCCCGGGCCGGGCTCGCCGAAGCCCGTCACCGGGTCGTGTCCGCCCGGATCGCATGGGCTCGGGCCACGGGACGGCTGGAGATGGGACTACTCAACGAGCTGCTGGAGGGCACCTCATGAAGGCGCTGACCGTGCGTGGGACGCTGGCGATTCTCGTGGGACTCGCCGCCGGGGGGATGACCGGCTGTGGAGATGGGAACGCGGGCCGCGTCGAGGCCTCCGGCACCGTGGAGGCCACCCAGGCCGACCTGGGCTTCCAGATCCCGGGCCGTGTGGTGGATATCCGGGTGAGGGAGGGCACCCGAGTCCAGCGTGGTGACACCCTGGCCCTCCTGGAGCAGACGGAGCTGGAGGCGGTGCTGGCGTCGGCGCTCGCCCAGGAAGCCGCCACCCGGGCGAGGCTCGAGGAGCTGGAGACGGGGAGCCGGCCCCAGGAGCTGATCCAGGCCCGGGCCGCCTTGAGAGCGGCGACGGACACGGAGGCCCAGGCGCGGCGGGAGGCGGAACGGGCTCGTCGCCTGCACGAGGGAGGTGCGGTGTCCCGCCAGGCCATGGAGCAGGCCGAGACTCGCCTGCAATCGGCCGAAGCCGCCACCGTCCAGGCCCGCGAGGCCCTCGCGCTGGCGGAGGAGGGCCCCCGGCGAGAGACGCTGGCGGCCCAGCGCGCCCTGGTGGAGCAGGCCAGCGCCGCGGTCGCCCGCACGACTGCCACCCTGGACCAGGCGGTCATCCTGGCCCCCCGGGACGGGCTCGTCACGGTCCGGCACCGGGAGCCGGGAGAGATCGTCTCTCCGGGCGCTCCGGTCCTCACCCTCATGGACCCCGGGGACCGTTGGGTGCGGATCTACGTCCGGGAGGACCGCCTGGGAGCCGTACGCCTGGGGGGCGCCGCCGAGATTCGCATCGACACCTGGCCCGATCGGTCCTTTCCGGGAGAGGTCGTCTTCGTGGGAAGCGAGGCGGAGTTCACCCCCCGGAACGTCCAGACCAACGAGGAGCGGACCCAGTTGGTATACCCGGTCAAGGTCCGCGTCCTGGGAGACGAGGCGTTGGAGGTCAAGCCGGGCCTGCCGGCCGACGTGGTGCTCCTGGATGAGAGCGGTGCCGAAACGACGTTTTCGCCTGGCGGCGCGCCCGGGGAGCGACGTGGACGCGTGGGCCTCACCGCCGCCGGATGAGGGAATGAGCTCCAGCGCGCTCCGGCACGCGTCGGGAGTCCAGTCCGCCGCGGTCCCCGGGACGGTGATCCTGGACGGTCTCACTCGCCGCTTCGGGGGTGAAACGGCGGTGGATCGACTCCTCTTCCAGGTGGAGGAGGGAGAGCTCTTCGGACTCGTGGGCCCAGACGGCGCGGGCAAGACCACCACGCTCCGGATGCTGGCCGGCGTCCTGGCTCCCAGCGACGGAGACGCGCGGGTAGCGGGCGTGAGCATCCGCGAGGACCCGGAGTCGGCCAAGCCCCACCTGGCCTACATGGCCCAACGATTCGGCCTCTACGAAGACCTGACCGTGGCGGAGAACCTCGCCTTCTACGCCGACCTGTTCCGGGTTCCCCGGAGCGAGCGCCCGGCCCGCCTGGAACGCCTGTACCGGTTCTCGCGGCTCGACGAGTTCCAGGAGCGCCTGGCCGGCGCCCTATCCGGTGGGATGAAGCAGAAGCTGGCCCTCTCCTGCGCCCTCATTCACCAGCCCCGCGTTCTTCTGCTGGACGAGCCCACCTTTGGTGTGGACCCCATCTCCCGCAGGGAGCTGTGGCGCATCCTGGACGAGATGGTGGCGGGGGGGACCACGGTGGTGGTGTCCACCTCATATATGGACGAGGCGGAACGGTGCCGGCGCGTGGCCCTGCTCCACGAGGGACGGCTCCTGGCGTTGGACACCCCGGATGCGCTCCGCGATTCCCTCCCGGGAGAGGTGCGATCCGTCCGTGCACCGGATCCGCGCCGCCTCCGGGACCTGGCCCGGGAGGCCCCGGGAGTGGAGGGGGCCTCCCTGTTCGGGGACGTGGTCCACGTGCGCCTTTCCGAGGGTGTGTCCTGGGACCGGGTCGCCACCGCCCTTCGCGCCGCCGGGGTGGACGGCCTCAGTTCCGAGGTCATCGCCCCCGGGCTGGAGGACGTCTTCATTCACCGGGTCGAGGAGCTCGAGGGAGGGAGCCGTAATGGCTGAGTCACGCCCGGTGGTGGTGGAGCACCTGACGCGGCGCTTCGGTGACTTCACCGCGGTGGACGACGTCACCTTCAGCGTGGAGCGTGGAGAGATCTTCGGATTCCTCGGCCCCAACGGCGCGGGCAAGACCACCACCATCAGGATGCTCACGGGTCTCCTGGAGCCCTCGGAAGGCCGCGGGTGGGTGGCCGGCCTGGACGTGGGGGCCGACCGCCGCGCCATCCGCACGCGAATCGGATACATGTCCCAGAAGTTCTCGCTCTACCCCGACCTCACCATCGGCGAGAACATCGACCTGTTCGGAGGGCTCTACGGGGTGACGGGGGACGGGCTGGCCGAACGTCGCCGCTGGATCCTGGAGATGGCCGAGCTGGGCGGCGAGGAGGCCACGCTGACCGGCACCCTCCCGCTGGGCTTCAAGCAGCGCCTGGCCCTGGGAACGGCGGTGATCCATGAGCCCCCCATCCTCTTCCTGGACGAGCCGACCTCCGGAGTCGACCCGGTGGCGCGCCGCCGCTTCTGGGACCTCATCGACGGCTTTTCGCGCCGGGGCGTCACCGTCTTCGTCTCCACCCACTACATGGAGGAGGCCGAGTACTGCCATCGGCTGGCTCTCCTGAACCGGGGACGCCTCATCGCCCTGGACACCCCCCGTGCGCTGCGCGAGGAGGAAGCCCGGGTTCGGGCCACCTCCATGACGGACGGGCCGCGCGGGCGCGCCAGCCTTCCCTCCCTGGAGGACGTCTTCGTCTCCCGGGTGGAGCGGGAGGGAGGAGCGGTGATGGGATGATGAGCCGGACGCGCCTCCTGGCCATGGCCCGAAAGGAGTGGATCCAGCTGAAGCGGGATCCCCGGAGCATGATCCTCGCCTTCATCCTCCCCCTCCTCCTCCTGATCTTCTTCGGGTACGCCATCACCTGGGACGTGGAAGACCTGCCGCTGGCGCTGGTGGACGAGGACCGCACCGCGGTGACCCGGGAGCTGGCGGAGGTCCTGCAGGCCACCGGGGACTTCCGGATCACCCACCGGCCGGAGTCCCGGGACGATGCGGATCACCTCCTGATCCGGAACGTGGTCCGGGGAGTCCTGGTCATCCCTCCGGGATTCACCGTCCGCCTTCAGTCCGGCGCGCCGGCAGAGGCGCAGATGCTCGTGGACGGCAGCGACGCCAACACCGCCACCATCGCGCAGAACACGGCGGACGCCATCCTCGGGCGCTTCAGCCGGGACATCGTCCTGCGGGGGCGGAGCATGGAGCTTCCGCTCCGGGCCGAGCCGCGCGTCTGGTACAATCCGACGCTCCAGTCCCGGAACATGATCGTCCCGGGGCTTGTGGCCGTGATCATGTCCATCATCGCCGCCATGCTCACCGCCCTCACCATCGCCCGGGAGTGGGAGCGGGGCACCATGGAGCAGCTGGCCTCCACTCCGGTGGGCAGGGCCGAGGTGGTCATCGGCAAGCTCCTCCCCTACCTCCTCATCGGCCTCTTCGACGTGGCGGTCACGGTCGTCGCGGGCATGATCCTGTTCGGCACGCCCCTGAACGGGAGCGTCCTGGAGCTGGCGGTCTACACGCTCCTCTTCCTGACCGGGGCGCTGGGGTTGGGGATCTTCATCTCGGCCGCGGTGAAGTCGCAGGTCCTGGCCACCCAGATCGCCATGGTGGCCACCTACCTGCCCGCCGTACTCCTGTCCGGGTTCCTCTTCGAGATCGCTTCCATGCCGCCCGTCCTGCGTGGCGTCACCTACCTGATCCCGGCTCGGTACTTCATCACCGTGACCCGGGGGATCTTCCTGAAGGGGGTGGGGCTGGAGGTGCTCTGGCCGCAGGGTCTGTTCATGGCCGTCTTCGCGGTAGTGGGACTGGGCCTGGCCACCCGGGTGTTCCGAAAGGAGCTCCCGTCGTGAGACGCCCGAGCGTCGCCCGCGTCCGCGCCCTGGTCCACAAGGAGATCCGGCAGCTGTTCCGCGATCCAAAGACCAAGCGGGTGATCTTCATCGCCCCCATCCTGCAGCTCATCCTGTTCGGGTACGCGGTGAACACCGACGTGCGCCGGGTGACCACCTGGGTGGTGGATCACGATCGCACGCCGGAGTCCCGGCTTGTGATCGATGCCTTCACCGCTTCCGACTACTTCCGGGTCGTGGGGACCCACGACGATCCTGCGAGCATCGGGCGGGCGCTGGACCGGGGTGCGGCCCGGGTCGGGATCTGGATCCCCCCGGGGCTCGCGCGGCGGGTGAAGGCGGGCGAATCTCCGGCGGTGCAGATCCTTCTGGACGGGACGAACTCCAATACGGCAACCGTGGCCCAGGGCTACGCGCAGCGCATCGTCAACCAGGTGGCCATGGAGTGGGCCCAGGAGGGTGTGGGGAACGCCACCGGGACCACGGCGGTCCCCGCCGGAATCGAGCTGCGCTCGCGGGCCTGGTTCAACCCGTCCCTGGAGAGCCGCGTCTACAACGTCCCGGCGGTCTGCGGCGTCATCGTCCTCCTCATGGCACTCCTCCTCACCGCCATGGGGGTGGTGCGGGAGCGTGAGATGGGGACGCTGGATCAGCTCCTGGTGTCGCCCCTCTCCGCCGGGGAGCTCATGCTGGGCAAGACCATCCCCGTGGCCGCCATCGCCATGGTGCAGCTCACGCTGGTGACGGTGGTGGGCCTTCTCTGGTTCGACGTCCCCTTCCGCGGATCCGTGGCCGTCCTCCTGCTGGCCGCGGTCCTGTTCATCCTGGCGGGACTCTCGGTGGGCCTGTTCATCAGCACCGTGAGCAACACGCAGCAGGAGGCCTTCCTGAGCATGTTCCTCTTCATCCTGCCGGTCATCATCCTCTCCGGCTTCCTCTACCCTGTGGAGACCATGCCGGAGGTGTTCCAGACCCTCACCCTGGCAAATCCGCTGCGGCACTTCCTCGAGGTGGTGCGCGGAGTCTTCCTCAAGGGCGCCGGGATCTCCGACATGCCGGTGCAGTTCAGTGTCCTGGCCCTCATGGCGGTGGGCGGCATGGCCGGAGCCAGCCGGCGCTTCCGAAGGATGCTCCGGTAGCGTTTCGGGCCCTCCTCTAGACCCCGACGGCGCCGGTGCACACCTCCGTCCACCCCTGCTCGCACGCCAGCTCCAGGAGCCGGTCGGGACGTCGCTCCGTGAGGATGGGCTTGGTGCCCCTGAGGACGATGGGGAGGTCCTCGAGTCGGGGCGCACCCCGGGCCAGCGTGGGGCCGGCGACGCCGGGCACGACGCGAGGGGCCTGCGTCGAGGCGTTCTCACACCCCGGAGTGAAGCCCAGCTGGCAGGCGCGTTCGAACGCGCCGGTCACCACCCGGCCTTGCTGTGCCTCCAGCACGGCCCACTCGTTGCAGGCCCACCCCGAGCCGTTGTTGCAGTAGACCGACGTGAGATACGTCCGGTACTGACAGGCCCGCTCGCTCCCCTGGGCGCACGCGTCTTGCCAGAAGGGGAGGTACTGCCCGGGGTGCCGGTCATCGAACTGCCCGGTGGTCCCCAGGACTGCGAACAGGAGCGTCCACGCCGACGCGTAGGCCACGCTCCGCTTCGCGGGCGCCAGGGAGGACCAGATCCGGGCCGGGTCCAGCGCGGTCCAGGGCTTCGTCACCGCCATCCGGTCCAGCCACCGCACCATGAGGTTCATGAAGGGGACCGGCAGGAGCTTGTCGTAGAAGGTGGGGGTGTCGATGAGGGGGAGAAGGACGAAGAAGACGGTGGTGGCCAGCGCGTAGATCACCCCGAAGGCGACCCGCCCGAACTCGGTCCGGGGGGAGGTGGACGGATCCGTGATGAGGAGGTGCATCCCCAGGAAGACGGGAACGGGGATGTGAGCGTCGAAGAAGAGGTACGTCCCCGTGGCCTGGAAGTAGGCCACGCTGGTGAGATACATGGTGAGCACCGCCGGCAGCGTCACCTTGGAGACTCCGAAGAGGAACTGACCCGGCAACGCCGCCAGGACCAGCACGACGTAGAAGTACGGCGGATCGAAGATGGAGTTGGCGATGTACTGGCCGAAGGTCAGGTCCGTGGCCCCGAATGCGATGAGGACCACCGAGGCCAGCGCCAGGGGAAGCGACGACGGGTTGAAGATGTGCGCCGAACGCCCGTCCTTCTGCCACCGGATCAGCTCCTTCCCCAGGAAGCCCACGAGGATCAGCAGGAACTGCAGGTAGAACCACTCGAAGCGGAACCAGATGAACAGGTTGATGCTCAGGATGATGGGCACCGGGCCGAACCCGAACCGATACGTCGCCCGCCTGGACCAGCTCAGGAGAGCGTCCACCCCGTAGGCGAACGTCACCTGCGCCACGATGAAGGGCACGAACGGGAAGACCAGGTCCGCGTACAGCCCCCACCAGACGTAGACGATGACCTGGGCGATCACCTGTACCCAGTGCTGCTTCTTGACGTACAGCTCCAGGCGCAGCGTCCGTCCCGACTCCGCCACCGATCGCCACAACCAGGCCATCCACGCCAGCAGGACTCCCCCGGCTCCCATGAAGGACCAGAAGAGCGGGGCGTGGGCATCGGCGAAGAGCGACCCCGAGAGCAGCAGGGCCGCGGCACAGATGCCGGGAATTATGGAAGCGGCCCGCAGGGAGACGGGACGCCCGGGCGACTGGGAAGGGTCCATTGGGGCTGGGATTCGACGGCCGGTGTAGCGCGCGGGACCCAACTTCCCAAGATCCCGGCGGAGAGGAAAGGGGGTCGCGGCCTAGCGCAACGCCGGCAGGATCCGCTCCCAGAGGACGCCGTAGGTGGAGCGCGGGGGCCTCTCGTGGTGATGCCACCCGTTGAAGACGACCACCAGGTCGTGCTCCGGGACCACCTGCAGGAACTGTCCCCCGTACCCGTTCCCCATGTACACCTCGGGACCCCCGTCGCCTCGCTGCGGCACCCACCACTGGTACCCGTAGCCGGGGTCGGGCTCACCGTTGTCCGGGTTCACGTCCGAGACGAGGGGCGCCGTGGAGGCCTTCACCCACTCCCGGGAGATGACCTGCCGGCCCTCCCAGTCCCCCTCGCGAAGGAAGAGGTATCCGATGCGGGCCAGGTCGTGGGTGGTAAGGTAGAGCCCGCCCTCGGTGTCGGCCTCTCCGTCGGGGGTGATCTTCCAGTAGAAGTCGTCGATCCCGATGGGTTCGAACAGACGGTCCCGGGCCCACTCATCCGCCCGCTGGCCCGTGGCTTCCCGGAGGATCTTCCCGATGAGGACGCTGACGCCGTCGTTGTACTCGTACACGGCTCCCGGGAGCGTGTCCGTGGGCTGCTCGAGGACGAAGCGAATCCACTCGTCGCTCGCCTCCAGCAGCACCGTGCTGTGCTCTGCGTCCGCGTATCCGCCCTCGGTCTGCCACGCGATCCCGCTCCGCATGGTGAGGAAGTCCTCCAGCGTAGTGGCCTCCTTGCGGGAGTCGCTGGGATAGGGCTCGTAGTCCGAGAAGAAGGAGTAGGCCGGGACCTGGACGCTCTCGATGAGCCCCTCGTCCACCGCGATCCCCAGGGCCGCGGAAGTCACGCTCTTGGTCACCGACTGGAGGCTGTGCAGCTCCGTGCCGTCCCGGTAGGGATGCCACGCCGGGTCGTCGTAGTTGTACATCCCCGGCTCCCCTCCGTAGAGGGCGAAGACCGAGTCGTAGTCCTGGGAGAACCGGTGGTCCGCCACCACCCGCCCGTTGCGGATCAGGAGGAAGGCGTCCACCAGCCCGTACTCCCCGGACTCCAGGTCCGCCACCAGCGAGTCCAGCGCCGCTGCGTCGATCCCTTCCGCTTCGGGGGTGGACACCGGCCAGGTCTCCGCAGGCCATGGGGCCGCCGCGCGCCCGCTCACCGCGCCGGGAGCATCCTCAGATTCTCCGGCCCTTCCGCACGCGACAGCGACCAGCATCAGGGCCACTCCCATCAGGGCGATGTGCGGGCTTCTCGTCACTGTTCCACCTCCGGCACGTCGTGGTCCTCGAAGGCCCCTTCCTCCAGCATCCGCCGGTCTACGATGCCGGCAAGTGAACCGTCCTCACTCCTCACCGGGACGAAGATCCGGTGGCTGTCCTCCTGGTGGAGACTGCCGTCGGGTTGGAGGTACATCCCAAAGGTGCCGCTCCAGGGAAACCGCCCGACCAGGTGGCCATCCTCCACCCACAGCTCGATCTCTCCCTCGGGCTCGAGGCCAGTGGGAGCCGGCGGGTAGGCCCAGCGACCTTCGAAGGGTTCCAACGCCGACGCCTGAACCCGGGTGACGAGGGGGTCCGCCTCCACCTCCAGGGGTACCAGTGCGGGGTCCTCGGAGGGAGTGCCGGTCCGGGCTTCCAGGACCTGGGCGATGAGGTCCAGGAGCCCCGTCATCGGGGTCCTCTCCCCCTCGTAGGTATTGGCCCGATTGACGATGACCAGGTCCGACCGGGGGAGCACGGCGATGAACTGATTCCCCACCCCGAGAGCCGCGTACATGCCATGGTCCACGAAGGGCGACTGCCGCAGGATCCACCAGTAGAAGCCGTATCCCATGATCTCCGTGTCGATGGAGTAGAGCGCGCTGCTCCGGGTCACCCAGTGTTCCGAGAGGATCCGGCGATCCTCCCAACGTCCCTGGCGGGCGAACAGCAGGCCGAAACGGGCAGCGTCCCGGGCCGACATGCGGAAGGGGTACGCCGGGTACCTCGACTTGTCGAGCTCGTAGTGATAATAGCCGTCCGAGATCCGCCAATCCTCCATCCCGAGGGGCTGGCCGAAGTGCTCGTCGAACGCATCGAAGACGTCTATGCCCGTCTCCTGCATCAGGATGTAGGCCGAGGTGTTGAAGTCCCAGTTGTTGTAGGCGAAGTACTGGCCCGGCCCCTCACTACCGCGAGGCCGGGAATCCGTGCGGCCGGCATACGCCGCCGGGTGGAAGACCCCGGACCGGGCCTTGAGCAGGTCCAGCACCCTGGCTTGACGCTCGCGCTCGAGAAGGGGGTCCGGCCAGTCGTCGATGCCCAACTCCGCCAGGGTCTTGTTCAGCTCGATCTCCCCCCGGTCCCAGTAGACGCCGTACAGGGCCGACAGGAAGCTCTTGCGAACCGAGTGGCACATATAGCGCCGGCCCACATCTCCCCACGAGGCAACCACCACTCCGTCGGCGATGACCATGAACGCCGACGAGGGCAGCTCCGCCCAGGCGGCCTGGGCCACCTCCAGTCCCGCTGGATCGAACCCCGCCTCCTCCACGTTCTCGTATCGGAGCCATTCCTCGCCCGGATATCGTGCCTCCTGGGCCGGAAGCCAACCCGGGACCACGACGAGCAGGAGGAATGCCTGGACCCACACTGCCCACCTACGAACGGCCCCTTCCGCTGACGTCCTCTTCGACTCCCGCATGATTCTGCCCCCTCTGGATCGAACGCGACGATACGAGAGCCAGAATAGGATGGCACCCCCGCCACAGCCACCATCGACCCCGGCGGCGGCGCGCGGGCGCTTCCTCCCTATCGATCCGCGCGCGTTCTGGTCCGGTCGGAGTTCCGGGCCGGCCTACGGCTCCACGTCCTCCCGCCCCTCTTCCCCCTCGAAGACCTCCTCGCTCAGCCGGAATCCGGGCGTCGCCTCCGGGTCCAGATCCATCCCCACCAACCGGTGGGCGATGTAGTCTCCCAGGAGGGGCCCCTGCTTGAAGGCCTCGGCCGACCCGCCCCCGGTGATCCAGGCGTTCTCCCAGCCGGGATGGACGTCCACGATGAAGTTCTGGTCGGTGCTGCTCTCGTAGTGGCACGCGCGGGTCTCGAGGATCGGCGCATCGGCCAGGAGCGGAAACCATCGAGCCATGTATTCGCGGATCTGCTCGATGTTCTCCGCCGGGATCTCCGCCCGCGACGAGAGGTCGGGATCCTCCGGCGGGCGCCCACCGGTTCGAACCCGGAAGCCCCGGAAGTCCGGGGGAAGCGCCGGCCAGCCCGTGGAACCCGGAATCCCGAAGCTCGGCATGTGGGGAACCTCGAAGCGGTGGTCCCCTGGCGGCGGCCCGAAGTAGTAGACGTGCCCCATGGAGATCCGGAGGCGGTCTTGCATGACCTCGGGAAGGACCTTGGGAAGCCAGGGTCCGCACGCGAACACGTAGGTGTCCGCCGACAGGACCTCGCCGGCATCGGTGACCACGCCCTGGAGCCGCCCTCCGGACACCTCGCCGGGAGTCACCCGGGCGATGCGGATCTCGCCCCCGGCCCGTCGGAAGGCCTGCGATACGGTCTCGATGGCCCGCCGGGCGCGGACCACCCCCGCCCCGGGCTCGTACAGGGCCAGCGTCATCTCGTCGGTGCTGATGATGGGCCAGCGCCGGTTGACCTCGTCCAGGTCGAGCCACTCGTAGTCGATTCCCAGATCGTCCCAACTGGAAGTGGTGCGGCGGAGGTACGGCTCCATCTCCGGGCGCAGGATCAGGTCACCCGTGGTGAAGAAGAGAGGCGCGATGTCGTCGTCGGCTACCTCCTCGTTCCACGCCTTCCAGCGGCGGATGGACTCGTCGGCCCAGCGCGCCCACAGGGGACCGTGCGGCCGGTCTCCGTAGCTGGTCCGCACGCCCCGCGTCTCTCCTCCCGACGTGGCGCGCGAGTTCCCGGGACCGTGCTGGTCCACCAACAGCACCTGCACCCCCCTGCGCTGCAGGTACAACGCCGTCCATACGCCGAAGACCCCCGCCCCCACGATGATCACTTCGGGTGACCGCGATTGTGCCACAGCGGGAGCGCGTCGGGTCTCGGCGACCGAACCGGGGTCACGGGGCTCTCCCGCCAGGGCGTCGGACGCGCCCCCCAGCGCCATGGCTCCGGCGCCGGCGCCGGCCACTCCCAGGAAGCGCCGCCGGTCCAGGCATGCGGGATCTTCGGTCTTCTTCTTCTGGTCCGCCTTCACGTGCTTCTCCCTCATGGATGCCCTCCCGGGCCGGACTGCATGGGGACGATTCGATTCCTCAGGACTCCGAGCCCTTCGATCTCCACCTCCACCTGGTCGCCGGGCCTCAGCACCCGGCGGGCTCCCTCCCGGTACGGAACGGTGCCCACGAAGATCAGGTCACCGGGCTTCAGCGTGATGTAGCGCGAGATGTTGGAGATCAGCTCCGGAATGGGGGTCACCAGCTCCCCGGCCCGCCCGGACTGCACCACCTCACCGTTCAGCCGGGTGACCACCCGCAGGCTCTCGTAGTCCACGCCCCGGGCGACGTAGGGCCCCAGCGGGGCCCATCCGTCCGACGCCCTTGCCGGGATCCGCCCCGGCTCGCCGGGCCCGAGCCGCTCCCCGTACCAGCTGATCTCGGAGATGTCGTTCCCGATGGTGACCCCCCACACGTACGCGCCGGCCTCGGCCACGGGAATGTGCCGCCCCTCCCGTCCGATGATCACCACAAGCCCACCGGCGTAGGTCAGGTTGCGGGCCTCCTCCGGGATTTCCACGTCGCCCTCGTGCCCGTTCAGGCTCGACGGGAACATGGCGTACCACCGGGGATGGGGGACCCGCCCGCTCCCTCCCGGAACCGGCGAGTTGAGGGCCACCCCCAGGACCTTCTCCACGAGCTCTGGCTCCAGGGGCTGCACCAGCCGGACGCTCCCGAGCAGATAGTTGCGGCCGGTGGGAGCGCTCACCGCGGCCGTGAAGATGTCGGTGCCGGGGAGCTCCCGGATCAACCCGCCATCGACGCGGCCGTACGCCCGCCGCCCCTGGTACTCGTACCGGACGAGCAGCTCGTCCGGTACCAGTGGGGGAGTCGGCTCCTGGGCCTGAAGGGGAGGCGTACGGGTTCCCACCCCGAGCACCGCCCCGACGAGCATCCCCACCAGGGGCACCCGGAGCATCACGGCTCCCCTCTACCCGCCCTCGGGGAGGGCCAGCGCCACCAGCTGGGCGGGCTCTCCGTCGCCCGCCACCGCCAGGACGATGAACTGGCGGCCCTGGTGCACGTAGCTCATGGGCGCAGTGGTTGTGGGCGCCGGAAGCTCGATGGTGGCGATCTCCTCCCCGGTGGCCTTGTCCACCACGTGCAGAAGAGGATCGCCGCCTCGCCCCTCCCCGTAGAAGAGGAGGGTCTTCGTAACCAGAAGGTTCGCGTGGGCGTCCTTCCCGGTCCTCGGCAGGTCGACGCCCTGCAGCGCCGGGTGGTTTCGGAGGCTCTCCGGCGTATCGCCGTTGGGGATCTGCCAGAGGTGCTCGCCGGTGTTCAGGTCGATGGCGGTGATGCTGCCGTACGGGGGCTTCAGGAGTGGCAGCCCCTGAGGCCCGCCGATTCCGCCGGGCCCCCGGGACACGTAGTTCATGTTGGAATCCTCGCCCCCGAGGACCTCCCCTCGCTGGTCACCGGGGATGAGGGAGATGACACTGTGGCCCCGCTGGGAGGCCACGTACAGGATCCCCGTCTCCGGGTCCACGGCCGCGCCCCCGGGGATGTTCGCGCCTCCGTTGGCGCCGGGCACGACGAAGGCGCCGTTGGTGCCATCCGGGTGCTCCCAAAGGGACGGCGGCGTGAACATCGGGCCCATCCGGTACAGGCTGGCGATGCGCACCGCCTGAGCGCGCAGCTCGGGGGTGAAGTCGATGAGATTGTCCTCACTCATCCCCTGCATCTCGAAGGGTGCGGGCTTGGTGGGGAACGGCTGTGTCGGCGCCGTCTGCTCCCCCGGGACATCCGACTGGGGCACCGCTCGCTCCTCGATGGGCCAGACCGGCTCTCCCGTCTCCCGGTTGAACACGTAGGTGAAGCCCTGCTTGGTCACGGCGGCCACGGCCGGGATCTCCTGACCCTCCACCGTGATGTCCACCAGGTGGGGTGCGTCCGGATTGTCCATGTTCCAGACGTCGTGGTGGACCATCTGGAAGTGCCAGACGCGTTCGCCCGTCTCTACGTCCAGCGCGATGAGGGAAGTCCCGAAGAGATTCCCGCCGGGGCGGTGGCCGCCGTAGTAGTCGTTGGTGGGCGTGTCCGTGGGGATGAACACCAGTCCACGCTCCGAGTCCGCCGAGAGCGGCGCCCACGCCGAGATGTTGCCGGTGAAGGTCCAGGCGTCGTCCTCCCAGGTGTCGTGCCCGAACTCGCCCGGCCGGGGCAGCACGTTGAACCGCCAGAGCATCTCCCCGGTCTTCGCGTCGTACCCGCGGACATGGCCCGGGACGTTCTCCTTCCTCTCCGGGTAGTAGCCCCGGTCGTGGGAATTCCCCACCACCACGACGCCGTTCACCACGATGGGCGGCGAGGAGGCGGTGATGTCTCCGGAATCCAGGATCCCGCGGTCGGGATCCACGGGGTAGGGACCCATCCCCAGGTGGAGGTCGACGATGCCGTTGAGCCCGAAATGGGGGATGGGCTGTCCGGTGTCGGCATCCAGCGCCACCAGGTAGTAGCCCGGCGTGATGACGTAGATCACCTCGCGGCCGTCCACCTGGGCGTAGGCCACCCCCTTTCCGTAGTTCTTCCGGGTCGACGCCTGCCAGCGCGGATTGTCCTTCATGCGCCACATCCAGAGGGTCTCGCCCGTCCCGGCGTCCATGGAGACGACGGTCCGCCGCTGCCCCGCAACCGTGTAGAGCCGGTCTCCCACCTTGATGGGGGTACCCCGGTAGATGTAGTCGACCTCGGGGCCGAAGTTGGCCGCCCACCAGCGCCACTGGACCTCCAGCTGGGCGGCGTTGGCCGCGGTGATCTGGTCGGCGGCCGTGTACCGGCTGCTCCCCTCGTCCGCGCCCCAGTAGCGCCACTCTCCCTGCTCCGTCCCGGTCGTCTGGGCGGAGCTGGGAGCAGCCCACAGCAGTGCCAGGAGTGGCAGTGCGCTTCGGTGGATCGACTTCATTCTGGTTTCACTCCAGTGGTGTGGGTGGGGCACCGCCGCGGCGTCACGCCAGGGTCCGGCGATCTGCATGTCTCCGACGTGCGCCGCGTCCCCAGGGGGGCCGACGATCGGGGTGCGGGGCCGGGGCGCCCCGGTCCGCGGTGCGTCCCCGGCGGTTCAGGGGCGGGACGAGCCGTGCCCTTCGAAGGGGACCGAGTCCATGCGCGACACGTCGGCCGTCAGCTCCGAATCCCCCGCCGGATAGCCGTTCATCTCCAGGATGTAGGCCATGGCGTCCAGGTAGGAAGACTCGGGAAGAGACCCGGGCCCGTCGTCGGGCATGTTCTCGGCGATGTACCGGTAGACCTGTCCCACCGATGTCCCTTCCCACGCGAACAGGAAGGGGCGCTCCCGGAATTCCGTCCTGGTGTGGCACTCCAGGCACACCCGGTCGTAGACCGCCTCTCCACGGCGCGCCTGACCCGCGGTGTACAGCGCTTCCACGCCACTCTCGGCGGCAGCGGCGGTCATCTCGGCGGCAGCGGCGGTCATCTCGGTGGCCGCGGCCGGAGCGGCGGCCGAAGAGGCGGCTGCTGCGGAGGCGCAGCCCCAGGCCAAGGTGAGAACGGCCAACGCGGGCGTGAACTTGCGAACGGTGATCATGGGACGGTGAATGGTGGAGGGGATGTGAGGTCCGAGGCGGCCGCCAAGATGCGCCTGCGCCCCGTCGTCATGCAACCGACGTCCGGACGGTGCGGGGCGTCGTCGGGGTCACGACCCCAACGGATCAGGGGCGTACGGGTCCGACAGAGCCCTCACGAGGGGGCTTGCGCGATATCGTTTCAAGTTTAAACTATTGGCGGGTTCGCCATGGCGTCCCCACTCCCATACCCCCTTCCGACGAACGACGATGAGCGGACCGAAGACCCTCGGGTTCCACCATATCACCATGGTCTCCACCAACGCTCCCCGCACCCTCGCCTTCTACGGCGGATTGCTGGGGCTGCCCCTGGTGAAGAAGACCGTGAACTTCGACGACCCCGGTTCCTACCACCTGTACTTCGGTGACGAAGGCGGGAAGCCCGGCACCATCCTGACGTTCTTCGAGTGGCCGAACGCGCGCCGCGGCCACTGGGGAGTGGGCGGCATCCACCACCTGGCCCTGGGCGTCGAGACGCCGGAGGCGCAGCTCAAGTGGAAGCGCCGCCTGGAAGACGCCGGAGTCCGCGTGAGCGGCCCCCTGGACCGGGGCTACTTCCGCAGCATCTACTTCGCCGACCCCGACGGCCAGGTCCTGGAGATCGCCACCGCGGGCCCCGGGTACGCCATCGACGAGCCCGCCGACGCCCTGGGCCAGCGACTGGTGATTCCCCCGGTGGATCGCCTGCCGGAAGGGCGGGACGCCAACGCCATTCAGGCGCTGAACCATCCGGAGCCGGTGCGGGAGATCGGCCCGGACATGCGGCTCCAGGGAATCCACCACATCACGGGGATCACCAACGACATCGGGGCCGCCCACGATTTCTACGCCGACGTGCTGGGCCTTCCCCTGGTCAAGAAGACGCTGAACCAGGACGACGGGAAGACGGAGCACTGGTTCTGGGCCCGGTACGACGGAGGGGAGGTGGGAGCTCACTCGGCCATGACGCTGTTCGCCTGGCCCGGCTCCGACTATGGCGCCCGTCCGGGAGCGGGGCAGACGCATCACGTCGCCTTCCGCACACGGGACCGGGAGGAGCAGGAGGAGTGGAGGGACCACCTCCTCTCCCGGGGAATCCAGGTGACCCCGGTCCAGGACCGGCAGTACTTCGAGAGCATCTACTTCCGGGCTCCGGACGGGCTCCTCGTGGAGCTGGCCACCGACGGCCCCGGGTTTGCGGTGGACGAGGACCCGGAGGAGCTGGGCCGGGTGCTGAAGCTCCCGGCGTGGCTCGAGCCTCGCCGCTCGGAGATCGAAGCGGCGCTGACGCCCCTTCCCGAGACGGTGGAGGTGGTGTCGTGAGCCCGTCGCTGGAGTACGTGCTGCAGACACCCGGTGGGGTCTCCCACGGCGCACCGCTGGCTATCCTCCTCCACGGCCGGGGAGCGGACCGGCGGGATCTGCAGGGGCTCCGGCCCGGCCTGCCCGGGGGAACCATCCTCCTGACCCCGGAGGCGCCCCACCCCGGCGGACCCTGGGGGTACGGCCCCGGGTGGGCCTGGTACCGGTATGCCGGAGAAGACCGGGTGATCGCCGAGACGCTGGCCACCAGCCTGGAGGCCCTGGACGACCTCTTCGAGCGCCTGCCGGATCTCCTGCCGGTGGAGCCGGGGCCCGTCTTCCTGGGAGGCTTCTCCCAGGGGGGGACCACCAGCATCGCATACGCCCTCACCCGCCCCGGGCGTGTGGCGGGCGTGCTCAACTTCTCGGGCTTCGTGGTGGACGATCCCACCGTCCCGGTGACCCCTGAGTCCGTGGGTGAGACCCCCTTCTTCTGGGGTCACGGTGAGCGGGATCCCAACATTCCCTTCCTCCTGGCGGAGCGCGGTCGCGCGCGGCTCCAGCGGGCCGGGGCGAAGCTGGACGTCCGGGACTTCCCCATCGGGCATTGGATCGACCCGGAGGAGATGGAAGACGCGCGCCGGTGGATGACGGAAGTGCTGGCCGGGGTGTGACCCCCGGCGGGTTCCGCCTGCGGCGGCGCCGCGTCTAGCCCGTGGGCTTGAAACGGGCCGACCCCGCCTCCCGGTCCCGGTCGGCATCGGGGCTGTACCCCGTGAGCTCCACGTAGCCCCGGCCGGCGACCCCCTCCGAGGCTCCGATTCCCCGGACGTCCACGGCTCCCTCCCAGTATCGTACCGAGACGTTGAGCTCCTGGTCCTCCCTGACGGGGATCACCTCCAGGTCCAGCCCTTCGTCCGGAACTTGGATCCTCCAGCCGGAGGGGTAGACCGTGCCGTCCAGGGGGCTCCGCCAGCGTCCCAGCTCCGTGAGGACGAAGTCACCGGCCTCCAGGCGCAGCGCCGTACCGTCCTGCAGGACCTGAACGCCCTCGCTGAGAGGATCGGTGGTCCCGTCGGCGCGACGCAGGCGGTAGACCATGAGGTCACGGCCGTCCTCGAGCTGGAGGGCGAACCAGTCCCACCCCACCTGCTCATCCGAGAGGGCGCTGGTGCTCCACTCCCGGTCCAGCCAGGCGGAGCCGGTCACCGGATGAGGGACTCCGTCCACCGTTACGGTGCCGGACGCCTCGAGACGGGTGAAGGAGTAGTAGAACGACGCGTTTCCGGGCTCGGGTCCCTTCTGCGAGAGGCCTCGCTCACCCTGTAGCACCAGAGGCTTGGCGGGGGTGAGCTCCAGCTGGACCGCCACCGGGTCCGCATCCGCCCGCACGGTGAGAGGGAACACGGGCCCGGCGGTGGGGGCGTCGGGATCGACCGCACCGCCGCCGCGCAGGCTCCAGTCGTCCATCCAGATCCGGAGCGGGTCCGCCGTCCCCCCGGCCAGGCCGGTGGATCCCCGGGTGAAGCGCTCGGCCTCGTGGAAGGCGTCGCCCCGCACGTCCGTCACCGCCAGGTGCCCCATGTAGACCTGCCGGGTGGACCAGGGTGAGGCTTCCCCCGAGTTGGCGGTCGTTCCAGGGAACCGAACCGGAGGGTCGTCCCCCTCCGGCATAACGAGCTCCCTTCCCGCCGGAGCCAGCGCGCTCCGGAAGAGGGTGAACTGCACCCCGAACCGGCGCCCGTCCACCCCTTCCAGGTTGGCGGTCACGTACCACCACTCGGTCCGGAAGTCGGGATGGGGACCGTGGTCCGACGGAAAGACGAACTTCCGGGGCTCCAGGGCCAGGGCGTACCCCGTGGTGTCCGCGGCCCCCATGGCCTCCGCCAGGTCCATGGTGGCCCGGACCTCTTCGTTTCCCGCCCCTCCGGCACGAGACAGGAAGTAGATCCCCGCACCCAGCGCGAGGAGGATCAGGCCCGCCACCGGCCACCCGCTCCTAAGCATTCTCACCGGTCGATCCTCCTACTCTTCCCTTAGGGCCAGGGCGGGGGAAGTGCGGCTCATCCGCCACGCCGGAATCAGCCCCGCCACCAACGCGCCCACCACCGCCAGCCCCACGGCCTGCAGAATCAGGTCCGGACCGAGCTCCATCTGGAGCGTCCACCCGAACGACCGCCGGTTCACCACGAAGATCATGACCGCCGCCAGCACCAGCCCCGCCGGCACCGCCAGGATTCCGGCCACCACCCCCATGATTCCGGTCTGGGTCGTCACCAGCGTCCAGACCTGTCCGGGCGTGAGCCCGTTGGCTCGAAGCACTCCCAACTCGCGCCCGCGCTCCAGCTGCAGGGCCATGAGCGCGCTCAGGACGCCGATGAACGCCACCGTGAAGGCCAGCGCCCGCAGGACGGCGGTGATGGCGAAGGTCCGGTCGAACACCTCCAGCGAGGCCTGCCGGAGCGAACGGTTGGAGCGGATCACCACCGCGTCCTCCCCGCCCACCCGAGCCCGTAGCTCGGCCAGGACCGCCTCGGAGTCCGCTCCCGGAGCCAGGAAGAAGCCCAGGGAGGTGATCCTCCGGTCGGCGAAGAGTCGGTCGTACGCCGTGCGTCCCATCATCACCACGCCCTGGTCCGAGCCGTAGTCGCTGAACACCGCCCCGATGGGAAGGGAGACCGACCCCGCCTCGCCTGGAATGGAGACGGAGTCCCCCACCTGGAGACCCCGCCGGTAGGCGAACGGCTCGGAGACCAGGAGTGCCTCCCCACTCCGAAAGCGGCCGAACACCGTCGACGGATCCCCCTCCAGGAACCGGAACGCGTCCTCGCCCCTGGGGTCGAGGTCCAGCGCCACCAGCCGGACGTCCCCTTCCGGGGTGGGCACGGTGACCCCCCGATAGGTGGAGATCCCCTCCACTCCGGGTACGCCCCTCAGCCGCCCCACGAGACCGTCGGACAATGCCCCCTCGGCCCTGGAAGCCATGGGAGCGGGCGGCGAGAGATATACGTCCGCCTGAAGCGTGTGGTCGAGCCACCGCACCACGGTTCCCCGGAAGGAGGAGATCATGATGCCCAGCCCCACCGTCACGGACACCGCCACCACCAGCGCCGCCACCGCCGGCGCCGTGCGGCTCAGGGAGGCCACTACGCCCCTCGCCGCGAGCGTGCCGAGGATGCCAACGGCCCGCGAGAGCACCGGCATGAGCAGCCGGACGAAGCCCACGGTGGCCAGGGGCGTCAGGAGCGCCATCCCCAGGAGGAGTCCGAAGAGTCCCCCGAAGCTCAGAGGCACGCTGCGGGACGGAATCAGCACCAGCGCTCCCCCCGCCAGGAAGAGACCGAGCCCGGCCAGCGCGGCCCGTGGAACGAGACGCCGGGTCCGGTCCTCCACCATCGACCGGGTGAGCGTCGCCCTGGGCGGGGCGTTGACC
The DNA here is from genome assembly GCA_039586075.1 of Gemmatimonadota bacterium. Lineage (GTDB taxonomy): Bacteria > Gemmatimonadota > Gemmatimonadetes > Longimicrobiales > Gaopeijiaceae > Gaopeijia. Next base: position 16,426 of record JBDHLC010000017.1, on the reverse strand, counting down.
GCCTCGCGAATGGCCGGCAGTCCGGCCAGCAGCGTGGCCACCACTCCCATCAGGCCGGCCTTCAGGAGCACCGTCGCCGGGATGGCCAGCGACTCCACCGACACCACGAAGTAGAGGTCGTTGATGGTGCGCGTCACGAGCCTCACGAGGCCCCGGCCCATGAGGACGCCCAGCCCCAACCCCAGCAGGCTCCCCACCACCCCGGTGAGGAGGGCCTCCCCCAGGACCATCCGCCGCACTTCCCCGCGCGTGACCCCGAGAGCCCGGAGCGCCCCGAGGAGCTCTCGCCGCTGGACCACGGAGAAGGTCATGGCGTTGTAGATGAGGAACATCCCGAAGACCAGGGCCAGCAGGCTCAGCGCCGTCAGGTTCAGGTCGAAGGCCGCCAGCATCCCCGCCATCTGCGCGGTGCGCGTTCCCGTCCCCCGCAGTAGGGCGCCCCCGGGGAGGATCTCCTCGACGCGGGCCAGGAGCGTCTCGCCGTCCTCCCCCGCCGGCGCCACAAGGTCGATGCGGGAGAGTCGGCCCGGCATCTCCAGGATCTCCTGCGCGGTGGAGACGTCCGTCAGCACCAGGTCGCGCAGGCCCTGCCGGCCCAGCTCTCCGTCCGGGTTCAGCACGCCCACCACACGCAGCTGGACCCGGCGGCCTCCCACCGTCATGGGCAGCCCATCGCCGGGAACGACCCCCGCCGCTGCGGCGGTCTCCCGGGAGAGGAGGATGGCGCCGGGCTCGGTGAGCAGGACGCCGATGTCCAGCTCCCCGTCCCCCGGGGCGAGGTAGGGCCGGAAGGGCGCCTCGGAGAAGGGATCCACGCCCAGGATCCGCAGAGCCCGGCCGGGCAGCTCGGAGCTCAGCGCGAAGCCTTCCACAACCGGGGCGGATTCCCGCAGCGCCAGGTCGACCCGTAGTTCCGTGAAGACCGAGTCGGGGATCCCTCCGGGGCCTCCGTCGATCTGGTGTGTGGCGCGACCCGCGACGGTCTCCGTGGAAACCCGGAAGGCCTGGCGCGCACTCTGGATGGCCAGGTCGATGGCCACCACAACGGCCACGCCCATGGCCACGCCGGCAACGGTCAGGGCCAGTTGCCCCGGGTGCCGGGAAAGGAAACGCAGGGAGGCCCTTCGCAGGAGGCTCACGGCTCGCGCACCACGGGTTCGGCCGGATCGGGACCTTCCGCCTCCTGCGAGGCCGCTTCCGCTCCGGTGGGCCCCGGGCCGGTTGGCCGGGGGTCCTCCAGGAGGTGGCCGTGATCCAGCCGCAGGATCCGGTCCGCCCGGGCGGCCAGCTCCCGGGAGTGGGTGACCGCCAGAAGCGTGCGGCCGTCTTCCCGGACCAACGAGTCCAGCAGCTCCAGCACCCGCTCCCCCGTGTCCGGGTCCAGGTTTCCGGTGGGCTCGTCGGCCAGGATCAGGTCCGGCTCGTGCACCAGTGCGCGGGCCAGAGCCACGCGCTGCTGCTCTCCCCCGGACAGGCGGTCCGGGAAGGTCCTGCCCCGGTCACCCAGGCCCACCCGCTCCAGCAGGCCCTGAGCCCGGGCCGCGTCTCCGCTGGCCACCGTCCCCTTCAGCTCCAGGGGGAGGAGCAGGTTCTCCAGCACCGTGAGGGTCGGCAGAAGGTTGAAGAACTGGAAGACGAACCCCAGGTGCCGCCGCCGGAAGAGGGTCCGTTCCTTCTCCGAGAGGGCCGTCAGGTCCACGCCGGCGACCTCCACGGTGCCCTGGTCAGGGATGTCGATGCCGCTGACCACGTTCAGGAGCGTCGACTTTCCGCTTCCGCTGGGGCCCAGTAGGACGACGAACTCGCCGCGACGGATCTCGGCCGTGGCGTCGAGCAACACGTCGTGGCGGCGGCCACCCTCCTGGTAACCCTTCCGGAGGCCCCGCAGGGAGAGGACGACATCCGGCGCCGGGGTTGGATTCGAGAGCACGTCGGTGGGGGTGGAGAGGAGCGGAAAACGGCGGGCCCGCGAACGCCCCGGGGACCCTCTGGGCCCCCTGTTCCGGGCGCGGGAGCGTCGGATACCCGAGAGCGGGCGTTTCTTTCCCACGCGGGATAGGGCGGACCGAGTCCGCTTGCGCCCGCGAACCCCTTCAGCCGTCCCGGGGTTCTGCATGATGGTCGCCCCCCCCTCCATCGCCCTGCCGAGTCCCGCCGCACCCATGCCGCGTTTCCGCACCCTCGCGCTCCTCGCCCTGACCCTCCTGGTGGGGTCGGTGGTGGTCGTCCGGCGGCCCCAGGTGGTGTTTCAGGAAGGAACCGGAGACGACCGGATCCGGATCGTGGAACGGTCGGATGGTGTGCGGGAGTTGTACCTCGGATCCGGGCGCGGACGGCAGACCGCGCTCCACCCGAGCTACCCGGAGCGGCTCGAGCTCCCCTACACCCGCGTTGCCATGGCCGGTCTGGCGCTGGTGCCCGCGGACGGCCGGGTCCTCTTCGTGGGTCTCGGCGGTGGGGCCATGCCCCGGTACACCCGCTGGCTCCTTCCGGAGGCGCACATCCAGGTCGTGGAGCTGGAGCCCCGGGTGGTTGAGGTGGCCCGGGAGTGGTTCGACTTCCGGACCGACTCGCTCCTGCAGGTGCACGTGGACGACGGGCGCGCCTTCATCGAGGCCTCCGTGCCCGGGAGCTGGGACCTTGTGATGCTGGACGCATTTTCCGGGAGTCGGATTCCGCCGTCCCTCGCCACCCGAGAGTTCCTCCAGGCGGTGGCGACGTCACTCGCGCCGAACGGCGCCGTGTTGGGCAACCTGCACACCACCCTCCCCGAGTACGACGCCATGGTGGCGACCTACCAGGACGTCTTCCCGGAAGTCGTGCTCCTCGACGTCCCGCTTCGTCGCCAGAAGATCCTGGTGGCGGGTCCGGAATCACTCCTCGCCCGGGATTCGCTCCTGGCTCGGGTTCGGGCCCTCGTGAGCCGGACCGATCCCGGCTTCCGCCTGGAAGGGCTGGTGCGCGGCGGCTACGAACGGGCCCGCAGAGTCGACGCGCCGGTGCTGGTGGACGGAGACGGGACCCCGCCGGACTGAGACGCTCGCCTCAGCCCTCGTCCTCGACCCCCAGCTGCTGCGGCAGGGTGCTCAGCTTCAGGACCTTGAACGTCCGGTCACCCACCGGCAGGGAGATCACCACTTCCTCTCCCTCCCGGGCGCCGGTCAGGCCCCGCCCGATGGGGGAGGCCAGCGAGACCTGGCCCGAGTCCAGATCCATGAAGTCACCCGCGACGATGGTGAACTCCACCTCCTCCTCCATGTGGAAGTCCATCACCTTCACCTTGGAGCCGAAGCCCACCCGGTCCACGGGCATGGCGGTCACGTCGATGCGGGAGAGCTCGGACATGCGGGTCTGCAGATGACCGATCCGTGCCTGGACGAATTGCTGCCGTTCCAGGGCGAACTTGTACTCGGCGTTCTCACGCAGGTCTCCCAGCTCCACGGCCTTGTTGATGCGGTCTGGGAGCTCGACGGTCAGCTCGTGCGTGAGGCTCTCGATCTCCGACTCGATTCTCTCGCGGATCTCGTCCAGCATGGTCCTGCACTCCAGGTGGGGTGGAATGACCCCGGTTCGATGTAAAGCGCGACGCCGTTCCGAGTGTGAGCCCGGAACGGCGTCGGAATGAATTCGGGTCGCGGAAGGATAGTGCGGAAACCCTGTCTTCCTCAAGGGGTGCGTACCCTGGCAACCCCCACGCGGATGGACGGAGTGCGCCGGTCAGTCCGAGCGCAGCGCTCGCACCGGATCCACCCTGGAAGCCCGCCGAGCGGGCACGAACGCCGCCACCAGCGCCACGCCCGTCAGAAGGACGGGTATCGCCAGGAAGGTGACCACGTCGGTGCTGGAGATCCCGTAGAGGTACCCGGAGATGAGCCACGTCACGGTCCCGGCCAGAACCACGCCGATGACCGCCCCCACCGCCACCAGGCGCATCCCGCCTCCCACCGACATGACCACCACGTCCCTGGCCGTGGCGCCCAGTGAGAGACGGATCCCCATCTCGTGGGTTCGGCGGGCCACCGCGTGGCTGACCACGCCGTAGATGCCGATCCCCGACAGGAGCAGCGCCAGCCCCCCGAAAACCCCCAGGAAGAATGCCGCCATCCGCGGGGGAAAGAGCATGAGGGCCAGGTGCTCGTTCATGGTCTTTGCGGAGAACATCACCATGTCCGGATCCACCTCGTCCATGATCCCCCGGGTCAGGGCCAGCAGCCCCGCCCCCGGAAGGCTTCCCCGCACCACTACCTGCATCCCCGGAATGAATCCCGGCCAGGGCGTGTGGTAGATGAATGGACGGGGTGCCTCACCCAGGCTCCGCACCTTGGTGTCGCGGGCCACGCCGACGATTCGGAAGGGATCCGAGCTGCCCGGATACGAGATGGTCCGCCCCAGGACGTCCTCACCTCGGTAGAAGCGGTCAACGAAGGCCTGGCTCACCACCACGACCCGCTCCCCATCGAGATCTTCGTCGCGGAAGCTCCGGCCCTGGAGGATCTCAACCCCCATGGTCTCGAAGTACCCGGGCATGACGGTGGTGTCGTCCAGGTCCCAGTCGCCGTCGGGCGTATCCGACGGGTTTCCGGGAATCTCGTAGCCGTTGGTCTGGATCTCGCTCCCAAGGGGCAGCCGACTGGCCATGGCCACCGCGTCGATCTGGGGGTCGGCCAGGAGCCGGTCCCGGACCGTGCGGAAGTAGGCCACGACCTCCTCGGACGATTCGTACCCCGCCAGCTCGGGCAGAGGCCAGACCATGGCTGCCGGCGAGGTGTCGAATCCCGGATCGATGGCCTGTGCCTTCTGGAGGCTCCGGATGAAGAGGCCGGCGCCGATGAGCAGGAGGAACGAGAAGGCCACCTGCGTGACCACCAGGCTGTTTCGAAGGCTGTACCGGCCCGCCCTTCCGGGGCGTCTTCCCGCGTCCTTCAGGGTGGGTGCGAGGTCGGGCCGTGTGGCCTGCAGCGCCGGCGCCAACCCGAACAGCACGCCAGCCACGATGGAGACGGCGGCAGTGAAGGCCAGGACCGATCCGTCCAGCTCCACGACGAAGCTCACGGGAACCGGGAGCGGCGGCTGGAAGGATAGAAGAAGGTCCAGCGTCCAACGGGCCAGGAGGAGACCGGCGACCCCACCCAGGGAGGCCAGCAAGACGGTCTCCACCAGGAGCTGCCGTACCAGCCGGCCTCGCCCCGAGCCCAGGGCCAGGCGCAACGCGATCTCCTTCTGCCGATCTTCCGCGCGGGCCAGGAGGAACGAAGCCAGGTTTGCGCACGCGATGAGGAGCACGATCCCCACGACGACCAGGAGCAGGCCCGCCACCGGGACCAGGATCCGGTCCACGAAGGGGTGGAGAGACACTTCGCTCACAGGGAGCGCCGACATGTACCGGAGCTCGTTGGTCTCCGGCCACCGCTCCTCCAGTCCCCGCGAGAAAGCGGCCAGGGCCTGGTTCGCCTGCTCCACCGTCACGCCCTCCGACAGCCGCGCCTTCACGAAGAGCGAGCGGCTGCCCCGGCGGTCGTACTGGTTCGTCCCCAGGCCGCCCATGAGCTCGTTGGTCATGGTGAGCGGGGCGAAGAAGCCCGTGGAGAGCACGGGGATGGTCCCGTTGAACGCCTCGCCCGCCACGCCGATCACCGTGAACGGGTACCCGTTGAGCGTGACCGTCCCTCCCACGACCCCGGGGTCCGATCCGAAGTCGTTGACCCAGGTCTTGTACCCGAGGATGGCCACCTGCCCCACCCCCGGCGTGGCGTCTTCGTCGGGCCGGAAGGACCGTCCCAGCGTCATGGGAATCCCCAGCTCCTGGAAGTAGTCCCACGACACGAGCTCCCCGAAGGCCAGCTCGGGCCGCTCACCCCGGTCGTACCGAGCCAGGAAGGTGCGGGTGGCCACCACGGCGTCGAACGCGTCCACCTCCTCTCGCAGATTCAGGTAGTCCGGCACGGAGGAAGTGGAGTGGGCGAAGCCGTCGGCCTCGGAGGTGTAGACCTCCACGAGCCGATCGCGATCGGCGAAGGGCTGTTCCTTGAGGAGGACCGTGTTCACCACGCTGAACATCGCCGTGTTGGCCCCGATCCCCAGGGCCAGGGAGAGGATCGCCACCAGGGTGAATCCGGGGGTGCCACCCAGACGACGAAGGGCGTACCTCAGGTCCATGAGCAGATGGTCCATGGAGAGCATCTCCGCAAAGAGTCGGGGGTCGGAGAGCGCGCGACCGGCGCTCCTCACGTGGTGCGCCTGCACCCGAGCCCAGAAGGAGCCCACCTGGCGGACGTACCACCGGTTGGCCGCACGGGGACCGTGCCGGGCGACCCGGCGGGCGTAGAGGTCGTCCAGGTCCCTCAGGACCCACTCCCGGTCGGCCCGGGGAATGCGGCCCGCCACCAGTCGGCGAAGCCAGCTCGGCGGGCGTGTCATCCCTTCCCCCCGCCCGCGGTCAGGCCATCCCAGAGGGCCTCGAATCGGCGCCGCGACTCCCGCATGAGCTCCAGACCCTGGGATGTCGGCTCGAAGTACCGTCGTGCCCGGCCGCCCTCGGGTGGGGGCCGGAGCTGGGAGTGGGCCAGCCCTCCCTCCTCCAGCCTCCGGAGGGCGATGTACACCGCCGCCGGCGCCACCTCGCGTCCGGTGACGTCTTCCAGCTCCTCCACGATGGCCGCGCTGTAGGCGCCGTTCCCCAACCGACGGGTCGCCAGGAGGACGTGGTGTTCGAACTCACCCAGGGTCTCTTTCGCCATGCTCACCGTATCCGGTCGAGTGGGCCGTGCCCCCATCCAGGCGGGACGGCCGGAGTCGCTTCGGCGGACCCTACGGAGAACTAGCATTGCTAGTTTCAACCGGGTGGCACCGACCCGTGGAGGGGGAGCAGCGCCGTCGCGCTCGGCGCGGGGGGGGCCACTGGGGCCGGGTCGCGAACGACCGGAGGAAGTGGCTCGTCCTCAGACGGGGCCGGCGCCGGGAGGCAGGGCGGCCTCGATCCGCGCCACCACTTCCATGGCCTCCTCCACCGTATCCGCCACCACGTTGACGTGGCCGATCTTGCGGCCGGGACGGGGGGACTTCCCGTACAGGTGAAGGTGGGCCAGCGGCTCGCGCAGGACGGCCTCTACCGGGGGAAGCTCCCCCAGCAGGTTCAGCATCACCGTCGATTGCGGGGCGTCGGTGCTGCCCAGGGGCAGGCCCAGGATGGCCCTCAGGTGGTTCTCGAATTGGCTGGTGACCGCCCCGTCCTGGGTCCAGTGACCGGAGTTGTGGACGCGGGGAGCCATCTCGTTCGCCAGAAGCCCGCCGTTCACTTCGAAGAACTCCACCGCCATGGTCCCCACGTACGAGAGCTCCTCCATCAGTCGGCGAACGCTCGCCTCGGCCTGCTCCTGCAGGTCGGGGTCCAGGCCCGGCGCCGGGGCGGTGGTCCGGTGGAGGATCCCCCGGGTGTGCACGTTCTCGACGAGAGGGTACGCGACGAACTCGCCCTCCAGGCCCCGAACCGCCACCAGGGAGAGCTCCCGCGAGAAGTCCACGAAGGACTCCAGGAGGAGCGGAACCCCACCCACCTTTTCCCACGCGGCGTCCAGGTCCGACGGGTCCATGATCCGGGCCTGGCCCTTTCCGTCGTAGCCCATCCGCCGGGTCTTCAGCATGGCGGGTTGCCCCAGCTCTTCCAGGGCCGCCTCGAGCTCCTCCCGGGTGTCCACCGGACGGTACGGATTGGTGGGGATTCCCAAGCGTGTGAACCCGTCCTTCTCGCGGAGCCGGTCCTGGGCCATCTCCAGCGCCGCCGGAGCGGGATGCACGGTGGTCTCCCGTCCCAGGAGCTCGGCCGCCTTCACCGGCACGTTCTCGAACTCGTACGTGGCCACCGCCAATCCGTGGCCGAACCGCTCCAGGGCCCCCGGATCGTCGTACCGCCCGCGCACCACCTCCCCCACCGAGTCCACCGGGGAGGGCGACTTGGGCTCCAGGAAGCGGAACCGGAGTCCCAGCGGCACTCCCGCCAGGGCCGTCATCCGCCCTAGCTGACCGCCGCCCAGGACGCCCACCACGGGTTCCACCGAGGGCTCGGGACGGGCCCCGTCGCCTTTGCTGTTCCCACGCGGCCCGTCCGGACCCGGCCTCCGCTCAGCGCTCATCATCGCGTCCGGAAGCGGGTCAGGGCGCCGGGACCCGAGGGTCCGGGTCGTTGAGCACCGTCTCGGTCCGCCCGGCCCGGTACGCTCGCACGGCCTCGCGAATCTCCGGGTGCTTGCCGCCCAGGAGCTGGGCGGCGAGGAGCGCCGCGTTGGTGGCCCCGGCCTTTCCGATGGCCAGCGTGCCCACGGGAATTCCCCCGGGCATCTGGACGATGGACAGGAGCGAGTCCATCCCATTGAGTGCCCGGGACTGGACCGGAACGCCCAGCACCGGAACGACCGTCTTGGATGCCACCATGCCCGGGAGATGCGCCGCGCCGCCGGCGCCGGCGATGATCACCTCCAGACCCCTTTCCTCCGCCGTGCTGGCGTATTCGAAGAGCAGGTCCGGCGTGCGGTGGGCCGAGACCACGCGCACCTCGTGCGGTACCTCCAGGGACTCCAGGATGTCGACAGCATGCTGCATGGTCTCCCAGTCGGATCGGGAGCCCATGATCACGCCGACAAGAGGCGCAGGCATGGCGTTGGGGTCGTGGGGAACTGTGCCGGGCGTTTCCCGGGGAAGTGTGGAGGGTGTGCCCCCCCGCTGCGGGGGTCAAGTCCGACCTCCGCACCAGGCTCGTGGAGAGAGCACCTTCACCGCCCCCAGGTGCCGTCCCGCGGCTGTCCGGGGCCGCGTTACCGGGCGCCCTGGCGGTGCGCCACCGGGTCCCCCAGAGTGAGCCTGCCCCCCGAGGACGCGCCCTTCCCTTCCCAACCCCCGTGCCCCCATGAGCGCAAACACGCCGACCTCCGGATTGAAGGACTTCCTGTCCCTTCCCCACGCGGAGACTCGTGCCCAGGTGATGGCGCTGTTGAAGGAGGCGGAGTTCCAGGTCCCCCTGGAGATCGACCGGGCCGCCCACCGGAGTCAGGTCCTCGCCGCGCTTCGACGGCTCGCTGAGGAGGGGCTGGGGGGCCTGGGCTTTCCCGCGGAATACGGTGGTGAGGACGCACCGGGACGGGCCATCGCCGTCTTCGAGACCCTGGCCCTGGGCGATACCTCCATCCTGGTCAAGTTCGGGGTCCAGTTCGGCCTCTGGGGAGGGAGCATCTATCAGCTCGGGACGGAAGAGCACCACCGACGCCTGCTTGCCCGAGTCGCCTCCCTGGAGCTCCCCGGCTGCTACGCCATGACGGAGATCGGGCACGGGTCGAACGTTCGGGAGCTCGAGACCACCGCCGTCTATGATCCTGCGACCCGGGAGTTCGTGGTCCGGACTCCCCACGAAGGGGCCGGCAAGGAGTGGATCGGGAACGCCGCCCTGCACGGACGAATGGCGACGGTCTTCGTGCAGCTGGAGGTGGGTGGGGAGGCCCGGGGGGTGCACGCGGTCCTGGTTCCCCTTCGAGACGGTGCGGGAGAACCGCTCCCGGGAGTCCGCATCGAGGACAACGGCCCGAAGGTGGGGCTCAACGGCGTAGACAACGGGCGTATCTGGTTCGACGGCGTCCGGGTGCCTCGCGAGAACCTCCTGGACCGCTTCGCCTCCGTGACGCCTGAGGGGGAATACCGGAGCCCCATCGAGAGCTCCGGCAGGCGCTTCTTCACCATGCTGGGAACGCTGGTGGGCGGGCGAATCTCCATCGCCGCGGCGTCGGTGAGCGTCGCGAAGGTGGGTCTCACCACCGCCGTCCGGTATTCGGACCGTCGACGCCAGTTCGGGCCGGAGGGGCGGCCCGAAGTACCCATTCTCGACTACCGCGTCCACCAGCGGCTCCTGCTCCCCCGCGTCGCCGCCACTTTCGCCTTCCACTTCGCCGTCCGGAATGTCGTCGAGCGGTACGCCGACGCCATGCGCCAACAACGGGAGCGATCCGACATTCCGGGGGACGAGATGCGGGAGATCGAGGCCACCGCGGCGGGTCTCAAGGCGTTGGCCTCGTGGCACTGCGCCGACGCTCTCCAGGCCTCGCGCGAAGCCATGGGTGGGCGTGGCTTCGATGCGGCCAACCGAATCGGTCGCCTGCGGTCGGATACGGACATCTTCGCCACCTTCGAGGGGGCGAACACGGTTCTGCTGCAGCTGGCGGCCAAGAGCCTCCTGACCCAGTTCCGTGAGGAGATGGGGGATCTGCGGCTCATGGGATGGGTCCGTTACGCCGCGGAGCGGGCGGGTACGCGGGTCACCGAGCTCAATCCCGTGGCCACCCGCCGCACGGACCCGGACCACCTTCGGGATCCGGAGTTCCACCTGGCGGCCTTCCGGTACCGCGAGGAGCGCGTCCTGGTGTCCGCCGCTCGCCGGCTGCAGGTTCGGCTGGAAGACGGGATGGATCCCTTCCAGGCCTTCAACGAGTGCCAGGACCACCTGGTGACCCTGGGGATCGCCCACACCGAGCGCATCCTGTTGGAGGCTTTCCAGGACGCGATGACCCGGGCTCCGACGCCCGGGGCCTCGGAGGCGCTCCGGGAGCTGTGCGTCCTGTACGCCCTGGAGCGACTCGAATCCGACCGCGCCTGGTTCCTGGAGGCGGGCTACCTGGACCCGCCCAAATCGCGAGCCATCCGTGCCCAGGTCTCGGAGATCTGCTCGGAGATTCGCGAGGTGGCGCTGGATCTGGTGGATGCCTGGGGCATCCCGGATGAGATCCTGGGAACGAAGGATGGGGTCTCCGGCCCGGGTGCCGGCGGAGATCCGTCGACGCGGGCCTGTACCGCGTTATAGGAAACACTTGTTCTCGGCCGGGCCACTCCGTCACATTGGAACCAGCCCAGAGTTCATCCCACTCCCTGGTCCGGAGGATCCGGCATGCTCCGTAAGAGCCTCGCCGCCTTGGCTGTGTTGTCCGTTATCGCCGTGCCCATCACGGCGCAGGAAGTCGAATACGAGTGGTCCAACGACCGTCCCGACGCCCGGGGACCTGCCGCCCTTCTGGGCAGCAAGATCCTGGAAGGCGGCCAGTTGGAGGTCCAGTACCGCTTCCACAAGATGAACTACGGGGACGTCAGCCTCCTGGGTGAGACCCTGGAATTCCTGGACGTCCTGGACTTCTACGCCGCGGCGCCCTTCGGGCGGACCGAGACGGCGCACATGCTGAAAGCCAGCTTCGGCTTGACCGACTGGTTCACGGTCCAGGGATCCGCCGGGTGGCTCATCCGCGACCGTGAGGTGGGAGACGAGATCGTCTTCACCAATACCAACTCGTCGGGCATCTCCGACGTGGAGGTCGCCGCCCTGGTTTCGGTCCTGGACCGCAGCGGAGTCAAAGCCCACCTCATCGGGGGCGTGGAGATCCCCACCGGCTCAATCGAGAAGGTGGGTCCGGACCTCAGCGGCACGAACCGGCTCCTTCCCTACGAGATGCAGCTTGGGACCGGCTCCCTGGCGGTGGTCCCCGGTGTGTCGGCCAGCATCCAGAACGAGAAGGCCACCGTGGGCGCCATGGTGAAGGCCCGCTTCCGCATCATGGACAACGACCGGGACTACCGGTACGGGGACCAGTTCGACGGAGCCATGTGGGCTCAGTACATGCTCACGGAGAACTTCGCCGTCACCACCGGCGCCCGGGTCCAGGTGTGGGGCAGCATCGAGGGCGCGGACACGGGGATGGATCCGTCCCTGGATCCCGGCCAGGACCCCTACTTCTCCTCCGGGACCCGGGTGGACCTGCCCCTGGGGCTCAACATCCGGATGACCGAGGGGCTCCTGAGCGGGATGGACGTGGCCTTCGAGTTCGTCTTCCCCGTCCACGAGGACTACGAGGCGCCCCGGCCGGGCGGCGAGTGGGGCTTCAACCTCAGCGTGACCAAGGACCTCATCGACCTCGTGCGCTGAGGGGGCGCTACACGACCTCCACCAGGTGGTAGTTCTTCTTCCCCTTTCGCAGGACGAAGAAGCGTCCCTCGATGGCGCGGTCCAGGGTGACCCGGGCCTGGGGATCCTCCTGCCGCACGCTGTTCACGTAGATCCCGCCCCCCTCCACGTTCCGTCGGGCGTCACCCCGGGACGTGGCCAGGCCGGACTCCGCCAGTAGGTCCAGGAGCCCCACGCCCTCTCCTTCGAACTCCGACTTCCGCACCTCGCTGGAGGGAACGTCGGAGAAGATGTCGGCGATCTCGGCCGCGGCGAGGCCCTGGATGCTGCCGCCGAACAGCGCCTGGGTCGCCTGCTGCGCCCTAGCCAGGCCGCCCTGCCCGTGCACACGCCGGGTCACGTCCTCCGCCAGGGCCCGCTGGGCGTGGCGACGGTGCGGCTCCGCTTCGCTCTCTGCCACCACCTCGTCCACGGTCTCCCGCCCCAGGAGGCTGAAGAAGCGCAGGTAGCGGACCGCGTCGTCGTCGTCGGTGTTGATCCAGAACTGGTAGAACCGGAAGGGTGAGGTCCACTCGGGATCCAACCACACCGTGCCGGCCTCGGTCTTCCCGAACTTCGTGCCCGAGGAGTTGGTGACCAGGGGAAAGACGGCCCCGACGGCGTGCCCTCCCTCGATCCGGCGGATCAGGTCGATCCCTGCCGTGATGTTCCCCCACTGGTCACTCCCGCCCATCTGCACCGTGCACCCTTCTTCCCGGAAGAGCTCCACGAAGTCGTAGGCCTGCAGGAGCTGGTAGGAGAACTCGGTGTAGCTGATCCCGGTCTCCTCGTTCTCCAGGCGCCGCCGCACCGACTCCTTCCGGAGCATGGCGTTGACGGAGAAGTGCTTTCCCACGTCCCGCAGGAAGTCCACCATGGGGAGCTTCGCCAGCCAGTCCAGGTTGTTCCGCATCCGGGCGGGGTTGGACTTCACCTCGAAGTCCAGGAAGTGCTCCAGCTGCCGGTGGATGGCCTCCGCGTTCTCCCGGGCCTTCTCCGGTGTCAGGAGCTGCCGTTCCGCCGACTTGCCCGACGGATCCCCGATGAGCCCGGTCCCGCCCCCCACCAGCGCAATGGGGTGATGCCCCGCCCGCTGCAGGTGCACGAGCCCCATGATGGGGAGGAGGCTCCCCACGTGGAGGCTGGGCGCGGTGGGGTCGAAGCCGATGTAGCAGACCCGATCCCCCCCGGCGAGGTGCTCGTCCGCGCCATCGGTGGCGTCGTGGAGCATCCCGCGCCAGGCGAATTCTTCGAGTACGGAGTTCATGGACGTCCCGGTGGTTGAAGTGTGGAGAAGTGTGTGCGCATTCGGGCTTGGGTCAAGGGCGATGCGCCCCCTGGGACGCCGGCGCGGTAGATTCCAGGTACGAGCCTTTCCAGTTGGCCGGCCCTCCCCACGGAATGGGGTATCCATGCCCAGACTTCGGATGGGACCGCCGATGGTGATCGCACTCGCGATCCTGATGCCAGGCGTTTCGGCGGCGCAGGAGGAGACGAACACGGTCGACGCTCCGCGCTTCTGGCTTGGCGGAGACGTCATGGGTAGCTGGGGGCTGGGCGATTTCGGCGATCTCGCTGGAGGAGCCTTTGGCGTTCAGGCCTCGGTCCGTGCGCGCCCCACACCCTCCCTCCCCTTCCAGGTCCAGCTCGACCTCGGGTTTCTCCTGTATGGCGAAGAGACTCGTCAGGCCTGCCTTCCCGCACCGGTGGGGTGCCATCCGGACGCCTGGGTCACCATCACCAACTACATCACCTACGTCGGCGTGGGCCCGGAGGCGGACTTCCTGAATGGACGCCTCTACCTCTTCGGCACCGTGGGAGCCAGCGTCTTCAGCACCGCGGCCACCTTCCACGCTCCCCTGGAGTACTTCCTCCCGGTGGTGGACCAGGGGCACGACGACACGGTTCTCGCGGCCCGCGTGGGCGGCGGCGTTCGCATCCCACTTCGTCCCGGGCCCAACCCGGTCCTGCTGGATATCGGGGCGGTCTTCCACCGGAATGGCGCCGTGGAGTACATGGGAGAGGGCGACCTGGTGAGTCACCCCGACGGGAGCGTGACCCTCGTCACTCATCGTACCACCGCCGATCTCGTGGCCGTTCAGCTCGGGGTGAGGTTGGGGCTGGGCGGGTCCCGGTAGCACCGCACCGCACCGCTGCTCCTATGCGGTTCCAGTTCGGGGCATGATATTGGAGATGCCCCCCCTTCTTCCGCCGGCTCGTGGCCCGCCAATCCCGGTGGGCACTCGGGCGCGGGAACGCCGGACCGGCCGAGTCCCGGTCCCCGGAGGTCACCGTGCGATCCTCTCCGGTATGGCTCCTCGCCATCGTGGGGGCCCTCGCCGCCCCTGGCGCTATCCGGGCCCAGGATTCCGAGACGGCCTTCACCTCCCCTCGGTTCTGGGCAGGCCTGGAGCTCCACGCCGGAAGCGGGACGGGCGACTTCGGAGAGATGGTGGAGGGGATCTGGGGGTTCGAGCTGGTGGGCCGGTGGGCCCCCAGGCCGACGTCTTCGTGGATGTACAGGGTGGACCTGGGCCTCCTGACCTATGGAGAAGAGAGCTTCGGGGTGTGCTCCCCTCCCCCCATCGGATGCCGGATCGGCATGGAGGTGAACACGTCGAACGACATCGGCTTCGCCGCCATCGGGCCCGAGTTCCGCTTCGCCCGGGACCGGCTGTATCTCTTCGGCACGGTGGGAGTCAGCTACTTCACCACCAGTTCCAGCCTGTCGGGTCCGTCGGTTTCGGAGAGCCTCCTGACCACGGAGCACTTCTCGGACGCGGTCTTCGCCCTCCGGTTCGGAGGTGGCTGGCGCTTCCTGGTACGGGGGGGACGCCGACCCATCCGTATCGACGTCGGTGGTGAGTACCACCACAACGGAGTGGCGGAGTACCTGCGCGAGGGGGACATCATCGACCACCCCGACGGGAGCATCACCCTCCTGACGACCCGGAGCGAAGCGAACCTCGTGACGTTCCGCCTGGGGGTGAGCATGGGATTCGGGACCGGGGTGCGCCCTTCCGGCTGAGGAGCGTCCACGCGACACACACGGGTGTCACCGGCGGTGGACAGTTACGCGCCAGCCCTGGCCATTCCCAAGGGTCTCCGCCTCTGGCATACTCCCTGCTTTCAAGAACCATGAGGGCCGTCGGTGCACGGCCCCGGAACCCTTCGAGATGGATGCGAACCATGGGTAGGCGAAGAGTGGTCCTGGTGCTTCTCGCACTCGCGGTGGCCACCGCGGATGGTCTGGCGGCCCAGGAGATCCACAGGGAGACGTCACAGCCGCGCTTCTACCTGGACCTGGACCTGCTGGGCGCGAACCCGGTGGGCCAGTTCGGTGAGCTCGTGGGCGGCGGGATCGGTGGGCAGTTGGGCGTACGGTTCGCTGTGGAGCGGAACTCCCCGGTGTTCCTGAAGCTGGACGGCGGGTTCATGGTGTACGGCCACGAACGTATCGACGTGTGCTTCCCCACCCCCATCGGGTGCCGTATCGGAGCGGACGTGACCACCACGAACACCGTGGCGTACATGGGAATCGGTCCCGAGCTGGCCGTGCGGGGTGCCGTGAGCCCGTACTTCTACGGGACGGTGGGATTCAGCTACTTCTCCACCCAGTCCAGCCTATCGGACGACTATTCCTCCGAGAGCCATTTCGACACCCGGCACTACTCGGACCTGGTGGCCGCGGCCCGGGTGGGCGGGGGCATGCGCTTCCGACTGGGCGGGCCCGGATCGGTCCTCCTGGACCTGGGAGCGGAGTACCACCGGAACGGCGTGGCGAGCTACCTGCGGGAAGGGGACATCCTGGACCACCCCGACGGTAGCATCACGCTCCTCCCGAACCGGACGGAGGCGAACTTCGTGAGCTTCCGGTTGGGCGTGAGCATTCCACTGGGCGGGCGCACGCATCACAACGACGAGGAGGAGTGGGACTGGCGGTAGGCACGGGTCGAGGGGCGATCTGACCGGGTCGCCCCTTCCAGGCCCCCTCGCCACCGGGTCGGCTGTGCGCCGCTGACGCCCCTGCAGGAGCTCTCTCGGAGGTCGCCGCGTAACGAACGGCTCGCGACGTTTCCGTGGCGCCATCTCTGGTGGTTTGCCCTCGGTCACCGTGGTAGATTCGGCCCTCCTGATACCGAGGAGGCCCATGGGAAAGACCGCTCGAATCCTTGCACTGGCTCTCGTGGTGGCGGGATGCGGCGACGCGTCCGCCCCCGACACCCCCGTGGCGACGGTTGAGGCCTGGGCCCTTTCCCCGGAGCGTCTCGCGGATCTCCTGGTCCTGGCCCAACCCCTCCCCCTGGACTCCACCACCGTCTCGGCGCTGGTGGACGAGTGGCTGGTGCGTGCCAGCGTCGCCCGCTACGAGCTGGGTGGTGGCGACCTGCTGGGCGCCGACGCCACGGAGGCCTCCCTCTGGATGGAGACCCGCCAGGCCACCCTGGCCGCCGCCCTGGA